>JBFWMB010000176.1:0-2767 GCA_050251815.1 Salinivirgaceae bacterium | reverse complement strand
TGATTTTTAGTCTGGTTTTGGTGGCAAAGGCCCAGCAGTCGCCTCTAATGCAACTGGAACAACGGGGCAAACTGGTTCTTGGCATCGATGAAGCTTTCCTGCGGCAAATTCCTGCCGTTGGTTCGTGGTCGGTTGATAGAATCAAAAACGGAAAAGCCGACGTTTATGTGAATCGTGCCCAATACCAAACCCTGCTCGAATTAAATATTCCTTTTACAACACGCACTGCCCCGTCGCTGTTGCTTGAACATACCATGGCCGCTTCTGTCAGCGAAATGGCCTCGTGGGATGCTTACCCAACTTACCAGACCTATTTGGATTTGATGCAGAAATTCACCATTGATTATCCAGCGTTGTGTACGATTGATACCATTGGATACTCGGTGAATGACCGCCTGTTGCTGGCATTAAAAATTTCAGACAATCCGGCTATTGACGAAGCCGAACCCAGGGTTTTTTACACCTCGTCGATGCATGGGGACGAATTGACCGGTTACGTGCTGATGCTGCGCTTAGCCGATTATTTGCTGAAAAATTATTCCGATGACCGGATAAAAAACCTGGTCGATAAACTGGAAATCTACATCAACCCTTTGGCCAACCCCGATGGCGCCTACAAAACCGGCAACCATACGGTGGATGGTGCAACCCGCTATAATGCCCATGGCGTGGATTTGAACCGAAACTTTCCCGACCCTGCCGCAGGCCTTCAACAGGACGTGAATTCAGGACGTCAAGCGGAAACGCTGCTTATGATGGAATACATGCAAAAGCGAGATTTTTCCTTATCGATGAACCACCATGGGGGTGCCGAAGTATTGAATTACCCATGGGACGATTCTGTTATGAATTCAGAAACCTGGCGAAGACATCCCGACAACGATTGGTTTGACCTGATTTGTCGCGAATTTGTTGACACAGTCCATGACATAGACCCCTACTACATGAATGATTTTAACAATGGGGTTACCATTGGCTGGGAATGGTACCGGATTAACGGCGGTCGCCAGGATTATGTGACTTACTTTTTGCAAGGTCGTGAAGTAACCTCAGAGCTAAGTGCAGAAAAACTCCCCGATGCATCAACCTTGCCTGCTTATTGGGAAAAAACCTACCGTTCGTTTCTTAATTATTTAAACCAGGCGCTTTATGGCATCCAGGGAATGGTTACCGATACCCTGGGCAATCCCTTGCAGGCGAAAATAACCCTTGTAGATCACGATGCCGATAATTCGGAGGTTTATTCACAAGCCAACGGTGCTTTTTACCGCTACTTGAAAGCCGGAAACTACCTGTTGCAGGTTTCGGCCGAAGGATACCAAAGCCGCGAAATCGCCATTCAGATTAACGATTTTGAAACACTGCCTTTAACCATAGTGCTTGAAACGCTTACCGGAATTGAGCAGAAGCAAGCTGCGGCATTTAAACTATTCCCAAACCCGGCCACCAACCACCTGACCATAAGCTACACACCAGCCAATAACAACCCGGCGGCAAGCCTAAAAATTTACAACACCCTGGGTTCTTTGTTGCACAGCCAATCGGTCGAATGCCCTGAAACATACATCGATGTTTCAGATTATCCTTCGGGCATTTACTTTATAAGTTTGTCGCAGCCCGGAATAAAACCTGAAATACAGAAATTTATAGTAGAATAAAGCCTAAGGCGGTTCTTTATTAAATTAAAACTATGAATATGATTGCTGTAAATTATTATGAATTTCGTGCAGGCTTGAAAAAAAACCTGGACAGTGTGGAAGTCGACAACGAAACATAGATAATTAAAAGAAAAAACGGGAAAGGTGCTGTATTGATTTCTTTGGATGAATACAATTCAATTATGGAAACAATGCATTTATTAAGTACTAAAAAGAATATCGATCATCTCTATGTGTCAATTCAACAAATGAAATCAGGTCGTTCAAACACCTAAACATATACAGTTTTTCCTTGAACCTGTCAGTTGTATTTTCGTGTAAAAATCCGCTATAATTTCAAACGAAAACCAAAAACAGGCAATTGTCCCTGCATAAAATCCAAATCAAGGGAACGGACAAATCCAATTTTTTCATACATTTTCCAGGCAGTTTGCATGGCTTGGGTGGTATGAATCACCACCTGCTGATTTTTATGAAACCGGGCCTTTTCGATGCATTCCCTGGTTAATTGATAACCAATACCCAATCCCCTGAAAGCCGGATCGACGGCTAACAAACGAAAACCGGAAGCATTCTTTTCCTGAGTAGCCGTTCCTCCTGAACCATAATACTGCATATCGCTGAAATAAACCACTCCGCCGGCAACTACATCATCTTTGGTTACCGCTACTAAAAGTTCAGTACAGGGCTTTAAGGTTTGTTGCCCAATGCTTGCCAGCATTTCGTAATAGGCTGGTTGTTCATCGGGTTTGGGAAAACCCTCGAGCTGTGAATATACCTTAACCATCAATTGACCTAAGCTTTCAAATTCATCGGGCCGGGCATTGCGAATCCCAATTTTTTCATTTTTCATACATTGAAAACATTAAAAAAAGTCTAATATATAATTAATTCACTTTACACTACAATCCTAAACGAATCAAATTAAGTAATAAAAGCAAGCACTACAAAACCAGCAAGCCCGATCTACGGAGCTGATTAAACCAGGGTTCTGCCTCCAAATCGACCTGAAACTTTAGCTGAAAAGCTTCCGACCAATCGTTAAACGACTCCATTTTAGCATCAGTTATACTACATTTTGTTAAGAAATTTACAATCCAATCCGCAAT
>JBFWMB010000175.1:0-3394 GCA_050251815.1 Salinivirgaceae bacterium | reverse complement strand
TTTAAGGATGGCGCTTGCATCCTGTGAATTTGCATAAAAAATACCTACTGCTACGATAATGGCGGTTATTACCGCTGTTTGAATTTTTGATTTCATACTTTTCATTTTTAATTGTTAATGATTATTTGCTATTATTTTACGTTTTCGGTTCACGAGGATTAAAATAACCGGTAATAGCGTTAAAGCCCCAAACCCGGAGCCAAACATACTTATGGCAACCAGTAACCCGAAGTTTTGCAAGGGCACGATTTGCGAAAACAGAAGGACTAAAAATCCTGCTGATACCGATATAATATTGATAATTATCGCTTTCCCACTGAGCAATATGGTTTCTTCCAGGGCTTTTTCAGCATCGCCGTTGTTCATCAAATGATTATTGAAACCGGTAATTACATGGATGGAATAATCGATGCCGATACCCAGGGCAATGCTGGCCACAAGTACGGTAGCAATATCGAGGGGGATACCGGTTATACCCATGAACCCGAATAACACGATGATTGTTGCAACAACGGGTATGGCGGCAAAAATCCCTTTTGTAGCGGATCGCAATATCAAGCCTACAATTAACACAACCATAATAATGGCTATCAACAAGCTGTTATACTGGCTATTTATTAAACTGCTGTTAAGCCTGACATACACCGACGGCAAGCCGGTCAATTCAATTTTACAGTGTTCGTTCGTGTTATCCTCGATGAACCGGTCCATTTTTGCCGTAAACTCCTCAAGTTCTTTACTGTCGACCGATGCAAATTTCGATTGAATAATTCCTTTGGTCAGGTCATCATTCACGAGTTGGGGCATAATCTCCTGCCCATCGAGCAGAAACCATAATTGTTCAATTTTTGCCTTGTCGTCTGGTATTTCTTCACCTTCGCCCATGGCATCGTTCATTTGTTCAATCAGGTCTGCTACCGACTGTGTTATTTCAATATTCGGGTCTTCCTTCATGAAATGTTCGGTGTCAATCATCATCTTCAGTACCTCAGGACTTTGCATATCACCTTCAAAAACAACAAATACCGGTAATGAGCCGCCAAATTTTTTCTGCATAACATCCTCTGCAACCCTTGTTGGATTATCTTTCTTGAAATAGTCGGCCATGTTTACACTGGTTTTTATCAGCGTTATGCCGCCAATACATAATATGAGCAGGACTCCCCAGCCTGTTAGTGTATATTTGGGATGTTTAAACAGAAATTTCACTAAGGGCAACAGAATTTTGTGGGTTAACAGGGTTTGCTTTTCTTCGTTTTCGATGATAGTCTTTTTGTTGTACATCGATAAACCCGAAATAAGTGCGGGAACAAAAAACAGGGATAGTATTAAAGCAATGAGTGTACCCGCCGCAGTAAATATACCGAAATCTTTAATCATGGTGAGGTATGCCCCAAAAACAAATGATACAAACCCGATGGCCGTGGTTACCGCCGCCAGTATTACAGGAACCAGAATATATCTAAGTGCCTGAACCAATGCCTGTTTTCTGTCTGCAAGTTTATTGTGGTTGATACTATTGAGCACATGAATGGTATAAGCGCTTCCCACAGCAAGCAGCACAACCGGAATTATATTTGAAATAATGGTCAGCTCAAACCCGGTTACGGCCATTAATCCCATTGTCCATATAACGGCCAGGCCTGCTGTAAGCAACGGCAACAATACCCCGCTAAAAGATTTGAAACTCAACAATAAAACAATGGCTATTACGAGGAAAACGATGGGAATAAGCCAAACAATATCGGAAACAATCAAATCGTTAATGTCGTTCATCATCATTGGCAGCCCGCCATAGTAAACTGTTTCGGGCAAATCCAATGCTTCAATTTTATCTTTAATTTCTTTCGCAACAGCCTGGTTATCTTCTTCAGGTAGCAGCGTGAACATAATTGCGGTTGCCGTCCCGTCCTCTGAAACAACAGCTCCCCTGTACATCTCTTTAGAGAAAACATAGTTTTTGAGGCTGTCTAACTGCGATTGTTCAACGGGCAAATCATACTCATCAACCAGCTTGCCGATTTCAATACCCCATTCAGAGCTTTTGATATCGAGAATATTCGTTACACTTGTAACGGTTGAAACGCCATTGGTAAATTTAAGGCTGTCAGTAATCTGTTTTATATGCTGAATGACTTCTGCTTTAAAAACATCATCGGTTTCCAGAACAATCATTCCCATATCGTTGCCGCCAAACTGTGTGCCTATCTCCTTGTACAACCGGGCAGCAGGGTCATCGTCGGGTAAAGAGCTTATTATATCGGCGTTTATGGGCAAGTCTTTGGCCTGATAACCAAAGAATATGGTTAATCCTGCAACGGCTATAATTATCAGCCATTTAAATTTCACTATGCCATCTGCGAACGTGTTCATATTTTGTTGTTTTGAATATATTTATACTTAAATCGTTTTATAGTCAGTTTTGGTGTAAAAAAAAATTATCGGGACAAACCTTTGGTGAGTATGCCAATTAAACCTTCAAAATGAGGAGCGTATTTCACATATTTGTTCTGTAGAAAGAAGGGGATCTCAAGCCCTTTTATAACCATAATGAATACGTCTAACAAAACATCGATATCTCCAATTATTGCAAATTCACCATTTTCAGCACCTTGTAGGATTATCTTTTTCAGGTTTTCTTTTTCCCATGCATCTAATTCGGTCCGCAAATCATCAATGAAATGAAAATGTTCAAAAAAATCAGCTTTTAGCGTTTCATGATAATTTGCAGCAGAATTGAGAATCTCCATTCGTGTAACGAGATAATCTTTCACCTTTTCAGATGAAGTCAAATCAGGATTATTAACAATAAAAGACAGCTGATTTTTCAGGTTTATCATTTCAATGGATACTACCTCCTTAAATAGTTCCTCCTTGCTTGCAAAATGATAGTATAAGGAACCTTTGGCTTTCCGCGCAATTTTAGCGATTTCATCCATTGAAGTTTTATGAAACCCAAAGCGACTGAATAACTTATCGGCAACGCTTAAAATTGATTCTTTGGTTTCGTCAATACTCATGTTATTTTTGTACTAAAATTGTTTTGCGGTACAAAGATAAGTATATTTTTCTACAATTCAAGTTTTTTATTTTTTTCACAAATAACAAGAAATGTGAAATCGTACCATAGTAATAATGGGCGGTATGGGAAGATTCCTCTCATTATGTTTAACGGGAAGGATTTGACCGGATGGACACCAAAGATCACCGGCTATGAGGCAGGGGATAATTTCGGTAACAACTTTCGGGTGGAGGATGGCATGATCAAGGTTTAGGTCAATTTCATACCTGCCGATACGGCATGGATGTTGGTTGCATCGGCTCTTGTGTTTCTGATGACACCCGGGCTGGCTTTTTTCTATGGGGGGATGGTCAGGTACAAGAATCTGGTATC
>JBFWMB010000174.1:0-3422 GCA_050251815.1 Salinivirgaceae bacterium | reverse complement strand
AAGATCGACGACCAGTGAGTGCTTTTGCTCTGGCTGGTATTTTGTCGGCTTCCCACAAAAACTTCACGCCAACCAACGATGACTCAAGTTGAAGGAAGCTATATATTTCGTTTGCTTGTGTTCTAATATAGTTCATTTTATTTAGGTTATAATGGGTTGAACTTGTTTTTTAGGTTTATATCCGTACAAAATGGCATACACCACAGGTATAAAAATAAATACCAGCAATAGTCCGAACAGCAACCCGCCAATTACCACAATAGACATGGGTTGCAGCATTTCCGTTCCGTCACCCATTACCAATGCCAGCGGCAACAGACCGAAGAGGCTATTGATGTCGGTAATCAAAATGGGACGAAGCCTTACAATTGCTGCTTCTTTAATGGCTTCGGTCACGCTTTTGCCCTGCGCCCTGAGTTCATCAATAAAAGTTAGCAGCAGTACCCCGTTGTTGATTTCCATTCCGGTGAGCATAATTATCCCGATGAGGGCAGTTACGCTAACCGGCGTGCCAGTAATGTACATTGCGTATGAAATTCCGGCCAGCGACAACGGAATGCGGATGATGATAATCAATGGTTTCAGGAAGCTTTCGAAATAGAGCACCATCACGGCATATCCGAGGAAAAGCGCGAAAAGCAGGATAATCATCATTTGCTGCATATTTTCGGCCAGCATTTGCGATTGCCCGCCATAACTCAACCGATAACCTGCCGGAAGTTCAAAACCTGCCAACTGCTTTTTAATGGCTGAGGTGGCATCGCCTACGCTGGTGCCGGTTACGTTGGCGGTTACTTTAATCACCCGGTCCTGGTTTTTACGGTCGATTTGCACCGGTCCGGTGGTTTTAACCACATCGGCTACCGTTTTTAGCGGAATTTTTGCTCCTGTTGCTGAATAGACAAAAATATTTTCCAAATCGTTTTTCGATTTTATTTCACGTTCATCCATCACCACGCGGATGGGGTAATAATAGGCTCCATCTTTATAACGGGTGGCCACGTTGCCGCCCACCATGGTTTTAACGGTAGCGCCAATATCGTCGATACTCAGCCCTAAATCGAATGCTTTTTGCCTGTCAACCTTTACCTGAAATTCAGGCTTGGTAAGCCGTAACGAAATATCCAACCCCGAAAGGAATTCATAGTCTTTAAGCTCGTTTCTCATTGCAGAAGCCTGGTTAAATATACTTTGCATGGATTCACTGCGAGGGGCTGCAATTTCAAGTTCAATATCGAATTGGCCGGTTTGCCTTATTCCTTTCATTTTGGTATGAAAAACCTTTACCACAGCACCCGGCACTTTAACTGCCTTCATAATTACAGGTTGTAGTTTTGCCACGTACTCATCGGTATTCATGGGACGTTGGGCAGCTGGTACGAGCTGGATGTTCAATTCACCATCAAAACCGCTTTCGGTAGTTACCAATCCCCATACTCTTCCACCGGCCAGCGTGGCATACCCGTGAATGTAATCCTGCTGCGATACAATCTTTTCAATCTGATTTAAAGCCCTGTCGGTTTCTTCCATTGCTGTTCCGGTGGGCATTAGCACTTTCACGGTAATAAGCCCATCGTTTGCTTTGGGCAGAAATTCGGAACCGGTTTTTTTCAGGTACTGATACCCGGGAATGAGCAACAGCAAAAAGGCCAATAAAACGAGCCAGCGGAGTTTTAACGACCAATGAAGAATGGGTTTATAGATAAATATTAGCCCGTTGATAAAGTAATCGGAAACCCGGGCAATAAAACTGTGCTTTTGTTTAGCCGGTTTCCCTTCGGGATAAAACATTCCCATAAACATGGGGGTAACCGTTAGCGAAACCACCATCGACAATAAAATAATGATGGCTACGGTAATCACCAGTTCGCGGAATAACAGTGAAGTTAAGCCCGGAATGAGCAAAAACGGGATGAACAACGCGAGGAATGTGAGCGTAGCGGTTACAATGGCGCCGCTGATTTGTAACGCGCCTTTGGTAACCGGGTTCTGCGTTTCTTTCTCAGTTTCCTGGATGCGGGTAATGTTTTCGAGCATCACCACACTGTTGTCGAGTACAACAGTCATAGCAACCACCAGCCCGCCCAGTGTGAAAATATTGATGGAAAAGCCCAGTAATTCCATCAGAAAAAATGTACCCAGAATAGTAACGGGTAAACTAAATACTAGTGAAAGTACCCTCCGCCATCCGGAAAGAAAAAATGCAGTAACCAGCGTCACCAACAAAGCGGCCATCAGCATGGCATCGCGCACGCCATTGGTAGCCAGCCGCACGTATTCGGCCTGGTCGTAAATCATTTCGAGCCGGGTTGTGGGCGGCAATTCCTCCCGAAGTATTTCAAGCCGTTCGGCAATTAAATCCGAAACGGTTACGGCATTGGCTTCGGCCTGCTTAAAAATGGAAATGCGCACCCCTTCGTGGCCGTTGTACTTGGTGCGGATACGCTGTAATTCATGGTAATCTTCAACAGTTGCAATGTCTTTCAGCAAAACCTGCCCGTCGCTCCCTGATTTGCGGATGATGAGGTTTTCTATTTCCTGTAGCGACTGAAATTCGTTGTAGGTGCGTACGATAAAATCACGCGTATCGGTGAGCATCCGGCCTCCTACCATATCGATATTCTCGTTTTTCAACCGTTGGCTGATTTCTGCGAGCGAAATAGAAAAGCCCTGTAACTTCACCGGGTCGATGTGTATCCTGATTTCGCGCATCATACCTCCTGAAAGGGCTGTTCCAGCCGAACCTTTCACCGATGCAAATTGCTCCTGAAATTCGTTTTCGACCCAGGTACGGAGTTGTGTCAGGCTCATGTTTTCGGATGATACCAATATTTCTACAACAGGCAATTGCGACGGGTCGGCCTTAAAAATTACGGGTTCAAGGATTCCCTGCGGAAGTTCTTTTTTTATCAGCCCCATTTTAGCCAGCACGTCCTGGTAGGCAATGTCGCGGTTTACACTGTAATCGAAATTGACCAGCAGGGTATAAACGCCTTCTTCACTGGTCGATTCAATATAGTCGAGGTTGTCCACTGTGGCCATTTTACGTTCCACCACCGAAGCCACCTCGTTTTCAATTTGTTCGGGCGTTGCACCGGGCCAGTACACGTACACCTTCACCATGGGGTAAGTAATATCGGGGAGCATGTTGGTTGGCAGGCGGAAAAAACCGGCCACACCGAGCGCCATAACCACAATCATCAACATGATAGTACCGGCCGGACGTTTTATAGATTGTACTGTTAACTTCATTTTACAGTTTTTTCGGAGTTCCCGTAATCTTTACCTTCTGGTTATCCTTCAACACTTCCTGGCCCATAACCACTATACTTTCTTTTTCAACCAGTCCTGTGGTAATTTCAGTTCTTTTTTCGTCTGAAATACCTATGCTTACCATACGTTTATGTACTACACTGTCGGAG
>JBFWMB010000173.1:0-3496 GCA_050251815.1 Salinivirgaceae bacterium | reverse complement strand
AGGTAGCAAATGATTTAGAACAAATTTGTCAGATTGAAAATTACCATAAAATCTCACTATTGAGCTTCAGTTACGGAACCATGATAGCCCAGACTTATGCAAGAAAATTTAACCACAGGGTTAAAACCAACGTGCAAATAGGCGTTAGGGCACCCGACAACTTTCTTATTAATAAACAAATATTTAAGGAGCAGCTTGTAAAATTTTGCATTTACTACGACTCACTGAAAGGCTTAAACAAGGGAGTATCGGAGCTAAACTTAAATTGGGTGCTGGAACAGGTTTTAGCTTCTCAATCCGATGAATTGTTCCATCCTGTTCGTTTTAGCCTGTTTTTTTATTCACAGTTTTATACCCTGGAACAGGGCATGATTTTTATCGATGCCTTACTAGCTTACCGAAAAAACAATACAAAAAAACTTTTGAATTTGTATGCTTCATTTTACAAATTTTACCCCAATATGCTTTTGGGTGACTTGCTGTTAAAAAAACAAAACGGATACAATTATTCCTACCAGCATAAACCGGTCGATGCCATAGATTCATTATTATTAATAGTCAATAACTGGTACACTCCCTACAACACACTTTTTAAGCAAAAAAATAATCAAACGATTCAAATACAAGCAGATGAGGCTATAACCATTTATGGAGCCATGGATGTTGCCACTCCTTTAAATAACACCCGGCAGGTTGATTCATGCGCTCATTGCTTTTTAATACCCGAGTGTGGTCACCTCGATTTCTTCTATTCAAAAAAGAAAGAAGTAAACAGGCTTATTGATTCCTTGTTTTAATTGGAGTTTTTTTGTGATTGAGTTTACATTCTGAAAAGAATGCTTCAACTAGTATTATTTTCCGGTAACTACTATTTCAACCCTGCGGTTTTGTGCGCGACCTGTTTCTGTATCATTATCAGCAATGGGCTTGGTATTGGCATGGCCTGAGTATTTAACCCGGTTATACCCATTAGCGATAAGGTATTTAGCAATAATTTTTGCACGTTCCAGGGCCAGGTCTTCCTGAGTTTCACGAATCTCTAAATCGTCGGCATGGCCATGCACATCAATCTTAACCGACGGATTTTTACGCAATACTTTTAACAGTCGTTCCAGTTCGGGGAACGAGGTGGCCGGTATTTCAGCACTTCCGCTGGCAAAATTCAGGGTATTCATCGGAATTATGGAACCCACAGTTATTGCCTTAATGAGTATATCTTTTTTAAGGTTTTTAAAAGTTACTATCTGGTTACTGTAAAGTTTTTCAGCGTAGAACCAATAATCATCAGCCATTACTTCAACATTATAGTCATCGCCTGCAATGAAACTGGTAGTGAAGACTCCTGTTTTTGCATTTGAATTTGCTGATGTTATTTCGTTACCCTGTCCGTCAATTATTCGAATAGTGGCTGCTATTGGCTGTAAAGTGGTAGCATCTTTAATTGTTCCGGCCAAATTGGTGCGTCGCACAATTTCCACTCCGGGACCATCGAGACGAGAACCATAATCGTACGAAGCCGTGAAGTTTATTTTTCGTTTCTTCTCATTAAAAATAAAGTTTACTTCAAACTGCCGGTAGCCATTTAATTGTACTTCGTAATCGTTTTGTTCCAGTTCAAAGTTCTCAAAAAAGATATTATTAACCCTAACTTTGTATCGGTCCACATTGGGTACGTAAATGGTAAAGTTGCCGTTAATATCGGTTAGTGTGGTGTGTTTTTTTCCGTGCGAATCTTCGGCAGTAATCTTAATATTACTTGGATCAATTGTACCCAGGTTCGATAATTTAGATCGGTTTAAAATTACTTTACCGAATATTTTATTGTTCTCAAAATAAGGAATATATAAGGTTTCATCTTTGCCAATGTATTTATATTGCACATTAGTTTCTGAAGAAAATGAACCAACCATTTTGCCAATAGGATTGTATTTTAATATATAAAATCCATTGGGTATATTTTCGTATTGAACAAATCCGTTATTATCTGAAAGCAAATCTATGGGCATAAAGAAACCCGAATTTGAATTTTTCTGTTCCAAAAGTCTTTCTTCATCCAATGATATGGAGAACAGAATATCTTTAATACCGGGTTCATCCGCATCCTTAATTTGATTGCCGTTTAAATCTTTAAAGAAATAAATAGATAGGTTATGGTATTGATAACGTGGTTGATTAATATTTAGGTCTTTCTTAATTCTGAACTCAAAATAAGAATTGGTATAAGAAAACTTTTCTTCGGTAATCTTGTCAATATTAGCAGAGTAACTTAATGCATTGGAAAATGTTAGCACCCACGATTTGCCGGGAATACCTATTAAATCAGTTCCTATATTTATCCGACTGGTTTTTGCAGGGATATCATATAAATAATTTGGTTTAATAGAAAGTTTTAAATGTTTTGGTATTAAAAACAATTCAAGGTATGGTAATAACCTTACAGTTTTTGAATTATAATTTCTGGTAACATAATTTAATTGCTGTGCTATAGTTGATGGCCCATGATAGTAGGAAGCAAAAAATCCCCATATTCTGGAGCGATAGTTGGTATTTGCTATTAATGTAAACCAATGATTATTGCTTTTAAAAACATTTATCGATTCATTGCTGTAATTCATAATGGTATTCCACCCTGCTTTTAGAGTAAAAGTGAAAATATTCTGTGTATTTGGAACTCTGTATCGGAGAGCGTTATATAATAAGGCATTCCGGGTTTGTAAATGGTCACTGGGGTAATAATTGTAAAAATTATTACCATAGCGCATTTCCGACATGAGTCCAAGATTCAAAAACAGGTTTTTTGTGATGGGTTGATTAATTGTTAATCGGCTCTCTTCAAATGTATTGGTAGTTCCAAAAAGCAATTCATCACCGTTGTAGAGTGCCGGGTTGCTTTTTGTTAAATTGTAATGTAATAATAAGTATCTTGATGTGTTTTTAAGCGGATAATTGACGTTGCTCCTGATTTCCAATCTTCCATCGTTTCTACCGAAAAACTTTCTATCAGCATACCGAGCACTAAAATTGATATGAGCTCTCTGAAATTTGTAATTGTATTTTAACTCACCTGCAAATCCAATTTGTTTTTTAGGTTCCGATTCATACCAGTTTGCAACAGTAGTCGAAAACGAAGGCATAAACATACCCAGTTTTTTTGTTCTTATTGAAGTCAATAGGTTAAAACCGTATGAATTTACTTTGCGCTCATTGTTGTTAACGTATGAACTGCCAAGTTCAATAAATCCAAAAGGAACTAATCGCTGATATTGAAAACCCATATTGTTTTTGTCGGAAAACATGGAGGTAGTAAAAATGGTTTTTATAACATTCTTTTTACCTACTTTTATTTCAGTCATACCTCCACGACCAAACATTTAAATACTCCCCTTCATTAGACAACTTTTATTCAAAGTTAAGTTAGATTTTCCTTTCCGCCCAATTGGGCGGAAAGGAAAATCTAAGCGGCGGCTCGATATACCTTCACAGGCCTTTTGTAATC
>JBFWMB010000172.1:0-3505 GCA_050251815.1 Salinivirgaceae bacterium | reverse complement strand
GCCTTTTGGTAAAGATGTTTTTCAATTTGCCTGTACTCACATGATACAGGAAACAGAACAAATTTTATACAAAAACGATATTTCTGTCAATCAGTTGAATTATTTCATTCCTCATCAGGCAAACGCCAGAATTACAGCTTTTGTTACAAAAAAATTAAAATTAAACACCACACAAATTCTTACAAATATTGAAGAGCTTGGCAATACCGGTTCGGCTAGTACGGCAATTGTTTTATCCGATAATTGGAGCAAATTTAAGCGGAACGACAACATCGTTATATCTGTTTTTGGGGGTGGTTACTCAAGTGGGGCTGTTTTACTTAAAAAATTATGATAATCCTATGAAAGAAAAAATAAAAAAAGGTTTTTTCAAATTTTGGTACTGGTATGTAAGTGTCGGCTTGGTTTCAAGAATTAAAGAAAGAAATATTTATTCTTTTTATCTATACCGAACGGAAAGCACTGGGAATAGAGGCTAAGATTGAGTTTGTTTTATTACCACACGAAATTTTTAACAAAAAGGAGAAAACAATAAAGGTGAAAATTGGGGAACCAATCACTTACCAAACATTTGGCAAGTCTAAAACTCATTTTGAATGGATTCAGTTTGTAAAGAAACAGGTTTAGTAATTTAAAATCATCGCAATGAAAAAAGTTTCGGCAATAATATGTGCATTTAACGAAGAGAAAACCATCAAGGAGGTTATCCTGTCTGTTTCAAAGGCTGTTATAGTCAGCGAGATAGTGGTTGTTAATGATGGTTCTACCGATAACACAAAGGAAATAATTGAAACGCTGAAAGAAGAAATTGAAATAATGGCTATTCATCTGGAAGAAAATAAGGGGAAAGGGTATGCCATGGCAACAGGCGTTGAGTATTCAACAAGCGATATTATCGTTTTCATTGATGCCGATTTATCTAACTTAAAAGAAGAGCATTTTGAACAGTTAATCACACCTATTTTCAATAATGAGTGCGATATGGTTTTAGGACAGGCAACGGAGACCCTGATTAACTATAAATTCAACCCGTTCAAATCGTTTACGGGCGAAAGGGCTATGTTGAATAAAGATATTATGCCAATTTTGGAGGAAATGAAAACCTCAAAATTCGGTGTGGAAACCTTAATCAATCTTTACTTTCAAGCACATGAAAAAAGCGTTAAATATATTATGCTTGAAGGGTTAAAGCACCCAACAAAATTTGATAAAGCCAATGGCAAATCGCAAGCAATAAAAGAATTTGTTTTGGAGGGGCATCAAATTGCATTAGCAGCGTTTAACAGCTTTAATTTGTTAACAAAAATCGTTAGAAATCAAATCAAAAAAATATAGATTATGAAAACAAGAAATTTATTTTTTTCTATGCTTCTGCTTGTTTCCGTTTCAAGCATAACTAATGCACAGGAAGACAACAGCCTTAAACTGTCAGGAGAATTGTTAACCGATGAACGACTCCTGCTTAATGACAAAAACGACTGGGCGTGGAATGAAAACCGCCTAACCTTGCAATTGGACAAGAGAATGGAGAATTCAAAATTTTTCACCGAAGTTTGGTTACGGAATATTGGTTTACCAAATAGTACTCAATCAAGCGATTTGTACAACAAGGGAATAGTTGACCCCTATAATCTCGAAGTCAGGGAAGCTTATGTTCAATTATTTGGTTTTCTTTCCAAAAATTTAGATGTAACCATTGGCCGCCAGCGAATTGTTTGGGGAACAGCCGACAAACTCAATCCTACCGACAATCTTAATCCATTGGATTTGGAGGATATTCTTGACTTTGGCCGTCGCCGGGGTTCCGATGCTATTAACTTGCATTATTATATCTCTAACGATTTCTCATTGCAGGGCGTTTATATTCCAATATTCCAGCCGGCAAATATGCCCGTCGGGATTTTTGCCAATGCACTCAACTCCCAAATGGAATTATCTCAGGGAATGGTGTTAAATAGTTATTCCGACACCATCCTGATGCCACGCTACAATTTGGGTAAAAGCGCTACTGCCGGCTTTAAATTTAAAGGCTTTGCAAAAGGAGTTGATTTCTCCATCAGCTATGTTTGGGGTTATGATGGCTTGCCTTTCGCTACAAAAAATACTTTTATTCCGGTTGATATACTTGATGAAATAAATATAAATTCTCAGCTTTCATTTGCAAGAACCCATATCATCGGAGCTGATTTGGCAACAAGTATTGCCGGAATTGGATTCTGGGCTGAGGCAGCAACATTTATTCCCGAAAAAGATGTGATAATGACCAATGATTTATCTGCTTTGTACCCAATGTCGTCCGGGCCTGTTACACAGGATTCAGTAGTCTTGGACAAAACAAAACCATACATTAAATTTGTAGTGGGTGGCGATTACAATTTTTCGGATGGTTCTTATCTTAATTTACAGTATATGCACGGATTTGTTCACGAACGCGGGGCTGAAAACCTGAATGATTATTTCTTTTTGCGTTTCGAAAAGAAATTTTTCAATGAAAAATTAAAAGTTGCGCCCATCGGTGGTGGTTTCATTGTTACCGACTGGAATAAGATAAAAGACAATTATGCCCTTGTTTATATGCCGGAGGTTGCATACAAGGCTACGGATAATGCCGAAATAACCCTATCGACCGTAATTTTTGACGGTAAAGGCGACAACTTATTTGCCAATCTGAAAGATGACAATATGTTAATGTTGAAAATGAAATATAGTTTTTAGCATCCCTTGTCATTATAACGAGTCAAAATAAAAGAGTATCGGAAGAAAAACAGAAAAGCTGCAACTGATGATGTCATCTATCACAGCCTTTACGAAAGTAGCCCGGCCGGGAATCGAACCCGGATCTAAAGTTTAGGAAACTTCTATTCTATCCATTGAACTACCGCGCCGGAGAAGATACAAAATAGCATATTTCCAGTTATCGACAAAAGAAAAAATGTATGTCTGTTTCCACGAGGTAGTATTGTGTTTTAAATATAAAAAAACATACTCCCAATTTACAACATACGCGGAAAACATTTTCCGGGATCAATCGAGTAGGGTAAAGATAGGATATAATTTTTATCCCATCTTTATCCCTCTCACAGAACCGTGCGTACGGGCCTCGTACACGGCTCCTGTTAAACCTTATTCAGTACAGCATTATAGTACTGATGCAATGTGTTGGTAATTACTTTCTCCATGTTGAAAAGGTGTTGTTCATCGAACCACGTATTTGGTAATGCCATGTGGAGAAGCTGACAACTTGAGTTTCGCCACCTTGTGACCGATATTTTCTCGAAGCACCCTCTTAACAGATTCTTGTCTCTCAACTTGTTTCTGTTTAGTCCTCTGTATCAAAATCCAGGAACAAAGGTAAAGGCTTCCCCCGTTAAGCAAATTATCCAGTACCCTAACTCATCCGATATAACGTTCAGCCGTATCCGGACTTTGGGCTTCGGCACTTTTTGCAACCTTACCCCGACTGACCGCCAAAATCGGTTCGCTTTCGCAATGTTCACAGTACTTA
>JBFWMB010000171.1:0-3528 GCA_050251815.1 Salinivirgaceae bacterium | reverse complement strand
TTTTCCGAAACCTTATTAGGCCACGAAAATGTACGCTTCGTATCCGGGTTCCGTAAACTTAACGAAATAACTAAAACCACAGGTACCGAAGAACTTGAAAAAATTAAAAGTGAACTTAACGCCGAAGCCGAACGCTTTTTTAAAGATTACGATTTGGAAACCGGAAAAAAAGTATTTGCTGCTTTTGTTGAATTCTTTTACAACGACATCGACAAAAAATACCATCCTGAATTGCTGCAATTGATTGACAAAAAGTTTAAAGGGAATGTAGTGGCTTTTGCCGACTACCTGTTTAAAAAATCGGTTTTCCCCTATCAGGACAAAACCCTTGGTTTTATCTCGGACTTCAATGCATCAGCGCAAAAAAAGCTCCAAAACGACCCGCTATTTGCACTTTACCAACAAGCGGTAAGCATTTATCGCTCGCTCTACAGCAACCAGCTTTGGGCCATTGATCAGAAAAACGAAGCGTTACATCGGCTTTATGTAAAAGGCCTGCGCGAAATGGAAACCCATAAAGTGTTTTTTCCCGATGCCAATTCTACCTTCCGCATAGCCTACGGACAAGTGGATAATTACGTTCCACGTGATGCGGTTACCTACCAGCACCAAACCACGCTCGACGGAATTATTGAAAAAGACAATCCCGACATTTACGACTACAAAGTTCCCGAACGTTTAAAAGAACTTTATCGCACCAGCGATTATGGAAATTATGCCAATGCCGATGGAAGCATGCCCGTATGTTTTATTGCATCGAACCATACTACCGGCGGAAATTCAGGCAGCCCGGTTTTAAACGGCAACGGTCAGCTAATTGGGATAAACTTCGACCGAAACTGGGAAGGAACTATGAGCGACCTGATGTACGACCCGGAAATGTGTCGTAACATTGCCCTCGATATCCGGTACATACTCTTTATTGTCGATAAATTTGCCGGGGCCAGCCACCTAATCGAAGAATTGGTGCTTATTAAGCCGGAACTCACAGATGCAAAACCAAATGCTGTTACCGAAACACAAACCCAGGAATAGCTTTTAAAGAAAACTAAATAAAAAGGTGTCTCATTTGAGATGCCTTTTTTTATGTAACCTTGTCAAAACAATTAAACCCTGAAAATTAATCTTTTCACCAACTGGAAACAATGCCCGAAAATTTTCGTTTATTGCATGGATAAGCCAAAATATAAAAGGTATGTTAAATCGGAATGCCCGGGATAAAATTATACTTGAGAACTTTTCACGAATGAAATACTTAAGTATCATTTTTATAGGATTTGCAATCTTTGCCTTAATTCTTGATTTCTCAAAATCAAATATCTGGAACCCCGAACACACCCTGATTTATCAAATACTCGATGTAATTTTTACTGCATTGGCCCTGGCTTCTTTAAGTTTTTTCTGGCTTACCAAAATAAAAAAACCGGCACAAATCAATCGCATAATAAACCTGGTTACCTTTCTTATATTGGTTTGGGCAGCTATAATTACCGGAATTGATTTTACCACTCTGGGCTTTTCAACCTTTGTTCTGGTGTTGATTTCTTCCGTGTTTTTTATTTACCTGAATACAACTACTTCAACCTTATTTTACCTATTATCGGCATTGGCTTTGGTTTTTACCGTGATTTTACGCAATCAGCTCACCAGCGAAAACTACCTTTCATTTATCATGACATTGTTGCCAATTGTGGTAATTTCTATCCTGCTTTCTGGAAAAAACTACAAGAACAAATTAAAAGAACTGGAACAACACAACACCCTGGAACAATTGAATACTGAATTGCTGGCGGCAAAACAAAACCTTGAAACCAAAGTTGAAGAACGTACCAATCAATTAATTTTAGCCAACAAAGAACTAAAACAATCAAATGAGGAGCTAAAGCTGGCCAAGGAAAAAGCAGAGCAAAGCAACCAGTTGAAAACCGTTTTTATAAACAACATATCGCACGAAATACGAACTCCCATGAATGGTATCATGGGCTTTGCCGAATTGCTCGATAACCCGGAATTGTCCCCCGAAAAACGACAATTCTATTCAAAGATAGTTTTGCATAGCAGCATGCAGCTACTAAAAGTTATCGACGACATCCTTGAAATTTCAACCCTGGAAACCAAACAGGTAAAAGCTGAGAATACAACCTTCAACCTAAACGAACTCCTGGTCGATTTACAATCCATATTCCAAATTAAAGCAAGCGGGCGCAATATTTCACTTATCCTCAACAAGGGGCTTTCCGATATCGAAAGCTACATAGTTTCCGACAAATCAAAGCTCCATAAAATACTAAGTAACCTGCTCGAAAACGCGTTCAAATTTACCCTAAAAGGTTTTGTTGAGTTCGGATACTCCGTTCGCAATAAGGAATTATCGGTTTACGTAAAAGATACTGGCACTGGAATTGCCCCTGAAAACACAGAACGGGTTTTTGAACGCTTTGCCCAGGAAAACGAAAGTCTTTCCATAAATCCGGGTGGTCTGGGAATTGGTCTTTCCATTGTTAAGGAAAATGCCCTTTTGCTGGGCGGAACAATCAGGCTGGAATCTGAAAAAGGGAAAGGCAGCACTTTTACCCTCACCCTTCCCTACGAGGCTGCTGCTCCAAAAGAATCATTGAAAAAAGCACCCGAAACATTCGCAGGTATTGGCGAAAACTACACCATACTTATTGCCGAGGATGAAGACTCAAACTACCAGTACCTGCATGCCTTACTAAAAGACAATAAGGTTTTCCAGTTTACCCTGATACATGCGCGAAATGGACAGGAAGCCATCGATAACGTTGCATCGAATAAAAACATCCACATGATTTTGATGGACATGCGCATGCCGGTAATGGATGGTTTCGATGCCACCCGACACATTAAAAAGGTTAATCCTAACATTCCGATAATTGCACAATCAGCCTACGCTACCGAAAACGACCAGCATAAAATAAAACAAGCCGGATGCGACGACTTTATTGCCAAACCCATCAATAAAACTGATTTGTTAAAAAAGATTTCCCACTTTATAAATCAATAGCAACCTACTCCCTCACCTGAATAAAGAAAAAAAATAGCTTGACACAGTTCATGGAATAGACCCGAATCGGGGAGTGTACGCTGAACTGTGTCAGAGTTAATATGTAAATATATTTAGGGTAAAAATACACTTTTTTACTATACTTATTTTGTAAATCTGAAGAGGAAGTAGGCTCTGCTGGAGAGCATCCTGCCAGCAATAAGATTTACCACGGAGAATGAGGTTCTGAAGCATATTCAGAACCTTTTTTGATCTCATTCTTTGTGATTTATAGCTAAACAAAACTCGATTTCCGTTAGGGGTTCAATGCTCTAAGGTTTATTTGAAATGACTTTTTCTAATGTCAATACGGGCCCTTTCTCCAAAGATGATCTGTAATTTAGAAGCAACTGATCCCCAATTGGGTATGGGCTTTGACCATTTTTCAACAATATTGGTTGTAGCCAGATAAATCAGCTTTAGCAAAGCCATATCGGAAGTAAAGGCTCCTTTGGTTTTTGTAA
>JBFWMB010000170.1:0-3647 GCA_050251815.1 Salinivirgaceae bacterium | reverse complement strand
CGCGTCACCAGGGAACCATCCGTGCCGAAAGCGAACCCAATAAAGGAAGTACCTTTTATTTTACCCTGCCCTTTCCCCCGAATTAGTAGGCAGTTCACAGTTCGCAGCCAAAAATCAATTAATAATTAACAATGAACAATGAGTAATCAGTCCACAGGTCGCAGCTCACAGCCAGCAGCCAGAAATGAACAATGAACAAAAGCAATTAGTCGGCAACCCACAAATAAAACGAAAACCCCGATAGGGGTGCTATTATAATAGCCCCGGGTGTAAACCCGGGGTTTGCGACACCCACGAAATATGCGGTGCAAGCAGCAATTTGCCATGGAATATATGATTCATTTGCACCGCAATTAGCCGGCCGTTAATTAATCAACCCGGTCAGGGATTCAAACCCTGACCGGGTTTTTGCTCTCCTGCAAACAGAACTAACTTGCGGGGCATGATGGGGTAGATTTCCAATTGGGCAAAGGTGCCTGCCCCGCTTTTATTGTTGGGGTCTTTGATCCCCGAGCTTCACCCGGGACTACAAAAGTTTCACCCCAGGGCTGAGACGTCAGCCGGCAGTTCACAGTTCGCAGCCAAAAATCAATTAATAATTAACAATGAGCAATGAGTAATCAGTTCACAGTAGGCAGTTCACAGCCAAATCAATGGGCAATGAACAAAAAAGCAGTGATCCTGTGACCCGGTAATCCAGAAACCAGATTCCATGTTCCGCATTCCGCGCACCGTGTTCCGTACTCCATCATTGTCTTGCGTCTTATGTCCTGAATCTTGTGCCTTGTATCTTATGTCTTGTATCTTATGTCTAAACTCTAAATTCCAGGGTCTAATAGTCTGAAAAGCAGCTATTCCCCGGGTTCTTTGGCAAAGCGCTTTTTAATCACCACGTTATTATCGGCAATAATGGTGGCTACGGTGCGGGCAAATTCACCATAAGTGGCTTCGCTAACCGCTTCCATACCCCGCAGGTACAGCACCACCTTATCGTTTATAAAGGCCAGCACTTCCTTTTTTAATTCAGTAGCATTGGCCTGCGTGCCTTCGCGGGCCCGTTCGGTCTCGTAGGCAACGCGGGCCGTATCGAACTCGCTTTGTGCCGTTTGCAGGGCAGCCAGCATTTCGGCACCACCGGGTAGCAGGGCAAGAGCCGCCTGCATCTCAGGTGCTGCCAAATCGCCCAAAAGGGAGTTCACCAGGGCCGATTCGGTGGCAAAACTTTCGCTGATCATTTTCAGACCATATTTATCGAATACCTTTTCGAGTTTCAAGGCTGCGGCACGGATTGCGGCATCGGGATGAACGGTATAGGCCTTTATCAGGAAATCCAGCCCCCGAACCGGTTGGTCGCGTCCCTCGTCTTTGGCTTCGAGCTCACTCTCGGTTTTGGTTCGCCTGATGGCAAGGGTTAACGCGTTGATTCTGGTCTCGAGGGTGGTAAACATACCCGGAAGATGGGCATCGGTACTCAGTCCGGAGCTTTTAAAGGCTTCAATAAGGCGCGTGCCGGTAGCAGCTACCTCGGTAGCACGACTTTTACTATTCAATTTTTCAATCATGGTAGTAAAGTTTATGGTTAAACATGGGCCCGGGAAGACTTTTACGAAAAAGAGAAAGGTTGATTCAGCCAAACAGGGACCGTTGAATGTAAGCAAGTTACCACCCTTTTTGTGTTTTTTGCAAGTATCGGTATATGTTTTTGAGCAGGATTTAAACAAACCGCAAATGATGCTTTTTCCCTACGGAAATTAGCGTCTTATGGCCTGGATAAGCTTTTTCCCTACGGAGATTACCCGACAAATTAGTTGGTGAAGCTTTTTCCGTATAGAAATTACCAAAAAAAACTTTGGTGAAGCTTTTTCCGTATGGAAATTACCCGAAAAAATACTTGGTGGACCAATTTCGGTACAGAAATTACCCGAAAAAAGTTTTGGTCGAGCTTTTTCCGTACAGAAATTGCATAAAAAACGTTTTGGTCGAGCTTTTTCCCTACGGAAATTACCGGAAATATTTTTGACGGACCAATTTCCGTACGATAATTAGGCAGTGTACACTGAACTGTGTCAGCGTTAATATGCAAATATATTTAGGGTATTTGTCTTTAGTCTAGCGTCTAACAATCTAACATCCAGTAACCAATCACAACCTTTTTGTTGCTCCTTTAACGCGTGTACTTCTCAATCAGTTCGAACAGTTCGGCGCGACTGAACGGTTTGGTCAGGTAGTCGTTGCTGCCGGCTGCAAGGGAACGTTCCCTGTCGCCGGGCATGGCAAAAGCAGTTTGCGAGATGATGGGAACCTTGGTATTAAACTCCCTGATGGCCCGGATGGCTTCCAAACCGCTCATTTCAGGCATCTTGGTATCCATCAGAATGATGTCGATGGCCGGATTGTTTTTCAAGGCTTCAACCGCTTCGAGCCCGTTGCGGGCCCTGATAATATTCAGGTTCTCGCTGAGCAGAAGCACGTCGAGCAGCATGAAGTTGTTGTCATCGTCTTCGGCAATCAGAATGGTTTTTGATTCTTTTATATCGATGCTTCCGGCCGATTCTACATTGTTTCTGGCCTTTTGAGGACTGGCCACTGGCTTGTAGGGAATGCTAAAATAAAAGGAGCTTCCCTTTTGTACTTCGGAATGTACCTTAAGTTCGCCCCCCATTATTTCGACATAGGCTTTGGCAATAGAAAGACCGAGCCCGGAGCCTCCGAAATTGCGGGCCATGTTATTTTCAACCTGGCGAAAGCGTTCAAAAATTTCCTGTTGCTTGTTTTCCGGAATGCCGATGCCCGTGTCTTCAACAAAGCCTTCTATTTTTCTGTCGCGAATTCGATAGCCGAAGCTAACCGAGCCCTGTTTGGTAAATTTTAAGGCGTTTTGAATCAGGTTCGAGAATATTTCAGCAATTTTTGTTTCGTCGCCGGTGATAAAAGCTTCTTCGTCGGGCAACCCGCTTTGGGTTGTGAAGTCCAGATTGTGTTCCCGGGCTTTTGGGGCAAACTGTTCGTATAGCAGGCTCATGGTGGCATTCAGGTTCATGGTTTGCTCCTGAACTTTTATTTGCCCGGCCTCGATGGTGGCTATGTTAATAATGTCGCTGATGATGTTTAGCAATTGCTTGCTGTTTTGTTTAAGCACATCGATAAAAAAGCGGCGTTTTTCGGCATCCAGATCGGGGTCACTTAAGAGCGCTGAAAAGCCCATGATGGCATTCATTGGCGTGCGAATCTCATGCGAAATGTTATGCAGGAAGGCGGTTTTTAAACGATCGCTTTCTTCGGCTTTTTCTTTGGCTTCTATTAATTCGTTTAGCATTTGTTTTTGTGCGGTAATGTCCTCTTTAATGCCGATGTAGTTGGTAATATTCAGCTGCGGATCGAGCAGGGGCGATATGAGCACGCTCTCCCAATACAACTCACCGTTTTTGCGTTTGTTAACCAGCTCTCCCTCCCAGTCGCGTTTGGTGGTAATGGTTTCCCACAGCTTCTGGTAAAAAGAATCTTCCTGAACGCCCGATTTGGAAATGCGGGGGGTAAGCCCTATAGCCTCGTCGGGGGTGTAGCCGGTAATCTGGGTAAATTTCTGGTTAATGTATTGAATTACGCCGTTGGCATCGGTAACCACCACACTTACCGGGCTTTGCTCA
>JBFWMB010000169.1:0-3679 GCA_050251815.1 Salinivirgaceae bacterium | reverse complement strand
GCCCAACCGGCAACTCGGTATGGTTCCCGTCGGGTTTTACCAGCGTCACCGTTTTGGGTTGCAGGCCCAACAGTTTTTTAATGGCTGTGGCGGTATTGGCTTTGGCTTTTTCTTCGAGCAATTTTCCCAATAAGATAAAGGCAATTACAACAGCTGCTGCCTCAAAATAAACATGGGCATGCAGTCCTTTCTGTTCCCAAACCTGTGGGAACAGCGTGTTGAATACGCTAAACAGGTAAGCCACGCCGGTACTTAGTGCAACCAGGGTATCCATATTGGCCGTACGGTGTTTGGCCTGCTTCCAGGCGTTCTGGTAAAACCCCTTGCCAAACCAAACCACCACAGGGGTACTCAAGGCCCACATCAGGTAATTGGCATGGGGCAGGTCCATAAAAAACATGCCGATAATAACTACCGGAACAGCCAGAAGAACAGCTCCGAGGGTGCGCCTTTTTAATTGTTCCAGCCTGTTTTTCCGGGCAGTCTCCACGGCTTCAGCAGCCTGAGTACTTTCCCCGATTTCGAGATCGAAACCAATGGATTGCACAACCTTTTTCATGGCTTCGGGACTGGTATTTCCCGGCAGGTACTCGACCTGAACACTGGCCGTGGCAAAATTTACTGCCGCCGAAACCACACCCTTGGTAGCATTCAATAGGCTGTCGACACTGGCCGCACACGAAGCACAGCTCATGTTCAGTACCGGAAAGGATTTCTTAACCGTCAATACATCGTAGCCTGACTGGCGGATGCTTTTCAGGGTGTCGGCCAGATGGAACGACCCGTTTCCGGGTTCAATTACTGCGCGGTGGTTGTTTAATTCCACTTTGTGGGCAGCAATGCCCGGGAGTTTTTTCAGTTCCTTATCGACAATGAGTGCGCAATGCTCACTGTCGAGCCCAATGATGGGGATATGCAAGGTGTTTTTTTCTGTAGTCATAACGCTTTGTTTAAGTACGCTACAAAAGTCATCAAACCCCTGCAAATTCAGCTTACGTTTTTTTCCGAAAGATTTGTAAGATTTACACCCATTAGCGACTGATAAAAACAAATAGTATAGCTTGCGCTCCTGATTTTCTTTAGCCGACAATGTTTGTCAAAAGAAATAATAAATAGGAAGACACCAGGGTGCGGGTAAGCGAGGACGAAAGACTTCCAACCCCGGAGGGGTTAAAGGTCGGTAGAATAAAAATCACCTCCGAAATAAAGCGGGGCTAGTTCCAAAGCCTAATTGATGCAGTTAGTTTAACAAGCCACGCAAGGTAGTTCGGTGGATAATATGCGATTAACAATTGCAGATTTCAGATTAACGATTACGTTCTGTGAGGGCTGCGTCGTTGCAGATTTTTTCCCATTAAAAAACTACCAGACATTATTCAGCTACAACTTATCCAATGGTTTGCGCTGGTGCTCCCTGTTGTTTTTGAACTGCGAGGGCGTAAGTCCGGTAACTTTTTTAAACTGATTGCTTAAATAGGCCACGCTGGAATAATTCAGCTGATGGGCAATTTCGCTCAGCGAAAGCTCGTCGTACACCAGCAATTCTTTCACCTTTTCAATCTTTTGGGCAATGTAATACTTCTCGATGGTGGTTCCTTCGATTTCGGAATAGAGGGTACTGAGGTAGTTGTAATCGTGGTTCAGGTGGCTGCTCAGGTAATCAGAAAGTTTGGTTTTCAGTTCCCCCTTTTGGTGGTGCACCAAAGCCACTATCAGGTTTTTTATCTGCTCAATCAGGCGGCTTTTTTTATCGTCGATAAGGGCAAAACCCAGTGCCTGCAAGCGATTATCCAACACCTGCTTTTGCCCGGCGCTGAGTTCCTGAGACAAAACCACCTCGCCCAGTTCCACTGAAACCGGTTCCAGGCCAAGTTGCTGCAACTGTTGGTTCACCACCATTTTGCAGCGGTCGCATACCATATTTTTTATGTAGAGTTTCACTGGCTGATTCATTGCGTTTACGCTTTTTGGAGCCTTCGTTATTGTTTTGCTTTGAATGCTAACAAACGATTCAGGTAATTGGTTTCAAGCTTTGGCCAAACTCCCAGGTTTAGATAGGTTTGATACCAATGAATCACCTGCTCCAGTTTGGCTGATTCTCCGGTTTCATTATAATGGGCTGCCAATGCGATTAAACCTGAAGCATAGGTATACAAAACCACCGCCGATACCCGGGGCTGATTCTTTTCCAGAACCGAACGGTAATTAAGCGGCGGATTTTTATCCCATAAATCGGCCAAAGCTTTTGAATCAAAAGCATATTTTGTTTCCTGCGTTTTAAAAGGTACCAATTCCGATACCAGCCCTTTGTCGTATGCGTACGCTTCGAGTCCTCCCAAATAATAGTCGTCCATTCCTTTGGCCCAATAAACCGGGCGCTTCCAATGATTGGCTTCAATAATATCGAGCAAAAGGGAACGCCCGGTGCTCAGGTAGCTGCGTTTTCCCTGCAAATCAGGGGCTACCTCCCAGATCATTTCATACCCGGCAGGCAAACCATAAACTGTTTTCAGGGAATCGGTAACCGGAATGTTCAGGCTTAGGGTATCCCATTTAGCGGGATGCATGTTCATTACCTGAAGTTCCGATGCATTAAATTGCACCGCCTGGAACAGAGTCCCATGCATTAACTCCAGTACATAAAACGGCCGGTTCAGCATCACCAAAGGAACAACTGAAACATCGGCACGGTGGTTCTCGCAAAGTTGGAGGTACCAGCACACATTCAGCATAAAATCGCCATGCGTAAATAATATTCCATCAGGAGCTACCTGTGAGAACAGTAAGCGACCATACTCCAGCGCCCATTCCGGGAATCCGCCCACAGCAGCTGCTTTTTGATACAGCTGTTTTACCCTGTCGTAGTCTTTGCTCTGTAAGGCATAAAAAGCCTGAGCACCACACTCGGCCACATAAAAATAGGTAGCATCGCCATAGGCGGGATCGAGCTCCAATGCCTTTTCGAGGTAATAAAAAACGGTGTCGGAATAATCCAGCTTGTATCCGGCCAAAGGACGGCTGTCGTAGGCATTGTAATGATAAAAATAACCCAGGTAGTAATAAAGTTCCTTGTCCGTGGGATTTTGTTCCAGCGCCTGATGCAAAAAGGAAATGGCCTGGGGATAATTTTCCTTTTCAAAGGCCCGTAAGGCCTCGTCTTTAAAATTATTGGATTGCCCAAAAATAAGCGGTGTAGCTGATAAACTAAGCAGTAATATCAGGCCGGTTAAAGCACTGTATTTTTTCATGGCGGGTATTATTTTCGTTTGACTTATATTTTTGGTTTACCTAATCAAAACTACAAAAAATAGCGCAGGCAACCTGAATTAATCGCCATTAATTGGCCGGAAAACGCTGCGCTGCTGCGATAAATACCTTCAGTAATTGGAACAAGAAAATGGATTGCTTTTGATGCTAAACCCTTGTTTAGGAATAATTCTAATACTGGCTTAAAGCTAAGGTCGTTGGTTTAAGCACTATTACCGGGGGGTACAGCGCTTTTTCCATTGGTTTGAGCGTTGTTCCCCGGGGGACAATTGCTTTTACAGTTGGTTTGAGGTCTGTTCCCCGGGCGACAGAGCTAAGGCAATCGGTTTGAGCGCTGTTCCCGAGGGGACAATAGCATTTGCAGTTTGTTTGAGGTCTGTTCCCCGGGGAACAGAGCTAAGACAGTTGGTTT
>JBFWMB010000168.1:0-3833 GCA_050251815.1 Salinivirgaceae bacterium | reverse complement strand
TGGCCAGCTTCCCGGACATACAGTAGATGACTGGATTGGGCGCGTACGTCACGCAACTCCCGGTGTAGGATTAATTTCGCCTCCACCACACCACGATATTTATAGTATTGAAGATTTGGCCAAGTTAATTTACGATTTGAAAAATGCCAACCGCCAGGCACGAATCAATGTAAAACTGGTGTCTAAAGCTGGTGTAGGAACCATTGCTGCCGGTGTAGCAAAAGCCCATGCCGATGTGGTTTTAATTTCTGGTTTCGACGGCGGAACAGGAGCCTCACCGGTAAGTTCAGTTCATCATGCAGGCACCCCCTGGGAGTTGGGTTTATCGGAAACACATCAGACCCTGGTAAAAAACAACCTACGGAACCGCATCACCCTCCAGGTTGACGGACAAATGCGTACCGGCCGCGATTTAGCTATTGCCACACTTTTAGGAGCCGAAGAATGGGGTGTTGCCACGGCAGCTCTGGTTGCTACCGGATGCATAATGATGCGCAAATGCCATTCGAACACTTGTCCTGTTGGGGTTGCCACGCAAAACAAAGAATTGCGCAAACTATTTACCGGCGACCCGCAACACGTGGTCAATTACTTTACGTTTTTAGCTGAAGATTTACGACGTATGATGGCACAACTGGGCTATCGCACCGTAAACGAAATGGTTGGACAGGTAGACACCCTTCGGGTAAGCGATGCCATCGATCACTGGAAAATAAAAACCCTGGACTTATCGCCCATTCTGGCAAAAGTACAGGTCGATACATCAGTGGGCTTATTCAAACAAATAGATCAGGACCACGGCATTGACCAGTTTTTCGACTGGAAGCTGATAGAAATAGCGCAACCCGCTCTGGAGAATGGTGAAAAGGTAAAAGGGAGTTTTGCTATTGTAAATACCGACAGGGCGGTGGGTACCCTACTCTCGAACGAAATATCGAAAAAATACAAAGGAAACGGCTTGCCCGAAGATACCATAAACCTGAAATTCAGGGGCTCGGCAGGCCAGAGTTTTGGAGCCTTTGCTGCCAAGGGCATCTGCTTTGAGTTGGAGGGTGAAGCCAACGATTACTTCGGCAAGGGTTTGTCAGGAAGCAAGCTGATTGTTTATCCCGACAGAAAATCAAACTATGTGGCAGAGGAAAATGTAATTATCGGAAACGTTGCGTTTTATGGAGCTACATCGGGCGAAGCCTACATCAGAGGTATTGCCGGTGAACGTTTTTGTGTGCGAAATTCAGGTGTAACCGCAGTGGTGGAAGGGGTGGGCCGGCATGGCTGCGAATACATGACCGGAGGAACTGCCATTATTCTGGGCAGCGTGGGATCGAATTTTGGCGCCGGTATGTCGGGAGGAATTGCCTACGTTTATGATGTGGATAGCACTTTTGAGAAATACCGTAATTACGAACTTTCCGACTACATGGAACTGGAATACGACGATGAGCCCACGTTACGTAAATACATCGAAAACCATTATCGTTACACCCAGAGCACAAGAGCCAAAGAAATTCTCGACGATTGGGACAATGCCCTGTTGAAATTCATAAAAGTGTTCCCCCACGAATACCGTGAAGCACTTAAAAATATGAAAAACTCAGGCACACCCGGTAAGGTATTGCCCGAAAAACAACCCGAAGAACGGGTAAAAGAAGTTGTTTAGAAAATAACCAGGCATGTATTGAAAAAGCACACCAAATTAAGTTAAACTACAAAGAATTTGAATCATGGGAAAGCCAACCGGATTTTTAGAATACAAAAGAGAATTAGCCCCCAATAAGCCGGTAAATGAAAGGGTTAAAGACTACCGCGAATTTGTACTGCCATTCAGCAAAATAAATGTGGAAAAGCAGGCAGCCCGCTGTATGGACTGCGGAGTACCCTTTTGCCACAGCGGCTGTCCGTTGGGAAATAACATTCCCGATTTTAACGACATGGTTTACAAAGACAATTGGAAGGCTGCCTATAAAATATTGATTTCGACCAATAATTTTCCCGAGTTTACCGGTCGTATCTGCCCGGCTCCTTGCGAAGCTGCCTGTGTGTTGTCGATAAATAAGGAGCCAACCGCCATTGAATTGATTGAGAAAAACATTATTGAGCGAGCTTTTAAGGAAGGCTGGGTACAAGCCAACCTGCCCCTGTTGCGCACCAACAAAAAAGTGGCCGTCGTGGGAAGCGGCCCGGCCGGTTTAGCGGCTGCCGCACAACTAAATTCGGCCGGTCATTGGGTAACTGTTTTTGAACGGGCCAATCGGCTGGGCGGTCTCTTGCGTTATGGCATTCCTGATTTTAAACTGGAAAAGTCGCTTATCGATCGTCGTCTGAGTATTATGGAAGCCGAAGGAATACAATTTAAAACCAACGCTCATATTGGTAAAAATATATCGGTAAAAGAACTCCAAAACGATTTTGATGCCATCCTGCTTAGCGGTGGTTCCACAATTCCACGCGACCTGCCAGCAGATGGACGGGAGCTTAAGGGTGTTCATTTTGCCATGGATTTCTTAAGCCAGCAAAACAGACGCCTTGCCGGAGACCCCATTGATAAAACCAAAGAATTGCTGGCCACCGCTAAAAATGTGTTGGTAATTGGCGGTGGTGATACCGGATCGGATTGTGTGGGAACCAGTATCCGACAGGGAGCCAAAACGGTAACCCAAATTGAACTGCTACCAAAACCTCCTGCATCGAAAAACGCCAAAACCCCCTGGCCTCAGGTTCCTGCTGTGCTAAAAACCAGTTCGTCGCAGGAAGAGGGTTGCGCGCGCCACTGGAGCGTAAACACCAAAGCCTTTATTGGCGACACCAAAGGCCGGCTTAAAGCAGTTAAACTGGTAGACGTGCACTGGACCAATGGCAGTTTTAAGGAACTGCCCGAAACAGAACGTGAAATCCCCTGCGAACTGGCCTTACTTGCTATAGGGTTTTTACATCCTGAGCCCCAGGGCATGCTAAATGATTTGAACGTGGAGCTTGATACCAGGGGAAATGTTCTTGCCCAAAAATTCCAAACTTCAGTACCCGGTGTATTTGCTGCCGGCGATATGCGCCGGGGGCAATCGCTGGTGGTACATGCTATAAGCGAAGGTCGCGAGGCTGCCTACGCCATCGACACCTACCTGACCGGCTCCTCGGTGCTCGAATCGAAAAACCATTCCCTGATAAGCATTATTGGAAAGTAAGCGGTAAATTGCAATGAACAAATAGAAATGAGTTAAGAGTGATGAGTAATCAGTAATCAGTCTGCAGTGGGCAGTTCACAGCCTACAGCTTGTAATGAACGGTGAATAATTAACCATGGGCAATGCGCATGGTGCAAACACAGCCTCCAGTTCTCAATTCCCAGAGTTGGCCGTTTGCAATTATCAATTCCCCCGATACTTTGCGCTCATGTTTTTAACTGAAAAGAACCCATTTCTACTCCAGCAGTAGGGGATCATTGGCAGCTGATATGGCTTTTTTTTCAACCAAACAGCATTGTGACTTGCAAAGATGTCCTTCAACTGGAGCAGACACTGATATTGGATGCCAATAAGCCTTCCTGCTACAGCAGAACTCTTTATTGGGAGCAAATAGGTCCTCCTACCGGAGTAGACGACGATCTTTGTCGGCAAGGATGCCCTTTTTCTGAGAAAAAGTTGATATTGGTAAGCGATAATGTCCTTGCGCTGGAGCAGAAAGACACTTTTCCAGCAAAGAATCCTTTAAAAACTCCAGAAGTAGCCTTATTTCAGCAATTTATAAGTTTTGTTTTTTAAGCCTGTTTCAACAAGGTTTTTGGTACTGTTTAGCTGTTTAAAAATACCAGGGTGTAGCTGTTGGGGGATATTTTT
>JBFWMB010000167.1:0-3992 GCA_050251815.1 Salinivirgaceae bacterium | reverse complement strand
TTTAGAACTGAAAACAACCAGCATTTTACCTGTTCCAAACTCTTGAAAGAAGTGCAGCTTATGTTACCCCCACCTAAATTTGTTAGGGTTAGCAAAAGTTGCCTGATAAATATGGATAAGGTTAGTTCTTTTAAATTGGATACGCGCGAAATAATTATGGAAAACGGTGAAAGATACCAGGTATCGGTTCGTAAGGTTAAAGAAATACGGATGCTATTTAGTGTGGTTGGTTAAAAGAACACGACGTTTATTAGATTACTTTATACGTTTATTAGATACTATGAAAAAACCGTAACCCACAATAGAAAAGTGTGTATTTTTACAATGGTCCAATTGGAAAAAAGCCCGCGAGCCCAACATTTTTGCCGAAATACTGAAGACTCACGGGCAAAGCACCGAAGCGCAAGGTGCAAAATTAACTTTATTTATTAATAATTTAAATTTTGTAAACATGAAAAAACTGGAGAAACAACAAATGGAAACTACAGTAGGTGGAGTACCTTTAGAGGAATACTGTCGAATTGCCTATGAGATTATTGCTAACAATGAAGTTGATGGAGATACGATTTCTATAGTTAATGGTATATGTAAAGTTGGTTGGTAATAGGATTTTAAAAAGAAAGTGTCTAAAAAGCCTGAAATTCTTCCGGAGAATCAAATATTTGGAAAGAGCCTCGAATAGGAATACGAATAAAAGAGGCTGTGCTTTTACTTTCTGGACAGCCTCTTTTTAGATTTTGTTAATTAAATGAGGTATTTTTTAATCAGTGAGCCTGTAATTTTAGTTTTTATTGTGAACAGAAATCACTAAGTCGAACCGATTCCTATTTAAAGCAATCTGGATAGACAGGTATTATTATCAACACCTTGGTGTGATAATATTTATTTTTTTGCATACCTCGGCAGTCTACTACGATATAGTTGATTTCAAAAATTAAATTATGGTCAAGAAATTATTATTTTTTTCACTGTTTCTTAATACGGGTATTATACAGGCACAGCCGGTATATTTTACCGGTTCGCTGTTGAGTGAGAAAGATTCCTTGCCCATCGAGTATGCCCACCTGTTTTTAATGCAGGATAAAACAGGTACGGTAAGCAATATGGAAGGCCGGTACCATTTAAAAGTCATAGCTGTTGATGACACCCTGCGGATTTCGCACCTGTCGTTTAACGATACTTTAATTCCACTAAAAGATTTTCAACTTACCGGCTCGATTTATTTAACTCCCAAATCGTTTGAAATGGGCGAAGTAAAAATAATTCCCAAAGATTTTCTGGAGCGATTTTTTAAAGAAAGTGTGGCGCATATTCCCAAAAACTACAATTCCCGTTTGAGGTATTACGATGCTTTTTACCGCGAAATTCAATACAATAAAACTTTTGATAAAGCTACCAAAGTTATTGAAGCCTGTTTGCGCATGAAGGACCGGGGCATCAGAAATTCACCCGATGAAATTGAATTTGAGTTATTGGCCTTAAGGCAATCGGATGATTACGCTTTGGATGTCAGTTTAAAATATAAATTATTGGAAAAAGCTTTTAAGCTGCTTGTGGGTCACAAAAACAATATTTATACTTTGGTGGAATGGGATCTAATTCGACGCATGATTTGGAATAATAAATACGGTTTAATTCGCAATGCCGATAGTGTGGATTACCTTTTTGAAGGAAGTTATGTTTCGGCCAGCGATACCATTTATAAAATCAGGCAAATAGTAAACCATGTATTTTATGCCGACAACTTGTTTTATATTAATACTACCGACCGGGCTATGGTAAAACTTGAAAAAACAGGTTACCTTAAGGGATATCCGATGAATGCCACCTATGTGAGTGTTGAATATGCTAAAATAGATGGCAAATACATGCCCTTAATGATACGGAAAACGGCACCTGGACCCGTTTATACCGATGGCGACACCTTAAGTGAAGGCAATTATGAAAGCACCCTTGTTTTTACGAATCATCAAACGGGTAGAAAAGCCGAAAATAAAATCGTCCGAAAGAATATACTGGAAAAGGATGCTGACCTGGAGCATATCGTTATGCCTTACGATTCTGTTTTTTGGGCAACTAACAATTTGTTGATTAAAGAACCGCTTGGATTAAAAGTTATTAACGATTTAGGCAAAGATCTTTCGTTGGATGAGCAGTTTAAAAATAACAATAAACCATAGTTTCTTTTATGAGATTTCTATTCTTATTATTTTTCAGCCTGCCTTTATGGCTTTATTCTCAAGAGCTTTTTGAGATAAAAGGTGTTGTAAGTTCGAACGCCGATAGCCTTCCCATGGTTTATGCACATATAGGCATCCCGTCGCATGGGATAGGAACGGTTTCGAATATTTATGGCGAATTCCGCCTGCAAATTGAATGTGAAAAAAGCGATAGCCTGCAAATAAGTTACCTGGGTTATAAAACCATAAAAAGACCGGTTGTTGAACTGTTAAAAGACACGGTTTTTTATCTGGAGGAATTTGATGTAGCCATGGAACAAATTAATATTATTCCACAGGAAACATTAAAAGACCTGGTTAAAAAAGCCATTAAAGCCATGCCCCGAAATTATGCCTCGAAACTACATTACGCCAAAGGTTTTTATAGGGAAACACAATATAGTAAAAGTACAAATGAATTTACCCGCTTACTTGAAGTAGCCTTTAATATGCAGGACAGGGGAATAAATTCCGATAGAAATAATATTCGCTTAATGATAGATCAAATTCGTAAATCGGATAACCACTCTGAAGTTACACTTTTTAGCAAGGTGCTTAGTAAAATGTTTCCTGAAGGCTCAAATGGTTTGTATATGACTTTAACATTTAATCCCATTCGTAGATATCACTATCAAAAAAATAGTGCAAGCGATAATGTTTTAAAAAGCCTTTTAAAGGATACTGCTACTACGTTAGTTTTAGAACGCATAGTCGAAACTGATAATGCAAAATTTTATGAAATAGGTTTTACCACTTATACAAAATGGAATAAGGTGTTTGGTACATTGATAATTAACGAATCAGATTATGCTATTGTAAAAATTGAAACGTTATACAATAGCATTTTTAAGGAGGATTTAGAGATATTCAATTTTACTGCAGAATATAAAAAATTTGATAGTAGGTATTATCCAATTTACATTTTACATAAAAGAGTTGCCGATCAGAGACTTGATAATAATGGAGTATCAACTATTGGTTTCTCAATAAACAAAATCATCTTTACTGATTATTACTTTAAGAAATCGGACTTTAACAGAATAAAGCAAAAATTTGATTTAACAAAAGAAGGTGATATCTATAATTATGATGGTGTGTATAATCCGGATTTTTGGGAGAACTATAATATGTTAATTAAGGAGCCAATTCAGTCTAAGGTAATTGATGATTTAAGTAAAACCAGAAAATTGTCAAAGCAGTTTGAAGAACAGAGAAAGTGATAAATCAGCATTATGAAGTTTTTATTAAAAGTTAAATGGTGGGAACTAACGGTAATTTACCTGTTGGTATTTTTTATTGCACGGTACTATGTCTTTATCCCATTAAGGAATACAAGCAATGCAGAGTCATTGGAATTCAGGAATTTTTTAATCTATAATTATGTTTTCAATAGTTTTGTTTTTTTGTTCAGATCTCTGGTAATTGCTCTTTTTTTGTATATAGGGGCTGCTGTAATAGGCTTAAAATCAAATTTTGGTAGAAATCTATCAGTATCCATCTGGGCCCAATTAGTTTATTTGCTTCATTATCTGGTGTTTATAATTGCAGCCGTAAATCTTGGTAAAGGGTTCGATTTTAATGAAGTTTTCAAACGTACAAAATTTAAAATAGCTGATTTGCTAAACCTTTCAGGAGATGGTATATTGGTGCAAAATCCGGTGAAAGTGACCACCCCAAACCGGAACAAACTGACCAGGGCTACCGGATGAAAGTGACCACCTGATTCCGGACGAAAGTGACCAGGCTCACCGGACCAAACTGACCACCCAAAAA
>JBFWMB010000166.1:0-4024 GCA_050251815.1 Salinivirgaceae bacterium | reverse complement strand
ATATCTTCAATCCTATTTGGATGAATTTTGCTACAAATTAAACCGTAGATACTTTGGTGATAAGGTTTTTGACAGACTTGCCATTGCTATGTCTGATAATTACTGGTATAATAATGACTAATCATTATATTTTTTACTTAATTTTTTACTATGTATAACATAAATGTCTAATTTTTGAAAATGTGTTGTTTAATTTCGCATATATGCATAAAAAAACCTGGCGCTAACCAGGTTATTTTTATACATAAGTTAAGAATAATTCTACCAAAGTTTGGCTGGATACTTATTTTCAGCAACCAACTCCTTTAATTTTTGAACGGTAATGGGCCTATCCTCCTGATAGGTAATTCCAAACCATTTAGCAGCTGATTCCAGTACCTGGGTTTTTACTTTTCCTTCCTTCATCAATTCATCGACTACCATAGGAATATAAAATTCCGATTTAAGCTGGGTTCCCTGCGCTTTCAGGAAAGCCTGAAACTTTTCATCCAAAAAATCAAATAAGCTGGTATGGAAACCCCAAAAATTCATCGAGACAATATCATTCCCGTGTAATGGAAATTTTTCGTCATTTAAGGAATAATAAATGGCTCCATTGGTTTTTCCAATACTGGTACATTCGTTAATTTCGACCAGGTTGTTATGCTCATCGAGCTTACAGATACCGCGCGATACGGTACCAAAATCTGAAAGTGTATTGCCCAGTTGGTATCCACACATGGCGAAAACATTTGCTTTAACATCAGTCGTTAAAAATTTATACATGCTTTCATAAGCTTCGGTCCCGTAAAAATCGTCGGCATTAATTACCGCAAAAGGGGTAGTTACTGCATTTTTTGCTGCAAGCATGGCGTGGCCGGTTCCCCATGGTTTTTCACGTCCTTTGGGAACTGTAAATCCGGCAGGTAGGTTTTCCAGTTCCTGAAAAACCAATTCAACTGCTATCTGTCCCTGAAGTTTATTTACAAATGTATCGCGAAATTCCTTTTCAAAACTTTTACGAATGATAAACACCACCTTACCAAATCCGGCCCGTAAGGCATCGTAAACTGAATAGTCCATAATGGTTTCACCACCAGGACCTAATTTATCAAGCTGCTTTAATCCGCCGTAGCGACTTCCCATTCCGGCTGCAAGTACTAAAAGAGTTGGTTTCATGTACAGGTTTTATTTAAAAAGTTTTATTAAATTTGATTACGACCATGCAAATTTAAAATTATTGCTACAGAATACTATAATTCGACGGTTTTTTCATTTTGAGAATAATTGAGCGCAAGTAAATGCTTAAACTTTCGTCTATATTCAGAACTTAAATCACACCACAGTGGATAGTGAATTCATTCAACAACTTAAAAACGGAGATGAACCGGCATTCAAAATCCTGGTAGAAAAACACAAAGACAATGTGGTAAATACTTGTTTTGGTTTTATAAACAATTATGACGATGCCGATGATGTTGCCCAGGATGTTTTTATTGAAGTTTTCCGCTCCATTGGCTCATTTAACGAGGATTCAAAACTATCAACCTGGATTTACCGAATTGCAGTGAATAAATCGCTCGATTTTATTCGGAAAACAAAGCGAAAAAAACGCTGGTCTGAATTATTCCGGGTCAACTCCGGAAATGATAACGCAATTGACAAATGGGTATCACACAGCCAAACACCAGATTTAGCAATGGAACAAAAAGAGCGTATTTTGATATTAAAACAGGCTATTGATAAATTACCTCCCAACCAAAAAGGAGCTTTTACATTACATAAATATGAAGATCTAAGTTATCAGGAAATTGCCGAGGTATTAAATACAACGCTATCATCGGTTGAATCGTTAATGCACCGGGCCAAACAGAACTTAAAAAAAACATTAAAAAGCTATTATGAAAATAAATTATAAATGCAAGCGCAAGTTTATGACGCTAAGCTCGTCAAAATCACTGAATTTAAATTATAAAACCACTCGGTTTTTTGAATCAAAACAGTTTACTTATGAAAACTAATAAAAATATAAATGCGGAAATTGAGAAAACCCTGGCCAGTATTGACAATTATCAAAAGCAAAAAGCCAACCCCTTTTTCTATACCCGCCTTACCGCAAGGCTTGAGCAGGAGATGGAACCACGCGTTTGGCACTGGTTTTTCGACATTCCCATATTACGGCCGGCCCTGTTGCTTCTTTTTATTGCGATTAATTTGTTTACCCTGGTTAATTGGATGCAACCAAAAACCGATGCCAATACGCTTACCTCATCTACCGAGCAATTTATTGAAGAATACCAATTAAATGATACAAACTATACCTTATTGGTTTATAACGAAGAATAATATGGAAATCAAGAAAAAAAATAAAGTGCTTATGTGGACAGTGGCTGCACTGTTGGTTCTAAACATTGCTACTTTAAGTACCATTTGGATTGAAAATCACAAGGAAACCAAACAACGAATGAGCCATAGAAGTAAAAATCATGGTGATGTTCTTATCAGTGAATTACAATTAAATAAGGAACAGATTCAGTTTTATCAACAATCGCGTCAGCAACACTGGGATCAATTATTACTAAAGAAAAAAGAAATACTGGACCTAAAAAAAGAAGTTCACCGGGCTTTGTTTAAGGCAAGTTGTGATACTATTTATGTTTATCAATTAATTGATAGCATAGGATTTATGAATGCTGAACTGGAACGCAATAATTACGAGCATTTTTTAGAACTAAAAGAGCAGTTAGATAGTGCACAGTTAAACCGTTTTCAAGAATTTATGGGCGAGTTGTTGCAACGCGACGAAAACAGGCTTCACCGCAAGTTAAACCGGGAAAATGACAGTATAAAACATAAATAATATGATAACTATGAACTATTTAAAAGCAAAATTACTCGTTTTTAGTCTAATACTTGCCCTGGCAGTATCAGCACAGCCTTTACAAAAAGGTCAGAAGAATTATCAGGGAGAATATAAAACTCAAAAAGAGTTCAAAAAAGAACCTTTTGAAGGGCATTTGAAAGGATTCTTGAATTTAACCGATGAACAACAATCAGCACTCAAAAATTTACAAGTAACTCATCAAAAAGAAATGTTGCCCTTACGAAATGAATTGGGTGAGAAAAAAGCAAAAATGAGAACCTTACAAACAGCTGAAAATGTAGATTTAAAAGCAATAAATGCCTTAATTGATGAAATGAGTATGATAAAAACCAAAATGGCCAAAGCTAAAGCAGCAAAACATCAAGCCATCAGAAAATTGCTAACCGAAGAACAACGGCTACAATTCGATCTTCATTACTCCAAAAAGGGGATGCATTACCTAAAAGGAAATAGTTTTTAACAAAACATTAAGCGGATAACTCATCCGCTTTTTATGCCAGCAAGCGCTGTATTTTAAGAGGAAGTATTTTAACAAATAAAATACCAATTGATAGGCCAATAATATCAGCAGTCCAATCAACCCAGTCGCCATGTCGCCCATCGATTACAAAATGCTGAGTCAGTTCAATTAGGCCACCATAAACTATGCCCAGCAAAGGCAAGCCTATACGGGTTACTACATTAATCTGCCTTATTTTCAATGCTTCCATAAGCATCCCCAAAATAAAAAACATAATAAAGTGCACTACTTTGTCCAGGTGGGGAATAAGTATGGGTACTTTTTTAAATCCATCGGAAGGAGAAAAACACAGGTATGCAATAACCAGGCTCCAAAGAATAATTTTGTAATGGTATCTTATTAAAACTAAAAATTGCATATAAATCCTTATGATTTGCAAAACTAAATTGCATCTGCAAGTATAGTACAAAAAGAACGAATAATTAAAATTAAGACTCTCAAGCTACGAAAAAAAAACTTGCTACACTATATCTGAACAAATAATTGTAATCATAATATCACAAAAAATGAAAAAAAAAAGCCCTGCTACACTGCAGTAACAGGGCTTAAAGTTGGGCCCCCGATGGCTATCGGGGTACTCTCCCACTAATGCAGTACCCTGGCCTAACAGACAGGCAAGCATCGGAGCTGTAGGGCTTTAT
>JBFWMB010000165.1:0-4050 GCA_050251815.1 Salinivirgaceae bacterium | reverse complement strand
AAATGAACCACCTGCTTAAAGAGAAACGCGATCGTTTGTTGTTAAAACTGCATCAATCGGGTTTAATGGACAAAACAAGCAATGAACTGGCGGTATTGGAGCCGGTTCCCAACTCAATCTATACTTTTGGGATGGCGGCCCCGCACCTGGCTCAGTTTTTAAAAAGCAAGCATACTGACAAAACGAATATACGAACCACACTAAATTACGATTTACAACGTCGGGTGGAATCGTTGACAAGCAGACAGGCAATCCGTTTGCGCAATCAGGGAATTAAAAACGTGGCCGTTCTGGTGGCCGAAACCCAAAGTGGGAAAATAAAAGCCTACGTCGGTTCGCAGGATTTTTTCGATTTTGAATCTCAGGGACAGGTTGATGGAGTGCTTGCGCCGCGATCATCGGGTTCGGTGCTCAAGCCTTTTTTATATGCCCTGGCTATTGATGAGGGATTGATTATGCCGCAAACCCTTGTAAAAGATGTACCCACGTATTTTAATGCCTTTTCGCCCCACAATGCTGATGAAAAGTTTTACGGTATGGTTAGCGCTCAGGAAGCGCTGGTGCGTTCGCTCAATGTGCCGGCCGTTCGTTTGCTCAATGCCTTTGGTGTTTATCAGTTCTATACTTTTTTAAAACAGGCCGGTATAACTACACTTTTTCGCGAAGCCGATGATTATGGTTTACCGCTGATTATTGGTGGGGCAGAGGTTAATGTGCTTGAAATGGCTATGCTTTATCGTGGGTTGGCCAATTATGGAACCTTTTCTCCCTTAATATATCAGGAAAAAGATAGCTTGTTTCAAAGGCAGGAAACGAAATCGCTGATAAGTCCTGCAGCCAGTTACCTTACTTTGCAGATGCTCACCGGATTAAAACGTCCCGGATTGGAATACCATTGGCAGAAATTCCAGCATCAGCGTCCACTGGCCTGGAAAACCGGAACCAGCTACGGGCATAAAGATGCGTGGGCTATTGGCGCTTCGCCCGAGTGGACTATTGCCGTTTGGGTAGGAAATTTCGATGGGGAAGGAAATGCCCAACTGGCAGGCACAACCAGTGCCGGACCTTTGCTGTTCGATGTGTTTAATACTTTGCCGCATAATCCCGATGCTTATGAATTTAAACAGCCTTTAGATGATATTAAAACCTTGGTTTTGTGTGGTGAGACCGGTTTTTTAGCCGGACCCAATTGCAGGCAAGCCGATACGGTTGAGGCGCCTATTTACATGGAACCTTTGCGTTTGTGCCCTTACCATCAGACCATTCAGGTGGATGCCAATGAAGAATTTTCGGTTTGTTCGCATTGCTGGAAGCCGGGTCATCATGCAAAAAAAGTACTTTCGTTTCCGCCCGATGTGGTTTACCAGTTGCGCTTGCGGGGTCAGGTGAGCGAAAAAATACCGACTCATCATCCGACTTGTCCCCAACAACACGCAGAGAATCCCATGCAGTTTATTTACCCTAAAGATTCATCATACTTATGGTTGCCCCGCGATTTTGATGGTGCGCATCAGAAACTGGTTTGCCGTTTGGCGCATACCCATCCTGAGAAGCAGGTTTTCTGGTATTTAAACGACGTGTATCTGGGTACCAGCAAACAAACGCATAATAAAGCCATTGAGTTTTCAACAGGCTGGCAAAAACTGAAAGTAACCGATGAGGAGGGTAATTCACAACTGGCTACCTTTTTTATAGAGAGCAAAGCGGAGTAATGGGCGGTACAGAGAATCAATTATGTGTTAATGAAATTCTATAAATCATTATCCCATGATAACTGCAAAGGTCTTTTTGCAATTTACATCATCCAATTAAAGCTAAAATAGTAGTTTTGTATAATATCATTTTCGTTAAAAATACCATATGAAATCTTTGATTTTAGTTCCGTTTTTTATTTTTCTTATTTCTTGTGGCCAGGGTGACCCTCATGCACTAAAACAATTGGAAGTAGGTGCTCAGCAAACGGCATTATATATTCCTTTACTGGAACAAAAAGCCATTGCTGTGGTGGCCAATCAAACTTCGCTTATTGGTGAAATGCATTTGGTTGATTCTCTGTTAAAATCGGGAATAGCTGTTAAAAGGGTATTTTCACCCGAGCATGGATTTCGCGGAACAGCAGATGCCGGCGAATTGATTGACAATGTCCGGGATGCAAAAACCGGCTTACCTATAATCTCGTTGTACGGAAAGCATAAAAAACCTACCCAGGCTGATTTGTCAGGTATTGATCTGGTGGTTTTTGATATTCAGGATGTTGGTGTGCGTTTCTACACGTATATTTCTACCTTACATTATGTGATGGAGGCTTGTGCTGAAAACCAAATACCGCTGTTGATTTTGGATCGTCCCAATCCCAATGGTTTTTATATGGACGGGCCGGTTTTGGATACGGCTTTGCGCTCTTTTGTAGGGATGCATCCCGTTCCTTTGGTTCATGGAATGACTCTTGGCGAGTATGCTTTACTGATTAATGGCGAAGGCTGGTTGGGAAACGATGTGAAATGTCAGTTGCAGGTTATTCCCTGTAAAAACTATACGCATAAAACCCGCTACGAATTGCCTGTAAAACCCTCGCCCAATTTACCCAACCCGCAGGCAGTTTGCCTTTATCCGTCACTGGCTCTATTCGAAGGCACGGTGGTAAGTGTGGGCCGGGGAACTGATTTTCCTTTTCAGGTATATGGGCATCCGGCATTGAAAGGTGCTTTTGAGTTTACCCCGCAAAGTACAGCCGGAGCTAAAAAGCCCAAACTCGAAAATGAATTGTGCAGGGGCAGGGATTTAAGACTGGTTGCCTGCGGGTTTGAATCAAATGAATCGGCATTTACCTTAAACTACTTAATTGAGGCTTATGGTGAGTTGTACAACCAGACTGATTTTTTCAACTCTTTTTTTGCCAAACTGGCCGGAACCAGGGAGCTACAACAACAAATTGAAGACGGATGGTCCGAAGCCGAAATCCGCCAAAGCTGGGAACCCGCCTTAAGCCAGTTCCGAACCATCCGTTCGCGCTATTTGCTTTATGAGGATTTTTGAGAAAACAACCGCTAATAAAGTTTATTCTTTATCAAACGTTTAATTTTTAAAATTGAATGGCAGATGCAAAAGGAGATGTATACCTTCATTAAAATAGTTCGGTATTTTTATTTAGAAATATCATTTTCTTCAATTATCTGCCTTACTTCTTCTGGTGATATTCCCATTATTTTGGAAATGCTAATAATGGAATAATTCCAATATCGATACAAATTTGAGATAGTTACAATTTGTTGTTGTTTTGCCGACTGCAAATCCTGGCTCATAAGATAATTTGCTAATTGATAATTTTTTAAAGTATCAGTTATAGCAACTATTTGTGGTTGGTATTTACTATCGGCATTGTGGTTGTTTCTTTGAATATAGTAAGCCATTCCCATGCTAAGGGATAATATATAGGAAGCAAATACTATGACAGTTATTGCCCAACTTTTTTTAAGTTCATCCAGTTCGGTAGGCAATAAAGCACGAAGTTTATTATTATCTTCATTTAATTGAGTTTGTTTCCAAGGTAATAATGGCAGACTTAATAGTTTTCTATATGTTGATATATACATATCAATAGCTTCTTCGATAGCTTTGGGATAGTCGTGAATTAATGGGACACCACTGGTAAAAGAATTTAATAAGGCAATGGTGTATAGTGATATTAAACGTATTAATAATGCGATTAACAAAAGCGTTCCAAAACCTAACCATAAAACGATTAGGATGGTTGCTACGATGGAAAGAAAAACAGATACAATAAATTTGATGAAATTTGTAATCATTTTTTGCTTGTTTTTAATTAATTCATGTTTTTAATCTCTCACACATCTCACGGAAATCATTTTTTCTTTTTCAATATTATATTTGCTCAAATTATCTGAGGTATAGGAGCAGTAAAAAAATAATTTGATTCGTCGCGATTATGCCAGTTAAGAAAAAATGTATATCTTATCAAAAAACTTTTGATGTGAATATAATCAAATTTATCGAGCAGTTTCCTGATGAGAATAGCTGCAAAGAGCACCT
>JBFWMB010000164.1:0-4337 GCA_050251815.1 Salinivirgaceae bacterium | reverse complement strand
CTGGCAGGATGCTCTCCAGCAGAGCCTACTTCCTCTTCAGATTTACAAAACAAGTATAGTAAAAAAGTGTATTTTTACCCTAAATATATTTACATATTAACTCTGACACAGTTCAGCGTACACTCCCGTTATCTACGATAAAAAAAACCTCCGGAACCATATCGGAGGTTTTTTTATCAATGTATATGAAGTGAAGTTTTAAGGGTTCAAATCAATATCGCCGTATTCGCTTTTTACAACCACTGTTGCTTTGCTGGTTTTATTACCAACCATTCCTTTAATTTGTGTTCCAAAATCGCCTTTAATTCTTTCGCTAATCTGAATTTCAGGATATTTAATATCGGCATAGCTGGTGCTGGCATCGAGCTGATAACTGGCATCGGGCGCAAGTCCTAATTCAATGGATGCGTATTTACTAACCACTTCGATACTTTCAAAACCTTTGGGAATTGTACTTACTTCAATATCTCCGTATTTGTTATCAATTTTCATTTTTTTGGTAAGTTCATTTATTTCGATATTGGAATATTTTGCTTCCATTACCAGGTTGTTGATGGTTCCAAACTTGTAGTCGTCGTAGCCCACTTCGGCAATAACCGATGATAGTACGCCTAATTGTAACTGTGAATACTTACTTGAAATTACCAGGGCAGTACCTTTTTCTACTTCAATTTTTGAGTATTTAATTATGAGCGTACCCCAGTTGAATTCCTTAATCGACGATTGGTCGCAATAACCCAGTTCCACACTGCTTAAAGGTTTGGTATTTCCATCCATAATTTTGTTTACATGCAGCGAACCATATTTCACTGCGAGTTTGCTTTTACCATGCAGTTCGTTAATGGTTACATGGCCGTACTTGTTAATTAAATTAATGTTCAGGTATGCAGGCATTAAAACAGTATAGTTTATTTCAAAACTGGCGTTGTTGGTTTTAATGTCATCGATCTCGGTAAGGGCCGTAATGGTATTGCCATTTTTTTCGATGGTTATGGTAATACGTTCCATTATTTTATCGGCTTTTTCTTGCGAGCGTGTTTTTACCACTATCTCGGCATCGATGGTAATGTTATCGGTATCGGTATTTTCGATACGAATATTTCCAAACTTATTGGTTATATCAAAGATGGATTCCTTGTTTACATCAAAACGCTGATGAAACTTTTTATTGTACGTGTCCTGAGCAAAACTAAAGTTTGTAGATAACAGCAGTACAAGGGTTAAAATTTTATAATTCAACGCTCTCATAGTCGGTATAGTTTAGTTGGTTTACTTTATCTAAATTATTTATGATATTGTTTAAAACAGAAACTTTCATTTGGTAATGCTGTAACATAGCCTGGATAATCCGGGGGTCGTTTGGCATATCCTTATAATCGGACTGAAGTTTTTTGTAAAGATTGTCCATTTCTGTCATTTCGTCGATAAGTATTTGCTTTTGCTCGGGAGTTAAAGCTTTTTCCATCGACTCTATCTGGTCAATTCGTTGGTTTACCTGCTGCAGGTAGTATTGCCTGGCTTCGTTAAACTCTGTATTTGTTTTTGCCAAAGGTTGTTTTTTGAGCACAAAGTGTTCGGTAAGGTATAAACCCGACAAAACAACCAGAATAGCAATTGACGCAACTTTTAGCAGTGTAGGCCAAACCAAGGTCCGGCTTTTTGTATTTTGCTGTTCCCTGAGCATTTTCTCAAACCTATCGAAATGCCCGGGTGCAGGTTCAGCAGAATCAAACAAATTCCGGTTTTCATCGATTAGTTTTTTTAATTCATCCATATGCTCTTTTTTTTATCTGTTAACATTTCCTGTAATCTTTTTCTTGCTCTTGAATAGGTGGTGCGTACATTGGCGTTGGTCATCCCTAAAATTTCGCTAATTTCTTCGTGGTCGTAACCCTCAAGCAAGTGAAGGGTAATTAACACGCGATAGTTCTCAGGAAGTTGGGAGATAACCTGTTTTACTTCGGCTACTTTTTGCATGGTTTCGTCCAATACGTCATCGTCTGACACTTCTGTCACCGCAAGTCGCCTTTCATCAATCGGTTCCTGATCGATTCTTCTTTTTTTTAACACATCCAAAGAACGATTTACCACAATTTTTTTAAGCCAGGCACCAAAACTAACCTCTTCCTTATAGGTATGCAGGTTTTTAAAAGCCGATAAAAAGGCTTCCTGCATTACATCCTCGGCTTCAAGGCTATCGTTCAACAGGCGCAAACTGGTATTATACATAGCTTTGTAGTACAGTTTGTAAATCTCGAATTGCGCTTTGGAATTCCCATTTTTGCACGCATCGATTAGTTCCTGATGAATATTTTTATATTTCTGTGCCACTCTGTATGGTTTTTCTGTTTGAATGACGACTTCTTTTTTTAATTGCAACATTAACTTTGGCAAAAATGTTAAATTAATTTCAATTATTTTATGAACTTCGAATCAATGACTGCACCATTTTTAATTTGTTACATCAGAGGTTTGAATTGATAGCGGTTTCTTAATTAAAATAGATTGGAGGAATCTGTTTTTGGATGTAAAATTTGGATAAATTATGAAATATTTAATATTGGTCCGGCATTCACTGGCACAAAACGGTTCTTTTTCGGTTCCCGATTTTGAGCGTAAATTAAGCAATCAGGGAATTGCAAGGGCTGTTAAACAAGCCGAAGTTATAAAAAAATCGGGGTTTGTCCCCGATGTACTTATCAGCAGTTCAGCTGCAAGGGCTATGCAAACCGCAACCTTGTTTGCCGGGGTTCTGGCTATAGCAAGTACTGAAAAGGAGGATTTTTTGTACGAAGAATATACTACTGCTGAGTTTCTTACTTTTCTTAACAAATTACCTGACAACAATCAAACAGTGATGGTTGTAGGACACAATCCAACCTTATCAACAGTGGCACACCGACTTGCTCCAACTTTTTCAATGGTTTTGGAACCAGCTGCCGTGGTTGTGCTGGCTTTTGAAGAGGATGCCTGGAGTCGGGTTGAATGTGGCGCCGGGATTTTGGTAAAAGTTTTTAACCCATAAGATAAAAGTTCGCTATGCAACTTTTATCTTATGGATTTGACGGGTGTACTATGCTTTAAAAAATGAGATTACCTCTTTAAGATTTTCAGCCTGGGCAGACAGCTCTTCAGAACTTGATGCCAATTGTTCCGATGCGGCTGCATTTTGCTGGGTTACTGAATTAAGCTGCTGAATGGCCGAATTAATCTGATCAGCGCCATCGTTTTGCTCATTACTAGCTGCCGCAATTTCAAGAACCAATTGGTTGGTTTTGTCGATTTCGGGTAAAACTGCTTCAAGTATGTTAACAGCCTCTTCAGCAAGGGTTAAGCTGTTATTCGAAAGCTTAACGATTTCTACGGCTGCATTTGCACTCATTTCGGCCAATTTTCGCACTTCAGCGGCTACCACGGCAAAACCTTTTCCGTGTTCACCAGCCCGGGCTGCTTCCACTGCTGCATTCAGCGCAAGAATATTGGTTTGTCCTGCTATATCGTTAATCACGCCTATTTTGTCGGTTATACTTCGGATAGCCATTAAGCTTTCGTTGGAGCGTTGGGTAACTTTTTTAATGCCCTCAGAAGCCGATTGGCTGATTTTCTCAGTTTCCTGAGAATTTAGAGCATTTTGTTGGATGTTAGAAACCATTTGTTCCATGCTGGCCGAAACTTCTTCGGTTGATGCAGCTTGTTCCGAAGCCCCCTGGCTTAATTGCTGTGAACTTTCACTCATTTGATCACTCGCATTTAAGATTTCATCACTGCCTTTTGAAATATGGCCCACCATATTACGGAGTTTTTCAATCATATTTCGGGTGGCTTTGGCCAATTCGCCAATTTCATCGTTTTGGTTACTTTCAATTTGAATGAGCAGGTTACCCTGACTTATTTCCTTCATCTTTTCTGAAATATTAACAATGGGAGCACTCATTCGTTTTCCGAGGACAGTGGCCAGAATAAAACTTAGAAGTAATAGTCCAATAATAATCAGACTCATAACCACCAGGGTTCGGTTAAGTGCCTTATTGGCTTGTTGATGATACGAATCTACCAGGTTGTCAATGTCATCCACATAATTCCCTGTTCCAATCACCCAGTTAAAGTTTTTGTAAGCCAGTGAGTAACTACGTTTTGGCAAGGGCTCGTCGCTTCCTTTTTTTGGAAAAAAGTAGTTGGTATAGCCTCCACCGGGTTGCATCCCATTTTTTATTATTTGATTCGTCGCGATTATGCCAGTTAAGAAAAAATGTATATCTTATCAAAAAACTTTTGATGTGAATATAATCAAATTTATCGAGCAGTTTCCTGATGAGAATAGCTGCAAAGAGCACCTT
>JBFWMB010000163.1:0-4382 GCA_050251815.1 Salinivirgaceae bacterium | reverse complement strand
CCCTGCGGGTTTTAAATTCCATCTGCCAAACGCTACGATTATCATAATTAAACCCTGCGGATTTCCCGGCAAACTCATAAGAATATCAAACAAAAAACAATACCCAAACACAAACTATCTAAGCGAATTGCATCGACCTATGGTTTAACGCAGAAATCCATGCCATGAAATACCCTATCCCGAAGGGATAGAATAATAATAGCCGTAGGTAGCACCTACGGTAAACGAGGCACCAATGCAACCGAACCCCTGAACAGGGGTTCAATTTTGCATCAATGGATTATTGAACCTGTTTTACGGGTTCCCGCGACCCTGACCACCGAACACCGTAGGTTTCACCTACGGCTATTGTAGTTAAACCCTGCGGGTTTTAAATTTCATTTACCAGACGCTACGATTATAATAATTAAACCCTACGGATTTCCCGGCAAACTCATAAGAATATCAAACAAAAAACAATGCCCAAATACAAATCTGCCAGGTGAATAGTCTTTGCCCAGGGGCTAACACAGCAAACAATGCCATGAAATACCCTATCCCGAAGGGATAGAATAACAATAGCCGTAGGTAGCACCTACGGTAAACACAACGCCAATACAACAGAACCCCTGATAAGGGGTTCAATTCATTGATTGATGACTCCTAAATAAATAAATTGATTCCTGTTTTTGCTATCTGTTGAATTGCGGGTACGGACTTCAATATCAATGATCAACCGGTTTCGCTGATACGTTTCAGGCGATCGTAATCCAGAATCTTAAAATTACTTCCATCGAGCTGAATCAATGCTTCTTCTTTAAACTTCTTTAAAATGCGTACGACTGTTTCAAGACTAATGCCCGATAATTCGGCCAGGTCTTTTCGGGTAAGGTTGAGTTCAAACTCCTGACTAAAAAAGATGCGGTCAGCAAGGCAGATAAGAATGTCAGCCAAACGTCCGTAGCTTTGCTTGTGGGTTAAACAGAAAAACCGCCCGTTAATCTGAATGCTGTTCGAGATAAGAATATTAATAACCCCTTTGGCAAAAGCCGGGTTTTTTACCAGTAATTCATTAAAAAAATTAATATCCACCTGTTTTACCTCCGAATCGACATAAGCCATCGCCGAATACTGAAAGGTATTGTTCTCATCGTTAAGCGACGAAATGCCCAAAAGATTTCCCGGAGGAATTATTTTCAGGACCAGCGAATTCTGGCCATTATCGAGGTAAACTTTGGCCAAACCTTTCTGAATATAAAGCACATGTGAGGCAAATCCTCCCTGCTTACAAATTACTTCACCTTTATTGTATTTAATTACTACCGATTTGGAATCGAGTTGTTTCTTTTCCTCTTCAGTCAGTTTGGTGAAGCAGTCGCAATGGTTGGTACTGATGGTACATCCTGAAAGTTGGTTTATACTCATGGCTGTTATTCTTATTTTATCGCAATGCAAAGATACGAAAGTTCGTCAATTTTCATTGACCTGGATCAATAATCGGTGCTGTCATAAAGCAACTTTAACAAGTATCCATGACTAAGTCTATTTTTTTTTTGTACCATCCAAATATTCAATCTTTAGCAAAGAATTAAACACATAAAATACACTCAAATGACACACAAAAATAGATTCGTCAATTTACTGTTAATCTGCTTATTTGCAGGTTTTGCTGCTTGTACGAACCATCCTATGATTACCGGAGAAGTTGAAAAAGGTTCGCAATGCGAAGCCTGCCATACCAACTACGATTTATTAAAACAGGTTTATTCGCCCGATACCACAGCTCCTGCCGGAGGATGTGGAGGTGAAGCTCCCCACTACGAACCTTACGATAGGGTGTTTATGGGTGGAGCAGGATACGAGGCTTACAAAAAATCGGGACACTACAGCATAGGTTGTGTGGGTTGCCATAATGGTGACGAAAACACCTCCGATAAAAAACTGGCCCATAGTGGCGATTTTATCAGCCATCCTTCGGCCAAAGCCGATGAAAAATGTGCTACTTGTCACCAATACATTGTTGAAGGCTTTACTACCAGCCTTCACAACGGAACCGGGCAAAAACGAAAGGTTGCCATGCGGAGCGGTTTAAGTGGTGCGGAGGACTTCGATAAATTACCCGCCCATCAGATTGAGGGTTACAATGCCAACTGTGCTACCTGCCACGGAACCTGCGGAAACTGTCACGTAGTTCGTCCGCCCATTGGCGGTGGAGGCCTGGCCAACGGTCACAATTTCAAAAAAACACCCGACATGATAAATACCTGTGTTACCTGCCATACTTCAAGGGGCGGGCACGCGTACCTGGGGGTTGCTGCCGGAACAAAGCCCGATGTGCATTTGAGCACCGCCGGATATACTTGTTTGGATTGTCATTCAGGAGGTGAGATGCATGGAAACGGAATCCCGGTGGATCAGCGTTATGCTTATTCCCGCTTACCCCGGTGTAGCAATTGCCACTCTGGTATTGAGGAATCGAACAACTACCACGCTATGCACTACGATGATTTTAACTGCCAGGTTTGTCACTCACAGGATTACAACAACTGTGGAAGTTGTCACATTCACGGCGAAGGAGCTCGCGTTCCTTCTTACTTAGGCTTTAAAATTGCTGCCAATCCAATTCCTGATATCAAAAAGGATTTCGATCTTACCCTGGTTCGCCGAACACTGGCAGCTCCCGATAATTTTGCCATCTATGGTGTTGAAGCGTATGCAAATTTCGATGTATTCCCAACCTATAATTATACCAGCCCGCATAACATCATGCGCTGGACTTCGCGCACCATGGTTTCTGAAGGAGCAGGATGTGCAACCAGTTGTCATGTTCGAAACGAAGACGGCGTGATGATTAACAAGGAACTATACCTGTTCAACGACGATTTGCTCGAATGGGAAAAAGGAGCTACCGGCCACCTTACCGTCGACGACAAATTGCCCGAAGGCTGGTTAAACTAAGAAACATGCAAACACACATTTATTCTTTTAACTAATATCAATATAAATAATTATGAAAAAATTTAATCTTTTATTATTCGGATTTTTATTCGCCATTCTATTTGTAAACACCTCGTGCGATAAAGAAGAAACTACCAAGGTAAATGAAGCTGAGTTGCTGGCTACCTATCTTGAAACTACCGATTATGTAAACACTTACATGCCATCAATTATTTCGGCTACCGATGTAAATTCAGGTAACCTTGTGGGAAGTGTTTATATTATTGACATTCGTGCTGCTGCCGATTTTGCCAACGGACACATAGCAAATGCGGTTAATGTTACTTTTGGTGACCTGTTGAATCACATGCAAACTACTGACTTGAGCAATTACGAAAAAGTAGCTATTGTATGTTATTCGGGACAAACTGCTGCTTATGGTGCGTCATTGCTTCGTTTGGCAGGCTATGATAAGGTGTTTTCAATGGCTTTTGGCATGAGCTCATGGAATAGTGCATTTGCCGGAAGCTGGAACAACAATATCGGTAACTCAAAAGGAGCTTTATTTGTAACCGACGAAAGTCCTAAAGCAGCTGCAGGTGAACTGCCAGAATTAACTACGGGAAAAAACACAGGCGAAGAAATTTTGGCCACCCGTATTGCTACCTTGTTTACCGAAGGTTTCGACCCTGCAAAAATTTCCAATGCAGCTGTTTTTGATGCTTTGGAGTCGAACTACATTGTAAACTACTGGCCAGCTAATCATTATGCGTTAGGTCACATTCCAGGAGCTATTCAATATACTCCCAAAGAGTCGATGAAACTGGCTGCTGATTTAAAAACATTACCAACAGATAAAACAGTAGTGGTTTATTGTTACACCGGACAAACCAGTGCATATCTTACTGCTTACTTACGCGTGTTAGGCTACGATGCTAAATCACTGCTGTTTGGAACCAATGGAATGTGGTATGACAATATGGTTGAAAATCAAATGACTGTTTTCAACGAAAGTAAAATAATGGAATACGATTACGTTCAATAAATAATAGGGTTAATAATAAATCTGGCCGCTCTGATTTTATATTGGAGCGGCTTTTTTTTTGTGAAACTAAATTTTCACAAATGATAGCGAAGTGAAAAATATAGGTTGAACGAACTTTTCTCATGAGCGAAGCGAATAACTTTTCTCATGAGCAAAGCGAATAACTTTTCTCATGAGCAAAGCGAAATCGGAAAAAATGAAGTTTCGTTATTTTAGAACCTCTAAGCTCTGGTGCGAAGTGCTTCAAATAAGGGCAAAAGACTCTTCCAAATCTTTCATACTAATTCATAGCGCTTACCCATTAGGATTTAATTACAACAATCCCGAAGGGATAGAATAACAATAACCGTAGGTAGCACCTACGGTAAACGCAACGCCAATACAACCGAACCCCTGAACAGTGGTTCAATTTTGCATCAAT
>JBFWMB010000162.1:0-4492 GCA_050251815.1 Salinivirgaceae bacterium | reverse complement strand
TCTTCCGATCTAGTATTTTAATTAATGGAAACACCAGATATTGAAATTTAAAAATATCAAATCGCATTATGCATTGCACATGACGAATATAGTATTAGTTAGCCGAATATTTTTTTATTTGAATTACAAACAGAATAAAAACAGGGGTACTCACATTACAATCTTTTTCTTAATTTCGGGGCAAAATACCCACTAATATGTCAACAGACAATAATAAAAAAGAAGCTGTTCAAATAAACGTCGAAGAGCTTATTCAAAGCAAAAACCCGCGTTTGCTGAAGTTAATTCCACGTTTTTTGCTCAATAAATTAAAACGCATTGTTCATCAGGACGAATTTAACGACTACCTTAAAGCCAATGCTCAAGCCGATGCTTATACATTTATCGAAAATGGACTGAAGATGTTTGGTGCAAAAATTATCATCAAAGGAAAAGAAAACCTGCCTGAAAATAAACGCATTATTCTAGCCGCAAACCATCCGCTGGGAGGACTCGATGGCGGAGTTTTCATAAAAGTGGTTCACGACCACTACGGTGAATTGCGATTTCCGGTAAACGACTTACTTATGAGCATTCCCAATTTGCAGGAAGCCTTTTTACCGGTGAATAAACATGGAAGTCACAGCCGTCAGGCATTTAAAGCCATTGATGAAGCATACCAATCGGAATTTCCGATTTGTTATTTTCCGGCCGGATTGTGCAGCCGTAAAATAAATGGTAAAATTGAAGACCTGGAATGGAAAAAAAGCATTATCACCATGGCTGTAAAACACAAACGGGATATTGTGCCGGTTCATATTAACGGAAAAAATTCAAACTTTTTTTACAATCTTTCAAATGTGCGCAAAAAATTAGGTATAAAAGCGAATATTGAGATGCTTTACCTGGTGGACGAAATGTATAAACAATACAATCAGGAAGTAATAATTAGTTTTGGCAAACCCATTTCGTGGCAAACTTTCGACGCGTCGAAAACTCCACAGGAATGGGTCAATTATGTACGTCTAAAGACGTACGAAATGGAATAAATTTAACTTTTTTTCTCCTTCTCTGTTTTTAGAAAGAAACATCAAAAAAAAATGATTTGTATATTGCGCAAAAATTAAGCAGCATATGGAAAAAATAATTGACGCGGTCGACCTCTCTCTACTGGAACAGGAATTAACCCGCGACAAACTGGTCCGAACCACTAATTTCGGAGAAAATGAGATTTATATTTTTTCGCATCACAATGCCCCCAACCTAATGAGAGAGGTAGGGCGGCTGCGCGAAATAACTTTTAGAGGTGCTGGCGGAGGAACCGGTAAAGCAATTGACCTTGATGAATACGACACCGCTGAAAAACCTTACAAACAACTGATTGTTTGGGATCCCCGCGAAAAGGAAATTTTAGGCGGCTACCGCTACATTGTTTGTAGCGAAGCACCCACCGACAGCGAAGGAAACCCAATTTTAGCCACTTCAAAACTGTTTCATTATTCCGAAGAATTTAAAAAAGATTATTTGCCCTATTTAATTGAGTTGGGTCGCTCCTTTGTGGTTCCCGCCAAACAGGCCACCAACGCCGGTCGTCGCGGACTTTTTGCCCTCGATAACCTATGGGATGGTTTGGGTTCGTTGGTTGTTGATCATCAGGAAGTAAAATATTTCTTCGGAAAAGTAACCATGTATACTCATTACAATCAGGAAGCACGAAATTTAATTCTTTATTTCATGCAGCGATATTTCGGAAATAATGAACACCTGATTCGTTTAATCGATCCGCTGGATTTAAAATTTAACGAAGAACAGTTGTCCGGATTTTTTAATGAAGATTCGTACGAAGCCAATTACAAAATGCTATCAAAAAAAGTTCGTGAGTTGGGTGAGAATATTCCTCCCTTAATAAATGCGTACATGAACCTATCGCCGAGCATGAAGGTTTTTGGAACAAGCATCAACCCCTATTTTGGTGATGTGGAAGAAACCGGAATATTAATTACTATTGAAGATATTTACAAAACCAAAAGCGAACGTCATGTTGAAACTTATGTGCCTATAAAAGGCCGTATGAGTTGAATATAAAAAACCTGTAAACAAAAAAGGGGCGGGAAATACCGTCCCTTTTTTGTTTCTGTTGTTAATGAGCTCAATAAGCCCGCTCGTTTTTTCCTTCAATGTAATTAATAAACGATGTGGTTACCACCTTATTTCCACCGGGGGTCGGATAATCGCCGGTAAAATACCAATCGCCCAAATGTGTCGGACAAGCCCGATGCAGGTTCTCAACGGTTTGATATACAATCTGCACATCGGCCTTTATACTGTCTGTTTTTAACAGTTGCGAAATTTTATCCGAAACCTGCTCATGGGTAAAGGGTTTAAAAATATGAGTTACATAATTTATTACTTCCTCTTTGGGCAGGAATTGTTGTTCTTTCGATTTTTGGTACACTTCGTCGATTATGTGTTCCATTTTATGCTCTTTTAGCAAGGAAATTCCAGCCTGAAACGCAATAAAATCGCCAAGTTTGGTCATATCAATACCGTAACAATCGGGGTAACGAATTTGTGGTGAAGAAGAAACCACCACAATTTTTTTAGGCTCCAAACGATCCAGTATTTTTAAAATACTTTGACGCAGTGTAGTTCCTCGAACGATGGAATCGTCGATAATTACCAGGTTATCGATGCCTTTGCGCACCGAACCATAAGTAATATCGTACACGTGACCCACCAGGTCGTCGCGACCATGATCGGCTGAAATAAAAGTGCGTAATTTCACGTCTTTTATGGCAACTTTTTCGGCACGCGGCCGCAATGCCAATATTTTTTGAAGTTCTTTAGGCGATAAATCTTTCCCCTTTGCCAGTATCATGCGTTCTTTTTCCTGAGTCAGCCAGTTCTCAAGCCCTTCCATCATTCCATAAAAAGCTGATTCGGCAGTGTTTGGAATAAATGAGAATACGGTATTCTCAATATCATAATTCACTGCTTTTAGAATGTCGGGGACCATGAGTTCTCCCAATTTTTTCCGTTCAGTATATATGTCCTGATCGCTGCCTCGTGAAAAATAAATACGCTCAAAAGAACAGGCTTTCAATTCACCGGGAATGCGCACCACTTCTTCGGAAACGGTTCCGTCTTTTTTCACAATAAGCGCCGTTCCGGGCTGAATTTCCTGCACCTGATCGATTGGAATATTGAATACCGTTTGAATGGCCGAACGTTCCGATGCGGCAATAACAAAATCGTCGTCTTTATGAAAAAATGCGGGACGAATTCCATTGGGATCGCGCATTACAAAAGCATCGCCATGCCCAATAAGGCCAGCAAGCACATAACCGCCATCCCAGTTTTTGCTGGCTTCTTCCAATATTTTGTGAACGGCTATTTTTTGCGCAATCTGCTTCGATATTTCTTTATTTGAATAGCCTTCGTTTTTATATTTCCGGAACAAACGTTGGTTTTCCTCATCGAGAAAATGGCCCAATTTTTCTAGAATAGTTACCGTGTCAGAATAATCTTTCGGATGCTGCCCCAGATTGGTTAGATGTTCAAAAAGTTCATCAACATTGGTTAAATTAAAATTACCTGCAATTACAAGGTTCCGCGATTTCCAATTGTTTTCGCGCATTACCGGATGTACATTTTCGATATTATTCCGGCCAAATGTTCCATAGCGCAAGTGTCCCAAAAGTATTTCCCCGGCAAAAGGAAGGTTTGCTTTGGCATATTCGGCATCTGTAGGGTCAGCTTTACCTTCCAACAATGCTTTCTCCATTCTATTATTAATGTCAGAAAAAACACTTACTATAGGAGTTGCCGCGTTGGAACGTGAACGGCTCAAATATTTTGTGCCCGGCAAATTGTCGAGTTTGAGGGAAACAACTCCGGCACCATCCTGTCCACGGTTTCGTTGTTTTTCCATCATCAGGTATAGCTTATTTAAGCCAAAACGCCAGGTTCCATATTTTTCCTGGTAATACGATAAAGGCTTCAAAAGTCGTATCAGTACAAAGCCACACTCATGCTTAATCGGATCGCTCATGGTAAATCGAAATTAAAAAGTAAGGATTGGTTCGGTATTTTTTTATGGAACCAAGGTTATTAAAAAAGATAGGAAATACTTGTAAGCAATTTTTTGTTTGATGAATTGCCCTTTGCCAGCAGGTTCTGATAGAATTATAAACTTTCGGCTTCAAGCTTTGGGTAGTTTATTCTTGTCTTAACTATATATGAACTCGGAAATTTTTCACGCACCGAGTGATATAATTCGTAGGCTTCATTTTTATTTCGAAAATCACCTACACGTAATTTAAAATATGGAGCGGTATATTCGGTGTAAACCTGATTGGGGTCAAATTCGGGGTAAAGTTCTAAAAACCACTGCTGCATTTGATTTACTTTATCACGGGCATCTTGTCCTGAACTTGAAAAAAGTTGTATCCGGTAACCTTCAATTCCCTGTTTCTTATTTATCCTGATGTTTTTATCGACCAGTACATGCAAT
>JBFWMB010000161.1:0-4643 GCA_050251815.1 Salinivirgaceae bacterium | reverse complement strand
TGCTTGTGCGCATAAGTGATCGAGAAATGCAATGGAGCCACAAAGCGAAACGCATGAAAATCGAAACCCAGCGTTGCTCCCAGCGATTCCTGATACCTTTTTGTCTCCTGATAGGTATAAGAAGCCAAATCGTGGAACAGATTCAGTGTTAATCGTTTTATGTAAAACATTTCAAATACATTCAAATCGGGGTACCATAGGGGCAAATGATAATCCATCCGATAAGTTAGCAGGGTCTCAAAGTCGTAAAGTGCATATCCCCGGGGATAAGCCAGCCGGTTGGTCAGTACAAAAAGCCCCTCTTCTTTTTGTTGATAACCAGCATAAAGCTGCCAACTATTGTTTTTTAATAACCCGGGAAAATAGAGCTTCCCCCAGAATGTCCACTGATATTCCGGCTTACTTGAATTTAAAGTCTTTTCGCCCTGCATGTAAAAAACCTGTCCCCATTGAGGAGCCAAATCGCGATGACTGGTTCGCTGTAACTGATAAACAAATGCCGAAATACTCGCTTTGTGTTGTGTCCTGTTTGTCAATACCAGCGTAGTATCGGGATGATAGTTAATATCAATATAATTATAGCCTATACCCAAATTTAAACGACGGTACCATTTCCCCTTATCGAAAAAAAATGGGAACGACCAATTGTGATTAAAATAATGCTGAGTACCTGAAATCAGGTGAGTTTTCATCTCCTGATCGGTTTTCGAAAAAGAAAAATCGTTCCAACGGTATTCGTTTTCAATTATCGGATAAAAACCCTTGTAGGTATAATTAACAAAGAACTCGTTAAAGGCTTCGGCCCTATGGTATTGGTATCCGGCACTTAAAAACGAGGTACTTAACACATTTTGCGACATTAGCGAAGCGCCAATGCCCACATCATTGCTTTCGGTACGGATAGCCAGCGGGGCCCAACTGTGCAGATTAAACAAATGACTGATGCGTCGGTATTTTGTAACAGGAAAAGCTCCGAAACTACTTTTGCTAAAATCGACCACCTGCTCCTGCTTTGCCAGATGCCCGACAAGTGCATCGTGGTAGGCCTGTGGTTTAGCCTCATATAAAAGAAGCAGTTTTTGAGCGCTAAGCTTATAGCCATCGGAAGTATATTCGCTGAATAAAACCTCACCGTTGGCATAGCTTGCTGAACCCACACCGTAAGCAGTTTGGGTTAACAGGAAATACTTTTTGCTATTGAAAGAGTAGTAAAAAAAGTTGGAAACATTGTCGTAAGTAGCTTTAAAAACCAAACCCCCGGGAACAAAAAACGGTTGGTTGACTTCCAGTAATTCATTTTTTTGCAACCAATCGGTTTTTCCCGTTTCCAGATTAAGTACACCCAGTGATTTTCCTGCGGAAGAAATCGCAATGAATGCAATACGTTTTCCCAATTCGTCCCAGGCAGGCTGCACCACTTGCAGTGTATCAAAAGCAATTTTTTGCAATAGTTCACCCGAAAGTAAATCGCGTACCGTTAACGACCATTGCAGGGATTCGTCAACTTCGGACGAAACAATCTGACTGGCCTGTGAATTAATATTTGAATAAAAAGTCCGCCCCCTGGTTTGCAGGTAAGTAATATCGTTCTGTTTGAAGTTATAAACCACTATATTGGCATAGTTTTGCTGTTCAAAACGCGTTGCCCGGTATTCATTCCACACAAGGAGGCTGTCATTGCCCGAAAAAACATCATCAAAAATGTATCCGGGTTTATAAATGGTTTTCTCGTTTCCCAGGGAATCAATAAACACAAACGCTCCAATCTTGCTTAAACTGGTTTTGTAGGCAATAATGCCGTTTTGAACGACTAAAGGATGGTGATAATTAACATAATCCAATTTTGTGGTTTTTGTAAGGGAACGATATCCGGGCAAGGTATCCCTGGTTTTAATACTTTTAAATTCGTGGCTTTGTTTCAGTTCGTGCAAGGAGGCCTGATAGAATTTGCGCTCCATCATACTGGTCTGTTTTTTCAGGGAGTTTGAGAAAGGTCGCAGCTGCCATGGGTTTCGTGCCACATGTTCCAGAGTATGGTCCCACAAACTGCTGCCGTAACGCAAACTACCATCAGCTACCAATTGGTAACCCAAAACGTAACGATTGGGAACAAAATCTGCATACGAACCAAACAAGGCTTTTCCATAAGAATAAATTCCTTTATCAGCAACCTGAGCCTTTAATGGCATCAAAAAGTCAGCCACACGGCCTCGTCCGGACAATGAAGAACCTGTTTCAAAGGCCACCGCATCGCCTTCGACAAACCATAAAGGCAGATGCAAACCAAGCACTGCGGCTGCAGCCTGTTCTCCAAACACCCAACCCATAACCCGGGTTGTTCCCGTATTTAATTTATTCAGCTGAACATTATGCCGCGATTCGTGCAATACCAAATGTTGGTTCCAGGGTTGAAAATAATTATCCTGGGGAGCCACCGCAAACAGGTTCATCCGGGCAGGAGCCCAACCCACTTCACCATTGGCCATTATTGTTTTGTGATGCAACACCACGGACAATTTTTTTGGCTGCGCCAGAATACTTTTATTGACGCTGGGATAAGTCAACTCCAGATACGAAGCATATACCTGAGCCAGACTATCGATCGATTCCGGAAAAATTAGCTGAAAATTTGGCGTATTAATTTGGTTCCATCGCACGGTAAATGGTGCCTGACCATTGTCGTAATACTGACCTAAAACCTCCAACATGGATAAAAAGGAGAGTGAAAACAATAAAAGTTTACTCATTGTTTTCACACGCATGCCAATGATTTTCAAATTGAATGCATTCGGGCTTCAAACGCTCCCTGATTTTTGTTTCATCGGCACGATAATTTTCCGGTATTCGTTCCAAATCTCCTTTGTAACCCACCGCAATCATTGTTACCGGTTCATAACCCTCAGGTATGCCAAGCCATTGACTGGCCTTTTCTTTCGAAAAACCGCCCATTTGATGCACATACAGACCCAATGCTGTAGCCTGAAACGTTAAATGCGCAACCGACTGACCCAAATCGTACCAGGCATGTTCGTTGGTTGTTTCTTTGTAATTGTAGTTTTTTTTGGCCACAGCCGCAATTAAAACCGGAGCCGATTGGGCCCATTTTTGATTCCAATCGTTTAACACATGAAGCATTTGCAGGTAGGCTTCTTTGTTTTCTTTGACTGCAAAAACAAAACGCCAAGGCTGCTCATTCCGAGCCGAAGGCGACCACCGGGCTGCTTCAAAAAGCTGGTGCAATTGTTCCCGCGAAACGGGACGCTCACTAAATGCCCGCGGACTGTATCTTTTTTCCAATAAGGGATGAATCATACGCTCAATTTTTTAATAAAGGTATAGGGAAATAACAGGATTCCAAAACAAATGTTTCTTATTGGTGATTCAATGACTGCTATGGAATCGACTTTGCTAAACTAAAGCCCAATTTTGTTTACCAATTTGTTTAAATTTATTTAAAGGGAGAATCCACCTCCCTCGACATGGTTCGATATATCATGGCATCGACCTGTTTCGGCAAAATTCGCTGCAATAAGGCTATTAGCTGTCCTGAAAACGAAATAATTTTATTGCGCTTTTTCTTTCGAATGGAACGAATTAAAATACGGGCTACCTGTTGCGGTTCCATCATTTTTTGTTCATCTCGCGGGGTCATTCCCTGAGTAGTACCATCATTGATTAAAGCATTCTTCCGGATTTCAGAAGCAGTAAAACCCGGGGCAATAACCAATACATGCAAACCATCTTTTAAATGTTCAATCCGTACAGTTTCCAGAAATCCGTGTAAAGCAAATTTTGAAGCAGAATAACCGGTACGTCCGGGCAAACCGTGAAATCCTGCGACTGACGAAACGCCAACCAGAACACCTTTAGACCTAAGCAAATAAGGCAAGGCTTGTTTGGTGCAATATACCGCCCCCCAAAAATTAACATCCATTAACTTTTTAAGTACTATTAAATCAACGTCCTTAAACAAAGAACGCATAGAGATACCGGCGTTATTAATTAAGATATCGATGCCTCCAAAGGTTTCGGCTGTATATGCGATAAGCTTTTTGCAATCGGCCTCGCTCGTCACATCGGTAGACCGGACTAAAACCCGGACTCCATACACTTCCAAATCAAGTTTAATTTGATTTAACAAATCAATTCTGCGGGCTGCAAGACTTAAGATTGCTCCCCGCTTTGCAAATTCATAAGCAACAGCTTTACCGATACCTGAAGATGCACCGGTTATCACAACTACTTTATTCCTAAATTGATACATAATCCTTAAGAGCTAATAAAAAACAAAATTAATCGTTTCGAAAGAGCAGAGCAAGCAAAAAGCGGAATAAGTTATTTACTGCATCCCAATTATTTCTTTTGGTTAATACATTGGTATTCAAAATAATATTTACACAGGTCAAAAAAAAGCATAAAAAATATAAGGCGTGGTTTGGAAAATAAAATATAGGTAGTATCTTTGCAACGCCTTTAAAAAAAGGGTTATTTAATTCTGAAAGCTTTGATAGCAAAGGTTTTCAACAGTTAAAAACGATTCAGTAGCTCAGCAGGTAGAGCACATCCCTTTTAAGGATGGGGTCCTGGGTTCGAGCCCCAGCTGAATCACTAGGTGAAACAAGCGATGTTTCACTTTTTTTATG
>JBFWMB010000160.1:0-4857 GCA_050251815.1 Salinivirgaceae bacterium | reverse complement strand
CCCCCTCAATAACGGCACGATATCCGGCGATATTTGCCATCGACGAAAGCACATCCATTTTTTGTGCCCGCGAAATACGGGGAATGGCATCCATGGCAATGGCATTGATTTTTTTCTCAGCCAGTTTTTTAAGTAAGTCCGGATTTTGAGCCGGCCATAAATAACTCAGGGTTACCGTACCTTCGTTCATCAAATCGATTTCTCCCGGGGTAGGAGCCTGAACTTTTAAAATAATTTTTGCACTTTGATAAAGCTCTTTGGCTGAGCCGACCAACTTTGCACCCGCATCGGTGAAGGTGGCATCGGCATAGTTTGAACGTTCTCCGGCTCCTTTTTCAATAAGCACTTCGAACCCCTGTTTAATAAGTCGTGTTACCGTTTTTGGCGTAGCGGCCACCCGCAACTCCTCTGGCATCAACTCTTTTGGAATCCCTACTATCATAAATGTATCTATTTTGATATTCTGGTGCAATAAAGTAAAACTATGCGTATTACTTTATGTTTTTGTTGCTATTTTTCAACATAAAAGTTTATCATCAGCCTTTCGTCCCAAATGTCGGGAATAGATTCAAAGACCTATAAAAAAAAGAACTTAACAACTGCCAGTATCGAAAGTAAAACAATGATAACCCCGCTGGCCCGGTTTAATATAAAGATGTTGCGTAAACGGAATCGTTTTCTGAAAATATTTACAATGTAGGTAAGTACAAACCACCATAGTGATGCCCCGGCAAAGATTCCGGCCACCAACAGCAGGTTGTTTCGCTGGCCTTCAATCTGGGTTAGCAGGCCCAACATGGTAAAGGCTGCCCCAAAAAAGATGATGGTAAGTGGGTTTGAGATGGTCAGAAAAAAAACAGAGACATAATCGCGTACCGCACTCATTTTTTTGCTGCTGGTGCGGTGGTAACGGTATTGCTTAACCGGATTGTTAAATATCATGCGAAAACCCAGAAAAATTAGGACCATGATACCTACCACCTGAAAAAGCTCCTGGTTCTTGCTCAAGAAATTGGTGATGAATGTAACTCCAAAGGCAGCCAGAACCGCATAAACCGTATCGGCAGTTGCCGCTCCCAGGCCCGATAAAAAACCTATGGTCCGGCCTTTGTTCACCGTTTTTTGTACGCACAAAACCCCTATAGGCCCCATGGGAGCCGAAACAATGATACCAACCAATAAACCTTTTAGGAAAAACTCAATATTCATTCCAAGCGACGAATCCAGTATTACTTTAACACAAAGGCCAAAAGTATAAATTTTTCTTAAAAAAATGACGCTATTCTATCTTTATCAATCGTAAGAACTAAAAAATAAGTAATCAACCCATACTGTTGATACCCTTGATTGATTTATAGTTAAGTAAGAATTGGAAATTCCTTTTTACAAACATTAAAACATCCTGCTCTTGTTACCTTATTCCCGGTTTACCTTTCCCCGATTGAACGAGAAATAAATTCCGGCACTACTAATGAGTGCGAAACTGGCAAAACCCCAGGTAACCGCTTTTAAAAACCGGGCTGCCGAAACCGACTCAATAGCGTTCGAACCCATAAACCCGGCAAAGAAAAGGGTGGCAATGGTCATGCTGGTAATTTGCCCCACCACACGCATGGTAGCCGCAGTGCCCGATGCCAACCCGTACTGGGTCTTACTTACCGAACTCATTATGGTGTTCATGTTGGGCGACGAAAACAGGGCAAAACCCAAACCCACCCAAAGCAACAAGATTACAATCAGCCAGATGGGTGTGCTAAGCGAAAGCATTGAAAAAGCTGCGAGACCCAGGGTGCACATAGTCATCCCGATAGTGGTCAGGTAACGCGGTTGCAGGTGATCGGAAAGCCGTCCGGCCAGGGGCGAAAAAATAGCCATCATGGCCGGTTGAGCTATCAGTACAATTCCCGCGTAGCGTGGCGACAGGCCTTGAATCTTCTGCAAATACAGGCTCATTAAAAAAACAATGGCAAAGGTGGCACTGTAATTGATTAAGGCAGCCACATTCGAAAAGGCAAACAGGCGGTTTTGGGTAAACAAACGGGTATCGATAACCGGAAAAGCCGATTTACGCTCGAACAACCAGAAAATTACCAGAGCCAATGCTCCTCCACCCATTAACAGCCATCCTGAAAGGTGCGGAATGCGCGAAGAACCATAAACCAGCATTACCAACCCCAGCATGTAAAACAAAGTTCCTTTTAAATCAATCTTTTTGGCCTGATGCTGGCTTACTTCGTCTTTTCCCAAAAACAAAAAAGCAATAAGGGTGGTAAGTAAACCCAGGCCCGAGGCTACAAAAAATATGGAACGCCAGCCCAGGTATTGGGTTAAGAAACCTCCGGCAAAGGGGCCAAAAGCCAATCCAAGATATACGGCTGAAACAGAAATACCCAAAACCCGCCCCCGGTATTTCGGTAAAAAAGCCGAAACCAGGATAGCCGGACCGGTGGTGCTGGTAAAAGCAGCACCAAAACCCTGAATGTAACGAAAAACAATGAGCCAGTGCCCATCCTGAGCAAAGCCACAGGCCAGCGACGAAAGGGTAAATATAACCACGCCCACTTTAAACAACTTTCGGATGCCCGAGATATCGCCCCAGCGACCTACCGGTAATAAAAACATGGCTGTTGCCAGCAAAAACGAGGTGATGACCCAACTCAGGCTTACCGCATTTAAGGCAAAGCTGTGTTCAATAGCTGGCAAAGCAATATTCACCGACGATATTAAAAAGGTTCCCATAAACGAGGTTACGGCAACAATTCCCAGGATAGAAAATTGTGTTTTTGTCCACTCCATATGCATGGCTTTTTATTTGGAAAGCGACAAAGATAGTATTTATTCGCTGCCCGCTTTTCAGCTGGCATTGATTAATAACAACACTTTATCGCTTTCTCAGCAATTATTCCGTTAGTTTTACCCAACAATTCGTTCAATTTTAAAGCCGCTTTCCTGGACTTTTTTAACGATTTCTTCTTCAGAGAGGCCGTCGGTTTGCACCGTAAGGATTTTATCGGGATTGTTGGTATCCACACTCCATTGGTCAATACCAGTAAGGCCGTCCAGAGCGGGTGTTACTTTTGCCACACAACCGCCACAATTGATGCTTGTTTTAAATGTTAAGGTTTTCATAGATCTTATATTTATTGTTTCAAAATGATTGTTTACTATTATCTGTTTGCTTATTTTTTCCATTTCAACCGCAGGCTGTTACTCACTACACTTACACTGCTTAACGCCATGGCCGCACCGGCTAGCATGGGGTTAAGCAAAAAACCTGTAAACGGAAACAATATTCCGGCTGCTACCGGAATACCTATCACATTGTAGATAAACGCCCAGAACAGGTTTTGCCGGATGGTTTTTACCGTTTGTTTCGACAGCTGAATGGCTTCCGGTATTTTTGTCAAATCGGACGAGATGAGGGTCATCTTTGCCACGTCCATGGCTATATCGCTGCCCTTACCCATGGCAATGCTTACGTCGGATTGTGCCAGCGCTGCGCTGTCGTTAATGCCATCGCCCACCATGGCCACAATTTTACCCGAAGTTTGCAGATGCTTTATAAAATCAGCTTTCTGATCGGGCAATACTTCGGCCTGGTAATGCTTAAGGTTCAGTTTTTCGGCCAGGGCTTTGGCTGTTGTCTGATTATCGCCGGTAAGCATGTATACTTCAATTCCCGCATCGTGCAGTTGCTGAATGGCTCCGGGAGTTGTAGCTTTAAGCGGATCGCTGATGGCCAGCACGGCCAGTGCTTCCGATGAATTGGCAAACCAGATTACTGTTTTTGCCTGGGCACTCCAGGTTTCATACTGCTGCTGCAAACTGGCATCGATGGAAATGCCATGCACTGATAGTAATTTCATATTTCCGGCCAGATAAACCTGTCCGTTCAGGCTTGCTTTAACCCCTTTCCCGGTAAGGCTTTCAAAATGCTCCAGCGTCATGAATTGTGTATCATCGAGGTGGCGGACAATGGCATCGGCCAGCGGGTGCTCCGACTGTTTTTCAAGGCTCAGCAGTACCGACTTCAGGTTTTCGTCGTTGTTTAGCCACAAGGCATCGCTAACTACCGGGCGGCCTTCGGTTAGGGTTCCGGTTTTATCGAGCACCACGGTCGTAATTTTTTTGGCCTGCTCCAGGCTTTCTGCATCTTTTATCAGGATGCCCCTTGCGGCTCCTTTGCCCACACCCACCATAATGGCTGTGGGTGTGGCCAGTCCCAAAGCACACGGACAAGCGATAACCAACACGGTAACCAGGGCCATTAAGCCGTGGGTAAATCCCTGCTCGCCGCCAAAAATAAGCCAACTCACAAAGGCGACCAGCGCAATAAGCAGAACCACCGGAACAAATATACCCGCTATTTTATCGACCAGTTTTTGCACCGGGGCCTTGCTGCCCTGCGCATCCTCAACCATCTTAATTATTTGTGCCAACAGGGTTTCGGAACCTACTTTTTCGGCGGTAAATAAAAAACTTCCCTTTTGATTGATGGTTCCGGCAAAAACCGTTGCATCCTTTTCCTTAAAAACAGGAACCGGCTCACCGCTTAACATACTTTCGTCGACATACGAACTGCCGCTCAGTACCCGCCCGTCGACGGCTACTTTCTCCCCCGGTTTTACCACCAATACATCGCCCACGCTAACCTGCCCAACCGGCAACTCGGTATGGTTCCCGTCGGGTTTTACCAGCGTCACCGTTTTGGGTTGCAGGCCCATCAGTTTTTTAATGGCTGTGGCGGTATTGGCTTTGGCTTTTTCTTCGAGCAATTTTCCCAATAAGATAATGGCAATTACAACAGCTGCTGCCTCAAAATAAACATGGGCATGCAGTCCTTTCTGTTCCCAAACC
>JBFWMB010000159.1:0-4913 GCA_050251815.1 Salinivirgaceae bacterium | reverse complement strand
CCCAAATGCTTATGAACTTCAATGCACTTACCAATTATCTTGTATGATTCCTCTTTATAAATAATATCCATAAAAAAGTCATTCTGTGACCTTTGTGGCCACAAATTAATGGGTATGCCGCTCAAATGCCTTAACAATGGCCTTTACCAGCCGGTGACGCACGATGTCGGTTTCGTCGAGTTCCACCACGGCAATTCCTTCAATCTTTTCAAGAATACGTAAGGCCTGAATCAATCCACTGTCGTGTACTTTAGGCAAATCGACCTGGGTGATATCTCCGGTAACAATAAATTTGGCATTCATTCCCATGCGGGTAAGAAACATTTTCATTTGCAACAAGGTGGTATTTTGTGCCTCGTCAAGAATCACAAACGCATTGTCGAGCGTTCTGCCGCGCATGAAAGCCAAAGGGGCTATCTGCACAATGCCTTCTTCGATATAGGTCTCCAGTTTTTTAGCGGGAATCATATCGTGCAGGGCGTCGTACAAAGGCTGCAGGTAAGGATCAATTTTCTCCTTTAAATCGCCGGGCAAAAAGCCCAGGCGTTCACCTGCCTCAACAGCCGGACGGCTTAGTACAATACGCTTCACTTCGCGGTTACGCAAGGCACGAACGGCCAGGGCAATGGCGGTATATGTTTTCCCAGAACCAGCCGGGCCTAAAGCAAAAAGCAAATCGTTCTGGTAACTTTGCTGAACCAGCACTTTTTGGTTTGCTGTAAGCGCCTTAATGGGTTTTCCACCGTTACCAAACAATATCAGGTCGTCGGGTACCTGCTCGTTGTTTTGCTGGGCGGCCGCTGCATTCAGAATTTCCTGCAGGTCGTCGTCCGACAGGCGGTTAAACCGGTCGTAAAAGCCAACAACTTCTTTCAGCTTATCTTCAAAATCCTGAATTGCCTGCTTATCGCCTATAAGTTTCATCTCGTGCCCACGAGCAATAAGTTGGATTTTAGGGAAATTTCGTTTAAGAATCTCGAGGCGACTGTTGTTAACTCCCAGCAGGGCTATGGGATCGATGGCCTCGATATATACAATTTTTTCTGCCATTAACTTGTTTTAAGCATCATAACTAAATTGTTTGTAAAATTAATGAGATAAGTTTTAGAAATGGCACAATGCGTATTTTTTTCTTGAAAACTTTCCTGCTTTTTATCCTGCATCCCTTCCGCTCATTTAGTATTTGTAAGGTCCAAAGACAATACTTCACAAGGCTCTTAGCTTATTCAAACTAAGTGCGATAAAATTCAGTCGGCTAAAAAACAGGAGCAATCGATTCATGAATACCAAAAAATAAACTAATTTAGTATGCCTTTAAAAACGGATCGATAACTAAAACAACACGATGACTATGAAAAAAACGCTTAAGTACTTACTGGTTTTAATGGTTCCGGTTTTTTTGTTTACACAGTGCAATACCGGAACTAAAAAAGGAAGCTCTGATTCGAAATCGGTTATGGAAAAAGTCCTTAGTGAACAGGATTTCACCCCGGAGCTTAAAAATATTCTGTATGGGTTTCCCACTCCCTTTGAAGTTACCGTGATGCTCGAAAAAGCCAAAGCGGGTTATATATTTGATTTAACCAATCCGGCAGAGCAAATCGACAAATACATGACGGAGTCGTCGAAAGCCCTGAACCTGGGTGTTTATAGTGCTGACTTATCGTATGCAGCAGCTTATAACCGCTCCGATGAGATTAAAAAGCTGATGGAATGTACCGGTCAGCTCAGCGACGACCTGGGTATTCTGGGTATCTACAATGAAAACATTCTGACACGGATAAAAAACAACTACGATCAAAAGGATTCTTTGGTAAATTTAATCTCCGGGGTTTTTAACGAGACCAGGAGCTTTTTGTCGTCAAATAACCGTGACAAAACAACCCTGCTTATTGTTACCGGCGGCTTTGTTGAAACCATGTACCTGGCTACCAGCCTGAATTTACTTACTAAAGATAATGAGCAAATAACAGCCATTATTTTAAATCAAAAAACTAACCTCGAGAAACTATTGCAGATTCTCGATGCCTTTAATGCCGATGAAGAGATGCTAAATCTTAGGAAAGCTTTATTGCCCTTAATTACGTATTATAATAAAAATCCGGAAATAGCAACCGAAGAACAGGCTTTTGAAATAAAAGAAATTGTAGAAAGTATTCGGAATACCTTCATATAGAAACATAAAACGTTGAAACTGCAGCCAGGTTTAACTACTAAAAGCAATAAACCCGGCTGTGTTTTTTAACGCCAACCAGTATTAACATAGCAAACCGGAAATAACCTATTGTTGCATGTCGGAACCCATATTAATAGCTCTTGTACAACTTTTTGCCATTGTAGCATCATCAAGGCAAAAACAACTCTCAGACCACACCCGCTTTATCATTGAATCGTATTTAAAACAATACCTCAACAGCCAGGAGCTTCAGGAATACCTGTTGCTTTACGATGAGTTATGCTCGTTTCATGAGTTAAGCAGCGAAGGCTCTGAATGGGCCACCAGCGATACACTCAATAAAATGACCGGTATTTGCGAAAAAATAAATAAGGGACTTCAGCAAAAAGATAAAATTATTGTTTTCATAAAATTCATTGAATTTGTCGAAGCCATAAAAAAAAGCGATGCTGATGCAAACAAAACCGATAAGCTTGAATTTGAATATTTCCGGATTGTAAGCACTGCTTTCAACCTTTCGCAAACCGAGTACAAAACCATTTGCCATTTTCTATTAAACCCCGAAGGTGAGAGCATTCATCCGAATCGGATTCTAATTATCGACAATGGGGAACAGGAATTTTCCCTCCCATACAAACACCTGGTACGCGAACGTCTCGACAGTCAAATCTGGGTGCTTTACCTGAAAAGCGTCGACCTTTTTATCGGACGCATTATGGGTCGTGACAATTTTAATCTCAACGGACATTTTATCTCACAAAACCAGTCCTTTATTATTTCTCCGGGAAGCATTATAAAAACTCAGAAATCGAACCCGGTATATTACGCCGACATTGCATCGGCCATGTTTTATGTACAGCAAAAAGTAAATCTTGAATTTACAGCACAAAACATTGCGTTTTCGTTTAAAGACAGTAACAATGGACTTAAACCCTTTAGTTTTACCGCCGAAAGTGGCGAACTGATTGGTGTTATGGGTGCCAGCGGAACCGGAAAATCGACTTTGTTAAGCCTGCTTAATGGAACCCTACCCCTGCACGAGGGTGCCGTTTTCATTAATGGCCATCACCTGGAAAACGAGAAGGAACAACTGAAAGGAATTATTGGGTTTATTCCCCAGGACGATTTATTAATTGAAGAACTCACCGTTTTTCAAAACCTGTATTTCAATGCCAAACTTTGTTTCAGCGATTTTACCAAACGCAAACTGATACGAACCATCTTAAAAGTGCTTACCGATGTCGATTTAAACGGCATCCGTAACCTGGTGGTGGGCAGCCCGCTGAATAAAGTTATCAGCGGTGGACAGCGCAAACGCTTAAATATTGCTCTGGAATTGATTCGAGAACCTTTTGTTCTGTTTGCTGATGAACCCACCTCGGGGCTTTCATCGATGGATTCGGAAATGGTGATGCTGCTGCTAAAGGAACAAACCCTGAAAGGCCGTATGGTTATGGTAAATATCCACCAGCCCTCGTCGAATATCTTTAAACTCTTCGATAAGTTGTTAATACTGGACAAAGGAGGCTATCCGGTTTTTTATGGCAACCCCATTGATGCCGTTACCTATTTTAAATCGGCAAGCAACCATGTAAACCCTACCGAGAGCGAATGCATCAGTTGTGGTTACGTAAATCCAGAGCAATTATTTCAGATAACCGAAGCCAAAACCATAAACCGGCACGGGAAAGTTACCAACCAGCGAATTACTTCACCTGCCGATTGGTACCAGTTATTTATAAAAAATATTCAGCCCTGGTTAAAAACAAAAGTAAACAGGAAACCGCTCCCCAAAAACCAGTTCAAAACACCCGAGTCCTTTAAACAGTTTAAGATATTTAGCCTGCGTAACCTGCTCATTAAACTCACCAACAGGCAATACCTGTTGCTTAATTTGCTTGAAGCTCCTTTGCTCGCCTTTATTTTGGCTTACCTCACCCGCTTTAGCACTTCGGAAGTTTACATTTTTGGACAAAACAAAAACCTGGCAGCCTACCTGTTTATGAGTGTGGTGGTGGCTTTATTTTTAGGTATGATGGTTAGCGCCGAGGAAATTATCAAAGACCGGAAACTCTTGAAACGTGAGGCATTTCTGACACTAAGCCGCTTCAGTTACCTGAATTCAAAAATCCTGTTTTTGTTTGTTTTATCGGCCATACAATCTTTGCTCTACGTGCTTATTGGAAATACGCTGCTTGGTATTCAGGGAATGAACTTTAGTTACTGGATGGTGTTATTTACTACCTCGTGCTTTGCCAACCTTATTGGCTTAAATATATCGAGTGCCCTGAATTCGGTGGTTAATATTTACATACTGATTCCTTTTATTCTGGTACCCCAATTGTTACTAAGCGGGGTAATTGTTCCTTTTGACTCGTTGAATTCGGGTATATCATCGAGCCGCCGGGTTCCGGTGGTTGGCGATTTAATGGCCTCGCGCTGGGCATTTGAAGCACTGGCAGTGAATCAGTTTAAAAACAACGCCTACTCAAAACATTTTTATGCATACGATAAAGTACTGGCCAATTATTCTTTCGCAAACGGATATGTCCTGCCGGCTTTACGCGCCAAACTGGATGAATGCGACCGAAACCTGAGCCAAAACCAGGACCCGGGTGAAAACCAACAAAAACTGGGCTTGCTACAAAACGAGTTTAAAAAGCTTAACCACCAACTCAATGAACCTGTTCCGGCCTATGTGAATCAACTAAACAGCAAGGACTATGATGCTGGGGTT
>JBFWMB010000158.1:0-5244 GCA_050251815.1 Salinivirgaceae bacterium | reverse complement strand
GACCTTTAGCTTCGCCTTCAGTTTCGTCGAGGTTGTAACTCGTAAAGCTTACCTGGTTGTTATACAATTCAGACAAAGCACTTTTTGTAACGCTTTCAACAGCATTGCATGTTAGGCAACGGCGTGAATAATGGAAATAATAGACATTTACTCCCTGGGCCGAAATGCTTGTGGTTTGTTCGGTTCCTTTTGTAGCATTGGTGCATCCTGAGTTTGTACTCAGCGTAACAGCAGCTATTAATGTCAATAATAGATAGCGCATAGGTTTATTTGTTTTGGGTTATAAAATCTTTTAATTCACTCATCGAAGGTACACGACCCGACACAATTACTTTACCGTTAATAACCAATCCTGGTGTGTGCATGATGCCATAATTCATTATGTTCATAATGTCCTCTTCTTTTTCAATAAGGGCATCAATACCCAATTCGGCCACAGCCGTTTTGGCAGCTTGTTCCAAACTTTTGCATTTAGGGCAACCGGTGCCTAAGATTTTTATTTCCATACCAATGGGTTTTAAGTTTTCAAAGTTCATAAGGCAATTTTTATTAAGTGCTTGTTCGTTATTCGTAAAAAAACGAACATCTGTTTTAAATTTTTTTAAAGATTAAAGAACGAATTAAATAATTTCCGGGCTTCGGCCCAATTCTCTTTATTTACGCAATATTTTATTTTTGGAGCTTCAATTTCGCCCTGAATTAGTCCGGCATCTTTTAATTCTTTTAAATGTTGCGACAAGGTAGATTTTGCAATGGGTAATTCTTCGGTTAAATCGCCACTATAGCAGCAACTTTGTTTGCTGAGCAATTCCATAACATACAGGCGAACCGGATGCCCTAATGCTTTAGCATAGCGGGCGGTTCTTTTCTGACTTTCGGTAATTACACTTCTTACTTCCATTATTGTTCGTTAAATTGCGAACAAATATAGGTATTTGTTTTAAACCTCAATATGATATATGCAGTAAAAACTAATATTTCATAAGTATTTTAAAAGTTAGTTTTTGCTTATCTTTGCCACCCTTAAATTAAGACTATGGATTTCAAGTTGTTAAAAACCGATGCGAAATCATCGGCCAGGAGAGGAGAAATTACTACCGATCACGGAACCATTCAAACGCCCATCTTTATGCCTGTGGGAACTGTGGGTTCGGTAAAAGGAATTCACCAGCGTGAATTAAACGACGATATAAAAGCACAGATAATTCTGGGAAATACGTATCATTTGTATTTACGCCCGGGAATGGATATTATGAAACAAGCCGGGGGCCTTCACAAATTCATGAATTGGGATAAGCCCATTTTAACCGATTCAGGCGGTTACCAGGTGTTTTCACTTTCAGCAAACCGCAAGTTGGTTGAAGAGGGCGCCAAGTTTAGTTCACATATCGATGGATCAAAACATATCTTTACCCCTGAAAGTGTTGTCGATATTCAGCGTGTAATTGGTGCCGATATTATGATGGCTCTCGACGAATGCCCTCCAGGAACAGCCGATTACAAATACGCCAGCAAATCGCTCGACTTAACCATGCGTTGGTTGCATCGGGGAATAAAGCGTTTTAATGAAACCGAGCCGCTTTACGGGCATAAGCAAACCTTTTTTCCGATTGTTCAGGGAGGCGTGCATCCGGAATTACGAAAAAAGGCGGCCTACGAAATTGCAGAACTGGGTTGTGAAGGAAACGCCATTGGTGGGCTTTCGGTTGGAGAACCAACTGAGGATATGTATGCCATGACTGAAATTGTAAATGCCATTTTGCCTAAAGATAAACCCCGCTATTTAATGGGCGTAGGAACTCCGGTAAATATTCTCGAAGGAATTAGTCGTGGTGTTGATATGTTCGATTGTGTAATGCCCACACGCAATGGTCGTAATGGAATGATCTTCACCAACGAAGGTATTATGAACATGAAGAACAAGAAATGGGAGAACGATTTCTCACCGCTCGATCCGAATGGCACTTCTTTTGTTGACAGTTATTACACCAAAGCCTATTTGCGACATTTATTTGTTTCAAAAGAATTGTTGGCCATGCAGATTGCCAGTATTCATAATTTGGCATTTTACCTATGGTTGGTTGAAACGGCTCGCACTAGGATTGATGAGGGTACGTTTACCGAATGGAAAGAACAAATGGTTAAGAATTTAGATAGAAGGTTATAATATTAATTATAAATTTGGCACATTAACATAAACCAATTTGAAAAAACTAGATCGCTACATAATACTTAAATTCCTCGGGACATTCTTTTTTTCGCTCCTGTTGATAATTGTAATCGTTGTTATTTTTGATGTATCAGAAAAAATTGACGACTTTATTGAGCGCGATGCTCCATTTAAAGCCATTGTGTTCGATTATTACGTTAATTTCATCCCCTATTTTGCCAACCTTTTCAGTGCCTTATTTACCTTTATTTCAGTTATTTTTTTCACCTCAAAACTTGCCAGTAATTCTGAAATTATTGCCATTTTAAGTAGTGGAATAAGTTTTCGCCGGCTTATGGTTCCTTACCTTATTTCAGCTTTAATACTCACCCTGTTTTCGTATATACTCATTAACTGGATAATTCCACCAGCCAACGAGCGCAGGCTGGAGTTTGAGGAGAAGTACATTAAAAACCGGTATCGGTACGAAGAAAAAAACATTCACCGTCAGATTATGCCCGGAGTATTTATTTATATGGAAAGTTACAATAACTTGTACAATATTGCCTATAAATTTTCCATGGAAGAATTTCAGGATGGTGAACTAAAGTCAAAATTACTTTCTGATTATGCGCAGTGGGACACCACAATTAATAAATGGAAAATTACCAATTATACCATTCGGGAAATTTTAGACGGGCGTGAAATTGTAACTACAGGCAAGCAAATTGATACAACAATAAATATGCATCCCTCCGATTACAGCCGACGGATTAATGTTGTTGAGGCTATGAACTATAACAAACTCAACGATTTTATTGAAGAAGAGAAATTGCGGGGTTCCGATAATGTTACCCTATGGCAACTTGAAAAATACGAGCGCTTTGCCTATCCTTTTTCTACCATTATTTTAACAGTAATCGGAATGAGTATCTCATCGCGAAAAACCCGTGGGGGCATTGGGATGAATGTGGGGATTGGTATATTTTTAGCCTTTACTTACATTATGTTTATGCAGGTTTCTACCGTTTTGGCTACCAATGCCAATGTTGATCCTTTATTAGCGGTTTGGATTCCTAATATTGTTTTTGCAATTATTGGGTTTGGACTCTATATAAGAGCCTCGCGATAATGTTTTTTCTTAGATAAACAACGGCAAATCTCAGTTTTCTTTCGGGTCGGGTAATTAAAAATTGTTTAACTTGCAGGCCTAAATTACACAGTTAAGCAGGATTTGTGCATTTATAAAAAATAACTGATTCTGTGATGTTTAACCAAAAAAACTAATTATGTCGTTGAAACAAAAAACGCGTGAACTCTTAAAAAGAAGGGAACAAGTACAACTTGGGGGAGGCGAAAAGGCAATCGAAAAACAAAAAGCGATTGGTAAACTTACAGCCCGCGAACGTATTTTAGCGCTTCTCGATCCCGATTCCTTTCATGAATACGATATGTTTGTTGCTCACGAAGCCCGCGATTTCGGGATGGAAACGAAAGTTCTTCATGGCGATGGGGTAATTACAGGAACCGGAACAATTTATGGTGCTCCAATTTGTATTTATGCCCAGGATTTCACCGTGGCTGGAGGTTCACTGGGACTAATGCATGCCCGAAAAATTACAAAAATTATGGATCATGCGCTAAAAATGCGTGTTCCCTTGATTGGAATTAACGATTCGGGTGGTGCGCGAATTCAGGAAGGTGTAAACTCACTGGCAGGATATGGCGAAATTTTCTTCCGAAACACACTCTCATCAGGGGTAATTCCCCAATTGTCGGTAATTCTTGGTCCTTGTGCCGGTGGTGCTGTTTATTCTCCTGCTCTTACCGATTTTGTTTTTGTGGTTGAGAACATCTCAAAAATGTTCATTACAGGACCCGAAGTGATTAAAACCGTTTTGGGCGAAGAAATTTCTATGGAAGAACTTGGCGGTGCCAAAGTTCACAGTGAGATTACCGGAAACGCTCATTTTTTTGCTAAAAGCGAAATGGAATGTTTTGAACAAATAAAGAAGCTGATAACCTATATACCTTGGAACAATGGGCAAAAAGCCCGTCCATTCCCACCCAAGGAGCCAAAATCGGAATATAAAATTGATAAAATTGTTCCCAGCGATGCTTCGCAGCCTTACGATGTTCGCGATGTAATTCGTTCCATTGCCGACGATTCCGACTTTTTTGAAGTAATGGCCGATTTTGCCCGCAACATTGTTATTGGTTTCGGGCGCATCAATGGTGAAACGGTTGGGTTTGTAGCAAATCAACCGCTGGTTTTAGCCGGCGTGCTCGATTGCGACAGTTCCGATAAGGCTGCTCGTTTTATCAGGTATTGTAATGCCTTTAATGTTCCTTTGGTTACGCTTGAAGATCTTCCCGGCTATTTACCCGGTGTGGATCAGGAACATGCTGGAGTTATCCGTCACGGAGCAAAAATTTTATATGCTTATAGCGAAGCCACTGTTCCGAAAATTACGGTGATACTGCGTAAAGCCTATGGTGGTGGATACATTGCTATGAATTCACGCCATTTACGAGCCGACTTTGTATTTGCCTGGCCAAGTGCCGAAATTGCCGTTATGGGACCTGAAGGAGCTGCAAATATTATTTTCCGTAAAGAAATAATGGAAGCTGAAAATCCGGAAGAAATGCGAAAAATTAAAGTAGAAGAATATAAGGAAAAATTTGCCAATCCTTATGTGGCTGCTGCAAAAGGTTATATCGACACAGTAATTGAACCTTCGGAAACTCGTAAACTCTTGATTCACGCCATCGATGTGTCAAAAAACAAAAACGATGGACGTCCAAAGAAAAAACACGGAATTCCTCCATTTTAAATCTAGGGTTATGGCAAAAAAAGAAAAATATGAAATACTCTGTATTGATGGTACAAAATATAAAACTACTTTAACTACCAAATTTAACAACAGAGTAAGCTGGGAAACCCCCAACAATAAACTGGTTAAAGCATATATTCCGGGTAATATTCCGAAAATATATGTTACTCAGGGACAGAAAGTAAAAGAGGGCGCAAAGTTGCTTTTGCTTGAAGCCATGAAAATGAAAAACGTTGTAGTTTCAAGATCGGAAGAGCACAC
>JBFWMB010000157.1:0-5664 GCA_050251815.1 Salinivirgaceae bacterium | reverse complement strand
AGACGTATGCTCTTCCGATCTTGGAATGAGTGAAAAGGCAGGAGCGGATGCTTTAAAATACCTTCATCGCCTGGGTGTGCAGGTTTACCTGAACGAAAAGATAGAAAATTATGATGGACAAAAAGTAAGTCTGGGTTCCGGAACTTCAGTTAATTGTCGCAATTTGTTGTGGACTGCCGGGGTCAAGGGATTCACGCTGTCGGGTTTGCCCGAAAGTGTTTACACCCGGGGCAATCGTATAAAAGTTGACGCTTTTAATCAGGTGGTGGATGTGTCCGGGGTTTTTGCCATTGGCGACATCGCTTATCAAACAGAAGACAACTATCCTGATGGTCATCCGCAGGTTGCCCAGGTTGCCATTCAGCAGGCAAATAAGCTGGCTAAAAACTTAAAAACAGGCAAATGGAAAGCATTTAGCTACCGCGATAAGGGTAGTCTGGCAACCATTGGGCGAAACATGGCTGTAGCCGATTTGCCGGCTATGCGTTTATCGGGATTTGTGGCCTGGTTACTCTGGTTGTTTGTGCACCTGATGTCGATAGTCGGGGTGAAAAACCGGGTGTTCATTTTCATCAATTGGGCACAAAGCTATTTGCTGCGCGATCAGTCGCTAAGGGTATTGATAAAGCCTTTTCGTAAGCCGAAATAAGAACTGATTTTTATACCTGATAATACGTCAGCTTATTAGCGTCAAGATAATTCATAAATTCCCTGATTTTGGTATTGCGTATCCAGGCAGAAACAAAACCGCCACCTCCTGAACCACAAAGTTTTAATGATGCATCATCCTTAAACCGATTCATTGCTTCGAGCAGGGGTTTGTTTAAAACAAACATGGGTTTTAGTAACTGTTGCTGCAATTCGGAAAGTCTTTTTATATCGTCAAAATTGAGCTTGTTATGTATGTAACCCGCTATGCATTGATTGGTGATTTGGTTGAGTAGCTCTAAATTGCCGGATTGGCTTTTATTGTTGACAAGGTTTTTATAGTACTGAACCAGTCCTTGTGTAGTTGCTTTTTGACCCGTATCAATCAATACTAGTTCAAAATCAGTATTAGAAGCCAGCTGAAGGATTTCAACAGTTTCCTGTTTGACCAATACCGGTGCATTTAAAAAGGAGACCAAAGGATCGATACCTGAACTGGTTCCATGAAAAAACGATTCCATGCGCGCCAAATCGGTTTTCATCTGCTTTGTGCTCAATTCATCCCATCCTCTAAAAAAAGTAGCATAAATGGCTGCTACCAAAGCCCCTGAACTGCCTAGACCATAGCCCTCAGGTATGTTGCTTTCAAAAAACAATCCCTGCGCTATTTGATGCTGTAGATTTTCAAAATTGGGATTGGCATCAAAGTGTTGATTCTTCAGGTAGGTGAAAACATCTTTAATAATTTTTGCCGATGCCAGGGAACTTTCGTTTTTTTTGCCTTGCGTCAGCAACAGTCGGCCTGAAAATGCTGGAAAAGGAATGGCCAGAGCTTTGGAGCCATTGAGTATGCTGTATTCGCCAAAAAGAATAATTTTTGCTGAGAAAGATTTCATGGACAGGCTTAAGGTGTTGGTCTATTTTTCAAGCGGCTGCATGGGTTCGCCTCCAAACTGATCATCAATCCATTGGTAATTGAAACAATAGGGCATCAGTGTTTTTTTTATGAAGGAGTGAATTTGTTCCGTTGCGTAGGCCGGATAGAGCAGGTGGACATTGGCTCCGGCATCCAGGGTAAAGCAAGCGGGAATACCGGTATCGTGCCTAAAATCACCAATTTTCCGGATAATGGCCAGCGTGTGCGGTTCCATCAACAGGTATGCCGGATTACTGGTCATCATCATGGCATGCAGGGAGAGCGCTTCAGCTTCAACCAGGTGGGCAAATTCAATAGCATCACCGGTTTTTAGAATGCTCAACATTTTTTCAGTGTTCTTGTACGACTCTTTAAACTTGATTTCAGCAAAGGGATGTTTGTCCATCAGTTGGTGTCCGACAGAGCTGGAAACTTTTTTCGTGCTTTTTGAAACCAACAGTATGGCATCTTTATAGCTTAGAAAATCGGGATGCACCTTGTGGTTTAAAGGAACCGAATACAAATTGCTCGATTCGGCAATACCTGAGGTTTTCCCCCATAAATTACAACCTCCGTAAACACTACGGGCTGCACTTCCGGAACCCAAGCGGGCCAAAAGCGAAGCTTTTTGATAAAATGCATCGGGTGTAAAAGGGGTTCCCATTAACTTTTCTTCCATGCTAACCAAACACAAGGCTAAAGCACTATAACTGCTGGCAGAACTTGCAATGCCTGATGAATGGGGAAAACTATTCCGGCTCTCAATTTTTAGATGCAATCCCTGCATGGTGGGAATGTACTCCAACACTCGATTAAGGTAATTAACCAACCGTTTTTCAAAGTCAGGTTTGGGTTCACCATCAAATAAAAAATTTACGGTAATTTCTTCTTTTTTGCCTATTTCTTCATAACTAAGCATGGTTTCAGTGTACGATTTTTCAAGCGTAAAGCTAATGGATGGATTTGTTGGTATTTGGTCACGTGTTTTTCCCCAGTACTTTATCAGTGCTATATTCGACGGACTTTGCCAGCTTATTTTATTCATGTTATGCAATTTAAGAATATATGCTATGGTTGGAAAAGTTTTATGTTCATAATAACGACTCAAGGGGCCTAATTGTTTTGTACCCGCGTGAGGCAAAATAAGCTTTTTGTTCTTCAAATGATTTATTTGAGATGCTTAGAATAAAATCACCACCCCAGGCTCCGAGTGATTTCAGTGTTCCGTTAAAATCGCTGAAATGCAGCTCTTTCACAGTAGGCATCTGCAACAGATTTGCCAATAAATTTTCATGTTCCTGGATTATACGTTGAAAATCATTCAATTCATTGCATAGCAAGACTTTATCAGTAAGTAAATTGATGGTATTTATCAGCGATTCCGATAGAATATCATTTTTTAAAAAAGAACCAATATTGGCTTCGGTAGCCATTTTTTTGTTTAGGTAAATCAGGTTCAGTTGATTCAAAAAAGGCGGATTAAAGAAGACCGATTGGATAAGAGGTTTTTGATTTATTAATTGATACACCAGTGCTTGTTTTTGTTGTGCACAGGCAATATCATAACCCGAACCCTTTGAAACCTGCTGGTTTAAGGCAAAAGCATCAACTCTGGCCCATTGTGCCAGGTTGTTAATAAGCGTACTGCTGGAACCCAGTCCCCACGATTTGTTGAATTCAATGTTGGCTTTTATTTTATACCCCTGCCTGGGATTTATAAAGTTGGGATTTAGGAGTTTTGCTTTTCTGAGCAGCTGTTGGATGTAAGCCCCACGAGCCTTATCACTGCTTTCAATTAGTTCAAAATCAATGGATCGGTAACTTGCCGAAAAGAATGGAACTCCATTTTCAGTACTTATCCAGTCCAGTTTACCGGTTTCATTGGGTTCTACTTGTAAGGTTTGACCCGGCTTTAGGGGTAGGGCCAGGGCTTTTGCTCCCTTTAATACCAGATACTCTCCGGTAAGTAGAAGTTTACCGTTGCTTCTGAACTCTTTAACCTGCACAGCGTAAATATTACTTATTAGTTTTTAAAAAATCAGCTACATCATTGTAGGTGACGGTTTTATCCTTAAAATAATCTTTGGCTGCTTCTTTTTGTACTTCGGAGGCTTCTAATTGGCGTAAGATGTTTGAAAGGTGCATGCTCATGTGACCTTTTTGAATTCCTGAGGTGGTCAGGGCTAAAAGGGCTGAAAAGTTTGCTGCCAGCCCGCTTACAGCCATTATTTGCATCAATTCTTCGGCTCCGGGTTTTCCAAGAATTTCCATGGCAATTTTAGCCAAAGGATGCAAATTGGTGATTCCTCCCACTGTTCCAACAGCTAAAGGAATCTCAAGTTCCATGGTGAAACTGGTAGTATTCATCACGACTTTCGATAATGAGGCATAAGAACCCTTACGCGAAGCATAGGCATGAGCACCGGCTTCTAAAGCTCTCCAGTCGTTCCCTGTGGCTAAGGCAACCGCATCAATGCCGTTAAAGATTCCTTTGTTATGGGTTACCGCTCTGCTTACATCAATTGAAGCAATGGCAAACGCATGTTCCAGTTTTGATGCCAAATTGCTGATGTTTAGTTGCTCGCCATAGTGGTTTAAATCAGCAAGTGGAATTGAGGCTGAAGCTTTTACCAGGCAGTTGGGTGTATAGTTTGAAAGAATGGCCATGTTGATTTCGAGAAGGTTTTCATCCAATTCCAAATCGCAGCTTACAAATTGTTGGAGCGATTTGGCCATATCTTCCAGACAGGAATTAATAAAGTTAGCTCCCATAGCATCGAGTGTTTCGAATGATACATCGAGCTGGTAATAATAATCGAGCAATGCAGTTTTATCGGCTAGTGCAATATTCGAAATACCTCCGCCACGTTTCTGCATACGACGGGTATAAGGCCTGATTCGAAAAAGAATAAAATCCTTTAAAGCATCAAATTTATTGGTAAGTAAAGCTTTTTCACCTTTCCAAAAGAAATGAACCTGACCTTTTTTCTCAGTTCCAAATATCGTGGCCTGAAATCCACCATGCTGTGCCCAGAATTTAGCAGCTTTGGCTATGGCAGCCACTACTGAACTCTCTTCAGTAACTAAAGGAAGGGTGTATAACTTGTTATTGATCCACACATTGGGCGCTACTCCCATGGGGAAGGGATAATGTGATATGGTATTTTCACTTAGTTCATCAATAATACCGGCTATCTCAGGATCACTAATTTGTGCACGATTTAAAAGTTCTTTCGATTCGTCGCTCAGTTTAAGCAAAGCAATTTTTTCAGTCCGGCTGAACTTGTAAAATCCCTCAATAGTTTCTTTCTTTTCCATTCAGTGGCTTATTTATTTTTCGTCGAGTACACTACGCGATATCACCAGACGTAAAATTTCAGAGGTGCCTTCGCCAATTTGAAGGAGGCGCTGATCGCGATAAAAGCGGGCAATAGGATTAGACTCCAACAAACCAGCACCACCAAAAATCTGAACGGCTTCGTCAGCAACTTCGCGGGCAATTTCGCTGGCGTATAATTTTGCCATAGCCGATTGGGTTCCAAAAGGTAACCCTTGATCCTTCATCCAACAGGCATTATACAAGGTATTGCGGGCATTTTCAATTTTTACTGCCATATCGGCCAGTTTAAAGGCGATGGATTGCAGGTGGGCAATGGGTTTTCCAAACTGAAACCGGTTCATAGCATATTCACGCGCCATTTCAAACGCTCCTTGCGCTAAACCAACTCCCATGGCAGCAATCGAAAGTCTTCCGGCGTCAATGGTTTTTAAAATAATTTTTAAACCATCGCCCCGTTTTCCCAACAGGTAATTTTCTGGTACCTCACAATTATTGAAGAACAATTCTCCGTTGTCAGCGGCACGCCAAACCAGTTTATCCTCCATCAGTTTGCGTTCAAATCCAGGTGTTGGATAGGGAAGAAGAATGGCTGAGAATTCTGCTTTGCCATTGTTTTCACCGGTTTTTGCAGCCACGGTGATACCTTTTGACAATATGGAAGCGGCATTGGTAATATAAAGTTTTGTTCCGTTAATAATCCATTTACCGTCTTTAAAATCGGCTGTGGTTTCAACGGCTTTTGCGTCGCTACCCGCGTTTA
>JBFWMB010000156.1:0-5729 GCA_050251815.1 Salinivirgaceae bacterium | reverse complement strand
ACGCTCTTCCGATCTTAAAGAGAACCAATAAAGCATTTCTCATGACCATTCAACTATTAATTAAAACATTATGCCCACACCGGCATTAAAAGTTTTGTTGTAATCAACCGCATTTTTCGACTTAAGCCATTGCATATCGACTTTTAAGATAGCACCCTGAGTGATTTTCCATCCCAGGCCGGCGGTAATCACGTTTACGTTTAAGGCTTCGTTGGCCACTTCCGTGGGGCCTACTTTCTGGTGCATGTTGTACTGTTCAAACCTTACGAAAGGAAGTAATTCGCCTTCAATACCGGTAAACGAGCGGAAAACGTTGTAGCTGGCTTCAGCATAGTAACCCATCATGGCACTTCCCAGGTCTTTACCAGTAAATTCGTTATAGGTTTCAGCATTGGCAACATTGGCATAATAGAATTGTCCTTTCACTTGCAGGCCTTTAAAGCTGTATCGGGCATCAACACCCAGCATGGCCAGGGTAACCACCGACGAATCGGCTTGTGCATTGGCAGCAGCATCGTTTTTATCGAGTCCGTTAAACAGGTAACTTTGCGTGTTCCCAAAGTAACCCGAAAGCCCCAGGTTGATGCTTCGTAAGCCGTAGTATTCGGCACGGGCGGTAAAATTTGGTGAGCTCATATACGATTCGGCACCTTTTTGCCTTCCGCTGCGGAATCCTTTTGAACCCGAGAGCAAAGCTCCTTTGTCGGCATCGTAACCATTAAAACCATTCATCACGTAGGCCTGGTATTTAAACGAGGCTGAAGGAATATTCCCGGTGATTCCGAAACCAATCTCGCGCCAGGTGGTGGGCGAAATCTTTTCGTCGATTACCGGACGTTCCACGCCATTGAATGTAGTCGGCTCGTGGTATTCGTTAATAATGCCCATGGGAACCAGCATTAAACCGGCTCTGAAATCCATAAAACGATTGATTTTATAATTCAGAAAGGCCTGTTCCACATAAACTTCCTGAACGTGTTCAAATTCCAGTTCGGTAATAAACTGGGTACGTTCGTTAAATTTGTAGCCCACCATAAGTACCATTCGGTGCACATCGAGTTTCCCCAGGCTGTGTTGTCCTGAGGTAAATGGCTGATTGTAGTCAACCTGGGCGTAGCCGCCTATGGTTAATTTGTTATCTGCAGCCATCAGGGTACCGGCCAGATTTTGGTATAAGGTAGTGTCGCTGGTCTGTGCGTTAATTGTAAATGAAGTGATTAGTAAACTAAAGCTAAAAAGTAATTTTCTCATTTTTTGAACCATTTAATTAGTGATTAATCGATGGTGCAAAAATAGCAGGTGCTTTCTGTTTCCTAAATCCCTATTTGTTGTGATTTTTATATGAGGCTTGTGGGATCAATGTGCTCGGTATCGATCATTTTATTCAGGATGGCGTAGACCGTTAATCCCGAAATGGATTTTATGCCCAGCTTTTCGGTAATATTTTTTCGGTGCGAAATTACTGTATGAATGCTGATGAATAATTTTTCAGCTATTTCCTTGTTACTGTGGCCTAAAGCAACCAGTTGCAATACATCCTTCTCACGATCGGACAAATCAGAAAGCTGATTGTTTTGTGGTTTTAATTTATCGAGTTGGCATTTAACGGTGTCGATTATTATTGTTGCTGCCTGTTCAATGGCAATAGCATCAGCTGTCAGGTTCTCGGCCGAATGATTTATTGTAAGGTACTGCACTTTATTTTCGGTTCCCAATAAGTGGTGAATAAACTTTTCGTTTTCGCTGTTACGCAGGCTATCGCTTAAAAAAACCAAAAGATGTAGTTGCTGCAATCCCGAATAATCTTTCAGGGATTCAACACCCGGCAACAGGATAAATTCATGATGGAAGGTTTCGCGCAGAATGGCCCAAAGTCCTTTACGAACCACCTCGAAGGGATGAATAATAATAAAGCGCTTATCCATGCTGCAAGGCGTTTTCGATTTCAAGTACCTGGCTTAACAATATTTTATCTTCGATGCGGGCATGATCGAGCAAATCTTTTTCAAACTGAAAAATGGCAAAAAGAAATTCATTGCAGTCGTTGTCGTCGTAAGTTGGTTCCAGGTATTTAATAACAATATTCTTAAGATCGTAAATCTTTTGATCCACGTTGGTATGTTCTGGTTCAGTGCTCTTCATCGAATAGTTGATGTATTTATCGGGCAAAGGTTGTTTGTTTTCGTAGGCATTTAACAAGGCCAGCACATAGGGAAAAACGTTTTGCTCTTCCTCTTCGAGGTGCTTTAAAAGCTCTTCTTTATACTTATTGTAAAACGATTTAATCAACTGCAAATCGTCGCAGGTTCCCTCGCAGGAGTTTAACAAGCGCTCCAGACGGCGTTCCACTTCGGGAAACAAATAATTGCGGTAGTATTCGTGTGTTTTTATCAAATAATCGACAAGCAGCACGGGCGAAAATGAAACGAGTTCATTCTGGGGAAAATAATCTTCGTCGGTATAGGTATTTACAATAGTTAAAAAGAAATTCAAGTCGATGTTTTGCTCCTGACAAACCTGCTCCACCGTTTTGTCTTTAAACCCCAAACGCATCCCAAAACGGTTGATTACCGGTAACAAAAAATGATTGGTGTGGATAAGCTTGGCCAGTTTGTCTGTTGGTTTGTAATGGTTCATTGCCTTGAATTTGATGTTTAACGAAAAATCATTGGTTCCCTACTTAAAGCTGTTGTTAAATAAATTATCCTGAGAATCACAATAGGTTGTGCATTCCGATTAGCCTACAAATAAAAGGGTTTTGTTTTTTATATACCATCCCTATTTGTAGTGAGTTTTGATTTAAATTTCTTTCTGATAGGTTACCACATCCAACAGGCGCCCAAATTTCTCGCCTATGTTTTTCAGATGTCCCACTTTTTGAAATCCTGCTTTTTCAAACAAATGAATACTGGCTTTGTTTTCGAGAGTAATAACTCCCAACAGGTTTTTTATTCCCCGTTTTTGCGCTTCGGTTTCTAAAAACACCAGGCACTGTTTACCAATGCCCTTGCCATGAAAAGCTTTATCCAAATAAATGGTTACCTCAGCACTTCGATTGTAGGCCTGGCGAGGCTTCCAGTTTCCCAGGTAAGCATAGCCACAGGGGTTTCCCCCGTAAGTAATTAAGTAACTTTGATACAAGGAATGATTCATGGGTAAAGCTGCTGTAAAGGCATCTACTGAAATTGGTTCCGTATGAAAGGTAGCTGTGGTGTTCAACACGTAATAATTATAGACCGAACAGGCAAAATCCATATCGGTGGGTTCAAGCGGTTTAAAAACAACAAGCATAATAAAATATTCAAAACATCATTATTTTAATAAGAAACCTTCATCAATCTGCGCGTACCCTATCTACTTAGTACCTTCAAATGAAGGAACCTGATGGGAATGGCTAAACCTGGCTTTTATCTGTCGGGGCATTCAGGTTTTGTTCCAGCCATTCCACAGCCGAAGCAACAAAATTTGGACAGCGGTTTTCAAAAACCCCCTGTTTTCGGGCCTTTTCTAAACCTTCTTCGGTTGACACATCCACACCCAAAAGTTCGCGACAGAGCGTGCTGTGGTGTTTACTTTCAAAATCGCGATTAAATTTTTCAATCAGCTCCCGGGTTTTCGTTTTTACCGCTTCAGGTTCTGAAAGCTCCTTTCCGCAATACAAACCCAAAGCCATATAAGCACCGGCCACAGTACCACAGGTTCGCCCCTGGTAACACATGCCGGCACCAAAACCGGCGGTAAGGTTTTGAAGGGTTGTTGCATCCAAATCCAATTCGTTACTGAAAACACTCAGTGTGGATTGTGCACAATTGTAATTCCCTTGAAACAGCTCCTTTGCTCTATTAATTTTTGTATCCATGATATATTATTTTATCACCTGCTTAAATTTACCAATTAAAAAACTTACGTTGGAAGCTTATCCATTTCATTTTCAAAAGCCCGGTAGTTGAACCAATGCTGCGCAATGGTTTCATCCACAATTTTTTCGAGTCGGTGTAGGTTGTTTTTAAATAAGCCGTTTTCGTGCATAAAGTGTACGGCCTCCTGAAACGATTTCAGCATGCTGCTATAGAAAGAATCCTGTTTAATGGTTCTATCGGCGGAAAAAGCCTGTGCTACTTCAATATTATACAACATTACTTCTGCAATCAACACCGGATCGGCACCCAGACTTATAAAATGTTTTATGTATTTCTGCGCAACCGAACGACGGGCTTTGGGTTTGCGGCCGTTTACCGGAAAGTATTCTTTGGTAATTTTGAATTTGCATTCATCGAGTAATTTTTGTTCGTTGGGATTAAAAGCAAAGTCATAAAATGCTTTCACCTCTTTAAATCGTTGGTACAAATCGATCAACTGATCCTCAAGTTGTGCTTTGGTTAAGGTTGAAAGGTATTTTTTTAATTCCCGTTTGCTCATGTTGGTTTTATTTATTTGAACCTGGTATTAAGCGAAAACCTATGCTGCGAATGCTTTCAATCTCAAGATGCGGATCATGTTTTAAGTATTTGCGGATGCGCGAAATAAACACATCGAGACTGCGTCCGTTGAAATAACTATCGTCGCCCCAAATCTGCAATAATATTTCCTGTCGTGGGATCAACTGGTTTTGCCTGGTAAAGAGCAAGGCCAACAAACGGGTTTCTTTAAGGGTAAGTTTTATGGTTATTTTATGACAAACCAACATTTGGTTCGGTACATCCAAGGCGTAAGCTCCGGCTTTTAGGTGCTGCACAGGTTCCAAATCAAAATTACTTACCTTATTCCGCTTGATAAAAACTTCGATTTTTAAAAGCAGTTCGTCCATACTAAAGGGTTTGGTCAGGTAATCATCCCCTCCAAGCTTCAGTCCTTCAATCCGATCTTCAATAGTGGTTTTTGCCGACAAAAACAGAATGGGAATTGACGCATTAATTTCGCGGATGCGACGGGCCAGTTCAAATCCATCCATTTTTGGCAACATTACATCGAGCAAACACAAATCGAAATGCTGAGCTGAAAAATTTGAGAGTGCTGTTTTGCCGTCATCAAAATGAACCACCTTATAGCCCATTTCCTCCAAATTATCGCGGGTAACAAACGACAAGGCCGAATCATCTTCAACATATAAAATACAGGCTTTAGGCAATTCCGTTTTCATAAGTTTTCATGCGTAAAATAAATTCAACTCCATTTTTGTCAGGACTTTCAAATGTGATGGACCAATTATGAGCATCGCAAACCTGCTTTACATAAAATAAACCTAAACCAAAACCTTTTACATCGTGTACATTTCCTGTAGGTACCCGAAAGAATTTCGAAAAAATCTTCTTTTTAAATTGTGGTGCAATGCCAATTCCATTGTCTTTGATTCGTAACTCGATATATTGTTCCAGATTTCTGGTCTTCACAGTCATTTCAACCCATTCCGATTGGTTGTATTTTATCGAGTTATCGGCCAGGTTTAAAAGTAAATTGGTAAGGTGTAATTTATCGGCCAAAACTATTGAACGTGTTGCCTGATAATTGGTATTAATGGTTAAGCGGCTATTCTGACTTAAAAATAATTGGGGGGTAAACACATCGGATAAAACCGTATGCAAATCAATAGGTTCAAGCTCCATCAGGGTTTTACCTTTTTCAATCTGAGCAGCCCGTAACACATTCTCAACCTGCTGATTCAACCGCTGATTTTCCTGCTTAATAAGCTGTGCATAGCGATTAAAACGTTCCGGCAAGGAATCATCGGG
>JBFWMB010000155.1:0-5861 GCA_050251815.1 Salinivirgaceae bacterium | reverse complement strand
GGGTGCGTTTAGTTGTATTATAGGTGGTTGTTGTGTTCATTTAAATTGGTTTCAGTTAACCAAAGCTAGGAAATAATTTGGTAAACAGCTACTTTGGCTGTAATTATTTTACCATAAGGTACCTTACCGGTAGGCAAACTTGAGCTTGCACAGGTAAGGATGGGTTTGCTCCTTTTGTTTTTTATTGCTGTTTGAAGGTAGGTTGGTTATTCTTCTTTTTTCTTTTGTGACCAAAAGAAACAAAAGTTTTACCCACCGCACCGGGTTAATTAAAACTCCGGCAACTTTTCGGGATTACTTTATAAGCCTTAATAATAGTTGGTAAAGAGCCACTTTGCCGGTAACCCATACTATTTTTATTCTATATCTTCAAATATAGGAAAGGATTCTTGTTAACTTGAAGTGGGTATCATTGAAATGCACACTTAGGATGAGTACTTACAACAAGAATCACTTTACTATCAAGAACAATTAATGCCGATAAAGAAAGGAATAATTGGTATAATGTTGATTGTTTGTTGTTTTCCAGATACTATAAGACCTTATTGTTTCTTAGTTTCGGATGAATCTTTGTTAAATCTTTAATCAGAAATTCCAAAGGTTGACGCTTATCTTTCGATACCTTTCTGTTGTCAGCATTAATTACAATTACCAAATCTAAGTCAGGTACCACATTTATTATTTGTCCGCCATTCCCAGGTATAAACCAAGAATTAAATCCATATTCAGTTTTCACCATTTGCCATTGGCAACAACCGTATAAAGGATGTTCAATTTCAATGAATGGTTCAAATATTTTGTTCATCCATTCCGACGAAACAATTTGTTTGTCATTCCATTTCCCTTTATTCAAATGTAACAATCCGTATTTAGCAATATCTCTTGATTTTAATTTTAGACCACCACCCACATCATAAATTCCATTTTTTGAAAACCATTGATAATCTTTTATTCCAAGTGGTTTAAAAAGGTTTGCATTGGCAAATTCAGCTATATTCTGTCCTGCTGATGCTTTAATTATTTCTCCAATAATGATATTGTTCGGTCCACTATATGAATATTTAGTTCCTGGTACTGACTCCATAGGCAATTCTATGGAAGCTTTAAACAAATTGACAACTTTATCCATTTTATAGCCCATATTATTCGGGTCGTCAACAGGTAATGAAACTTCGTCCCATTCAAATCCAGATGTGTTCGTCAGTAGATGTTTAATTGTTATTTTCTCTTTCAGTGTGTCTGTTGATTGAGATAAATAGTCTGGAAAGAAACCCAGCATTTTTTCATTTTCATCTTTAATTTTCCCTTGTTCTATGGCTATGCCTGTTAAAATAGCGCTAAAACTTTTGGTTGTAGATGCTAAAAAATGAATCTGATGTGCATCCCAGCCGTTATAATATTGTTCTACTACCAGTTCATTTTTATGAATAACCAAAACGCTATGCAAATTACCATACACCCCATCACAAATATCGCTATTTACTTTTTCAAAAGCATCCCGGTTCAGATTATGTGCATCGAGTGTTGAAACTTTCAACCCGTCATTTTTATCAATTGGTCTCACATAAGTGCATTCATCATAATTATTACAGGCTGTTAAAAAACCAAAGATCACCAGTAGTCGCACTATTTTTTTCATAATTATTTTTTATTATATATAAGTGAAGTTTGAAGCGAAGAAGCTATGATTTTACCTTTTTCAAGTATATCATTTTTGTTGCCTTTCATTAGTAAAATATTTCTATCAGGCAAATTCAAATAAAGTTTGTAGGTATCCTTAATTTCTGTTCTGCTAATCGAAAGCACACTCATGGTCTGTGACTCTTTTGATTTTAGAATCTGCAAACCAGATAATTGATTTATATTTTTCCATTGCCCCTTTTTAACAAATAAAATCCCATTGTAAGTTCGTAGCCATTTTTTGTCCGTATCAATAAGGATACCTGATTTGTAAAAAATCAGAAAAACAGCTAGCAATAAGAAGAATATTCCTTTCCAATCAATAACAATTATTCTCCAAATGCCTATGGCTAACAACATATAACCAAGGATAATGAAATTCAACGGAAGTCTGTTTGTTTTATAATCTAATAGCATATGTTATTTTTTACATTTAAATGTGCAGTGTCCTGACTACGGTTTTGTGGTATGTGTCGTTGAGGAATTCGAAGCTACGCTCCCATGCTCCGAGGAAATATTGCCAGCGAAAATGCACTTGACCTACCACTTAAACTCCAAAGTTTAATAATCGAGTCTTGTGTGCTGGCCTCATTTTTATTTGTCATGTTTAATCCATAATAGATTATCCGTATTATAACCAATACCTTCAGCAATCTTCAAATATTTTTCCTTTATATCATCAGGTATGTTTGTCTCGCGTGATAGAATCCATAAATACTTAAGGCTCTTTCCTGCAACCAAAGCATATTTATAATCGTTATCAATCGCAATTACATTGTATCCAGAATAAAAGGGCCCAAAAAAAGACACTTTAAGCATAGCTACATTTTCTTCTCCAACAAATTTTGCTTTACCCGTTGCTTGCTCCCATCTCTCCTTTAGGGTGTTATATCCTTTATTGTCAACTTTTATAGTTCCATTATCAATTAATGAATATTCTGCAGTAGTGTTATTCAAATTCCTTTCGTATTTAAAATCCAATCTTGCCAGCTCATACCATTTACCCAGATATTTTTCTTTATCAAAAGGTTTGACGGCAACTGCCCCCTTAGGTATTGAAACACACGAGTTAAATCCAATCATCATAATGGCCAATACAAGTAAATAATTTCTTCTTCTGGTTTTCATTTTAATCAAAGTTTAATAGGTATTCTATTTATCATCATAGTAGCATTTTTTCTGGCTTGCAGACATCTACAAGCTATCCGCATCCCACTTCCCTTTATCCACTCAAAAATGTAGTGATAAATACACTTGGATGCGTTTAGTTGAATATTAAGTGCTGTTTGGGTGCAAATAGTTTGGTAATTGCTTACCAAAGCTAGAAAAATATTGCGTAAACACCTACTTTAGCTGCCAATATTTTACCACAAGGCTACTTAACGGCCGGTGAGCATGTGCCACTATATGTATAGATGGTTTGCTCCTTCTGTTTTTATGGCAGCTTGAAGGTGGGTTGGTTATTCTTCTTTTTTGTTTTGTGACCAAAAGAAACAAAAGTCCGCCAAAACCAACGAATTTCGATAAGTACTTCGCTACGATTTGCAAAGACCCCAACTCAAGGTTGTGCTTGTGCTGTTTCGTTCTGGAATAGTACTGCCACTACTTATTCTATATTAGCCGTATTAATATACTCTTCGATTAGTGCGGCATGTATATTTTCATGAACATTTTGTTCAAAAAAACTTGCATCCAAATTAAATAAATCAGCACAACCTGCATTTACAAAATGTTCAAAAATTGTCGGGTTGGTTGGTATATCTGATTTAATAAAATTGCTTAGTTTATCGAGGACGAGGTAATGTTTATCGGTTTTTTCAAGTCCAAGTAAGTCAGTTAGTTTTTCGCCTTCGGGGGTATCGTTATGGGTTAACAACAAAAAGGTTTTTATGACCACGGCACCCTGAATATATTCATATACCAGGTAACCTACTTTTGATTGAACTATTCTACAGGTAATTAAATGCTCTCCACGATGGTTGGTCACCGTTTCCCAGGCACTTATATTTTGAAATAAAATGAAATGACGGAGATTTTCGGATAAACAATCCAGGCGCTCGTTCATTCGATGTAAGGCATGGCTCTGTATATACACCTTAATTTTAAGATCGTCGAACTGACTTTCGATATTTAGTTGCTTTGGTGTAACTTGTGCCCAGAGGACTTCTTGTCCAATCACCGGCCATCCCACCTGATAAGCAGGCCTTGAATTACCGCCCAGGGTAAAGTGGGTAATTTCGGGGGGTACATATTGGACTTTAAAGCAGGTACGAAATTCAGGATAGGGAACAAACTGGCTTATCATATCAAAATGAAACAACCAATACCCTTTGTTCACTCGGCTTAACATATTCGCCATGGTGGTTGCTATAGTTAATAAGCGCTCGTAAGGGCCATCCGGAGCAGCGTGTTTATCGCAAAGTGGTTTAAAAGCCTTGGCAAATTCATCGGTCCCTTTAAAATTCGCTTCATTTATATTTCTTACTAAGCTGCGTAAACATTCGCCTACATAATAATATTCATAAAGATTGACAGGTTTACCCCCATCGACAAAGGTAAAGGTTTCGTTTTTCAGAAAATGTTTAACTATTTCTTTTAAAATTTTATAATTTTCGGGTGTCATCTTTTGCCCTTTGTATGCAACTAAATCGAAAGGTTTAAACCCGGAAATAAACATAATATCAATTTCGCGCTTTGGAAGTAATTTAAATGCTTCAACTGCATTGCAGGCTTCTGCAATTAGCATCAAGCGATTTTTGAAATCGTTGAATTTTTGTGCATGCTGCAATTTGACTGATACCTGGGGCTTCTTTTTTTTCTTTTTGGACATGGGCAATTCTTGTTATCTCCAAATTGAACGGGTTTAATCGGTTTGATTATAACTTAATTAATTAACAATAAAGAACGAAAGCGTGGAGTAAGATTACTATATTCATAAAGCATTAAGCTTGTCAACAATGAAAACCCCCACACTTTCGCTACTCAAATACAATTCGTTCATTAGGTCATTTAAGTTAATACTAATAAAATTGAAGAACGTAAGAAAGACTACGAAAATTACAAAATAATATTCATAATGAATGGGTTGGGATAAAAAAAAATAGAATTTAGAGGTTAGAATTTAGACCCAAGATTTAAGACCCAAGACTGCTCATTGTTAAGTGCTCCTTGTTAATTGTTAATTACTAATTGTTAATTGCATATTGTTAATTGCATATTGTTCCCTGGCTGAAGACTGCCAACTGTCGCCTGAATACTGGGTATTGTTCACTGTTCATTGCTCATTGTAAATTGCCCATTGATTTGGCTGAGGACTGAAAACTGTGGTCTGTAGGCTGGTGACAGCCTGCCGCCTTTTGCGGTGCATGGTAGTCAGGAATTCCATGGCAAAACGCTGCTTGCACCGCTTTTTATTTTATGCCCCCTAACCCCGGGTTCACACCCGGGGCTATTATAGTAGCACCCCTTCGGGGTTTTTGTGGCCCTTGTTTTTACTGCTGGTGAAAGTGTAGTGCGGATAATGGAACTGCGTTATACAAATACTTGAAAAGTTTATAGAATCTGCGATGATCAGCGCTTCCGTGAAACGGAACCTGCCTGCCTTTGGTAGGTCTGCGTTCAACAAGATTGACCTTTCGATTACGTTCCCTGAGGGATTCATGGTTTTTGATTTTTTTGTAATTTACTTATTGTTTTTTGGCTGCCGATTGATTGCGTTGCATACTAATCGTGTATTTCATGGCAGGTTACTGCTTGCACCGCTTTTTTTCTTCCTTTTATGCTACAAAGATTCCACCCCGCTGGGGCTTTTTGCTGTTCATTACTCATTACAAATTGCTAATTGATCATTGCAAATTGTTCATTGGTATTTGGCTGAGGACTGCACACTGTGGCCTGATGGCTGGTTGCGGTGCATGTCGGTTTTCAATTCCAAGGCAACAGACTGCTTGCACCGCTTTGATTGGCGGGTTTTGTTTTTCTACCAAGCTTTAACCCCTCCGGGGTTATTCGTTATTCACTATTGGTTATTCGCTGTTTATTACTCATTGTAAATCACTAGTGTCCGGTTAAAAAATATAAAACTGTTTTAAATCCCTATTTACAGCGCTATTGGTAATGATAAGACAATATAGGGCTTGTTTTTCGCCTCAAGCCGGCTGGGCTCTTCATTTTTGGGTTAT
>JBFWMB010000154.1:0-6091 GCA_050251815.1 Salinivirgaceae bacterium | reverse complement strand
TTTGATGGAAAAAAAACTCAAACTTTTTAAAAATGGCAAATTTGCCCTGGATTGGCTCTTAAAAAATGGTGGTTCCAGAGGTCGTCCCGATTTCTGAATCGGGATCTTCCACCCAAAGCCCCGGGTCTTCCCAGGGCTTTTTTTATTGGATATATTGACTTTTATTGGTTTTAAAGCTTTGCTATATGATATAATTACAATTATATTTGAACTTCACTGAACTTTTAAAAACTTTGAAAACAAATATTTCCTCAGAGGTTCTACAAAACTACCGAAAGATACTTCGCAAGGTTTCACATTTGCAAAACGGCGATGTTTCACGACTTTTACAAAAAATGGGTATTAGTTATCGTTTAAATTATGGGGTGTCGATTCCTCATTTGCGGCAAATAGGCTCCGAATTTTTACCCAATAACGAGTTGGCATTTCTACTTTGGAAAAAAGATATCCGAGAAGCAAAAATAATTTCTTCGATGCTTTTTGAAGTAGAAAAACTTAACGACGGGCAAGTTCTCGATATTGCATCTCAACTTAACCATCAGGAATTGATTGAACAGTTTAGCAAAAACATGCTAGCGCTTGTTCCAAACTTAGTTGCATTTATTGATATCTGGTTGTCAAAAGGCCTGGAAGCTTCTATTCTGGCTTTTTACACTGCCAGTTGGGCTATAAAGCAAAATCATAATCAAAAAGATGCAATTGTAACCTACATTATTAATCACACTGAAATTGCCGCCAAAACCGATAATCACCAACTACACCAAGCACTCCTATTTGCCATGCAAACAGTTTTTCAAACCAGTCAGCAAAACCAAAAAAAAATGAAGGATTTGGCAGAAAAAATGATGCATACTGAAAATAATGCAGTTCGCCGTCTGGGTCAGGAATTTCTTTGGCTAAATGCCACTTGATTGTCACCTGATGTTAATTGCTTGTTTTTCATTCTGTTAAATTTATATTGCCAATTGTTTAGAGAAAACATAAAAAAATATTTTCACAAAACAAGCAAATGAATCGACGGTATGTAAGTTCGGTCTGATTTTTGAATTGATTGGCAAAATTTTTATAACTATGAAATCATCGAATCCAACATTAAACCAAAAACTCATACGCGAGTTTGCTTTTCAAAAAGAAGGTGCCGGAGTAATGACCATCCAGGGTACCCTCAATAAAATTGCCATTATGCTATTATTAGCAGTTGCTGCCGCTGCTTACACCTGGAGCAAATTTTTTGCTGCCGGTGGCATTGAAGGAGGAGCTGCCGCCATTCAAGGGTGGATGTTTTTAGGCGGTCTTGGAGGTTTTGTTTTGGCCATGATAACCGTATTTAATAAAAAACGTGCCGGCATTTTTGCTCCCATCTACGCTGTTTTCGAAGGACTATTTCTTGGAGCTATTTCAGCTTATTTTGAAGCTATGTTTCCCGGACTGGTTTTACGTGCAGTAATGTTAACATTTGCAGTACTTTTTACGCTGCTTTTTGCTTACAAGTCGCAACTAATTAAAGTTACCGATAAATTTCGTGCTGGTGTGTTTGCTGCAACAGTAGGAATAGCCGTTGCTTACCTGGTAAGTTTTGTTCTTGGTTTGTTTGGACTAAACATGAACTTTATGTACGGTGGTGGTACTTTTGGAATTATTATCAGTTTGGTAATTGTAGCAGTAGCTGCCTTAAATCTGGTTCTCGATTTCGATTTTATTGAAAAAGGATCAGAAGCCGGATTGCCTGCATACTTTGAGTGGTATGGTGCTTTTGGTCTTATGGTAACTTTAATCTGGCTCTATTTAGAGATTTTAAGGCTTTTGTCGATACTTGCCCGTCGGGAATAAGTTTATTGCAATTTAATGATTTTAGAAGCCGTGTAAAACGGCTTTTTTTATTGAGGGAAACCCGCGTGAATAATTACTTCAACGGAAAAATTTATCTGAATGGTTGGATACACTTCTACCAGACCAAAAAATTTTTGTGGTGGCTCCAGATTAAAATCCCGGATATTAATTGGAAGTATTCCTGAAAACGCCAGGCGGTTTCCATTTTTGCTTACCTCAACATCGGCCCAGCAATTTCGTTCTTTACCAGCAATTTTTACCAGCAGGTTAACTGGTAAAATATCTTTTTGGAGTTCGTTGTTTTCGAAGGAAGTCACATCGAGGCAAAGTATCTTCCACGATATTTGAGGGAACTCTTCGTATTTAAGCAAGTCCCTGAAATCTTTATTAATTTGCGCGTTACCACAATCAAAATAAGGAACAGGCAAAAGAAGTTCAAAATTTTCAAAATTTAAACAGCCATCAGCATCTTCTGAAACCATTACATCGAATCCATTATTGAACATGCCCATATTAAACGAACAATCAAAGTTACCGACATTGGTAAAACCATTAATTATTAGAAAACTACTGCTACGCACACCTACAGTAAACCGGCCACCCTCAAAGCCATTCGCCCAAAGCCCGATGTTCAAAGCTAAAGCTATAATAATTAGCAAGGTGTATTTCCAAAGTGCCTTCAAATACGGTTTACTTAAAAAAAGCTGTTGGTAAAACTTAACAGGTAAGTTTTACCTTAGTTTTCACCAACAGCCTTGAGTTTAAATTAATAATGTTTTAGAAGCTAATTGCAGCTTCGAGCATAATGCCGTTAAATTTGCCTCCTTCAAAAGTAGTTCCGTTATAGCCATCGCCTGAATAATTTTGCTGAACATATTCGGCTTTTGCCACTATATTTTTAGTTAAAAACCAACCGCCACCAACATTAACACGGTTTATTGAAATGCTTTCTGCTGCATCGGTTTGTTTACCGCTTACCTGATTATAGCGACCGCCCACATAAAACTGCTCATTTCCGCCAAAGCGATATAAAGCTTCTGCTGCCAACTGGGTAAAACTACCGTCGCCATCGGCTTCGCCACCCATAGCCATCTCGTAAATACCAAAAACTTCGAGCCCTTTAAATTTGATAAAAGGGTTAATTTGAATGGCTGTTATTTGCTTAAAACCGGGATTAAAACGACCGCTGGTAAAGGCATCAGCTTCGCCATCGACAACCATTACAGAATAATAGCGAGCACCGCTGCGATCACCTCCGTACAAATAAGTTCCGGTTGATAATCCCTGGTTTAGGTACCAGGAACCCGTTAAACGCACACGTAAATCTTCATTAAGCTGGCTATCGTAACCTAATTTTCCGTAAAACGAAAGCGCGTTATCGTGATTGTAACGGGTATTTACGGTAACATTCTGGTTCAATTTGCCATTGGTAACACCGACAACACCAACAAAACCATTGGTTAATACCGTAACTTCACCAAAGGCTTCGGTTGAGAAAGCATCCATAATATAGTTTCCCACAAAAGGATTGTAAATGGCGCGCGCATTGTCGGTTCTTCGGTAATGAGCATCGCCATAATTAAATTCGTCCATACCAATACGAATGCTGGTTACGTTCATTAAACCTTCGAGCAAACCATCGTGCAAAAAGTTCAGGTTATCCATTTGAATGTAACCTCCTTTTACGTAAGATTCTGTGTGATGACGCGATGACAAATAGGTTCTTAAGTGCATCCGTAAACCATCGGCTAACTGAACATCAAGATTAAGGTTTGCTGTAGGAAGATTTATATTCGATACCAGTTCATACAAGGTATCGGTGCTGCTCGTGCTGTGATCTAAGCCTTGATATTGCAAAGCAAAATCAGCCCCAACACGAACTTTAAACCCTTCGAACTTAATTGTGTCACTTTTTGAATCTTCAAAAACATTTAGACCGTTCTGATTATTTGGTCTCCAATATTGAAGCGGGTTTTGAGCCATTAGCTGACTGCTAAATAGAAAAAGTGCTATAAAGGCAAATAAAAATTGTTTCATTAAATTTTTCATTTCCAGATATATTAAATGATTAATAATTAATTATGATTTCATAAGGAATGGTTACATCCTTACCTGTAGTAACTGAGCCCATTAGAGCCGTAGGCGGATTAATGTCAAAACGCGTCATGTCAATTTTATGTACCCCTTTAACCAGGAGTTCTGAATTTCCATTAAAAGAATAACTCGCATTAATCGGAACCAATAAGGACTTACCGGCAATTTGCAGTTTTCCTTCAGCTTTAATTCTGCCTTCGGAAAGTTCTGCAGAAACCAACTCAAATTTAATGTTGGGATATTGTTTCGATTTAAGGGCATCGTAAGTTTTATCGTCCATAATCCCTTTACCACTTTTGATTGACTTAACAGGAATGGTAATGGTGAGCGATTCAATTGAGGATAGTTTTCCGTTTTCCTTTTTTCCAGTCCCCGAAAATTGTAGATTGGTAACTTTCGATTCCCAATCGTGCAGGGTCGATGTTCCGGTTACCACCATATTGCTTTTAGCACTAAGCTTTAAGGGAACCTGTGCATTCAGGTTCCAGGTTCCCATGAAAAGTAAAACAAAAAAAAGGCTGATATTTCTGACTCTCTTACTCATATTATTGTAAATTATAGATTGCATATATATTTCCGTATTGACATCTTCGCTTGTCATTTTTCGGATCAAAGATATATTAATTTATTCGGATTTTTTGCTCTTTTTATTCTAAATAGGGTGGGCTATATATTGTAAAATAAATAGGTTTCGCTTTTATCACACTAATTGTCTGGTATTTATGTCCGAAATGCAAATATTTACCTTTTGCATATCATGTTTTTTTGTGACTACAGGCAGGATATTTCTATAGAAAAGACTGTCAATCCCATGTTAGTTGCCTAAAAGAAATAAATTCTTTGCTGAGTCAATATTTGGTATGTAGTGGGAGAAATGGGATTTTATATAAGCCTTTTGCAGCGGAGAGAGGGGGATTATTCCGCTGCGCTCCATGAGGGCTTCGCCGTTCGAACGGGTTCTCATCCCTAAATACCTCCTTATAAATTACTACAAAACAAAAAAGGCCTACCAATTTAATGATAAGCCTTTTGTTGCGGAGAGACCGGGATTCGAACCCGGGGTACAGTTTAACCCGTACGTCAGTTTAGCAAACTGGTGGTTTCAGCCACTCACCCACCTCTCCAATATTTCTTTGTTCTAAAATATTATTTATTTTAATAAACAATCTCAAGTTTTGGTCAGTTTAGCATCCGCCTTGGCGGATCAGCCAATCACCCACCTATCCAATACTTTTATTCTAAGATATTATACACTTTTTTAAAAACAATTCCAGATTTTAGTCAGTTTAGCATTCCCCTTGGCGGATTAGCCACTCTTCTATCTTTCCTGGTTGCACTAAATCTCTTAGAACGCCCTCAAAAATTGAGGTTCACAAAAGTATAAATTTCAATATATATTGCAAATTTATTCCTGAAATTTTTATTCCTTAAAAAGGCATGTCGTCTAAATCCGTTTCCTCGGTTAAAGGAGGTATATCGGTGGGTGGCGGAGGCATTTGCTGATTGCTGCTCGCTGCACTACCCAAACTTTCCATTTTCCACACCCGGATTTCAGTGTACCAGCGTCCATTGTATTCACGACTTTCCAAATTAACAGAGGCCTGAACATTGTTGCCAATCATGGCTTGTGTCAGAGCTACCTTATCGTTCCAGTTCGACAAACAAACTTTTTTAGGAAACTGCTCCTGTGTTTCAATAATGAATTCCTGCTTCTTCCAGGGTCCCTTTGCCGATTGTCCACCAACTTCGGGCAGTATTTGAATTATTCTTCCTGCTATATCCATGTACTTTTATTTTGCTGCAAAAATAACTTTTTGATGCCTGGGTCGAAACTTTTGAGCCTAATTCTCACGATTAGTTTTCAACAATTGAAAATAAACCACCCCTATGCAGACTGACAGGGTATCAACAAAAAAATTTCTATACTTTGGATGCAAACCACCGATTATTGAATTCATTATCCTGATACACTGCGCTATCGGGATTTGTTCAACTTTTAATTTTCACTTTCACTTGTGAAAATTTAGTGTCATGAAATAAAAAAGAGGGTGTCTAAAAAGGCATCCTCTTTTTTTATGCAACAATATTGGATATGGAATAATTTAAAGTGATGTAAATTGTTTTGGTTTTCGATTGTCCATATTTTGTCTTAAACGCGGTCAAAAGA
>JBFWMB010000153.1:0-6173 GCA_050251815.1 Salinivirgaceae bacterium | reverse complement strand
CTGATTGTTGGGAAGTAATCGCTTTAAACCGTACTTTTGATCGTGTTGTCATATCCACCCTCAATATCGTAATTTTTGAGGAGACAACAAATTAAAAAGGCTGTCCTTTTACTTTTTGGACAGCCTCGTTCTTTTCATGCAATTTTTTTATTTCAGGTATTTGTCGAGCCACTCAAAAAATTCACGTTGCCAAAGAATAGCATTTTGTGGTTGAGTAACAAAATGCGTTTCTTCAGGAAAATATAGCAATCTACTTGGAATTCCCTGCAATTGAGCGGCATTAAAAGCTTGTAGCGATTCAGTATAAGGAATCCGGAAATCTTTTCCGCCGTGAATAATCATAATTGGCGTATCCCAGTTTTGAACAAACCGATGAGGTGAGTTGGCATAGGCTTTCATGGCAATTTTATTGTCAGTTTCCCAGGGCATGCCACCCAAATCGTGATTGGGGAAGAAAGTTTCTTCGGTTGCTGCAGCAAAGCTTTCCAGGTTGTACATACCGCAATGCGAAATAAAAGTTTTAAACCGTTTTTGGTGATGACCGGCCAGATAAAATACCGAGTAGCCACCATAACTGGCACCCACGCATCCCAGGCGGGTTTCATCAACATATGGTTCAGCTTTTAAGGCATCAATTGCCGATAAATAGTCGTCGATATTTTGTCCGTAATAATCGGTCGATATTTGGGCATTCCATTCCTCACCAAACGAAGGCAATCCACGGCGATTGGGAGCTACAACAATATAATCGTTGGCTGTCATCATGCTAAAATTCCATCGATACGAGAAAAACTGACTTACTGCCGATTGTGGTCCACCCTGACAATACAATAAGGCCGGGTATTTTTTATTGGGATCAAAATCGGGCGGATAAATTACCCAAACCAGTTCTTGTTTTCCGTCGGTGGTTTTTACCCAACGCTTTTCTGAATGACCCAGTTTAATGTTATCGTAAATGGTTTTATTTTCAAAAGTCAACTGGGTTTCATTTCCGTTAGCGGCGTCAACCAAAAACAGTTCGGCTGCCATTTGGTGGGTGGTTTTTGTACCTACCAGACTATTTCCAGCCAGGGTAAAGCTGTTATAGTCATGGTCGCCATGAGTAATTTGTGTGAATTGCTTGCTGGCCAGTTCCACTTTATAAATCTGATGGGTAGCATGGTAACCGCTAATAAAGAAAATCTCAGTTCCCTGAGCATTCCAAACATATTGATGTGCATTTTGGTCCCACGAATCGTTCATTATTTCACGGGTTCCGCTGGCCAAATCATACACAATTAAACGCTCTCTGTCTGATTCATAACCCGGGGTTTTCATGCTCAGGTAAGCTATTTTGCTACCGTCGGGCGAATAAACCGGATATTTATCGTAGCCTTTGTTTTCTTCGGTAATATTGGTTGTGGTGGAGTTTTCGAGATTATACAGATAAATATCGGAATTGGTACTTATGGCAGCTTCGCGTCCGTAAAGTTTTTTACAGGTGTAGGCAATGGTTTTACTGTCAGGGCTCCAGGTTATTTCTGAATCATCAAAATAAGGGGCCAGGGGCGCATCAAACAATTGCCCTTCCATAATATCAGAACCTTCGGTAATAAGTCCCTTACCCATTTCAGCAACAAAAATGTGTGAGTAGCTGAAGTCGCTCCAATCGTTCCAGTGACGGTACATTAAGTCGTCCATTGCCCGGGCATTGGCTTTTGGCAAATCGGCATGTTTCTCAAGCACGGTAGTTTCCATTTTCACATCCTGGGTGTAAAGCATTTTGGTACCGTCGGGCGAAACTTTAAAGGCATTGATTCCACCCTCAATATCACTCATGGGTTCTCGTGCTGAACCATCGGCATTCATTTTCCATACCTGGAAATTTCCGTAGTGGTTCGATAAAAACAAAATTTGTTTTCCATCGGCAGTCCAGGTGGGTGCCACATCAATAAATCGGTCTTCGCTCAGTTTTTTGGGTTCACCGCCCGCTAAAGGAAGCACAAAAATATTTGAAGTACGTTTCAGGGTTTGGGCATCGTAGCGGGTTACGGTATAAACCACCCATTGTCCATCGGGCGAAAGTTCACTACTACCGATACGTCCAAATTTCCATAAAATTTCAGGAGTTAACCTGCCACCATCTATTTCGGCCTGGGTTAGTGTTCCGCTGAAATCAGAAGTGGGTTCAGTTACTTTTGAGTCAGGATTCATTTGGCAGGATACCAAAAGTGCTCCGACCAATAATCCCCATAAAAACAGTTTTTTCATAGTTGAAAATTTAATTAGCTTTTTGTTCAAGTTTTGTTGTGTAAATAAGTAAACACCTCGTAAGTTCAAATATAAGCAAGTTGCCTTTTACAAGCCACCGGAATTGTAGGTTTTAAAGCAGAAAAAAAGCTCCTAAACTGGGAGGTTAAGGAGCTTTTCTTTTTTATTTTGCTGGAACAAGGGTCAAACTTTCAATAATCTTCTTTTCGAGTTCGGCTGCCAGTTCCGGATTGTCCATCAGTAATTGCCGGACGGCTTCGCGACCTTGTCCGAGACGCGTTTCACCATAACTAAACCAGGAGCCGGCCTTTTTAATTACGTTTTGTTCAACGCCTAAATCAATTATTTCGCCGGTTTTTGAAATTCCTTCGCCATAAATAATATCGAATTCGGCTTTGCGGAATGGCGGGGCCATTTTGTTTTTAACAATCTTTACCCGAACCCGGTTTCCGGTAACATCTTCGCTATCTTTTATCTGTCCTACCTTACGGATGTCGACCCGAACGGAGGCATAAAACTTTAAGGCATTACCTCCGGTGGTGGTTTCCGGATTTCCGAACATTACTCCAATTTTCTCGCGCAATTGGTTGATGAAAATGCAACAGGTTTTTGTTTTACTGATATTTGAAGTTAATTTTCGTAAAGCCTGAGACATTAAGCGCGCCTGAAGGCCCATTTTGGAATCGCCCATTTCGCCTTCTATTTCTGCTTTTGGGGTTAGAGCAGCCACAGAGTCAATAACTACAATATCTACTGCACCGGAACGAATTAGGTGGTCAGCTATTTCAAGAGCTTGTTCTCCATTATCGGGTTGCGAAACCAAAAGGTTTTCAATATCTACACCCAGTTTTTCGGCATAAAATCGGTCAAAAGCGTGTTCTGCATCAATAAATGCGGCAATACCACCAGCCTTTTGAGCTTCAGCAATGGTATGAATGGCCAGGGTGGTTTTACCCGAAGATTCGGGTCCATAAATTTCAATTACCCTCCCCTTTGGGAAACCGCCAACTCCTAAAGCTAAATCAACCCCTAAGGATCCGGAACTTATTGCCGGAACATCTTCAATGGCATTGGAACCCATTTTCATGATGGCTCCTTTGCCAAAATTCTTCTCAATTTTATCGATGGTTAGCTGCAGTGCCTTTAGTTTTTCTTTTTGAATGTCTGTTTGTTCTTTACTCATATTATCAGGTAGTTAAACAATTTTTTTTAATTGGTTCTTGCAAAGGGTAAAGATAACCTTTTATGGGCAATAATTTGCGATTTAGATAAATTGTTTCTTTTAAATTAGGGCTTTGCAATTTAAGAAAATGGCCTGAGATAATCTTTAGCCGATGTAGTAAAAGAAACCGAAAGGAGTACAAAAAACTGCTTTCGGTTTTGATATTGTTATTTCTCCAGCGCACTTAAAATTTGCTTTACATGTGCTTTGGTATCTACTTTTTTAAATATTTTTTCGATGATGCTATTTTCATCAATAATAAACGTGGTTCGCAGCACACCTTCGTATTCTTTTCCATACATTTTTTTTAATCCCCAGGCGCCATAGGCTTTCATAATTGTTTTATCGGTATCTGCAATCAAATGAAAAGGCAAGCTATATTTATCAATAAAGTTCTGGTGCGATTTTTCACTGTCCGGACTAACTCCAACCACTTCAAAACCTTTTCCGAGTAGTTCCTCATATCCGTCGCGTAAATCACAGGCTTCAGCTGTGCATCCGGGAGTATTATCCTTAGGATAAAAATATAAAATCAACTTTTTTCCTTTGAACTGTTCCAAACTAATAATCTCACCTATTTGATTTTTACCTGAAAAGGCAGGTGCTTTAGTTCCTTCTTTTATGTTTGTCATAATCTAATTTTTTATTGGTTTTCTAGCAAAACGCTTTAGTTTTTCTTTTGTTTTCGATGCAAAGACACATTTTCTGAACATCAAGTATTTATTACAAAAAGGGAGTTCAAATAAAAAAAATCAATATCTTTGAAAACTTCATGTCAATTGAGTATAAAGAAGAATAGAAATGGGAAATCAAGAAAAACTGAAACCGGCATTTGATGAATTTTGTAGCCCGGATGAACTTCAAGGACTTAATTTGGTTTTGCATAACGACGAGGTAAATACTTTTGATCATGTGATTGAAAGCCTGATTGAAATATGCAGGCACGAGGTAGAACAAGCCGAACAATGTGCGTTTATTACTCATTATAAAGGCAAATGTGATGTGAAAACCGGTTTGTTCGAAGAACTTTCATTTATGAAGAAACAGCTCGATAGTAAAGGACTTACCGTAACTATAGAATAAAATGAGCCTTACTGCAGTTATTATTTTAATTATCGTTGGATTGTTGTTGGTTTTGGTGGAGTTTTTTATTTTGCCAGGTACCAATATAGCTGGAATTATTGGAATAGTCCTGATAATTGGTGCGGTTTATTTTAGCTATCGCGATATAGGCACTCCAATTGCGCACTATATTTTAGCAGGAGCTGTATTGCTTATGGCAGGTAGTATTTTTGGAGCGTTGCGTTCAAACACCTGGAGTAAACTTTCGTTAAAATCAACCATCGACGGTAAAATGGTGAATGTAGAGCCAAATCAGGTGATGCCTGGTGATAAAGGAATTACACTTACCCGTTTAAATCCAATGGGTAAAGTCATGATAAACGATGTTGTTTTTGAAGGAAGTTCTCGGCATCATTTTATCGATCAAAGCACACCCATAGAGGTAGTTAAAGTTTCAGGAAATCAAATTGTTGTTAAACCAATAGAATAAAATATTATGGATGGAATAGGAATTAATGTAGTAGTTATTATAGCCATTATTGTTGGTATTTGGTTTATTTTGTATGTTATCCCCATTAAGTTGTGGTTTACTGCACAAATTTCAGGAGTTAAAATATCACTGTTGCAGTTAATTCTGATGCGCTGGCGTACGGTTCCGCCAAACAGAATTGTAAAAGCCATGATTGAGGCGCATAAGGCCGGGTTGCAGGGAATAAAGCGTGACGATTTAGAAGCACACTTTTTGGCAGGAGGTCATGTGGAAGGGGTGGTACATGCCTTGGTTTCTGCCGAAAAAGCCAATATCGATTTAACATTTAAAATGGCAACAGCTATTGATCTCGCCGGACGCGATGTGCTGGAGGCTGTAAAAATGTCGGTTAACCCCAAAGTTATTGATACGCCACCGGTTACTGCTGTGGCAAAAGATGGAATTCAGCTCATTTGTAAAGCCAGGGTAACGGTTCGCGCCAGTATAAAGCAATTGGTTGGAGGTGCCGGCGAAGATACCGTACTCGCTCGTGTAGGAGAGGGAATTGTATCATCTATTGGTTCATCACAATCACATAAATCAGTTTTAGAGAATCCTGACAGCATCTCACGCGTTGTGCTTGAAAAAGGATTGGATGCTGGAACCGCTTTTGAGATTTTATCTATTGATATTGCAGATATTGATATCGGTAAAAATATCGGTGCTGTTTTACAAATGGATCAGGCCGAAGCCGATAAAAACATTGCCCAGGCAAAAGCTGAAGAACGCCGTGCTATGGCCGTGGCTTTAGAACAGGAAAACAAAGCGCTGACTCAGGAAATGAAAGCCAAAGTTATTGAGGCCGAAGCCGAGGTCCCCCGTGCTATGGCCGAAGCTTTCCGCTCAGGAAACCTGGGAATTATGGACTATTATAAAATGAAGAACATTGAAGCCGATACCAATATGCGCGACAGCATAGCAACACCGCCAGCGTTGCCAACACCGCCGGTTTCGAAAAAGGATAAAGACAAAAAATAAATAAGAGAGGCTGTCCAAAAAGTAAAAGGACAGCCTTTTTAATTTGTTGTCTCCTCAAAAATTACGATCTTGAGGGTGGATATGACAACACGATCAAAAGTACGGTTTAAAGCGATTACTTCCCAACAATCA
>JBFWMB010000152.1:0-6313 GCA_050251815.1 Salinivirgaceae bacterium | reverse complement strand
CCCATTTTCCCAGTTGCTGGTTGTAAAAGAGTTGTGTTTTTTCCCGGTTCTCTTCCCACCATCCTCTAACAGAAGCCATATCGTGAGTCGATGTAGTACATACCGATAAATAAGGTGCATCGGCCGGATGGGCAAAGTTTTTCCTGGGATCTTTTGGCATGCGTTGAATTTCCAGGCTAAGAATGCCAAATTGATTCATTACTTCGGGTACCGATGCAGGAATCATTCCCAAATCCTCACCACAAATGAGCATGTTGGTAGCATTCACCAGGGCCGGAAGTTTTTCAAGGGCTTGTTCTTTCCAAAACTGTTCGTGCCGGTGATAAAAATAGTGGATATAAATGGCATTAAAACGTTCTTTGGTTTCGTTATCGAGTTCCTGGTACGAGAAGGTTGAATGCAACGAAATTCGTGGATGAAACTGTTCGAAATTTTCGCTGTCGGGTAGCAGCAATACTTCGGCAGCCAAACGCATTAAGCCCCACATAAGGGTGGCTTCTTTCTCGGGTAAATCTTCGGGGCCTCCTGTTTTTACAAAGTGTTCGTAAATGGCTCTTTGGGTCGCAAATTCAGGTTTCAATTCAAAAACACTGAACGAAGTTTCAATCAAATAATCCTGAATAACTTCTTCGGTATATACATGAAAAAGCTTATACAAAAAATGGCCCCTGATATAAGGTTTACACATGCGATTGTAGTCGAACCAAATACCGTTGTTTTGTAATTCCTGGTGACTAAATGGCAGTGCGGGTCTGAAATGTCCAAGAATTCCCTGGATGGCATCGTAGGGGATTTCCCAGATGCGGAAGAAACCCAGAATGTGATCGATGCGGTAGGCGTCGAAATATTCAGCCATTTTGGTAAGGCGGTTGCGCCACCATTGGTAATTGTCTTTGGCCATTTCGTGCCAATTGTAGGTGGGGAATCCCCAATTTTGTCCATCGGCACTAAAATCGTCGGGGGGTGCTCCGGCCTGCCCGTCAAAATGATACAAACGCGGTTCGTACCAGGCATCAACACTGTAGCGGCTTATGCCGATGGGAATATCACCTTTGAGTACAATGCCCCTTTCGCGTCCGTAAGTACTCGCGTCTTTTAGCTGTTTGTGCAGGTGATATTGCACAAAATACCACAGAGCTATCTGGTCGAATTCAGGTGAACTTTCGTTCAGCAAATGTTTGACCTGTGCCGGATTGTAAGTACTGTAGGAGCCCCAGGCAGTAAAATCGCTGGTTCCAAACTTATCGCGCAAATACGAAAATACGGCATAAGGTACCAACCAGTTTTTATTGGCTGTGAAAAATGCTTTGTAGTCTTTGTTTTTAAGGAAACTGTTTTTCTTTTCGGCAAAGAGCAAACGGCTGTATTTGAGTTTGAGTTTTACAATGTTTTCGTAATCAACCGATTCTTTTTCATTGAAGTTTTTTTGAAAATTTTTAAATTCATCGAACAGTTTGGGCTCTTTTAGCTTACCCATTTTAAATGGGTTCAGGTAAAGCGGATGCAGGGCAAAAACCGAGATGGCCTTGTAGGGATAAGAATCCAAAAAAGTATGCGTCGATTGGGTGTCGTTAACCGGAAGAATCTGTATCATGTGCAGATTGGTTTTTTGTGCCCAGTCGATAACCTTTTTAAGATCGCTAAAATCGCCAACCCCAAAACTTTGACTGGTACGTATCGAGAAAACAGGCAAACTTACCCCGGCTCCTTTTATCTGTCGGTTGGCATAGCGGAACTGGTTGTCTCTGGCCTTGTAAACAGAATAGTCGTCCACCAGGTTGGGTAAGGTAATGCTTCGGTTGAATCCTTCTTCCCAAATAACATTTGGGGGATTCTCCTTATCCAGAATCAGGTATTTGTAGTCGAAGGTGTTGGGTAATTTTGTCATGTCGAGAGCCAGTCTCCAATCGGGATAGTCGCTGTTATTTAAAGGGATTGCTTTTTGAATATCCCAATTGCCCAAGGCATCGCAACTTCCTGAAATTCCCAACCACTGGTTTTTATTAACTTGGGGTGCGGTGACACTAAACTCAACAACGCGTGTGGTTTTTATGGGTAATACCAATTGTTTTTGGCTGCTTGGGTCTGGTTTAAACAGAACTCCGGTAAATGCCGACGATTCCCAGGCAGTTATTTCGGGCGACAAGCTTGCCCATTGTTCCTGAATGTGATAGTGTTTGTATTTTAATCCGCGGGTTTTTAGTGTCCGGTTTTTGCCGGGTTCCCAAACCTGGTAAGCGTGTTGATCCGATTTAATGAGGTATTTGTATTCGAAGGCAGGCTTTGATTTTGCACTTAAGTTTAAAACCAGTTTCCATTTATTTGGAGCGATGCAATTCATGGCCAAAGCCTTATCGGCATTCCAGTTTCCTAATTGCGATATACCTCCAATTACATACAATGTTTCCCCCCATTGGGTCTCACAATAACAATCGAACGATAGTGTCATAAAAATGAGTTTTGAGTTAATTGCACGGGGGAATTGCATGGCTAAAAATACAAAAAGAAAAACGATTCACCAACAGTACTCCGGTAAGGTTGAGCGATAAAAAAAAGGCCATTCAGAAAAACTGAACGGCCCCGGTATCGCTTGTTGATACTTTTTAGTGTGTTTCGGCAAAATAACGTTCGGCATCGAGGGCTGCCATACAACCGGTTCCGGCTGCGGTAATGGCCTGACGGTAAACGTGGTCCTGAACATCGCCGCAGGCAAATACCCCGGGTACGTTGGTTTTTGTGGTTCCCGGTTGAGTAATAATATAACCTGTTTCGTCGGTGTTCAAATAGGGTTTAAACACATCGGAGTTGGGGGTATGACCAATGGCCAAAAAGAAACCATCTACTTTAATGTCAACTTCTGCCTCTTCAGGAGTTCCCGCTTTTTTAATCAGTTTAACACCTTGAACCACACCATCGCCATAAATTTCTTTGGTGTTGTGCTCGAACAATACTTCGATGTTTTTGGTGTTGAACACCCTTTCCTGCATGGCTTTTGAAGCACGCAGGTAATCTTTACGCACAATCAGGTAAACTTTGTTACACAAACCAGCCAGGTAAGTGGCTTCTTCGGCAGCGGTGTCGCCGCCACCCACTACGGCTACATCTTTGCCGCGGTAAAAGAATCCGTCGCAAGTGGCACAGGCCGAAACCCCACCGCCTTTGTATTTTTCTTCCGACTCCAGTCCCAGGTATTTGGCTGTTGCACCGGTGGCAATAATTACGGTATCGGCTTTAATAACCTTTTCGCCATCGACAACCACTTCGTGTACCTTACCTGAAAAATTGACCTGGGTAACCATGCCCCAGCGCACTTCGGTACCAAAACGTTCGGCTTGTTTTTTCAAATCTTCCATTAAGGCGGTTCCATCGGTTCCTTCGGGATACCCGGGGAAGTTTTCCACTTCGGTTGTGGTGGTAAGTTGCCCTCCGGCCTGCATTCCCTGTATCATTACCGGTTTCATGTTAGCGCGTGCAGCATAAATTGCGGCTGTATATCCGGCAGGACCCGAACCTATAATCAAACATTTTACATGTTCTGCTTCACCCGACACTTTTTTTTCAGTGGATGCCTGGGGAGTTTCCATTTTTTTGAAAAAATCCATAGTATATTTTTTATCAGATTATTGTTTTTAAATTTTGGCAAAGGTAAGCAATATTTCAGCTCCTTTTTTTTAACCGGGAAGCTACTTCTCAAAAAGCATTCCAAAATATGTAGTTTGTTAGATATGTTTCGGTTTGTTCGGTTTGAGTGCCCTGCCTTGAATGGCTGGGAGTTCCTTTTTAACACAACCATTAACAGGTGTTTAGATGAAATTACAGAAAGCCGTAGGGGCATGTTTAAGTAGGCAATTCCATTAAAATATAAGCTTATAGTTTCTTTTTATAAACTCATAGGCAAGCTGAATTGGCCAATGGACTCCAGACAGGCAATACTATCGAATGTTTTTTTTCAGCCGGTCAATTTACTCAGAAACAGGCTACTTTATGCTCCGGGCAATTAAAATTGTAGGGAAATTAATTTTTATGTTGCATTATAAAATAGGTTTTATAAATTTGCAGTCCAATTCGGGATGTAGCTCAGCTTGGTTTAGAGTACACGTCTGGGGGGCGTGGGGTCGAAGGTTCAAATCCTTTCATCCCGACAAATTGGCAGCAAAGGAGTTAAACGTAAGTTTGACTCCTTTTTTTATGCGTTAAACGCAGCCTCAGTTTTCCTACCTGTCACTATAGTTAAAAGGTATCAACATAATTACAGTTTAGCAATTTTTCTTTTGACAGTCTGAAAACAATACCCACAAAATAAATAAACTGTTTGCAATAACGAGCTGAACTTTCGTTTGCCCGAGTGCTTATCCAAACAAAATAGTATTTCATTGGTTTTTGGTATATTGTTTCATCAGACAGTAGCTAATCAGGAAACCCTAAAATCTAAAAACCATGCGAACGGTATCCATTTTTATAGCCACCAGTTTAGACGGCTACATTGCCAAACCCAACGACGATTTAAGTTTCTTAAAAATGGTGGAAAAACCCGGCGAGGATTATGGTTATGCCGGGTTTACAGCAACTATCGACACCCTGATCCTGGGCCGTAAAACCTACGATTGGGTGGTCAGGGAAATTGGTTCATCGCATTACGACAATGGGGAACGCCAGGTGTATATAATTACCCGGACAGCAAGGCCTGCTATAGGCAATACACAATTCTTTACCGGGAATCCGGGTGATTTGGTACGCCGGCTAAAAGCCCAAAACGGAAAAAACATTTACTGCGATGGCGGGGCAGAAATTATCAATGAATTGTTAAAGCAAGACCTGATAGATGAGCTGATTGTTTCAGTGATTCCGGTATTGCTGGGGCAGGGAACCCGGCTTTTTAACGGCGGCCGGCCCGAGCAAGCGATTGAACTGGTAAATACAAAAGCTTTCGACACCGGCCTGGTACAGTTGCATTACCGGCGAAAGCGGTAAGCGAAAATCTACGCGCTTATTGCCTGGCATCAATTATTTTTTTAGTTTTGGTTTACTGAACGCAATTGCAGTGAACCCAAACAGCTCTGAAAATGGAAATATACATACCCGCATACTTATTGTACTCCTGGTTGAGTAGGATAAATAGCGTTGGGCTTGTTTGTACCTGCAAGCAATTTAGATAAAAATGAAAACCCTGTATTTTGCAGATAGAAAAGACTGGAGAACATGGCTCGAAGCAAATTTTGAGACCGAAGATGCTATTTGGTTGGAATATCCCTTGAAAAAATCAGGTAAAGAACGCATCGTTTACAACGATGCTGTGGAAGAGGCCCTGTGTTTCGGATGGATTGACAGTACGGTGAAATCATTAAACGATGAGACAACGGTTCAACGGTTTTGCAGGCGAAGAAAAAACTCGACCTATTCACAAGCCAATATTGAACGCCTGAAATGGCTTTTTGAAAACGAGCTGATACACCATTCCATACGGAATGACGTAGTAAAAATAATCCAGCAGGAATTCATCTTTCCCAATGACATCATAGCAGAATTAAAATCGGATAAGGTAGTATGGGAGCATTATCAAAAATTTTCAGGGCCGTATCAACGAATCCGGATTGCCTACATCGAAAGTGCCCGGACGCGACCCAAGGAGTTTACGAAACGGCTTCGGCATTTCATGAATAAGACCAGGGAGAACAAACTGATTAAAGGCTTTGGGGGAATAGAAAAATATTATGGAAAGTAAACACTGAAACAACGCATCCTATGCGTCCCAAGCAAACTTTTCTTCTTTCATACTATGTCAATTTCATAATTATTATTTATTGACACAGTTTAATTTACACGCTCTCCTTTTGCCAAAACCCGGTTTTTAGCAGCACCCTTGTACCAACGTTTAAAGCCCCGGACATAAAGGAAGCTTTGTACCTACGTACAATACTCGACCAAAATTTTTTCGGGTAATTACCGTATGGTAAATGCTCAACAAAATATTTTTTCGTGTAAATATCGTACGGTAAAAGCTCCAGCAAAAATTTTTCCGGTAAATATCGTACGGTATTTGCCCCACCAAAAAATTTTCCGGTAAATATCGTGCGGTATATGCTCCACCAAAAAATTTTCCGGTAAATATCGTACGATAATTGTTCGACCAAAATTTTTTTCATATAAATATCGTACGGTATATGCTCCACCAAAATATTTTTCATATAAATATCGTACGGTAAAAGCTCCACCAAAAAAATTTCCGGTAAATACCGTACGGATAAAGCATCATTTACGGTTTGTTATAAGCCTGCTCAAAAACATATACCGATAGTTGTAAAAACCGTAAAAA
>JBFWMB010000151.1:0-6418 GCA_050251815.1 Salinivirgaceae bacterium | reverse complement strand
ATGTTATTCCCCGGGTCGATATTACCATTCATCCCGACAGCCTGGACTGGATTTACCAAAATGTGGACTCCGATCACGAGTTTAAAACCGGGTTTAAATATACCGCTGCGGGCCTGGTCGATGAAGTTTCTGAAGTGGGGTTTCGCTTACGCGGAAACACTTCGCGACAATCGGCAAAAAAATCCTTTAAAATTTCCTTCAATACCTTTACGCCCGGCGGAAAGTTCTATGGCGTCGAAAAAATGAACCTGAACGGCGAACACAACGATCCTTCAATAATCCGTAGTTTTTTGGTTTGGAATTTATTTCGCCAGATGCAGGTAGTGGGTTCGCGCAGTAACCATGTCGACGTGTACATCAATAACAATTATTACGGCTTATATATTAATGTGGAACATATTGATGAGGAATTTGTACAAAGCCGCTTTGCCAACGATTATGGAAACCTTTTCAAGTGTACGCATCCGGCCGATTTGTCCTATTTGGGTACCAATAAACAGGACTACAAAAACCAGGGCTATGAATTAAAAACCAACGAGGAGGTTGACGATTTTTCCGATTTAATAAACCTGGCCCGGGTAATTAATGAAACCAGCGCGACCGATTTTCCCGAGTTTGTGGAACCGATTTTTAACATTAACGGATTCTTGCGCTACCTGGCCGTGGAAATTTTTACCGGCCATTGGGATGCCATCTCCATTAACCGGAACAATTTTTACCTGTTCAACAATAAATTCACCGGCAAATTTGAGTTTATGCCTTACGATGTGGACAATACCTTTGGGGTTGACTTTATGGTAGGTGATTTAGGAACGCGTAATATCTACCATTGGTGGGATGGAAACAGTCCCTTAACTTCAAAAGTATTTGCCAATCCCGTTTACCGCGATCGCTTCTCCTTTTTTATAAACCAATTAATAACGGAGTTTGCCGATCCCTCATTTTATTTCAGTGAAATAGATGCCATTAAAACCTTAATTAAAGCATCGGCTGAAGCCGATCCCTACCGCTCTTTGGATTGGGGATGGTCGGTCGATGATTTCCACAACTCCTACACTTCGACGATTGGAACTTTCTTTATCCATTATGGATTAAAGCCCTATATAAGCACAAGGGTGAACAGCATAAAAGAGCAATTGGTCCTAAATCCCATTGCTCCTATTGTTGAAAATGTATATCATAATTTTCCCCGCTTAAATCAGGCTATTGCCATTCAGGCCGATATTACCGACGATGAATCAGCTCCGGCAGGAGAACTTTTTTATCAGGTAAACCAGGGGGCCTGGAATTCGGTCCCGATGGCACAAAATACCACTGGAAAATATGTGGCACAGTTGCCAGCCCTGTCGGAACCCGGAACGGTAAACTATTACATCGAAGCCAGCGATGCAGGCAGTAAGCTTACCCGTGAGCCATCGTTTGGCCAATACAGCATAACCATTGGCAAGAGTACACTGGCACTGAAAATTACCGAGCTTATGGCTGGCAACAGTGCAACCATTGTCGATAATTACGGCGAGACCGACGATTGGATTGAGTTGCGTAACGAGGGGACTCAGGCTGTGAACCTGGAAGGCCTGTACCTGAGCGACGACCTGTTGAATCCTTCAAAATTCAGCTTGCCCAATAAGCTGCTTGAACCCGGCGAATATTACATTATCTGGGCCGATGATGATAAATACCAGGGGCCCAATCACGCCAACTTTAAACTCAGTGCCGGAGGCGAATCGGTGGGTTTGTTCGATTCGTTTGAAACCGGTTTTGCCAGCATCTTTACTATGGATTATCCGGCTCAGGAACCCAATTATTCGAGTGGTTTCGATGCATCAGGCAACTGGTTGGAGCAGGCGTTTTTTACCCCGGGCGGCGAAAACGGGAATGCCGGGGTGGCTTTTATTACCTATCGCATTAACATGAATGAACAAATCAGGAAGGGCAACTTTAACCCGTTGACCGATTTTATTGATGTGGCCGGAACTTACAACGATTGGAGCGGTGGCGTAAAAGTGTACGATGGCAACAACGATGGCATTTATTCGTTTACCGAGTTTGGTTTTGCGGCCGGCGATGCAATCGAGTTTAAAGCCCGTATCAATGCCAATTGGGGAACCGCCGAGTTTCACGAATTGGGAGGCGATGGCAACCGGCAATATACTTTGGTTGCCGGTCATAATGTGGTGGAATTCTGGTATGATGACGAAGTACTCAGTATACACCAATCAAGTCAGCGTGAACTTTTAAATGTATTTCCAAACCCAAGCAGCTCAGGTAACTTTACCGTGGATGCACCCTTTGCTATAGAATCACTGGCTGTTTATTCACTCAGCGGAGCCCAGGTCTATCAGCAACGGGTACCGCAATTAAATCGTGTTTTAATTACGGAGCAATTACCCAAAGGAATGTATCTGGTTAAAGTATCGGGAAGCAACCAGGCCTTGCAGTCAAAACTGATGGTGTATTAATCGTATTTTTGGATTGATTGAAAAAAGAGACTGTTTAAAAAGTAAAAGATTTTATCCAACTGAGCTCAAAATAAAAGAGATAGAACGCGGATAACGCTGAAAAAACTGATTTACGCAGATCTGATCTGTGAAAATCAGCTTAAATCCGCGTTATCCGCGTTCCATTTTTGAAGTTCACTTAACAAGGGTAAGTTTTTGGTTAAGATTACTACTTTTGGACAGCCTCTTTTTTTATATTTGAGAGCTTGTTTTGAAAGTTTGCTGGAATCAGGAATATCGATTAATATCAATAAATACTACTGTTGAAAACCTTTAAATACATTCCGTTAAACGCCGTATGGTTAAAAGCTGCCGTAGTGGGCAGCGTTTGGGCCTCCATCGAAATTGTGCTGGGCAGTTTTTTGCATAACCTGAAAGTCCCCATGTCGGGTACTTTTTTATCGTTTCTTTCGGTTTTTTTGTTGGTGGCCTATGCGCAAATCTGGAACGAACGCGGACTAATCATTCGTGCCGGTTTGATTTGTGCCCTGATGAAATCAATTAGTCCCAGTGCAATTATTATTGGTCCCATGACCGGGATTCTGGCCGAAGCCCTTCTTTTGGAACTAAGCATTCGACTGCTGGGGCGAAATGTACCGGCTTATCTATTAGGTGGGGCCCTGGCGGTTTTCAGTTCGCTGGCGCATAAAGCCGTAAGTTTGCTGCTCTATTATGGTTTCGATTTGGTGTACATGCTTTCGCAGCTTTATAATTTTGCGTTGAGGCAGCTTAAACTGGTGCATCTGGGCGAACCCATTCACGCATTAATAATTCTTACTCTGATTTACCTGCTTGCCGGTTTTTTTGCTGCTTTGCTGGGCTTGCGGGCCGGGGCAAAAAGTAAGCGTGCTTATCCTGTTCCCGATGAGCTTGAAATACCCTTTGAACGGCAGCAGAAGATACAGGCTGTTAAAAACGAATCGGGTGTAATGGCTTATGTTTTTTTGTTAGGCCATGTTTCGCTTATTGTACTTACCTTATGGATGCTCAATAAAAACCTCCATCAACTGGCACTTGCCCTTGGTGTGGTTTATTTAATTGTTTGTTTTATTTATTACCGGCAGGCTTTATCGCGTTTAAAAAAACCGGGAATCTGGATACAATTTGTACTTATTACCCTGTTTGCTGCCCTGGTGTGGAATGTTTTTAGCGATAAATCATTTTTTGCAGTCGAGGGTATTATTATCGGATTAAAGATGATTTTTCGTGCCGTTTTAATCATGGTTGGATTTACAGCCATTGGTACTGAACTAAAAAATCCCTCCATTAAGCTCTTGTTGTATAATAAAGGGTTTAAAAACCTGTATCATGCCATCGATTTGGCTTTTTCGGCTTTACCTTTCTTAATCTCGCAAATAAACATAGCGCAAAAAGGAAACAATTCAATTAAACAAACCGGACTGCGTTTTCTGGCCAGCTCACAACGCCTGTTGGAGCTTTTTACACGGCAAAATAATAAAAAGCCCAGCATACTAATTATTACGGGCGATGTGCACCAGGGGAAAACAACCTTTACTCGGAGGCTTAGCGATTTGTTCGTCGAATCCGGACTTTCTGTTTCAGGTTTTTTGACTTTACGGAATCAGGAAAATCAAGCAGATAACTCCTACCAGCTTTTTTCTGTTGAAACGCAACAGGCCTTGCCATTTATTGATACCCGGGCCAAAGCAAATTGGGTTTCTTTCCGGCGCTTTTACTTTAATCCCGAAGCTTTTAAAACAGGTCATGAACTCATTGCATCGGCCATAGCCCAAAAGAAATCAGTGGTTTTAATCGATGAGTTGGGTCCCATGGAACTGATGAATCAGGGTTGGAGCCAAAGTGTGGAGCGGCTTTGTCAGAATCCTTCGATAATTCAGGTTTGGGTGGTGCGCAAGAAACTGGTACCCCTCATGCGCATGAAATGGGACGTGGGAACGGTGTACCTTGCCGATATTGGAACCGACACTCCAGAAGCTGTGTTGGAAAAAATAAAAGCGCTACAGGGCCTTTAAATTAACATAAAAACTTTTTTACTCGACTGAAAACCTTACTTTTGCAGCCGAAATTATCGATACTATGGGTTTTAATGAAGAAATTAAACGGCGAAGGACGTTTGCCATTGTGAGTCACCCCGATGCGGGAAAAACTACTTTAACCGAGAAATTATTGCTGTTCGGAGGAGCCATTCATGTGGCGGGTGCGGTAAAGTCGAATAAGATTAAAAAAACAGCCACGTCCGACTTTATGGAGATTGAGCGCCAGCGGGGAATTTCGGTGGCCACCTCGGTCATGGGTTTTGAGTACGATGGTTATAAAATCAATATCCTGGATACTCCCGGGCACCAGGATTTTGCCGAAGATACCTTTCGCACCCTTACGGCCGTTGACAGTGTAATTGTGGTAGTTGATGCCGCCAAAGGCGTTGAAGCCCAAACCGAAAAGTTGATGCAGGTTTGCCGCATGAGGAAAACCCCGGTGATTGTTTTTGTTAATAAAATCGACCGCGAGGGAAAAGATCCTTTCGATTTGCTTGACGAAATTGAAGAACAACTGAAAATCAGAGTCCGTCCGCTCAGTTGGCCTGTAGGCATGGGCAAGCGCCTGAAGGCTGTTTACAATATTTTTGAAAAGAAACTTTATTACTTTGCTGGCGAGGACAAAACCAAAGCCGAAAAGCCCAAAGAGTTTAAAGACCTGAACGACCCCGAACTTGATCTTACCTTGAAGGATGATGCTATTAAATTGCGCGACGATTTGGAGTTGGTTGAAGGAGTTTACCCTGAATTTAACCTGGAAGAATATCTGAACGCTGAAACAGCTCCGGTATTTTTTGGCAGTGCTTTGTATAACTTTGGCGTAAAAGAATTGTTGGAGTCGTTTATTCGCATTGCCCCGTTTCCAAGGCCATCGGCTGCCATTGAACGGGTGGTTGACCCCTTTGAGGAAAAATTTACCGGATTTGTTTTTAAAATCCATGCCAATATGGATCCCAACCATCGCAACCGAATAGCTTTTGTTAAAGTGTGTTCCGGGAAATTTAAGCGCAATACCAATTTCCGGCACATCCGGTTGGAACGCGACCTTAAATTTTCGAATCCCACCGCTTTTATGGCCGACAAGCAGTCGATTGTTGAAGAAGCTTATCCCGGCGATATTGTGGGTTTACACGACACCGGAAACTTTAAAATTGGCGATACCTTAACCGAAGGTGAATTAATAAACTACAAAGGCCTGCCCAGTTTTTCGCCCGAGATGTTCCGGTACATTGAAAATGCCGATCCCATGAAGTCGAAACAATTGGCCAAAGGGGTCGATCAATTGATGGACGAAGGCGTGGCCCAATTGTTTACCTTAACCATGAATGGGCGAAAAATTATAGGTTGTGTGGGGCAGTTGCAGTTCGAGGTAATTGAATACCGCCTGTTGCACGAATACAATGCCAAATGCCGTTACGAACCGGCTCAACTGTATAAAGCCTGTTGGGTTCGTCCCAACGACAAAGCCGAATGGGAAGACTTTCAAAAACGTAAATACAAATCGCTGGCTAAAGACAAACATGGACGCGACGTGTATCTGGCCGAATCGTCGTACGATTTGGAGATGGCACAAATGAAGTTTAAAGGCCTGGAGTTTTTCTTTACTTCAGAGTTTTAACCTTTGGTTTCGCCGAATAATTACAAGCCATGTTATTCAATCAGCCATAAAGGCAGAAAGTTTTAATTGCTATCCGTTAGTATTTAAGGTTTCTTTGTTAGCGAATACTATTTTTCAAAATTTCGTATGTTTTACATACATTTTTTGGTGTCCGTTGCGTTTATATGGGGTAGTGAAAAATATGTTTTGTTTCGGATTTATTCTTGTAGTAAGCTGAAAAATAAATGCTTGCAAGAAAGTAACTTATAAGTGCGTTTTTCTGTAACTCTGCCTTGCAAAAA
>JBFWMB010000150.1:0-6593 GCA_050251815.1 Salinivirgaceae bacterium | reverse complement strand
ATGAGAATTACAACAAACTTATGGCACAATCGTTTTACAATAAATTAAATTTTTTAGGTGTAAAATAGTGGCATCAGCTATTTTTTAATTAAATTGTGTTGCTTACTTTTGAACTATAAATAATTCTAAGTTATGGTAAATTCAGAGCTTTTTCCGGTGCAGGTTTTGTTTTTAAGAGCTCCCAAAAAAGTACACATTCAGGAAATATTAGCTGTTTTGTTAAAAGATTTGACTGTGCGAAGGATTCTAAAAGTAGTCAAGCTCGATAGTTTTCCGAATTCCCGGTCAAAGAAAACACAACGCTATTCAATGATATATAAAGGTCTAAACTACGAAGGGTATGAACCGCAACCATTTGAAAAAGCTTTTTTAATTCCTTTAGCAGAACTAAACCAGGTACAAACCAAGATTCTAACGAATTTTGTGTTAAAAAAACATAGTTATCCCAGCGCTTTTATTACCGAAAGTATTATAAAACCACTTAAAAACCAAGGCTATCTTAAAACCTCTTTAGGCGGTGCAAAAGCTACATCGAAGGCAAAACCCATTGTTGACGAGGTAAATCAGTTTTTAAACCAACAGCAGGAAAAATTGGCCTCACTTTTAAATGGAGATGCCAAGGAATTCATGGATGCCGTTAGTGAAACAGGTAGTTATCTATTTATTTTAGAATATCAGGCTCCTGAATTATTTGAAGATATTAAAAAGAAAATAAGAAATCTGAGCAAATCGTATGGCGGAGGTGAATTTGAACTAACCCCGTATTATGAGGCTTTAAATCTTGATTTAAGTTATTTCCACGAATAAAAAAAGCAGGTTTAAAACCTGCTTTTTTTATTCAACAATAGTCGTAATTTGTTTCTAATTACTGATATTCTTTTTTAAGGCATTAATATTTAATTCGTTGACAATATTTTTAGCATCGGCTGTGTATAAATAATCGATACGTTCTTTGTAGTGTTCGGTAATTTTTCCACGAACCATCTTCATGGTGCTGTTAATGAATTTATTCTGTTCGGTAAAGGGTTCTTCCAAAAGACCAATGGCTGAAGGTAACCAACGTTCAGGAAACTCACCTTCGAACTTGCCGCCTTTTTTAAACTCATTAATTTCCTGTTGTAATTGTCTTAAAGCTTCGACTCTTCCCTCATCGCTATTCATATCAATTCCCTGCTCACTGAGGTGTTTCTTTAAAGCCTCATTATTTGCCACCAGCAAACCAATGGTGTACGGATTCTGATTATTGTGCAACATAACCTGCTCAATAAAGGGTGATTTTGAAACCAGCATTTCTTCAATCGATTCGGGTGAGTATTTTTCACCATCGTTAGCAATTAATAGGCTTTTAAAGCGGCCCAATACATAAAGAAACCCCTCATTATCCATATAACCCAAATCACCGGTATGCAACCAACCGTCTTTAATTGTTTCGGCTGTGGCTTTTTCGTTTCGCCAGTAACCCTTCATCACATTCTCTCCCTGAATAACAATTTCTCCTTTTTGTCCCAGCGGCACTTCGTTTCCGTTATCGTCACAAATTTTTATATCGAGTGGTTTCACCAGATAACCGCTTGAACCCAACTTGTGTTTCACCAGCGAATTGGATGAAATTACCGGTGTTGCTTCCGACAATCCATAACCTTGAAGCATGGGAATTCCAATGGCATAATAAAAGCGTTGCAATTCAATATCGAGCAGAGCTCCTCCTCCAATAAAGAATTTTAAGTCGCCACCAAAAACTTCGCGTACTTTGCTAAACAGAATTTTATCGAAGAGTTTTACCAACGGTCCACGAAGGGCATTCAGTCCCCGACCTTTATTGTAGCCTTCTTTATTGTATTTATAAGCAACGTTTAGTGCAAATTTGAAAAGCTTTTCAGTTATTTTTCCCTTGTCGGCAATGCCTTTTTCGATATTCTTTTTAAAATTCTTGGCCAAAGCCGGAACGCTAAGCAAAATGTCGGGCTTAATCTCTTTAATATTAATTGGTATGTTTTTCAAAGTCTGCATGGGTGTTTCGCCTTGCTGAATAAAACCCATGCTAGCCCCATTGGCAATAAAACTATAAATTCCGGCCACGTGTGCAAAGCAATGGTCGAGCGGTAATATTAATAAGGTTTTAAAGGTGTCGGGGATTGTCATTAAGGTTAAAGCCTGTTCCACATTTGCAGTATAATTTCGGTGTGAAAGTATAATTCCTTTGGGGTCAGCCGTAGTTCCCGATGTATAAGTAATATTCGCAAAATCGTCACCCTGTATAGCCATTTTGGCCTGATTAATTGCATCGGCATTTTCGAAGTTAAACTTTTTACCCATTTCAAAAACCGAAGCCCAGCTTAAATCGTTTTCCTGATAGGTTTCTTTTTCGTCCAAATAAATTATCCGTTCCAGGTCTGGCAACTCGTTGCGAACCGCCTCTACTTTCGCTGCCTGACTTTTTGAAACAATTACAATGCGCGTTCCTGAATGTTCAAGACGGAACTTAACTTCTGATGCTTCCAGCTTAATAGACAAGGGAACGTTAATGGCCCCTGTATACAGAATGGCCAATTCACTATAAACCCAATCGTTTCGGCCTTCAGATAACAAAGCCATACGGTCGCCTTTTTTTATTCCCAAACTAAGTAATCCTCCTGCATACGTAATTACGTTTTGCAGTGCGTCTTTATACGATGTTGCAATATATTTATCGGTTTTCTTTTCAAGGAGCATTGGATTATCAGGGAATTTGCTCACATTTTCTTCAAAAAGTTGTACAATTGTTTTCATAGCATTTCAAAAATTACCCTATTTAAGATCTTCAAAAATAATAATTTAAGTTTGTTTTCAAATTATCTGTGGTTTATCGGTGCAAAAAAAGTGCTATTAAATAATAAAACCACCTGAAATTCAAGTGGTTTTATTTGTATTTGAAAAACATATTTTTTTGTAGGTATTAAATACCCAGGGCTTTGCTTAACGATAGGAGTTTAGCATCTAACTCTTGTTCCACTTTCTTGTAATCGGCTGCATGGATTAATTTTTCTTTGGTTCCCAAATAAAATTTAATTTTTGGTTCGGTTCCCGACGGGCGTACCGATATCTTTGAACCATCGGCAGTAAAAAATTGCAGTACATTCGATTTTGGCAAAGTTATTTTACGTTTCCCTCCGGTTAAAAAATCGGATTCTACCTGCAACAGATAGTCTTTCACTTTAATTATCGTCGATCCGTTAATCTCGGTGGGTGTCTGATTACGGAAAGTTTCCATCATTTTTTGAATCTCTTCGGCTCCTGTTTTACCCTTTTTTACAAGATTCACCAGCGTTTCTTTATAGAAACCATACTTCATGTAAATATCAGCCAGCACATCGAACACCGTTTTTCCCTGGTCTTTAGCCCAGGCAGTAGCTTCAGCAATTAACATACACGACATAACCGCATCTTTATCGCGGACAAAATCGCCGGCTAAATAGCCATAACTTTCCTCGCCACCGCCAATAAAGTTTTTAAAGCCTTCGTTTTGTTTAATAATGTCGGCAATAAACTTGAAACCGGTAAGCACGTCGTAATATTCTACATGAAAGTCTTTTGCCATAGCGGCAATTAATTCGGTGGTTACAATGGTTTTTACCACATATTCGCGACCTGTAATTTTGCCCTTCTCCTTCCATTTGTTCAACAAATAATACAATAAAAAGGACCCGGTTTGATTTCCATTCAACAATTCAAATTCACCCTGCTTGTTTTTTACAGCTATTCCAACCCTGTCGGCATCGGGATCGGTTGCCATTACCAGGTCGGCGTTACTGGACCTGGCTTTTTCAATAGCCATAGTTAATGCTGCTGATTCCTCGGGATTGGGAGAATGAACCGTTGGAAAGTTACCATCGGTAACATCCTGCTCCGGAACGTTAATAATGTTTTCGAAGCCCACGGCTTTTAAAGCCTGGGGAACAAGCCTTACTCCTGTTCCATGAATGGGCGTAAATACAATTCTTAAATCTTTTTGACGGGCTATTATTTCGGGCGATAACGATACGGTCAATAAAGCATCTACATAGGCTTTATCAACATCGGCGCCAATCGAAACAATTTTTGCGTTGTCACCATTCCATTGAACTTCGTCAACCGTTTTTATTTTTTGAACTTCCTGGATTATGTTTTTATCGTGAGGCGCAACAATTTGTCCGCCATCGTCCCAATATACCTTATATCCATTATATTCCTTTGGATTATGCGATGCAGTAACCACCACACCGCTTTTACATCCCAAATGACGTATGGCAAACGACAACTCAGGGGTTGGACGTAAAGCTTCGAAAAGGTAAACTTTAATACCATTAGCCGTAAAAATCTGGGCTGCAGTTTCACAAAAAAGTCTTCCATTATTTCGGTTGTCGTGGGCCAAAGCAACCGAAATTTCCTGTCCGGCAAACTGCTGAAGCAGGTAATTACTTAAGCCTTGGGTTGCCATTCCAACGGTGTAAATATTCATACGGTTGGTTCCTACGCCCATTATGCCTCGCAAACCTCCGGTGCCAAACTCCAGCTCACGATAAAACGATTCAATTAACTCCGTTTCATCATTCTCGAGCAGGTAACGCACCATCTTTTTGGTTTCTTCATCGTAGTTTCCTTCAAGCCAGGCATTCGCTTTTGCTTTAACTTCAGACAACAAACTGTTTTGCATAACGATGTAATTAAAAATATTTTACATGATTTTAATGTTGCTTTTCACCATCCAAATCGCGAAGCATTTGGTGCAAACTATCCACCCAATGCGGTATTGCTAAATTAAATTCCCGCTTAATTTTATCTTTGCTTAAAACCGAAAATGCCGGACGCTTAGCAGCGGTTGGATATTTTGATGTGTCGATGGGATGAACTGTACATGATAAATTCCGGTGACGGAATATTTCAGAAGCAAAATCGTACCAACTGGCAACTCCTTCATTGGTATAATGGTATATTTCGCGCGATTTTATGGGTTCCCTGCTAACCTGAGAAATTATCTCTAAAATAGCCTGAGCCAAATTTCGTGCATAAGTTGGTGTACCCACCTGATCGTAAACCACATTAATTGCTTCCTTTTCGACCCCTAATCGCAACATGGTTTTCACAAAATTATTTCCAAAAGTGGAATACAACCACGATGTCCTGATGATAATTGCAGGAATATCGGAGTATAGTATAAGATTCTCACCTTCGTATTTGGTTTGTCCATAAGCCGACTCAGGGATGGCCACGTCCTCTTCATGATACGGACTATTTTTGGTTCCATCGAACACATAATCAGTTGAAACATGAATTAAGGTCGCTCCTGAGGCACGTGCTGCATCAATCAGGTAATCCACTGCAATTGCATTTATCAGGAAAGCTTTATCATGATCCTCTTCGGCTTTATCAACCGCTGTATAGGCTGCACAATTTATTATAAAACTAACCGGATTTTCAGCAACAAATTTCTCTGCCTGACCCGGTTTTGTTATATCAAGTTCCGCAACATCGGTAAACAAAAATTCAAAATCGGGGTAATTTGCTGCTAAATGTTTTAACTCGCTTCCCAATTGACCATTTGCTCCGGTCACCAATAGTTTAATTTTATTTTCCATACCTAAAATTAATTTCAGCGCCTGCTAGCTCAGGCCACATTTCATCTTTTGCTGATATTATTCTTTCACCAGGTGGTATTTTCCAGTCAATAGCCAATGAACTATCATTGAGGTTTATGCCACGTTCGCCTTGCGGATAGTACAAATTATCGCACTTATACGAAAAAATAGCCGTTTCAGAAAGGACTGAATAACCATGAGCAAAACCCCGCGGCACAAAGAATTGCATTTTATTCTCAGCCGAAAGTTCTATGGCAAAAGCCTGACCAAAGGTGGGCGAATCTATGCGAATATCAACAGCCACATCGAGCACCCTGCCTAAAACTACCCGAACCAATTTTGCCTGAGCATAAGGGGCCAGTTGATAATGCAAACCCCGAACAACACCATAAGTTGAAAACGCCTCGTTATCCTGAATAAAATTTGTATCAATACCTGCCTCTTTGTAACGATCGGTTTGATAGGATTCTAAAAAGTAACCTCTTGAATCACCAAATACTTTGGGTTCAATTATCAGTAAATCTTGAATTGGTGTTTTTATAATATTCATCGCAACTATAATCCTTGTTTTAATAAGTTGTCAAAATAAGCAATGGTTTTTATTAAACCCTGCTCTAATGGAATTTTGGGTTCCCAACTGTTAAGCTTTTCCTTTGCCAATGAAATATCAGGTTTCCGTTGCAAGGGATCGTCCTGTGGTGCAGGCATATAAACCAGTTTCGATTTTGAATTGGTCAGGTTCACAACCAATTGCGCCAATTCTTGAATGGTAAATTCATTTGGATTGCCAATATTTACCGGACCAATAAAGGAACCTGAGTCATTCATCATCCGAATCATCCCTTCTACCAAATCGTCAACATACTGAAAACTGCGGGTTTGTTTTCCGTCACCATAAATGGTAATGTCCTTATTTTGAAGAGCCTGAATAATAAAATTTGAAACAACCCGACCATCATTGGGATGCATCCGTGGACCATAGGTATTAAATATGCGGAT
>JBFWMB010000149.1:0-6792 GCA_050251815.1 Salinivirgaceae bacterium | reverse complement strand
TCTAAGGTGCTCTTTGCAGCTATTCTCATCAGGAAACTGCTCGATAAATTTGATTATATTCACATCAAAAGTTTTTTGATAAGATATACATTTTTTCTTAACTGGCATAATCGCGACGAATCAAAAATTATTAAAAGAAAAAGAAGCAGCAGAGCAGAACCAATAAACTTTAGCCCACCTCGCTCAATCGTTCAAGTAATTGATAACTTATAACTTCAAGATTCTTGCCTTCAATATTCACAATTTTGTCGTTATGGAATTCTTTAAGAATACGAATGGCACTTTCGGTTGACATACCACAGAATTCGGCCAAGTCCCTACGGGTGAGTAACATATTAAACTTATCAGCTTTATAAATAACCCGTGATAGATGCAGTATAGCATCAGCAATACGTCCATGCAATTGCTTTTGGGTTAAACTGATAATGCGTTCAAAATACTGAGCCGTATTGGCATTTAAATGAGCTATAATTCTTTGCGCAAAATCAGAATTGCTGCTAATAAGATATTGCATCATTTCTGCATTAATGCTAAAAACCTTTGAATTGTCGATACTGGCAGCGCTATAATCGAAAATTCCTTTACTGTATAGCGACGAAAGCCCAATAAATTCACCCGGTTTAACAATTTTAAGTATCAGATTTTTGTCGTTATGCTCTTTGTAAATTTTTACCAGCCCTTCGGTAAGGTAAATTATGTGTGAGGCAAAACCGCCTTGTTTGCTAAGAATTTCGCCCTTATTGTAATTCAGACTAACCTGATTTTCAGCTATTTTATCCAATTGCTCCTGGTTTAAATTATCGAACCAAGGAGCAAATGCCTTTTGTACATCGGTGTTCATAAAAAGTAATTTTTTTTAAATATACACAAATTTGACCCATCTCATAAAAATAACTGCTTTCATATTATCAAAACGCGCTGTTTTTTTTCATTTGTTTTGTTATTTTTATTGTCGTATTTTCGGTGAGACGATATAACTTAACAACAACAAAAACAATAAAATTACAATCTCATGAAAAACAATACCCCAAATGTTTTACTTGTAGATGATTCTTCCACAAACAACTTGTTGCTCGAAAGTGCACTGAAGCGCTTAAATTTTAAAATATATACGGCATTATCGGGTGAGGAAGCTTTAACTGTTCTTAAAAAAAAGGAAATTGATTTGATTCTTTTAGATATAATGATGCCGGGCATGTCGGGTTACGATGTACTGGAATCTATGGGTAAGAACGAAAAATTAAAAAAGATTCCGGTTATCTTGGTTACTGCCCGCAATCAGCACGAAGAAGAAGCACGGGCAAAAGAACTTGGCGTAACCGATTTTTTTGAAAAACCTCTTAAGTTAAATTTGTTGATTGAGCGCATAAAAGAACTGGTTTCTGCAGGCGCATAGCTCATACTAAATAATTAGTTTTTAACACTGGCCATAGGAAACGCTTTTGTGTTTCTTTTGTTTTGCGAACCCTCCAAATTCATTCTTTTTGAGTTTTATAAGTTTATCGAACCATAATTCCCGATAAATCCATCTTTCTTATTACTTTTGGCCGCTAAAGTAGTACATCAATGAATTATTTACAGGTAGATAATCTTACGAAATCGTTTGGCGATTTGGAATTGTTTAAAGATATAAGTTTTACAGTTGATAAAGACCAACGCGTAGCCTTAATTGCACGCAATGGAGCCGGAAAAACATCTTTACTTAAAATAATTGGGGGAAAAGATACAGCCGATAACGGACAAATTATTTTCAGAAACGATATTTCTGTCGGTTTTTTGGAGCAGGAACCTTCATTAAATCAGGAATTAACGGTTACCGATCAAATTTTTCAGTCGTCCGACGAAGTTTTAACTGCAATTAAAAATTATGAATCGGCTTGCACGGGTGACAATCCCGACGCACTTTCGGCGGCCATGTTCACCATGGATATATTGAAAGCCTGGGATTATGAAGTAAAAATTAAGCAGATTCTGGCTCAATTAAAAATTACCCAACTCAATAAAAAAGTAAAGGAATTATCGGGCGGTCAACAAAAACGACTGGCCTTAGCTAGTGTTTTAATTACAGAACCCGACGTGCTGATAATGGACGAACCAACCAATCACCTCGATCTTGAAATGATTGAATGGCTTGAAAATTACCTAAAATCGTCGAATAGCACACTAATTTTGGTAACTCACGACCGCTATTTTCTCGATAGGGTTTGTAATGTTATTCTTGAACTCGATAACAATCAAATATACCGGTACAAAGGAAACTATTCCTATTTTTTAGAAAAACGCGACGAGCGCATTCAAAATCAAACTTCGGAAATTGAAAAAGCCCGTTCGTTATTTAAAAAGGAACTTGATTGGATAAACCGCTCACCCTCAGCGCGAACTACCAAAGCAAAGTACCGCATCGATTCGTTTTATGAAACTCAGGAAAAAGCCCAACAACGTATCGGTAGCGAGGAAGTTAAAATTGAAGTATCGAGTGCCCGACTCGGCAAAAAAATTGTTGACCTGGATCGCATTACTAAAAAATTTGGTGACACTAAGATTGTCAACAACTTTTCGTACAAATTTATGCGCTCCGAGAAAGTAGGTATTGTAGGAATGAACGGGGCCGGAAAAACGACGTTGCTGAATTTAATAACCCAAAAACTAGAACTCGATTTAGGCCAAATTGAAGTGGGAAGCACTGTGGTGTTTGGTTATTATACCCAAAAGGGAATTCAGTTCGACGAGAACAAACGTGTTATTGATGTAATTCAGGAACTGGCTGAGGACATTCAGGTGGCCGATGGAAAACAAATGACACCAACTCAGTTTTTGAACTATTTTCTTTTTCCCCCTTCGATGCACTATGCTTATGTGTATAAATTAAGCGGAGGCGAAAAACGTCGTTTGTATTTGATGACCGTGTTGATGAAAAATCCAAATTTTTTGATTTTGGATGAGCCCACCAATGATTTGGACATTATGACGCTTAACGTGCTTGAAGATTACCTGAAAAGTTTTTCGGGTTGTGTACTGCTGGTATCGCACGATCGTTATTTTATGGATAAAATAGTTGATCATTTATTTGTGTTTGAAGGAGACGGGCTTATTAAAGATTTCCCCGGAAATTATTCACAATACCGCGAATGGCTTACCGGCAAAGAACTGGAATTGAAAAAGCAAGATAAGCTTGCTGCCCCAAAACCAGACAAACCAAAGGTTAAAAAAGAGAAAACAAAACTTAGCTATAAAGAACAGCAAGAATTTGACCAGTTAACCCTTCAAATTGCACAACTGGAACAGGAAAAAGCAATAATTGAGGTCGGATTTTCCGATGGTTCTTTGCAAGACGATGCCTTGATTAAAGCATCGGAACGCCATGCTGCTTTAATTGAAGAATTGAATGAAAAAGAGTTACGCTGGCTCCAATTGAGCGAATGGATTGAATAGAAAGTATCCGAATGAAATTTTTTTGAAGCTTGTTGAACTAAACCTTTTATTGGTTACATTTGCAATCCAGGTTTAGAATTACATCCATGAAGCAGTTAATTCTTTTGTTATTTTTAGTTATTGGGGTTCAATTTAGTAGAGCTCAGGATGAGATATTACTGAATTATCCTAAAGAAGTACATGCCGGCAATGAATTTCTGCTTGTAGTAAATATTCCAAAAAATTTTATGTCGGGAGCTGCACGCTTCCAATTGGTTTTTCCCAATGGTTTTACAGCTACTTCAAGAAAAACGGAAAATGCCGATTTCAAATTTGAAACCAATAAAGCTACATTTTTTTGGTTAAACTTTCCACAGAATCAGGAGGTTGAAATTTCAGTCAATTTAACGGCAGCTGTGGGAATGGAAGGATATTTTGTTATAAAAGGAGAATCGAACTGGCTAAAAAACGGACATGCGTATAGAACAGAACTGTATCCGCAGGTTCTTACGGTAAAACCCGGTAACTTAACCGAAGAAGCCATTCAGCAAAATCTTGAAAAAACCCGATTTAAATACGAAGAGCTTGAAACCCAGGGTGTAAGTTGTTTGCGTCAGGTTCCTTACGAGGAACAGGGTGAGATTTATGTAAATTTGCTAATAAATAAAGGCGACCTGAATATGTATGGAAAAATTCAGGAGAATATTCCATCGGGTTATGAAGCGGTAAATGTAAAAAGCCAAAACGCCATTTTTGTTTACAACAAAAGCCAGAATATTGTGAAATATTTGTGGATGAATATGCCTGAAAAATCCCAATATATTGTTTCCTACAAATTAATTCGAACAGCAAAAGTCGATGAATCGAACCCATTTTTAATTTTTGGAACCTTTTCTTATGCCATAAACAATCAGACCCTTACTGTTGATATTCAAGAACGCGGGATTGATTTATCGACAGCTCCTTAATATTAGTTTTTTACAAAAAGAGTAAGTGAACAGGAGCAAGGAGGCATGCCACAACGTTGGCAATAGTAATTTTTTTCCAAACTGTCTTTTGCCCAATAATCCGGAAAAACTCCCTGAACAGTAAAACCAAGCCTCCGAAGTTTTTTTGTGAAAACATAATTTTCGCTCTCGGTCCATGCCGGATAATGCAAGGTTTTACATCCAAATTTAACGTTCAATTTATGAATAACAGCATCTAACAACCGATTTCCAATTCCCTGGTTTTGATATTCAGGAAGAACTGCAATATTTTTAATAAGTCCCAAAGGATACGAGGTTTCTTTAATTTCAGATACATAGCTTTCTTTACAATCACCTGACTTTTCGAACACCTGTGCTAAACAGTATCCAACAACCTTTCCATCAACCCGATAAATTAAACTCAAACTATCTTTCGATAGAAACCTGGTAAACTGATTCAATTTAAGGTATCCTGCGCCAAAACAAACATCAGCAATGGGTAGTAAGTGATTGATTTCACCCATATGCAATAGCTCAATTCCCGTTGTTTTTTGCATATTATTTTTGCATCAGAAAAAGCGAAATATAACAAAAAGCCGGAACTACAGTTTCCGGCTTTTTGTTGAACGATTAATATTTTTGTTATTCTTCTTTATCCTCTTCGCTCTGCTGTACTTCAGCCGTTTTTTTACTCGATTCTATTTTAATCTTTACATTTTCAGTTTTTCGGTCGTACACAATCGAAATCACATCACCTTCAACCATTTCAGCTTTTAAGATAACCTCGGCCATCTCGTCTTCAAGGTATTTTTGGATGGCTCTTTTTAAGGGACGTGCTCCGTATTGCACATCATAACCTTTATCGGCAATATAATCTTTGGCTTTGGGGGTAATTTTAAGTTTATAACCCAGTTGTTCAACTCGTTGGTACAATCCTTTAAGTTCAATATCAATAATTTTATGAATGTCTTCCTGTGTTAATTGGTTAAACATTATCACATCATCGATACGATTTAAAAACTCGGGTGCAAAAGCATTTTTCAACGCTTTTTGAATAACTCCTTTGGCAAAATCGTTCGACGATTCTTTTTTAGCCGATGTGTTGAATCCGACACCCGTACCAAAATCTTTAAGTTGCTTGGTTCCAATGTTTGAAGTCATAATCACGATGGTATTTCTAAAGTCAATCCGTCGGCCCAAACTGTCGGTTAATCGACCTTCGTCGAGTACCTGCAACAAAATATGGAACACATCGGGATGGGCTTTTTCAATTTCGTCGAGTAAAACAACTGAATAAGGTTTGCGACGTACTTTTTCGGTTAACTGACCGCCTTCTTCATAGCCAATGTATCCGGGAGGTGCTCCAACCAAACGCGAAACCGAAAATTTTTCCATATATTCACTCATGTCAATTCGAATCAGGTTGTCTTTTGAATCGAATAAGTATTGAGCCAACACTTTTGCCAACTGCGTTTTACCAACCCCCGTAGGACCAAGAAATACAAAAGTTCCAATGGGTTTATTGGGATCTTTAAGTCCGGCTCGGTTTCGTTGAATTGATTTAACAATTTTATTGATTGCTTCGTCCTGTCCAATTACACTACCTTTAAGTTCTTCGGCCATTTTAAGCAGACGCGAACCCTCAGCCTGAGCTATACGTTGTACCGGAACTCCGGTCATCATGGCAACCACCTCAGCCACATTTTCCGCATCAACAGTTTCGCGGTGTTTAACCAAATCTTCTTCCCACTTGTTTTTTTCATTCTCTAATTGCTCCAGTACTTTTTTCTCAGTATCGCGGAAACTGGCAGCCATTTCAAAATTCTGACTTTTTACAGCCCCAATTTTCTTTTCGCGGATAGCTTCAATTTCTTTTTCCAAATCTTCAATACGCTGCGGTACTTTAATATTTGAAATATGAACGCGTGAGCCCGATTCGTCAAGTGCATCAATTGCTTTGTCGGGAAGGTGTCTGTCTGATATATAGCGATTTGTCAGCTTCACACAGGCCTCAATTGCATCGGGCGTGTAATTTACATTGTGATGTTCTTCGTACCTGCTTTTAATATTATTCAGAATTTCCACGGTTTCCTCAGCGCTGGTTGGGTCAACCATAACCTTTTGGAACCTTCGTTCCAAAGCCCCGTCTTTTTCAATAAATTGTCGGTATTCATCCAGGGTGGTGGCGCCAATGCATTGAATTTCGCCACGGGCTAAAGCAGGCTTTAACATATTTGCTGCATCAAGCGAACCGGTTGCTCCTCCGGCACCAACAATGGTATGAATTTCATCGATAAATAAAATAACATTATCGTTTTTCTGAAGTTCGTTTAGAATGGCTTTCATACGTTCTTCAAATTGGCCGCGGTACTTGGTACCAGCTACAATTGACGCTAAATCAAGAGCAATTATC
>JBFWMB010000148.1:0-6901 GCA_050251815.1 Salinivirgaceae bacterium | reverse complement strand
CAATTTTTTTCAGTCGTCGTTTCATTGTAAAAGGGTTTTAATAATAGGGTTATCACTTGCTAATCTGTAAACATAATTACTTTATACATTTGGTGTCTAATTTCAAAAACAAGGAATTTTTATTATTACAAAAATCACACCAAATTGCACTGTGAAACAGAGGTTTTGTTAATTTTCATTTAATCTTATGCTTCATTCAACGGTATACGGTAATTCAAATAAATAAAAATAACAATGACAGTATAACACTGACAAATAAACAGCATAAAAACTCCCTATTTTATAAGAATATAACCTTTAAGAGTAAAAAATATTTTATTAAAGTGAAAAAAAATTTGTTTTAAAATCAATAATGATCGTAATTTTGAAAAAAACATACGTTTATGGTGCCATTAATAATCGAAAGCAGTATTGAAACTCCCGAAATAATTTTAGATAAAAAATCGAATACCTTTTCATTCAAAGGCAAATCACTGCCCGAGAATCCAATCTCTTTTTACAAGCCGGTGCTTAGTTGGCTCGAAGATTACTCAACCGACCCTAATCCCGAAACACGAGTTGATTTTATGATGGTTTATTTTAACACCTCAAGTTCAAAAATCATTTTAGATATATTAAAACGGTTGGAGCAAATAAAGAAGAGTGGTTACGTGGTAACAGTTAACTGGAGGTTTAGGGAAGATGATGAAGATATGCTTGAAGCCGGTGAAATTTACGCCGAGCGTGTAAATATTCCATTCAACCTGATTCCCGACGAAAACGTAAATTAATACGCCACTGCAAAATCAATCCTTAATTTAACAGTATAAAACGGGTTGCATCTTGGTTAAGGTACCGCTTAATCACCTTAGACTTATTTTTACAGCTAGCGGTATGTAAAAGCAAGATTGTATCTTTTCTTTAGGCAAGGCTCTATTTAATTCTTATTTTAGCCTGAGTAAATAAATGATACGTTTATGGCTCTTGAAAAAATAAAAAGCTTACGAACAACCATGGCATCGCTTGCTATTGATGCACTAATTGTACCCACAGCTGACCCACATCAAAGCGAATACCTTCCAGATTTCTGGAAAACCCGCGCATGGCTTACCGGATTTACCGGCTCGGCCGGAACAGCAGTGATTACAAAATATCATGCCGGTTTATGGACCGATTCAAGGTATTTTATTCAGGCTGAAAATGAATTGCTTCCACCTTTTGAATTGCATCAACTAAAAACACGCACACCCGAATACCTGACATGGATACTGGAGAACCTGGAATTTGATAGCACGCTTGGAATTGATGCTACCCTTTTTTCAGCCGACGAAGTGGAATATTTTAGCTCGATACTGGCTATCAAACAAATTAAAGTACTAGCTGTTGGTGATGTTTTTGAAAAACTATGGACCAACCGACCTCCATTGGTAAGCAATCCGGTATTTATTCACGACGAAGCATTTACCGGAATCAGTAGGGTGGAGAAGATTGAAAAAGTTAAACAGCACATAAGCAATAAAAAAGCCACTCACCTTCTGCTTTCAGCGCTCGATGAAATTGCCTGGCTATTGAATATTCGTGGAAACGATATAGAATTCAACCCGGTTGTTACCTGTTACTGTCTTGTTACATCTAACGAAACCCTACTCTTTATCGATAGTAATAAACTCTCGAATAAAATTCTTGAAACCCTGAAAACCGATGGAATTCTTGTTCAACCCTACGAAGATATCAGTCAAACGCTCCAAGAACTAAACAATAAACATGTACTTTGGTGTAATAAAGCCGGATTAAACCATGCCTTGTTTGGTCAAATCAATGCAAATTGCAATCTTATTTGCGAAGCCAGCATCGTTAATAAGTTAAAAGCCATTAAAAACCCTGATGAAATAAACCATTACAAACAAGCTCAAATTCGCGACGGTGTAGCTATGTGTAACTTTTTACACTGGCTCGAAAACAGCTTGCTAAATAAGCAAATGGTAAGCGAATTGGATGCTGCCCAACAAGTGATGTTTTTCCGCCAGGAACAAAAAAATTATATGGGCCCCAGCTTTAATCCTATTTCAGCTTATCAGGCCAATGCCGCACTTCCTCATTATTCAGCAACGCCAAAAAACAACGTGAGGCTAAAACCCGAAGGAATCTATTTAATTGACAGTGGTGGACAATACCTGGACGGTACAACCGACATTACCCGCACCGTTGCGTTAGGACCGGTTACCGAGGAACAAAAAAACGATTTTACCCTGGTTTTGAAAGGACACATTCGTGTTGCAACCGCAACTTTTCCCGAAGGAACCAAAGGAATTCATATTGACACTTTGGCCCGACTTGACTTATGGCAACAGGGAAAAGATTTTGGACACGGAACAGGACATGGAATAGGCTATTTTTTAAATGTACACGAAGGACCTCAGGGTTTATCACCATCTCCACAGGGTCCGGGAAATACAATACTCGAAGCCGGAATGATGCTTACCAATGAACCCGGATTCTACTTAAAAGGAGCTTACGGAATACGAATTGAAAATGTGCTGGTTTGTAGAACTGCCAAAAAAAAAGGTTTTTTACAATTTGATACAATGACCTATTGCCCATTGGATAAAAACCTGATAAAAACCGAGCTGCTCGATGAGAAGGAGATTCAATGGATTAATAACTACCATCAAAGCGTTTATCAACTGTTAAACGATAAATTATCGAATGAATTAAAGTTGTGGTTAAAGGAAAAAACAAGTGCTTTAAACTAACAAAAACTACTTTCAATTATGATAAAACCATTTATCAAAACCTCTGCATTAGTATTGCTGATAGTTTTTCTTACCTCGTTTACCAAAATTCAGGATTCAGATTTCAGTTTTGAACAGTTTTTTGAGAAAAAAGTACTGCGCATCGATTATGAATTGATTGGCGATGCCAACTCGCAACTATTCGTTTTAAAACAGTTAAAAAAACAAAACAACTGGGCCGGAACCGAGCAATTAGCTAAAGAAACTGACAGCGATTTTGGAGATTACCGCTTTTCGGTTTACGACTCGGCAAGTAATAAACTCCTATATAAAAATGGTTTTAGTTCCTTATTTCACGAATGGCAGACCACACCAGAAGCAAAAAAGACTACTGCCAGTTACTACCATGTTAACTTAATGCCTTTTCCTCGAAAAACCATCCGCTATTTGCTAGAAAAAAGAAAATTTACTGACGGGCAATTTGAAGCGATTTCACAACTATACATCAACCCAACCAACTACTTTATTCGCGAAGAAAAACCTGAGCCTGTTGCTTATTCAATTATTGAAGGAGGCGATAGTGTAACACAAAAAGTTGATTTGGTTTTTATTGCTGAAGGATACACCCGAAATGAAATGGAAAAATTTAGAAAGGATGTTGTCCGGATTTGGAATTACATGAACCAGGTCCCTCCTTTTGATTCATTTGCCGACGATTTTAATGTTTATGCACTGGAACTTCCTTCAAATGAATCGGGGACCGATATTCCCGGTAAGTTGGTTTACAAAAACACAGCGCTCAATTTCTCGTTTTACACTTTTAATACGCCCAGGTATTTAACCACAACCGATATTAAAGCTTTACACGATGCAGCTGCTGTTGTTCCTTACGATCATCTTTTTGTACTAATAAATTCAGAAACTTATGGCGGTGGAGGGTTTTATAATTATTATTCCGCTTCAACCAGTGACCACCCCTTATCTGAGAAAGTTGCTATTCATGAATTTGGTCATGGCTTTGCCGGACTGGCCGATGAATATTACGACTCTTCGGTAGCCTACGAAGGTTATTATAATTTAAAAGTTGAACCTTGGGAACCGAATATTACTACCCTGGTAAACTTCGAAAAAAAATGGAATAACATGCTACAGGAAGGAATAGAAATTCCTACTGCGCGAATAAATAAATATATAAATTCCATTGGTGTGTATGAAGGAGGTGGTTATTCGAGCAAAGGAATTTATAGTCCGTATCAGGATTGCCGCATGAAATCGAATAAACCCGATGGCTTTTGTCCGGTTTGTTCTGAGGCTATTAAAAAAACAATCGAAAAATATACTGGGAGCAAATAATAAAAAAGGCTGTTTCAATTGAATGAAACAGCCTCTTTTTATCTAAAAAATAGTTTTAGTTCATCTCTACCTTAAGCGTTATACCACCAGCGCTCATTTCAACATATTTATCACAAGCACCGGAATCATTACCACTGGCATCAACACCAAAATTGCAAAGAATTTCAAGTTCACTATCTGAACCATAATCATGTACCAGTGTTAAATCGCCATCCATAATATATTCGCAGGAACTGGAATAAATTACATCGGCAAAAGTCAATTTATTGGTCAAGGTGTCGATAACCTGCATTGCAGTTCCATTCAGTTTAAAGGCATCGTCGCTACCATCGGTAAGGGTTGCAACACCCTGGAACCATTCAATGGTCTCGTCGCACGACCACAAATAACTTGCTGCTCCGGCTTCAGAAATGGTGAGGTTTCCATCGCTAACAATAGAAAATTTAACCATTTGCTCGGCCATAAATTGTTTTACTTCTAAAACTAACGAACCACTCATTCCCAGTCCATTATCAACATAATCTTCGAAAGTAATTCCAACAGTCAACCCTTGTGTATAGGCAGGTTGTGCCGAAAAATCAGCTATAATTTTACCAGAGGCTCCCGGTACATTGGTAAAATCGATAGTTAATACTAAATTATTCCAAGAATGTGCCGGGCCATTAAGCATAGCCGACTTTGATTCGTTGGAATTAAACCCAAGATTATTTACATTTTCAAAAACTTTAAGAACACTTAATTCAGCATTCGTATTCTCAATTAAGGAACCCTGAGCGTTCTGTAAGTCTTCGGTTGTGGGCAAATCGGTAAGTTCACACGAGGCGAATACCATTACAATTGCAAGCATTCCTGCAGCTTTACTAAATCTTTTTTTCATGTTACTTTTCTTTTATGAGTTAAATTGCGAAATTCGATTGTTTAAAATTAATCTAAATAACAGAGCTATGCAAACTTTATTATTCAATTTCATTTTATTAACAAAAAAAAGATGGATTTGGTTTAGCTATAGTTGCTTACAAACTTATTAAGCCTGAGCTGTTGGTCCCCCAAAATTCATAGGAAGGTTAGGATTACCGCCGCCTTCGGTATTTTTTATTTTTCCATGAACAGACTCATATTTTGCGATGTTGTCTTTTAAAGCACCCATTAAACGCTTGGCATGTTCCGGAGTAAGAATTATTCGTGATTTTACTTTTGCTTTGGGAATACCGGGCATAATTCTAACAAAATCGATCACGAACTCTGCGCTTGAATGTGTTATTACAGCCAAATTTGAATAAACACCCTGGGCAACATCTTCAGTTAGCTCAATATTTAAATGATTGCCTTTTTTATTATCGTTTTCCATGTTAGTTATTTTTTTTAGTTTATCTACTCAAGCAAAAGTAGAAAATATAAGGTAATAAAAGGAAAATAAGTGATAAAATGGAGCAAAAAGAAAAGGCTGTCTCAATTAAGAAACAGCCTTTTCCTTATTATTTAAGTTGACTACTCCTGACTAATGGCCTGCTTTTTTGATGCAAGCAAATTATCATAGTCTTCTTTTGAACCAACCACCATATTATCAAAGCGTCGTGAACCTGTTCCTGCAGGTATTAAGTGACCTACAATTACATTTTCTTTCAATCCTTCCAAACCATCCACTTTACCATTTATAGCAGCCTCGTTCAGAACTTTGGTAGTTTCCTGGAACGATGCAGCAGAGATAAAGCTTCGGGTTTGAAGCGCTGCACGGGTAATACCCTGCAATACCTGACTTGATGTTGCTGGTACAGCATCGCGTGCTTCAATCAGTTTTAAGTCTTTACGCTTTAAAATAGAATTCTCGTCGCGCAGTTTACGGGCGGTAATAATTTGACCCGGGCGCAAGCTAGAATCACCGGCATCGGTAACTACTTTCTTATCCCAAATCCAATCGTTTTCTTCCATAAACTCATTCTTATCAACGATTTGTTTTTCAAGGAAAATAGTATCTCCCGGATCAACAATTTCTACTTTGCGCATCATCTGACGAACAATTACCTCAAAGTGTTTATCGTTAATTTTCACACCCTGTAAGCGGTACACTTCCTGAACTTCGTTCACAATATATTCCTGAACCTTAGTCGGACCTTTAATGGCCAGGATATCAGAAGGAGTAATTGCACCATCAGAAAGCGGTGTTCCAGCTTTTACATAATCGTTCTCTTGTACCAGAATTTGTTTTGAAAGTGGTACCAAATATTTTACCACTTCGCCGGTACGCGATGAAATTATAATCTCGCGGTTACCACGCTTAATTTTACCAAAGCTAACCTCACCGTCAATCTCTGCAACTACTGCCGGGTTCGATGGGTTACGTGCTTCGAATAATTCGGTTACCCGTGGTAAACCACCAGTGATATCACCTGCTTTACCCACTGAACGAGGAATTTTAACAATAACCTGGCCTTGTTTTACTTTAGCGCCTTCTTCAATAACAACGTGGGCGCCAACTGGCAGGTTATAATGTTTTAATTGCTCACCCGCATCATTTAAAATGCGCACGGTTGGGTTTTTGGTTTTATCCCTGGTTTCAATAATAACTTTCTCTCTAAAACCAGTTTGCTCATCCGCTTCTTCACGATAGGTAATACCGTCTTCAACATTTACGAAATTTACCAAACCAGATACTTCAGAAACAATAACGGCATTATACGGATCCCATTCACAAATCAATTCACCTTTTGTTACTTCAGCACCATCCTTTTTGTAAAGTTTTGAACCGTAGGGTATTGGATAAGTTGAAAGAATTAGTCCGGTATTTTTATCTAACAATTTAGCTTCAGCTAATCGGCCAATAACCACATCAGCAGCAA
>JBFWMB010000147.1:0-6964 GCA_050251815.1 Salinivirgaceae bacterium | reverse complement strand
GCACGTAGCTTGGGACTGGCCCAGGCCATCAAAAACACAAAGGGCATCGAAAGCTGGCTGCAGCTCGAAGTGATTGATAACGGCATTGGAATTCCGGCCAAAGAACTGAAGCATATTTTCCATAGGTTTTACCAGAGTTCGAACAGTACCATCACTGAACAGTCGGGTTCTGGAATTGGTTTATCCATTGTAAAGGAATATGTGGAGCTGCACAGCGGAAAGGTAAAAGCGTCGAGCCAGGAGGGCAAAGGAACCACCATTCAGGTTTTTCTGCCGCTAGGGAACCAGCACCTTACGCCCAGGCAGCTTAAGGACCAAAGTGTACCGGCACCTACACCCAAAGCCCTTTATGATACATTGGATAGCCCTAACGAGCCTATTGAAGAGGAGCTGGAGCCCATTGCCGAAACAACCGAGGCCAATGTGTTACTATTGGCCGACGACGACGTGGACATGCTGAATTTTCTGAAGAATCACTTTAGTAAGCGTTACCACGTAATAACCGCCGGAAATGGTAAAGAAGCCTGGCAGCTGATTCAAAAAGAACAGCCCAACCTGATACTGTCCGATGTAATGATGCCGGGAATGGATGGCAATGAACTGTGCAATCTGGTAAAAAACACCCTCGATACCAGTCACATTCCAATTATCCTGCTTACAGCAAAAGCCGGCGACGATAATATTATTCAGGGATACGAGATGGGAGCCGACCGGTACATCAGCAAGCCATTCTCGCTGAGGGTACTCGAAGCTCAGGTAGCCCAGTTGATGTCAACCCGCCGACATCTGATTGATTTGTACAGCAGGAAAATCATGTTAAAGCCCCGCGATATTGCCATAACCTCTACCGATGAGCGCTTTTTAACCAAGCTAATTGATATTATTGAAGACAACATTACCAATCCAAACTTCGATGTAAGCGAAATGGTAGATAAAATGGGTATGAGCCATTCGGCCGTATTAAAAAAGATTAAAGTACTGACCAATAATTCGCTGGTCGATTTTGTGCGCAGGCACCGCCTGAACAAAGCTGCGTTAATCTTTCAGAAAGAAAAGCTTCCGGTTAACGAGGTGGCTTACATGGTTGGCTTTGCCGATGCCAAATACTTTAGCAAGTGTTTCAGCAAACAGTTTGGCAAAACGCCAACCGATTACCTGAACGAAAACCTGGCCATGAACGGGTAGTGCTGTTATACACGAAATGTACCCGGGCCAGCATAAAATAAATACGCAATTTTTTGTTCGACAAGTATCCAATCCTTTATAACTAACTATGAAACACCTTTTACCTACAATCTTCGTGATGGCTGCGCTAAGCCTTGCCTTAAGCGCAGGTGCGCAGAAACCCCGGACCTATAAAAACCCAGTGCTTTCGGGTTTCTATCCCGATCCCAGTATATGTCGGGTGGGTAACGATTACTACCTGGTGAATTCCAGTTTTGAATATTTTCCCGGCGTTCCCATCTTTCATAGCACCGATCTGGTAAATTGGAAACAGATTGGTCATGTACTCGACAGGCCTTCGCAATTAAATCTGCCCGAAGGCCTTGAACCTTCAAGAGGGATATTTGCGCCCACCTTGCGCCATCATAACGACACTTTTTATATGGTCACCACCTGTGTGGGTTGCGGAGGTAACTTCTATGTTACGGCCACAAACCCTGCTGGCCCGTGGTCCGACCCCATATGGCTTACTGATGCACCGGGAATCGACCCCACTTTATTCTGGGATGACGACGGGAGTGCTTATTACATTGGCGGGCACAACCTGCATGGATACCGTGCCTGGCCCGGACAAAACGGTGCCTTTATTCAAAAACTGGATATCGCTGGCGGTAAACTACTGGGCGAACCGGTTCAGATGACCTTTGGACATGCTACCAATGCAGTTTGGGGCGAAGCACCACACATTTATAAGATTGACGGCCGTTACCTGTTGATGATTGCCGAGGGCGGAACCAGTATTCATCATGCTGTTACGGTTTTTGAAAGTGATTCGCTGATGGGAACCTATACTCCATCGTTAATAAACCCGGTATTAACGCACCGGCATCTGGGTAAAAATTATCCAATTGCCGCTGTGGGACATGCCGATTTGGTGCAAACACAGCATGGTGATTGGTGGGCTGTTATGCTGGCAACAAGGCCCATCAACCAGCAGGTACTACTGGGTCGCGAAACCTTTTTGGTTCCCCTGGTTTTTGAATACGGATGGCCGGTATTTAATCCCGAAAAAGGCATTGTGGAAAGTGAAATGCCTGTTCCCGGACTACCAGAAATGAAACTTAAGCCAAAACCAACCGTGGATGGATTCGAAGCAGAAGTCATGGGATTTGAATGGAATATGTTGCGTACATCGTCCGAAACCTGGTATCGATTAAGCCAAGGAGTGTTAGAGATGCAAACCCGTCCGCAAAAGCTTACTGAAAACACCCAGCCCTCGTTCTGGGGACGACGTATTCAGCATTTTACTTTTGAAGGCTTCACCAAAGTGGAATTTAACAGCAATAAAACCAACGAAGAAGCCGGATTTGTAGTTTTACTGGATAGTAAGAACCAGTATCGATTGGTTAAAAGTGCTAAAACCATCAAGCTGTTTAAAGTGGAAAAAGGAACCGAAGTTTTGCTAGCTGAAAATGCTTACAAAGGAAATTCCGTTGTTTTGGGTTTAAAAGCCGATGGCCTTGAGTACCGCTTTTATTTCGGGCCTGACAGAAACTCCCTGCAGGCCATTGGTGAAAAGCAGGAGGCGCGTGTTTGCGGGCCTTCGTCAGGAATCGATTTTACCGGACCTTACGTGGGAATGTACACCAGCAGCAACGGAAAGCCATCAAAGGCTAAAGCATGGTTCGATTGGTTTGAATATGCCTACTGATAAGGATCTGTAAACGGCAAATAGTTGTTTGAAAGTCACCATAAAGCAAGAGAAGGGCATTTCTCAGGTATCCGTTAACAGAAAAAAAACAGTTCCCTTTTGCCTGTTCTTAATTTAGACAAGTTAACGTTTGGCTGAATAAATTGGAAGGTTTTTTTAAGCTGTTGGCAATTATAACTTTGAATAAATTGGATTTAAGCAGGTTTAATCTGCTTAAATCCGTTAACAATATTGGCAAGTACCTGGGTGGACAGTCTAGTTTACATTCCAGGGAAGGGCCAACTTTCTGCGACAAGGTTTACCTGAACTATGTTTGGGAAACTGCTATTTCCAGTTTTCGGGCAATCCGTAAGTTTCCATAATAAAGTCAATATCCTTATCACCGCGTCCACTCAGGTTTACCAGAATCGATTCCTGTGGATGTTCTTTAGCCAGCTTAATGGCAAAGGCAACAGCATGGGCACTTTCAAGTGCAGGAATAATACCTTCGAGCCGGCTGAGTTCAAAAAACGCATCAATGGCTTCTTCATCTGAAGCGGTTACATAATTCACCCGTTTTAAATCGTTCAGCATGCTGTGTTCAGGGCCAACTCCCGGATAATCGAGTCCGCTGGCCACCGAATAAACCGGTGCTGGTTCCCCGGTTTCGTCCTGCAACAGGTAACATTTGAATCCGTGAATCATACCTGGTTTTCCTTTGGTCATTGTGGCTGCATGTTCGCCATAGTTGAGCGAACGACCGGCGGGTTCAACACCATAAATAGCTACCGATTCTTCATCGAGATATGCAGAAAAAATACCCATGGCGTTGCTACCACCTCCCACACAAGCAACTACATGATCGGGTTGTTCACCGGTCATGTCAAAGTACTGTTCTTTGGCTTCGATACCTACTACTCGTTGAAAATCGCGAACCATTAATGGAAAAGGGTGCGGGCCAACCACCGAACCAATACAGTAAATACTGTGAACCGGATCTTTTAAATAAGCCTGAAAGGCAGAATCAACGGCTTCTTTTAAGGTTTTTAATCCATGAGAAACCGGAATTACTCTGGCGCCAAGAATTTTCATACGCACCACATTCGGGTGTTCCTTTTCCATATCTACCTCACCCATATGAATCTCACATTCCAGCCCAAAATAGGCGGCTGCTGTTGCCAAAGCCACACCATGTTGACCAGCGCCGGTTTCGGCAATCAGTTTCTTTTTGCCCAGATGCTTAGCCAGTAAGGCTTCGCCCATACAGTGATTTAGTTTGTGGGCCCCTGAATGGTTCAAATCTTCGCGTTTTAAATAGATACGACCACCGTATTTGTCCGATAAGCGGTTACAAAAATATACTGGGGTGGGACGACCTTGAAAATGTTTTCGGATGCTGCGCAATTCGGCAATAAAATTATGCGATTTACTGATGGAATGATAGGCAGCAGTTATGCTGTCCATTTCCTTTTGTAACTCAGGCGGTATGAAAGAGCCTCCATAATTGCCAAAGAATCCTTTGCTGTCAGGGTAGGTTTTAAAATAATTGTTTGTCATTGAACTTATTGTTACGATTAGTAAATAATGGCTATGGGTACTATTTTTTGTGACGTTCTTTTAAAACGCTTATCACATCGTCGAGACAAAAGCCTTTGGCTTGAAGCAATACAATGTAGTGATACATTAGATCGGCTGCTTCGTTAATAAACAGTTCGTCGTTGCTGTCTTTGGCTTCAATAATTAACTCTACGGCTTCTTCGCCCACTTTTTGGGCAATTTTATTGATTCCTTTATCGAATAACCGACGGGTATAGGAAACCTCGGGCGACTCTTCTCTTCGCGAAGTGATCACATTTTCAAGATATTGTAAGGAAAACTCCTTATGGTTAGCTTCATTAAAACAAGTGTCGGTGCCTTTGTGACAGGTTGGCCCCTGAGGATTTGCCTTAATTAATAGAGTGTCGTTATCGCAATCGACCAGGATGTTTTTAAGGAACAAAAAGTTCCCTGAGGTTTCTCCTTTGGTCCAGAGTTTTTGCTGACTGCGGGAATAGAAGGTTACTTTGCCGCTTTTTCGGGTTTCCTTCAACGCTTCTTCATTCATAAAGCCGAGCATCAGCACCCGATTGGTATTGGCATCCTGTACAATGGCAGGAGCCAATCCGTCGGCGTATTTTTTAAAATCTATGGTCATCATTTTATTTTAATTATTAGCTTGTATTTAACTTATTGTTGTTCAATTCTAGTTTCAATGCCCTGTTGGCGCAGGAAGTTTTTTAAATCCTGTATTCCAATTTCTTTAAAATGAAAAATGCTGGCAGCCAATGCTGCATCGGCTTTTCCGGATGTAAATACTTCGGCAAAGTGCTGCATGGCACCGGCTCCTCCCGAAGCAATTACGGGAATGCCAACTTTTTCAGAAATGGTTCGGGTAATATCCAGTGCAAAACCGTTTTTTGTACCGTCGTGATTCATACTGGTGAGTAAAATCTCGCCTGCACCCATATTATAAACCTGGGTTGCCCAGTCGGTAGCAAAAAGTGGGGTAGCAAATGTTCCGCCATGCGTATTAACCAGCCAGTTGGTTCCGTCGAAACGGGTGTCGATGGCTACCACCACACATTGTGAACCAAATTGTTTTGACAGTGCAGTAATAAGTTGCGGGTTATTAACTGCCGCCGAATTGATGGTAATTTTATCAGCCCCGGCTTCGAGCAAGCGGCCAACCTGATTTACACTACTTATTCCTCCGCCCACGGTAAACGGAATGTTGACATTTCGGGCAATTTCTTTAACCAGTTCAGCAAATGTTCGACGTTGTTCTAACGTGGCCGAAATGTCCAAAAAGCAAAGTTCGTCGGCACCCGATGCTGCATATAAGGCACCCAGTGCTACCGGGTCGCCGGCATCGCGGAGTTCTTTAAAATTGATTCCTTTTACCGTTCGTCCGTCTTTCACGTCGAGACAGGGGATAATTCGTTTTGCAAGCATATTATAAATGTCAATTGATTATTTTTTATTGATTATTTATTCGGGATTGTAAGGTTTTTCTGGAGGCGATAAAGATGGCTGTTAATTCTTTTGATTCTTGAATTAACGCATCAAATTTTGATGGTGGGTTTATTAAAGATTCTTCCTTTGCAAAAACAATCCAGAAATTTGATTCATCGACTTCTTCAATTACAATACTCAATTTTGAAACAAAGCTTTTTGAGGACTGGGCTAAGCAAGCTGCTCTGTAGTTGGCAGCAACCGAGGTTGCACATCGAATCAACTGTCCTTCGATATGTTGACCTAATTTCGAATTGGGAAACTCCATAGCCAATTTAACACAGGAATGAGCAAATTTTATTGTTCTTGCTTTCAATTCAGAATCATTCATAACTTTAGAATTTTATATTTTTTGATTGTCAATTGATTATAGGAAAAATCCATTTAATTTTATATCTCTATTTAAATAAACAATTATCAATTATCAATTATCAATTCACTGAGTTCCTTTAAACTGATGCTGCCTTCGTAGATTGCTTTCCCGATAATGGTTCCGTGCATACCCATTTCTTTTAGTTTTATTACATCATCAAGCGTAGTTACACCGCCACTGGCAATAAACTGTTGTTCAGGAAACGCGTTGATTAACTGCCTGTAAAGTTCGAACGATGGCCCCTGCATGGCCCCGTCTTTTGAAATATCGGTACAAATAATCTTTTTTATTCCGTAGGGCAGGTAGTTTTGTATTAACTGGCTGATGCTTAAGTCAGAATCTTCTTGCCAGCCTTTAATGGCAATGGTTTGATTGCGTACGTCGGTACCCAGAATTATTTTATCGGACCCATATTCGCGAAGCCACTTACGGAATAATCCGGGTTGATTAACGGCAATACTTCCGCCGGTAATCATTTGTGCACCGCTGTTAAATGCCCGTTCTAAATCGTTTTGCGTGTTTATTCCGCCACCAAAATCGACGGTTAATTTGGTGTTTTTGCAAATGCTTTCAAGGACATTGTAGTTTATAATGTTTCCAGTTTTAGCTCCGTCGAGATCGACCAGATGCAACCGTTTGATTCCGGCTTGTTCAAATTGTTTGGCTACTTCGAGCGGATTTTCGTT
>JBFWMB010000146.1:0-7028 GCA_050251815.1 Salinivirgaceae bacterium | reverse complement strand
ACCTCTACCCAGATTAATTTAACTTCGGGACAAAGCTATGCGCTTACACTCACCCCGGGTTTTTCCGGTTCAAGCTATCAGGAATACTGGAAAATTTGGATCGATTATAATGCAGACGGAGTTTTTGATACCGACGAATTGGCTTTTGATGCAGGTTCATTGAGCAGTTCAGCTGTTTCAGGAAATTTAACACTGCCTGTTTCAGTATCTGGAACCACCCGTATGCGGGTTTCGATGAAATACAACGGAGCTCAAACGGCTTGCGAAACCTTTAGCTATGGCGAGGTTGAAGATTATACGGTGGTAATTAGTCAGGGTGTTGCCGATACCCAGGCGCCAACGGCTCCGACTCAATTGCTGGCTTCGAACACAACTTCAACAGGTACTTCATTAGCCTGGAATGCTTCTACCGATAACGTGGGTGTGGCTGGCTATTACGTTTATAAAAATGGCACCTTACTTCAACAAACCAGCGGAACCAATTTTACCGTAAGTGGTTTAAACACAGCTACAACCTATAGTTTTACTGTAAAAGCATTCGATGTGGCCGGTAACGTATCTGCAGTGAGCAATACCGCATCAGTTACTACCTTACCACAAAGCATCAGCTATTGTGCTTCAAAAGGTTCCAATTCGAGTTACGAATGGATTGATTTGGTGCAACTGGGCAACATGACCAACACCAGCGGAAATAATGGAGGTTATGTTGATTTTACCGATAAAATTGCCACCATTGCTTACGGTAGTAATACCATTTATTACAGTGCAGGATTTAAAAGTTCGAGTTATGTAGAATACTGGCATGTTTGGATTGACTATAATCACGATGGAATTTTTAGTGATACCGAACGGGTGGCTTATGGGTCATCGTCGAGTGCTGCCACATTGAGTAGTACTTTTACGGTTCCAACTTCGGCTTTATCAGGCCCAACCAGAATGCGTGTTACCATGAAGTACAATGGTGCAGGAACGGCCTGTGAAACCTTCAGCTATGGCGAAGTGGAAGATTATACGGTAAACATTGTTGACCAGGCATCAGCTTTGGTAATGGCTGTTATTAATGCGGAAAGTGTTCAGGAAGAAACAGCCTACGATGTGGAAGTATTTCCAAATCCGGCCAGTACTTACCTGCAAGTGAATTTAAGCTCGGAACGGATGGTAGATTATAGTATTACCGATATTACCGGCCGTTTGGTTTATGCTGATAATTTGCTTAGCAACAGGCAGACCATTGACCTCAGCGAATTTGATAAAGGTGTTTATCTTTTGACACTGAATATGGAAGGAAAACTGGTCACTACACGATTCATTAAGCAATAAAATTAAATTGTTTTGTTAACAAAAGGGCGGGGCGAAAGCTTCGCTCTTTTTTTTTGTTTCCGGGTGTCAGGGTTTTTCCAAATCAATAAGCACCCGCAAATCGAGTCCGTATACATCGTTAAAAAAACAGACCGAATTGTTGTTTGGGTTGGCACTTGCTGTAAGGTATTGAATGTAAATGGGAACCGGATTATTTAGCGGAACTTTTACGGGGTACTTTTTGCTTAGGTAAAATTCTTTGGTTTGGTAGGGGCTATGTTGCATATCAAGCAGTAGTTTTGCTAGTAGCAAGGGATTTTTTACCCGAATGCAACCGTGGCTGAATGCCCTGTTGTCGGCATTAAACAGTTGTTTTTGCGGGGTGTCGTGCAGGTAAATGTGGTATGGATTAGTGAACAGGAATTTCACCACGCCTAAGGCATTGTCGGGTCCGGAATTCTGATAAATTTTGTAAGGAAAATACGATTCATTAAATTCCGAAAAATCAATACTGTCGGTTGTTATGGGGACCTCGTCGATGGCTGCAAACATATTGTGTGTTTTCAGGTACGCGGGGTCTTTTTGAATTTTTGGGAGCAATTTTTTTGTGGCAATCGACTGGGGAATGGTCCAGCAGGGATTAAAAACCAGAACATCGAGCCGGGATTGAAAAACCGGGGAAAAGTGTTTGGGTGTGCCAATAATTATTTTATTCCGAAATACATCCTCATGGTTTTCTTTCATTACTAACTCAAATGCGGGGAGGTTTATCTCAATGTGTGTTGCCGGCAGCGAATCGGGTAACCAGCGAAGGCGTTCCATATTTACTTTTAATGCGTCAATGTAGCGCGGTGTTGTCCAGTTTAAGAACTGGTATGTAGCCGGGCCGGCAACTCCGTCGGGAGTCAGGCCATGGCTTTTTTGAAACGCTTTAACGGCCACTAATAAGGTGGTATCAAACAAAAAAACAGCGTTGGTATCTTTTAATCCTAAGCGTTGTTTTAGGTCATTTACTGCCTTTCCGGTAGCGCCTAATTTTATTGACTTACCAGGATATTTTACGGATTCCGGTTCTGAATTTGCGGCGTAATGTTGCCTGTAAGTAATGAGCTTTTGTTTTAATAGCTGGTAATTGTGGTTCGCCGGAGCCAATACTTCTTCGATGGCTTTTGTTTCGTTCCTTTGAATGAGTTGTAATACGAGTTTTTCTTTTGTGTTCCAGTTTTTGTTCGGGTAATTCCAACTGCTGTGATAATTTTTGGGATTCAGTTTTCCAAGATACAAGTGTTGCGCATAGCGTTTTACCTGTAAACTCAGTTCAAGCTCCAATTTAAGCCGGTCTTTTAGCGCAGTAAGGGAATCAGTTTGTACCTGTTGAAATAACAGGATTATGGAATCAACCTTATAATGGCTGGGGGTAAGCCCGTTGTTTGCCGCATTTTGTAAGAGGCCGATTCCTGCTTTCACCTGTTCGGCATTGCACCATAAAGGCTGGTAATTGGTAGTAGCATACCAATGGTTTAGGTTTTCATAATATATTGCTGTGGCTTTAGGCTTATTATTAGTGTTAAAAAAGATGCGCAAACTATCTTTAATCTCAGTCAGGGGCCATGCAATTTTTTTTAGGGTATCGCTAAGGATTTCATCAGTGATGATTGGTTCCGGCTCAGTTGTGGTTTTTACCGGTTGGGAAATGCTGCATCCGTAGCTAAGCATGAGTAACACAGCCCAGGTTTGGAATAAGCGTGCTATGGAATTCGGGTTACGGAGCATACTTTTCGATTAAGTAAAGCGGCAATATAAATAAAAAGAACTTACGAATTCTTTACAGGATGCTTTAATCCTCCTTTTTAGCTTCCTGCCAAATTTTTTCCATGGCTTCCAGGGGCATGTTTTTCAGGTCGATTCCTTTTTTTAGGGTTTGTTCTTCAAGGTAACTGAAACGCTTCATAAATTTTTGATTGGTGCGTTCCAGCGCATTTTCCGGGTTTATTCCGTAGAGGCGTGCGGCATTAATCATACTAAAGAATAAATCGCCAAATTCCTGTTCTGCTTCCAATGAATTGGGATTCTTTAGCAATTCTACTTTTAATTCATCCATTTCCTCTGCCACTTTATCCCAAACCTGTTCGCGCACATCCCAGTCGAACCCTACACCACGCACTTTATCCTGAATGCGGTGGGCTTTTATCATGGCTGGTAACGAGGCTGGGACCCCTTCAAGTACTTTTTTCTTTCGTCCTTTTTCTTTTAGCTTTAGTTGTTCCCAGTTTTCTTCTACTTCAGTGGCATTCTGTACTTTTACATCGCCAAAAATATGGGGATGCCGGTAAATTAACTTTTCGTTGAGGTTATGTATGACATCCGAAATATCGAAAGCCCCTTTTTCGGCTCCAATTATGGCATAAAACACCACGTGCAAGAGCAAATCGCCCAATTCTTTTTTAATTTCCTGAAGATCGTTATCCATAATGGCATCGGCCAGTTCGTAGGTTTCTTCAATGGTTAGCGTACGCAAGCTTTCCAGGGTTTGTTCCTTGTCCCAGGGGCATTTTAGGCGCAGTTCGTCCATTATTTCCAATAACGTTCCAAAGGCCTCGGTATGTTGATTCATGGCATAAGTTTAGTCAGTGATTAAAGATGCTTTGCGCATCTTATTTTATTTAATATTTTCTACAGTCCAGGCTGAGTAAGGCCGAATTGCCCAGTTGTTTAATTTTTGTTTGAATTCAAGGTTTAGTTCCGATTTCAGAAATTTATTGAGTGCTCCCTCGGTATTCCAAATGGTGTAGATATGATAGTCAGCGTTTTCTTCCAAATCGGCAAAACAATCGGCGTGGTGGTTATTTTTAAAATTCCGTACTTCTTTAACAAAATGAGGAATGTAGCTTGAAAATTCGCTAAGGCTTTCGGGTTTTAATTTTACTTTAACAATACGTGTAATCATCGGAATTTTATTGTTACGGGTGAATTATACTTAACATCGATTAGTTCGGCCAATTTACCATTTCTGATGGCTATTTCCAAAAGATCCAATGAATTAAACAAGGCCAGAAAATCGCCCATATCCACTTCGGAATAATTTTGGCTTAGTTTATCTACGCTGTACATTTCGCTTTTAACCGTAATCACAAAGTTACGGTTGTTTCTGATTTGCTCAAAAAGTTCCCGGCCAATATTGGTGATGATGTTTCCGAATGAATCAATATAAATTACATTTCCGGTAATCATGTTTTCATCAATGGCTGGCATAAACTGTACGTGCCGGTATTTTTCATCGAGTTTGGGACCCAGCTCTTCAGCTTTTCCTCCGTTTACTAAAAAAGCGGCAGCTTCGGCATAAAGCGATAGCTCGGGAAACGAACTGTTTTTTAAAAGTCCATTCTCACGGAGCTCTACCATTAATTCAGGCTGTTCGGTAAACATAAGGCTAAAAATACCGGTTCCGGTTCCAATAAAATATTGGTTTTTTATTTTCATGCAGATGGGTGGCTGGTTTTCGGTAATATCGCTATTTATGGCCAGCAGGTGAATGGTGCCGTCGGGAAAATGTTTGAAGGCATTGCGCACAATAAATGCCGCCTGGGTGTATTTATAACTTTCAATTTTATGACTGATGTCCACTACCTTAACGTTGGGGCATTTGCTATAAAGCAAACCCTTTACGGCCCCAATGTAAAAATCGTCGTTGGCCCAATCGCTGGTTAAGGTAACAATGGTCATTGATTACAGTCTTTTTAACTTTGTAGGGCAAATGTAATGGAAATTTTTGCAATGCTCAATTACAAACGCTTCAGACTTATAATTCTTTTTATGCAATTAACAGCTTGTTTATTAATAGTTCCAATTTCAACTAATAAAGTAATTATAAAACCACAAGTTGAAAAAAGAAAATATCTTTTGGGTGAAATTTTCAGACGAATGAAAATTTAAATCCTGGTATACTAAATTTATTTATCTTTGGTTAATAGTGATAAGCTTACTTTAAAATGCGAGAGACAAATTTTTTAAAATATGAATAAACTGTTTTTTTGTCGGCTCAGTTCACTGCTTTTGAAAGTATTTTGGGTGTTACTGATTGTGAGCTTGCAAACCTTCATTGTTTTAGGGCAGGGTTTTACGCAGGATGCAGCATCCGATGAAACTTTAGTTATCGACAGTGCAAAAAGTTCGTGGTGGTACAGCGGAAGGGCTAAAGAAAACTATGAAAACAAAGCTTATCGCGAAGCCATTGTCGATTTTACCCGGGCCATTATGCTCGATCCGGAGGTTCCCGAGTTTTATTATTTCCGGGGTAATGCCTACGCATTCAATAATCAGCAGGACATGGCTCTCAACGACTATAAAAAGGCTTTGGAACTCGACCCCGATTACCTTTCGGCCATTGGCAATTTGGGAAAGGAATATTTCAAACGACGCGATATCAGTGGAGCCTTTAGGTATTTTTTAAGTTACTTACGCTTATTGCCAAAAGATCCCAAAATGTTTTTTGGAATAGGCCTGAATGCTGATTACCTTGCCTTGTTAAACAATCTGGGCTGGGAATCGCTGCGGGCAAAAAGGCTTCCTGAAGCTATCCGGTATTTTAACAGTTACCTGAAACTGGCTCCAAACGATCCGGATGCTTACCTGGGCATGGCGCTAATTTATTATAACTACCGCGATATTGATAATGCTTTACTATACCTGAATCAGGCCAAAGAATTAGAACCGGCACTTTATCAGGGGCTTTCGGGTTTGGAGGCGCTTGAGAATCAGGGTTGTTCTTATTCTACTGAGGATAAACATCAGTTTAACGAAATGTTTGAAGCCATAAACAATACCCACGACGACATAAAATCGATTACCCGCCTGGGCGCCTGGAAGTTTTTATTTGGCTTTATTTATTTTTTCCTGGGAATTGCCGCCCTTTTTATATTCCTATTTCGCATAAAGTTATTCGAAGGATACATTTTTTATCTCGCTATGCTTAACTTGTCGTTTGGTTTAAGGTTTCTTAGCGAGAATCCCTTAATCCGTTTAACGGAAATACCCTCGGCCGAATTCTGGCAATATGCCATGCCATTAATTGCTTTTGTTATTCCAGTGGCTTTTATTTTGTTTATCCGTTATTTTATTGGCTGGGGCTGGAAAAAATCAATCCTGCTGCTGTTGATTTATTCGGTATTTCAGGGTATTATTAAAATTATTGCCGATTACTCGGAGCCGGCTCAGGATATCTACGGAACTACCAACACCATTTTTGGTTTGTTGGCAGCGGTGGTTTTACTGGCTCATTTGTTTTTACCCGAAATGCGCAAGAATCGCGAAGTTCAATTAATTGGAGCCGGACTGGGTTTTTACCTGCTGGCTATTTTATACGATAACCTGGCTCACCTGAATTGGTTGCCCGATAAATGGTCGTTCGACGAGCCAGCCTACCTTTTTTTTAACATCACCTTGATTGTAGTGGCCTTTAAACGTATCACCAATACTGAAAAGGAATTCTTTTTGGTGAAACAGGATTTGGAAACAGCACGCAACATTCAAAATGCCATCTTACCCGACATAAATCCTAAAGGTGAAAATTATGAAGTGTCGTCGGCTTATTTGCCCATGGCTTTAATAGGTGGCGATTATTACGATTATCATTTGGCTGAAAAGGACAGCATTGGGATTCTTATTGCCGATGTGTCGGGTCATGGAATATCAGCAGCTTTAATTGCATCGATGATAAAATTTGCTTTTAA
>JBFWMB010000145.1:0-7091 GCA_050251815.1 Salinivirgaceae bacterium | reverse complement strand
AAATAATTATCAGGTGCAGTTTACCGCCAACAATACCCCCGATTTGAAAATTAAAGCCGGAATGTTCGGAAAAGTAACTCCGGATAATAAACTCACTTCACAGCAGATTCTGATTCCTGCATCGGCATTAATTGGTTCCAACGAGAATGCAAAAGTTTATCTCGTCCAAAATCAACGGGTTGTTTTACAAGCTGTAACAGTAGGAGAGCGTTTCGAAAACCTGATACTCATAACCGGGGGACTGAAACCCGGTGACATTTACGTGACCAGCGGTTTTATCAATATTTACGACGGAGCGCCTGTAACCATAAAAAAATAAAGCCTTATGAATATTACAGCCATAGCCATTAAGCGACCGTCACTAATAATTGTATTATTTAGTGTATTTACCCTGTTGGGAATTATCGGGTATAAAAATCTGGGTTACGAGTTGCTGCCCGATTTTAGTCAACCTGTTGTGGTAATAAAAACCATGTATCCCGGAGCAGATCCGCAGGAAGTTGAAACCTCCGTGTCGCGAAAAATTGAAGATGCCTTATCGAACCTGGAAGGCGTCGATTATTTGGAAACTAAATCGATGCCCAATGCCTCGATAATTATAGCCAATTTAAAATACGGAACCAATGTAGATAACGCCATGCAGGATGCGCAACGCTATATTGATAACATCCGAAAAGATTTGCCGGCCGATATTCAAAGTCCGGTAATGAGCAAGGTTTCGCCAAACGATTTGCCTATTATTTCGATAAGTGCAACCAGTTCGCTCGCTGCAACGGAATTTTATCAGCAAATGAAAGATGAATTTCTGCCCCAGATTCAACAATTGAAAGGGGTAGCCGAAATTACCCTTTTAGGAGGAGAGGAACGCGAGATTCAGGTTAAAGTAGCCAAGGACAAGCTGAAATTGCATAATGTATCGCTGTTGCAGGTGGTTGAAGCCATAAACCGTTCGGGACTCGATTTACCGGCAGGAAGTGTTCAAACCGAAACGGAAAGCAACTCGGTGCGTTTAGCCGGTAAATTTGCTACAGTAACCGATATTAGGGAAGTTCAGGTAGCCATGCCTGTACCTGGTAGTCCGGTTTATGTTAAGGATGTAGCCACAGTTACCGATGGAATTAAAGCGATTGAATCGCTTAGTCGTTACAACGGGGTCGATGGAATTGGTTTGCTTATTAAGAAACAGGGTGATGCCAATGCGGTAGATGTTTCCAATCTGGTTCGGGAGAAACTGGCCGAAATTGAAGAGAAAAATCAGGCTGCGGGCGTTCAATTTACCATAGCCGACGATTCAACCGACAATACCATTGCCGCGGTAAATTCAGTGGTGCACGACTTATTACTTGCGGTTATTTTGGTTTCGCTGGTTATGTTGCTCTTTTTACGAAGTTACCGCAATTCACTAATTGTACTTGTTTCAATTCCCACTTCATTGATAACTGCTTTTGCAGTGATGTGGCTTTTGGGCTATACTTTGAACCTGATGACCCTGTTGGCCATGTCGTTAATCATTGGAATTTTGGTCGACGATGCCATTGTGGTTTTGGAGAATATTCAGCGCCACCTTGATATGGGGAAGGAGAAACGTACCGCAGCCATGGACGGGCGAATGGAGATTGGTTTTTCAGCCTTGTCAATTACCCTGGTCGATGTGGTAGTTTTTCTGCCCATTCTGTTTCTTCAGGTATTTGTGGGCGATATGCTCAAACAATTTGCAATGGTTGTAATTACATCTACTTTAACCAGTTTGCTGGTCGGATTTACGTTAACTCCCTGGCTGGCATCGCGCATCGGTAAAAAAGACGATTTGCAGCCTACCAATATATTTAACCGTTTTCTGCTTTGGTTCGAAAAGCAACTAAATTTATTTATTGAGTGGTATGGAGAAAAATTGAAATGGGTTTTAAATCATAAGCTTGCTTTTACAGCTTTTGTTTTGTTGCTGCTGGTTTTAACGGTTGGAATCATGAAAATGGGAATCATTGGGAAAGAAATGATGTCGACCGGTGATCAGGGAAAGTTCAGGTTAAATCTTGAATTTGATAAAACCGTAACGGTTAAACAAAACAACCTGGTTTCGCAGCAGGTTGAACAATTCATACTGCAACAGCCCGAAGTGGCAAGCTTATTCAGTAATATTGGCGGGCCAAGTACCGGAATCGGAAGCTTGGGTGTGGGTTCGGCCAATAAATCGGAATTCACCGTTCAACTGAAACCCGACGAGAAACGCAATATTTCAACCGAAGATTTTATGAAAGTACTGCGCAGCGAATTGTCGAATGAATTTCCGGGTGTCAATTTCTCAATGGCGGTGCTGGGTTTGTTGCCCAAAGGTGAACCCATAAAAATTACCCTGAGCGGTAGCGATTTGGATTTGGTAATGCAAACCGGAAACGAATTGCATGAGCTGATTCAAATCATTCCCGGAGCCGATAACGTGAACCTTTCGGTAGAAGAGGGTGCCCCGGAATACAAAATTATTCCTGATAAAGATAAAATGCAGCGTTTGGGTTTAAGCACAGCGCTTGTGGGAACCAACCTGCGTACAGCCATTACCGGAAACGATGAGGCTACACTTACCGATCAGGGAACAGAATTTCCGGTTCGCATCTGGCTCGACGATTTTGACCGCCGTAATTTTGAAGATGTCCAGGGTTTTACCCTGATGAATTCAATGAATGTACCTGTGGAAATTTCACAATTTGCCGATGTGGTGCAGGCGAATTCTCCTTCAATGCTCGAGCGTCTCGACAGGCAGACCTCGGTAACCTTAACTGCCGAATCGTTCGGACGACCTTCGGGAACTTTGGCCGACGAGGTAATTACCTATTTGGAATCGGAGCCTTTACCCGAAGGAGTTAGCCTGACCTGGGGAGCTGATATTAAAACACAGAACGAGAGTTTTGGTGCTTTGGGTAATGTACTGCTGATTTCGTTTATCCTGATTTACCTGATTATGGTAGCGCTTTACGACAGTTATATTTATCCTTTTGTGGCTTTGTTTGGAATTCCGGTAGCAGCCATCGGAGCATTTCTTGCGCTCAATTTGTCGCTGAATCATTTAACCTTGTTCGCCCAATTGGGCCTGATAATGTTGATGGGTTTGGTAACCAAAAACGCCATTTTAATTGTCGATTTTACCAACCAGCTTAAAGCCGAAGGAAAGCATTTTGCTGAAGCACTGGTTTTGGCCGGAAAAGAACGCATGCGTCCCATATTAATGACCACTTTAGCTATGGCTATTGGTATGTTGCCTATTGCCCTGGCACAGGGTACAGCCAGTGAATGGAAAAATGGTTTGGCCTGGGTAATTATCGGAGGTTTATTGTCGTCGCTTGTTTTGACTGTTTTTCTGGTGCCTGTGGTGTATTATGCTGTTGACAGCCTTAAAGAAAAGTGGGAAAAGAAACAAACGAATAAATTCCAACTTAAAAAGTAGGGTTATGAAAAGTTTGAAACCATTAATCGCATTAAGTTTTCTGTTTTTGCTGACTTGTGTGTCTCTCGCAGGAGAAACCGACAAGGAGTTGGCTACCTTAACTGTGGAAGTTAGCCACTTAAGGAATTCAAACGGAAGGGTACAGTGCTTATTATACAATACAGAAGGTTCCATCCCCGATGAGAAGTTTGAAAAGTATTATCGGATAGCACACGGAAAAATTAGCAATAATGCCTGCCGGATTACCTTTAAAAACCTTCCCAAAGGAAGCTATGCGGTTACCGTACTGCACGACGAAAACAGCAACGGGGAAATTGATAAACGCTTTTTGCTTCCGCTTGAAGGGATTGGTTTTTCAAACTACCAATCATTGGGTATAAGCAACCGGCCTTCATTTGAAAAAGCTTCATTTGAGTTTAAAAGTGATGCGCTAATCCGGGTTAAGGTGATTTATTTCTAACAAGCCTAATAAAGTAAATTTTATGAGGATGAAAATAGTTTATACCATTTCGCTACTACTTGTTTTACTGGGGGTGTCGTCCTGCGAAGGTACTTTCGATTTTTCGCCTTATGCCATCGATTTTGACAGCCATGATAGGCAGGTGCATCAACAAAATTTACTGCGGTTAAAGGCTGGTAATGTGAATCAGGATACCATACGCATTGCTTTTACCGGCGATACGCACCGTTTTTACGACGAATTTGATGCTTTGGTACGTGCAGTAAATAATTTACATGAACAACAGCCCATTGATTTTTTGGTGCATGTGGGCGATTTGGCCGATTTTGGGCTCCCCAAGCAATACCAATGGGGAAACGGCTTTCTATTAAAACTAACGATGCCCTATTTTGTGGTTGTAGGAAATCACGATTTGGTAGGAAACGGGCTTACAGCTTACCATGAAATGTACGGACCTGTAGATTTTAGTTTTATCCATAAAGGTGTCAAATTTGTTTTTATAAACACCAACAGCCGCGAATTCTTGTTCGACGGTTCGGTGCCCAATATCCAATGGCTCGATGCGGAGCTTAAACCCAATGCCGATTTTGCAAAGGCGGTGGTATTTTTTCATGTGCCGCCCATGGATGCTGATTTTGATCCCAGCCTGGAAGAGGCTTTTCAACAGACCCTGGCAAAGTATCATAACGTAATGTTTGCATCACATGGGCATTTGCACGGTTATCAGTATTATAAACCTTATGCTGACAGCATTCCCTATGTGAATGTTTATGGCGTGGAGAAGGAAAAATTCAATGTAATTAAAATTAGCAACAATGATTTTAAAGTGGAAACTTATAGTTTTTAAGCTGTTTTTGCTGTTTTTTTTACTGATTCAGGCAGATAGTAAACCGGCTTACAGCCAATTTACCACGATCGATGATTCGGAATTTATGCAGCGCTACATGCCCGATTATGCAAAGTTGCAGTTTGCCGGAGGCATCGGTTTTATGTCGGCAGGTGTGGGTTATACTTTTTTTAAACAAAAGCTCGATGTTACCCTTTTTTATGGCTATGTGCCTGAAACATTTACAATTGACGATTTACACAGTATTAGTTTACAGTTTACGGCTAAACTTTTACGCTATCGGCTTACAGATCAAATCGAAGTACTGCCCTTAAATGTGGGTTGGTTTGCTCATCACACGTTTGGCAACGAGTATTGGGTAAAATTACCTGATAATTATCCGGATGGTTATTATTGGTGGTCGCCGGGACGAAATGCCGGAGTTTTTATCGGAGCCGAAGTAAAAACAAAACTCCTGGCGAGTAAAACGCCGGCCTCGGGAATAGCTTTCTATTGGCGTGTAGGAACCCGTGGATTGTATTTAGCCAGTAAAGTGGGGAATTCAAGCATCCCGCTTTCCGATATTATTGAATATGGTTTTGGAGTTGCTTTTTATCGTTAAAATTTAAAATTATGATGAAGTTTTTGTTTTTAATGCTGGGGTTCGTATTTATTTCACCCGGCTATGGACAGCAAAAGTCGGACACCTTATCGGGTATCGATATGACAATTATTGCCCAGGTAAATCAGGGGAGTAGTTATATTACTTTTCCTACCGATATGGGAAATATTGAACCTTTATGGTTCGAAGGGAATCTGATTCCCAATTTTTATATCCGGCAAAGTGCAAATTCCCGTTTAATGGGTGTTTTAACGCCGCAGATTATCATTCGCATGTATCAGGAAGAATCGTATCCGGTGCGCACGCCCAGTTACATGCCGCAGATAACCGTTTATTATTTTTTGAAAGAGCATCATAAATTGGGTTCTGTGAGTGTTTTTGGGCGCATGGCTCATCATTCCAATGGTCAGGAAAACGATTTTTTTCTTGACGATGGTTCCATCAACCTCTTATCGGGAAATTTCGCAACCAATTATATCGAAGGCGGTTTTATTTCGACCCGGGTTTGCACGCGTTTTAATGCCCATCAGTTTTTTAAAAGCTCCTTCGAGTGGCATCCTGAAAGTGCGGTGAGTCCTGAACTTGAAGGCATATACAGTCGCTACCGCTGGCATAATTCGTTTTCAATTTTTAAATTACCGGCAGTCCAAAATAGCAGTAAACATCAGCGACCGACGTTTTCAGTAAAAGGTGAACTAAGCTGGATGTTTGGTAAATACAATAGCCTGGATGCTTTTTCAACCGAGCGTGTGAACCTAAGTCTGACACTTTATTATCATCCAGATTTCCTGGAGGATATCGGGCTTTTTGTGCAGTATTATCATGGTTCCGATTATTACAACATGTATTTCGATCACCGGCTCGATGTCTTGCGTTTTGGATTTATGACCGAAAAACTGAGGTTTTAGGCGGCAACACGAACCAAAGGGACTTATTTACGGAGTAAGTACGATAGTTTGGCAGGGAGAAGGGGCAAAAAAAGAGCCTTGGTAGCTGTAGGGCATAAGATTATAATTGCAGCCTACTTCATCCTGAAAAACAAGGAACCCTATAAAGAAATAGGAGGCGATTTTTTGGATAAGAAAATCAGAGATAAACAAATTAAGAGACATTTGCGTCAGCTAAGAGATTTAGGAGTAAATGTCTCGCAGTTTGAAGCTGCATAAAGGTCGATTTTTTCTGGAGGTTGAAATATCTCAATGTAATTGAGAAACCCCGAAAATGAAACTAATCTTAACGCTAAGCACACACGACTATTGCCATAGAGCATGAAGATGAAATTTTGACTCTCTTAGCGTTTGCGCAGCAAATAAAACTTGTACTAAGCAATGAAAATATAAACAGATGAACAAATTATATTTTTTTATGTTTAAACATTAAATGTTTAGACGTATATTTGCATTAGAATTTAAGATGACCTTTTGGTGGAAACAAAAAATAGTACATTGAATACTATTAAATATAAGAAAAATGAAAAACGAAAAATGGACAACGGCTGATATTCCTGATCTCACGGGAAAGGTAATAATTGTTACCGGAGGAAACAGCGGTTTAGGCTACGAATCGGTAAAAGCATTCGCTCAAAACGGCGCAGAAGTTATAATGGCTTGTCGCTCAGTTGAAAAGGGCGAAGCGGCAAGGGCAGAAATCATGAAAAATAAGCCAAATGGCAAAATAAAGATTATGCCGTTAGATTTGATGGATTTAGCATCAGTAAGGAATTTCACCGATAAATTTAAAGAAA
>JBFWMB010000144.1:0-7188 GCA_050251815.1 Salinivirgaceae bacterium | reverse complement strand
ATTCAAGACCGATTGACCAAAGAAATATTCACATTCCGCTCTCCAACTAAAGAGATTATGAAAACTCAACTTGCCGGTCTTGTCTCTAAATGGAATTTATTACCGCACTAATTGTCAGAAGTCAGGAGATTTATGATGATGAGAAAAGGCTGGATACTGCGATCTGATGCCTGAAGGCTATGTACAGCCTGCCGCTTTTGGTGGGATAACGCTAACCCCGGGTTCACACCCGGGGCTATTGTAAATGCACCCCTTCGGGGTTTTTCCCTGGCAAACACCGAAAACCCCAATAGAACAACCTGAAAGGTTGAACAACAATAGCCGTAGGTGAAACTTACGGATTGAAGCACACGCCAAATCCGAACCCTGAAAGGGTTCAATCGCGAACAAATTCACTCGACAAGAAAAACTGGAAGCTGGAATTTCGATTGTTAAATGTTAGACTTAATCAGTTTAGATCCGCGTTTACGCGCAGCGGAATCAGCGTTATCCGCGTTCCAATTGCAGAAATGTTTAAACTAAAGATATAAGACTTATGACCATTAACCGAGGGTTGCGGGCTGAATATTTATAAGCAGATGCACCTGCAACCCGTAGCTAAAGTTCAACTCATTGAATTAACCAACCTTCCAAACCATTTGCCTATATTTGCAAAAAAAATAACCGTATGGAATTTAGTTTTATAGAGATTTTCTCGGCCTTTATCGTGCTCTTTGCCGTAATCGACATCCTGGGCTCCATTCCCATTATTCTCGATTTGAAAAAGAAAAGTGGTGAGATCAATGCCATTCAGGCCACTTCAGTGTCGTTTGTTATACTGATTGTTTTCCTTTTTGTGGGCGAAGCCATGTTGGGACTTTTTGGCGTCGATATATCGTCGTTTGCCATTGCCGGTTCGTTTGTGTTGCTGTTTCTTGCCCTGGAGATGATTCTGGGTGTTGAACTGTTTAAACACGACAGTCCGAGCGGAGCCTCCATAGTACCCATTGCCTTTCCGCTGATAGCCGGTGCCGGTTCGTTTACCACCTTACTGTCGCTTAGGGCCGAATACCAAACCCTCAACATTATTATTGCCCTGTTCCTGAACATGGTGTTTGTGTATTTTGTACTGCGTTCTACCAATCTGATTGAGCGGGTCATTGGAAAAGGCGGCATCTATATACTTAAGAAATTCTTTGGCATCATTTTACTGGCTATTGCCATTAAGTTGTTCATGAGCAATTTTGCTTTACTGATAACCGAATTCCTTCCCAAGCTAAAGGGATAAACCATGCATGCTAAGATAGAACAACAATTAATGGCTGAACTGTCGCGGCGCAACATCGATTTACTGACGCATTTTGCCGAAGCCAATCCGCCAGCTGTTGATGTGTTGGTGAGCCTGGTGCTTTCGCACCGGCCCAAACTGGCCGAACGGGCCTCGTGGGTACTCGAAAAAATGACTGAGCGCAATCCCGGACTGCTCGATGCCTGGCTACCCCGGCTTATCGACAACTTAAAACAAATACCCAGCAGCAGTACCCGGCGTACCTTAGCCAAAGTGCTGAGCCTGCATACCCTGCCTGAGGATTACGAAGGTCAGGCACTCGATTTCTGCCTGACCCTGCTGGAAGATCCTAAGGAGCCGGTAGGTGTTAAAGCCAACTGCATGAGCCTGGCTTTTCAGCTGCTGCCCAAATATCCCGAACTTAAAAACGAACTTTTCTTGCTTATCGAAGACCAGCTTCCCTACCAAAGTGCTGGATTTGCCTCGCGCTATAAGGTGTTGCAGCGGAAATACCGCAATGTGCTGGGTTAAGGTTAGGAATTTAGATGCTGGATGTTAGCTATTAGACTAAAGACACAAGACTTAAGCCAAGAGCGGCATACGGCGCATGGATCAAGGAATACGGATTACGGATTACGGAGTGCGAAACTGCTAACTGCTGCCTGACATCAGCCCCAGGGGCGGAATATCGGTAGCCCCGGGTGAAGCCCGAGGATCAAATGCCCCAACCGCGACAACGGGGCAAGCACATCAGCCCCATTGGAAATCTATGCCCCGCATGCCCCGCATGCCCCGCAAGGTAGATCGTATAAAGATGCGTCTGATCATTGTTAATAATTCATTGATAATTGACACTAACCCGGAGTTTAGAATTCAGAGGTTAGAGGTTAGCTATTAGACTTAAGACTGAGGGTTGATGCCGTATGGTTCATTGGCTATGTATTGCCAACTGTGGGCTGCCGCCTGAAGGCGGTGCATGGTACTCTGGCATTTCATGGCAACTTGCTGCTTGCACCGCTTTCTATTGTGCGTATGGTGATCCATGGGTTTACACCCATGACTATTATACTTACACCCCTTCGGGGTTTTTCCCTGACAAACACCGAAAACCCCAATAGAACAACCCTAAGGGTTGAACAACAATAGCCGTAGGTGAAACCTACGAATTAACGCAAGGCCTGACCTAGAACCCTGAATGGGTTCAACTGCGAAAGAGTGATTGCAGATTTTTGATTTGCGATTTCAGATTTGTGATGTGGAGCAAAGGCTGGACAAGGCTTACAGCCACCTAAATGCCGGATACTACTCATTGTTAAATGTTAATTACTCATTGCTATTTTTGCTGCAACAACCATAAAACAAGGCCGGCGGGCTTGTTGCAAAGCTGCAACAGGGTAAACGGAAAACCGGGAGGCTGTTGCAAATTGGAAAGTAGCTAACCGAACCGTCGGTTAGGCTGTTGCAAACCTGCAAGTAGGTAAACGGAGAACTTTTGGGCTGTTGCAAACCTGCAACAGGGTAAACGGAGAACTTTTGGGCTGTTGCAGACCTGCAACAGGGTAAACGGAAGTTCAGGATACCTGCCACCGCATAAATAATAGTCCCCAGAGGCAAAAAAAACCGGGAAGCAAGTTCCCGGTTTTATTTAGCAGCAACTCCTTTTATCTATACTTTTTAAGCACTTCCTGAACCACTATGCCTTTGCTTTTCAAGGCCTCATCATCGGGGTTTAACTCGATAAGCATAGCCAATACAGACAGCAATGAGCGCATACTGAGTTCAAACTCGCGGCGAATGGCGGTCATCGATTCGATAACGGCAATGGAAGCATTCTCATTTATTTGTTGCGAGCGGAAATTGTCGAAACCAGTTTGCACCTCCGATAAGGCTGTCACAAAAGGTGTAGCGTGGATCGAATTAGCCTGGGGAGCATAATCACCGGTTAAGTCAGTCAAAAGGGTTTTAACCACTGCACTTTCGGCGTCGTAGGGTAAACGATAGGTGCTTTTTTCCAACTTATCGAGAACCCGTTTAAGTTCCCCGGCTGCATTCCTCAATGCCTCGTCGGGATGGTATAAATGAGCTTCAACAAGCAGGTCCAGTCCGTAAAGGTAGCCATCGCGCTGGTTGTCGGTATTTTTAAGCTGCTGACTAACCTCCCTGGCCCGGGTTTTTTCTATTACATTATTGAGTGCTTCCTTTGCCCTGACTAATAAGGACTGAAATGGTGTCAGCACGGCCTGAATCCCTTCTATTCCTTCCACTGCCTTAGCCAGTTCCTCGCCCAGCGACACAATCAGGTTATGGGTAAGCTTACTCAAATTAATTAAAAAACTCATAATTTTCTAATTTAAGTGTATAAATGAATTATAAAAAAAGGTTTTGGCTCAAGTGCTACCCGGCTTATCGGGCTAAAGCCTAAAGCCAAAAGCAGCAAGGCTAAGTGGCTACTTAGGGAGGTTGTTCGTGCAGTATGTTTTGCCGGTAGCGGGAAGCTTTCCGCCCTTTCCGGCCTTGTTGTGTTTTCATTGGTGAAGTATTTAAATCTTACTTCCTGTGTTTTTATCCCCGGATAATTTCCAAAACCCATCCAATGAACACTGTTTTGCAATGCTAAGTTAAGGCGATTTTTGGGAATAGAAAAAAATATTTCAGCAAGCTAAAAAATTACATAAAACTCGTTCACCGTTATTGTTAATCCAATACAAGCATTTTTACCGATTGAACCAATTGAGCGTTTACTTTTAGTGTTACCAAATAAATTCCCGGTTTTAAGGAGTTCTGATGTATATTTATGGAATTATAACCTGTTGAAAGGGGTTGTTGACTAAGCAACAGACCCATACTGTTGTGAATAAACAAATCTGCTTCAACAGGGCAAACTACACGTATCTCGGAATTCCCTGAAACCGGATGGGGAACTATACTTAAGCTTATTTCATCGGCTACAGGTAATGGCTCATTTCCCAGGTTATTTGTCTGGTTTTGGTTTCCGTACAAACGCATCGACTTTTTATTGTTCTCACAAACTTCACAGCGGGTTAGCAGGCTATCCATGTTTTCCTGCAAATCGGGGTCGTTATTAAACTTTGCAAAAACCTCAATCCTACAAATAGCTTGTTCCAGAGTAATTCTTTCCTCATCATTCCTGCCATTAAAAGTGCTTTGAAGGTAAGTAAGTGCCTGATCAAACTTACCGGACATGCATAGTGTTTGGGCATATTCGACAATGAAGGCTACATCAGAATGTTTCTTAGCCCGGGCATCGCTTCCCAGTTTGTGTTGAACCTTTTCCATGATTTGAATAAATGGCTGCGGGTTAAAATCCGGAATGTCATGCATAGCTATTAATTGCTGCTTTAAATACTGATACCCCGAATGCAGGGTATAAGCCTCAGTTTTTGAAAGGTATTTATAATCCCTCATCAAAACGTTGGCCAGTTCTCTATAGGAAGATATCCGCTTTTCCAGGTTAACAGAGTCACCAAGAGCAATGGCGTTTGCTACCAAACGGGTAAGCTCAGTATCAGCATCAGGTATGGCAACAGCTTTAAGCAACTCTTCCCCAGGGGCAATTTTTAACACATCGCAAGGACTAAAATAGCTCTCGGGCGAGGGGTCGTAAAGAAAGATGGGTTCTCCGTTGGTGCCATAAAGTGAATACTCTATTCCATTTCGCGGAGCTCCCCCGTCTAGTCGCCACCTGTTGTTGTAACTGTTACAGGCACCCCCCGGAACAGCACCGAAATTACTCTTTAAAGCATAACTGCCATTGCTGCTATAGTCGTTGTAACCATTGTTCAGGAAAAAATAGTTGTTTGTATTGTAGTAAGGATAACCGTTTCCAATAATTCCGAAATTATTCCCTGAAACAGCATTGCCACCAGCATCAATGGTTCCTGTGCTGGCCAGGTGTATCGTGGAGTTATTATACAATTCGATCCCGGAATACATATTAACAACACTGGAGCATTTAAAACGCAGGTAAGCCTGATTGGAGGCATAAACACCTATATTGCAGTTCTCGATTACGGTTCCGTTTACATGGATTGCCCCCATTCCTGAACTGTTAATATATAAACCTCGTGTGGCCCCGGAGAAATAGCAGTCACTTACATATGTGGTACCCACGATACCGTAAATGGCAAGGCTATGGTTGCTGTTATTGATAAAATCGCAATTGCTTATTTGGTAAGCACCCCCGTTGGTGTACAAACCGTAATAATTATTTCTAAAGTAACAACTAGTAATAGGTTTTAAAGCAGCATTAAACACACGGTTAATAAATAGGCCATACAACCCATGCTCAAAAGTGGACTGGGTTACCGAAAAGTTCTCGCAGCGTACATCCATTCCCTGGTGATTATTGCGGGTTCCCGTTGAACTGGTAAGCCAAACTTTATCGACCTGTACATTGCCGATACCACTGTTAAAATACAACTCAGCACTGCTGTTATTCATTACTATTTTGCCATTTGATAAAATTACATCTGTAAGATTATTAATCGAAAGGCTTTTATCCAATTCGAGAATTTTAGATGAAATTCCTGTGCCTGTAAGGGAGAAAATCCCACCTTCACCCATGTTAAATGTTCCATTAATTTCAAGGTATCCCATGCCATTTCTAATAAAATCATTACCATCAGCAACAGTCAAGTTACCATTAACAACTAATGTACCTCCCCAAGGCAAATCATTATTTCCTATTATTTCACCACCATCTATAATTAGTTCACTTCCTGCATTAATAACAATGGTGCAATTGTTTGGCATATAAACTTTATCCCTGATATACAGTTTTGAATTGTTGCTAATATAAATGCTCTTTCTGTTATATACATTATACCAATACGTATCTTCACTAATTGTTTGAGTACCTTGATAGGTATAATTATTCCAAATTACGGTACTGTAATAATTCTCATCAAAAGGACCTTTGGCATTATCTGAATCGTCACTGTCTCTTTCATCCGGACAGGGAGGACAATTGGCAGGTTTTGGTCCAATACCCCAATTGTAGTAACCATCACCATCTTCATCTCTACATACAACAGTGTAATTTGATCCAATTATATTTGTAGGTGTCGATATGGTATTAATTGCTCCAAGATAATTATTGACACCATCAATTACATAATAGCGATAGCCTTGCTGACCAGCATTAATGGTAGTTGAATTTTTAAAAATCCAATAGGTAGCACCGATTAATGGACTATTTGCAGGTACTGTATAATCTTCGGGCATTCCGTAAATTCCACGTTGCCATAATAGATCACCTGCTTTTACAATTCCATAACCTACCAAACACATGGCATGTCCTCCCCATCCTGTATGTTGATCTCCTGTGTATTTCTTATAATAAATACTTCCACTTGCTGGTCCATTTTCTATTGATAAATTACGTATTTGTTCATTTGTATAGCTAGTTACACCATAGTCTGATTTGGAACTAATTTTGACTTGACAAGTTGGTGATGTGCACTTGGCGTTAGTATCGCAAGGACATTCATAGGCTTGCCAAGGGAAGCAACTTTCTCTAACGACTCCATTATTATTAAAGAAATTTGTAGTAATACTTGGAGACCCACCACTATTTGGTGCTGCAATATAGCCATCACAAGATAATACATGCTGTTCCGATAAATCTTCATCAATGTGGTGATTGTAATACAAATTGATTTGACTTTCAAGAGCTGCCAATGGGGCAAAAATATAACAGCCATTGGTATACCTATTGCCTGCCAATTGATTTTTTATGGCAGTCATCCAGCCATTGTTTGTCTCTCCAGTTATTAAATAATTTGATTCGTCGCGATTATGCCAGTTAAGAAAAAATGTATATCTTATCAAAAAACTTTTGATGTGAATATAATCAAATTTATCGAGCAGTTTCCTGATGAGAATAGCTGCAAAGAGCACCT
>JBFWMB010000143.1:0-7295 GCA_050251815.1 Salinivirgaceae bacterium | reverse complement strand
AAACTCCTATTGCAATGACTAAAGTATTTGTAACTATTGCCCTAATCCTTATTACCTTTACAACATTCTCACAAAGCACTACCTTACTGGCTGGCGGACTGGAACATCAAATTGAAGTTAACTATACCGGGGGGGCTGCTAACGCATTCAATACACAAATGCTGGCCCTGGTTTCCAAAGCGCTGGGCCTACCTCCACAACAAAGTGTAATCCATTACACGGTAAAGGAGCATCAACAAATAATTAAAACCGGGAATACGTTGAACCTGTCGCTTGCCGTCGGAAACTATGTGCTGAACGACGATATCAACTACCTGAAGTTTTCCATCAATTCGTTTTTAACGCCTTCGCTTATATCGTACACCTACGTATGGGAAGATTCCCAGGGTGCCGTACTTGAGAAAAAGACGGAAAAGGATAAGGCCTTTAAAAACGGTTCGTTTATTTTAAAATCGAAGGTTGATGATAGTTATAACGACGAAAATTACAAGCTTTACCTTTCGGAATTAAGTTTTGGCTTTACAGCCAGCGATGTTAAAAAGCTTGAAGAGTTTATGGTCTTGGTCGATGCGTATTACAATTCCGATGCACAATTGAACATGCTGGAGCAAACGCTCGATGCCATCCGTATCGATTCCATTGAATTGCTTACTGAGGCGCGGCAACAAACCCTCGATCATATGGCGGTTTTTGACCGGATAAAAGCGCAGCGCTTTACCAGCAAGCTCGATTTAAACGCCAACGATCCCATTCAATTTAAATCGCATCTGGGCCGGGTCGAGGTGCGCAACAAGGAACTTAAAAAGGAACTGGAGTTTGCGCTAAACAACATGCACCTCACTTATTTTTCCAAAGGAAACCAATACCTGGCCTGGGGAAATAAAGAAACGGCAGCAAGGTATTATAAAAAGTCAATAGCCGAAAAGGCCGATTTTGCTTCGCCCTATGTGGAGCTGGCGCTGTTCGATTTGGAAAAGAAAAACTATCGGGCGGTGTTGGATACCTGTAAAAAAGTGCTGCTTACCCTAAAACCCGATACCGATGCCCGCTACAAAGCGGTAAAAGCATCCGAAGCAGTGATTTATGTCTACATTGATGAGATTTATTCAAACATAGAGACTCAGAACTTCTCAGCGGCTATGCATCGCTTTGAACAGATAAAAACTCTTGCCCGCGAGATTCCCGGGGTAAAAAACTTTCAGGAGTTTGCTGAGATACAGGACGCATTGTATAAGGCCTATTACGATAACCTGGTTCTAAAAGCCCGGGCAGCACTCGATAAACACGAACTGATGCAGGCGCACCGGACCATCGATTCCATCACAGCCTTCCGCAACGAATATCCCGGGGTGATACTAAACCCCTCGAAGGAGCATGAGTTGCTGCGAAACCTTTTCGACCAGTGGGTAGTACAAGGGAAACAGCAGATTGAAAACCATCAGGCCGATTCAGCATTATTTAGCTTTATGCAGGCCAAGGTATTGTGCAGTAGGTACGAGGTGGTTTATTGCACCGAAGAATTAGAGCTGCTGGTTTTTGAATCGCGCAAAGCACAATACGCCAATTACCTTTCGGGAGCTGAAACCACTATGGCAAAGAATTTACCCGATTCGGCCCTGCATCTTTTGAGCCTGGCTAAACAATGGCAACGGGAATATAAAGTGCCCGAAAGTGAACAATACCCTGCTCTGCTGGCTGCCGCCCGCAATTTAAAATATACGGCTTTGATTGGTGAGGGCAATCAGGCTTTCGATAACAACCGCATGCATGAAGCATTGGCTTCGTATCAGGAAGCGCTTACTTTGGAGCAATCTGAGGGTATTCATCCGGATCCCAAATTACCTTCGCGAATACTTGAAACAGCAAAATACCTGGTTCTTTTGCAGGGTACTCAAACCGCTTCACTGGTCGAGGCCATGAACTTAAGTGATGCCCGAATAAAATTCAACCAAATGCGCGAATTGTCGGCAACTTACCAATTGGAAAACGATGCGGAAGTGGCTGAAGCCATTGCAAATGCTGAAGCCCTGTTGGTTGCGGGCAAATGCGATCAGGCCTTATTCGATTATAATGTACAGCTTACTGCAGCTAAAAAGTTTATTGAGCAGCGCGAGTTTATTTATGCCTCACAAGCGCTCGAAAAAGCCAATGGCCTAAGCAGGAAACATGCCGAATGCAATCTCGACCTATCGGTTTACAGCAGCATGCGTAACGATATAAGCGCCATGTTGCATTACCAGAAGCAGAAAATGCAGATTGATACCTACATCGATGATAAAGAGTATAACGATGCCATAGATGCTTACGAACGACTCACCCTTTTTTATGCCGATTCGTGTACCAACAATTTTGGCATTGAGCATTTACCCATTGAAAGCTATTTTTTGAACCATCCCCAGTCGCTGTTTATCGATTTTGGGGTTCGTTACTATGTGGAGCGCGGAAACCTCGATTTGGGCATGGATTTGTTGCGAGAACTGCGCCGCCGCGAATATATTGCTTCATGGTCGAAAGCCAGTCAGGTAGATTTGGGTTTTAAGCTGGCCTTGAAAGACATTGAACAACATCCGGAACTCGATCCAAAATTACAGGTGATTGAGTACACCAAAGCCGACAAATGGTACCGCTTTTTAAAGAAAGCCTACTTAATGCAATGGAAGAACCGCTAACAAAAGTGCCTGAAGCTTAACTTTAAACTTCAGGCACTTTAGGCACTTTAAGTACTTTAGCCACTTTAAGTACTTCTTAACCTGCTATTCCCACTCAATGGTTGCCGGAGGTTTAGAGCTGATGTCGTAAACTACGCGGTTAATTCCTTTTACCTGATTGATAATTTTGTTTGAAACCTTGGCCAGGAATTCGTAAGGTAAGTGAACCCAGTCGGCAGTCATTCCGTCGGTTGAGGCTACGGCTCTAAGCGCTAACACATTTTCGTAGGTACGTTCGTCGCCCATTACACCAACCGAATTGGCATTGAGTAAAATAGCCCCAGCCTGCCAAACCTTATCGTATAAGCCGTCTTTTTTCATTTCACTAATGTAGATATCGTCGGCTTCCTGCAGGATTCGTACACGTTCCGGGGTAATTTCTCCCAGAATGCGAATGGCCAATCCCGGTCCAGGAAAGGGATGTCGTCCCAGAATCAGGGGATCGATTTCAAGTGCTGTCCCAACCCGGCGCACTTCGTCTTTAAACAATAAATTGAGTGGTTCTACAACCTTTAGTTTCATTTTTTCGGGTAAACCGCCCACATTGTGGTGCGATTTAATGGTTGCCGATGGACCTTTGACCGATATGGATTCAATAACATCGGGATATATGGTGCCCTGGGCCAGCCATTTTACATCCTGAATTTTGTGGGCTTCCGCATCAAAAACCTCAATAAAGTTCTTTCCAATGCTTTTGCGTTTGGCTTCGGGTTCGGTAATGCCGGCCAAATCGTTGTAGAATAACTGAGCGGCATCCACTCCGATAACATTCAAACCCATGTGCTTGTAGGAATCGAGAACCTGAGCAAATTCATTTTTACGCAGCAGGCCATTGTCCACAAAAATGCAGGTCAGGTTTTTACCAATGGCGCGATGCAGCAATACCGCAGCTACCGATGAATCTACTCCGCCCGATAGACCCAGTACAACTTTGTCGTTGCCTAGTTTATCTTTTAAAGTCGCTATGGTGCTTTCCACAAACGAATCAGGTGTCCAGTCCTGATGGCATCCACACACATCGACCACAAAGTTTTTAAGCATAAGCATACCTTCGGTGCTGTGATACACTTCGGGATGGAATTGAATGCCAAAGGTTGTTTCACCTTTTACCTCGTAAGCACCCACTTTAACGTCGGCGGTACTGGCAATTATTTCGTAATTATCGGGCAGGCTGGCAATGGTGTCGCCGTGGCTCATCCATACCTGTGAATTATTGCTTATGCCATTAAAAAGAATATTCGTGTTGTCAACATAACCTAAATTTGCCCGTCCGTATTCGCGGTGTTTCGATGGCAGTACTTCACCACCATAGTTGTGTGCCAGGAATTGGGCGCCGTAACAAACCCCCAGTAAGGGTAGTTTACCTTTAATTTCAGAAAGGTCAGGAATTAAAGCGTTCTCATCACGCACGGAGAATGGACTTCCCGATAAAATAACACCTTTTACTTCGGTATCGATGGTAAAGTGATTGTACGGATGGATTTCACAATAAACATTCAATTCGCGCACCCGCCGGGCAATAAGTTGGGTGTATTGCGAACCAAAATCAAGAATCAGGATTTTTTCTTGCACAATAGGTATGTTTAGGATTTTTAATACTGGCGCAAAGATAAAATAAAAATTTATTTGAGTTGGCCACAAAAGTAAAGCTTGTTATTTTTTATCCGGAATATGATAAACTGCGCCATCGTAAACCAGTTCGGTGTTTGGAAAAACCTGTTTAGCCTCGGCTAATAAACCGTCGAGTGTTTTGTAGCGATGCGAAAAATGGCCGAGAATCAGTTTGCCGACACCTGCTGCCTGAGCAATTTCTGCTGCCTGTCGCGAGGTGGTATGCCCGGTTTCCTTAGCCCGTTTTTTTCCTTCGTCAGAAAAAGTGGCTTCGTGATAAAGCAAATCGACCCCGTTAATAATAGGTACGATGCCCGGTTTTTTGGCTGTGTCGCTTATAAATGCGTAGGAGCGGGGAGGAAGCGGATCGCTAGTTAATGTTTCGTTGGAATAAACATTGCCATCGTCGGAAATATAATTGGCCCCTTGTTTTATGGATAAAAGGCTTTTTACCGGGATGCCAAGTGCTTGAATAACTTCTCCTTTTATGTGACGCAGTCGGGGTTTTTCTTCGAACAGAAAACCGCAGGTTGGAATGCGATGCCGGAGTGGAATTGATTTTACAGTGAGCTTGTCATCTTCGTAAATCAGCTCGGTACTTTTGTATGAGAGGGAATGGAATATCAGTTCGTAAGCTATGCCTTTATCGAAGGTTGCGATAAACTGATCGATTAGTTCTTTTAATTTTTGAGGTCCGTAAATGTGGAGTGGGTTTTTCCTTCCTAATAAGTTTTGGCTCGAAATGAATCCAAAGATTCCCAGGAAGTGGTCGCCATGTAGGTGGCTGATGAATACATGATGAATTCGGGCATATTTAATTTTGTAACGGCGTAGTTGAATTTGTGTTCCTTCGCCACAATCCACTAAAAAAAACCGCTCAAGCAGGTTTATTACTTGAGCGGTTGAAAAACGATTGGGAGTAGGTAAAGCAGAGCTACTCCCAAGTATTGTAACAGAAAAAGTCATTAAACTCCTTCCTTGGTAATGATTTCGGCAGCTTCGTCAAACGTATTGGTAATATTCAATACGGTATCCAATTGAGAAATAGTTATTAATCGTTCAACAGCTGTTTGCAGTCCGGTTAAGACAAAAGTACCGTTGGCATTTTTGCATAAACGATTTGCGACCAAAATAGCCGAAAGACCCGATGAGTCACAATACCTGCAATTACTCAAATCAAGAATGATATTTTTCTCTCCGTTCCCTGCAATTAAGACCAGTTCTGATTTTAACGACGGGGCAATATGAGTGTCCAATTTGTCAATCATTACTTGAATTTGCGTATAATTATCCAGTTTGTCGATTTTAAATTCCATGGATGAAATCTTTTACATGATTAGTATTTGAATTTTATCAAATATAAGAAAACTATTCTTCAATTTTACCAAAAATCATTTACTTTTTTTATTCCTCTGAAGCATCAGCCTCCTTAGCATCTTCTTTTTTTGCTTTAGCTTCCTTGGCTCCATCCTTTTTAGCTTTGGCTGACGATTCCATTTCGTCTTTAAGAGCGGCCAGTTCAGCGATGTCTCCTAAAGTGGTTTTTTCGATATTATCAACCAATTTTTTCGAGGTTTTTTTGGTAGCTTTAGCTGCAGTACCTTTTTTGGCTTTATCTTCAGCGCGTTTCTCATCTTCAAAGATGCGAGAATGGCTTACAATAATTTTCTTAGCCTCTTTGTTGAACTCAATTACTTTGAATTGAAGTTTCTCATCCAATAGAGCAGGTGCTCCGTCTTCTTTTACCAGGTGTTTAGGAGTGCAGAATCCTTCAACTCCATAAGGTAATGAAACAACGGCGCCTTTGTCGGCTAATTCAATAATGGTACCTTCGTGAATTGAATCAACAGTAAACAGAGTTTCGAAAACTTCCCATGGGTTTTCTTCCAGTTGTTTGTGACCCAAACGTAAACGACGGTTTTCTTTGTCTATTTCTAACACGGCAACGTCGATTTCAGCACCAATTGAAGTAAATTCGGCTGGATGCTTAATCTTTTTGGTCCATGATAAATCAGAAATGTGGATAAGGCCATCAACTCCTTCTTCGATTTCAACAAATACACCAAAGTTGGTAAAGTTGCGAACTTTAGCTACATGTTTTGAATCAACAGGGTATGTTTTTTCGATGTCTTCCCAAGGATCAGATTTAAGTTGTTTCATACCCAGCGACATTTTTCTTTCGTCGCGATCAAGGGTTAAGATAACAGCATCAATCTCGTCTCCAACTTTAAGGAATTCGTTAGCACTGCGTAAGTGTTGTGACCAAGACATTTCAGAAACGTGGATAAGCCCTTCAACTCCGGGAGCAATTTCAACAAATGCACCGTAATCGGCCATAACCACTACCTTTCCTTTAACTGAATCGCCCACTTTTAGTTCGCTGTCAAGAGCATCCCATGGGTGAGGAGTTAATTGTTTTAAACCTAAGGCAATCCGTTTTTTGTCGTCGTCAAAATCAAGAATTACAACATTCAGTTTTTGATCCAATTGTACAATTTCTTCCGGATGCGAGATGCGTCCCCATGAAAGATCGGTGATATGGATTAAGCCGTCAACACCGCCCAGGTCGATGAATACACCGTATGAGGTAATGTTTTTAACAGTTCCTTCAAGAACCTGACCTTTTTCAAGTTTGGCAATAATTTCTTTTTTCTGTTGTTCCAGTTCTGCTTCGATGAGCGCTTTGTGTGAAACAACCACGTTTTTGAATTCATGGTTAATTTTAACCACTTTGAATTCCATAGTTTTATTAACGTAAACATCGTAATCGCGGATGGGTTTCACGTCGATTTGTGAACCTGGAAGGAAGGCTTCAATGCCAAATACATCCACAATCATACCACCTTTAGTGCGGCATTTAATGTAACCTTTAATAATTTCGTCCTGCTCAAGGGCTTGGTTTACACGATCCCATGAACGGAGAGCCCGGGCTTTTTTATGTGAGAGGTTTAACTGACCGTTGCGGTCTTCCTGACT
>JBFWMB010000142.1:0-7317 GCA_050251815.1 Salinivirgaceae bacterium | reverse complement strand
CTAAGGTGCTCTTTGCAGCTATTCTCATCAGGAAACTGCTCGATAAATTTGATTATATTCACATCAAAAGTTTTTTGATAAGATATACATTTTTTCTTAACTGGCATAATCGCGACGAATCAAATTTCAGAAAAAATGCATCTGGAAATAAAATGTGACAACAGTTATAAAAAACATTTGATTTTGATACATTTCTATAACTACTCAGCTAAAGCTATTCGTTATTTTACCATATAATAAAACCAATTTATGCCAATTGGTTTTTCTCAGTCATTAAAAATGAAAAACTTAACAAATTTTGGTTATTTTATTGTTCTGATTTGTACTATTTGCACAAACCTGTATGCTCAGGATAATACCCCCGGGCGGGTAACTGCTGCTTTTAAGAATACCCCGTTAGCCATTGTATTAAATAAAATATCGGATCAAACACAGCATAAGATTTATTTTAATGATGTCTGGACTCAGGACATTAATTGTACGGGAAATTTTAAAGACCTGCCGCTCAATATTGCTCTCGATAAAATTCTCGATAAAACTCCGCTGCTTCATATTGAAATAAACCAGATTTATTATGTAGTTCCACGCGAGTTGGTTGCCCAACATTTGAAAAAACTAAACCTACTTGGAAGCTCCTATTCAGGAGATGATTATATAAATTATACAATTATTGGAAATGCCAGCGATATAGGAAAATATAAAATTAACCGGATTACAGGAGTCGTGAAAGATGGGGCCTCTGGTGAATTATTGGTTGGAGCTACCGTTCAGGTTCTTAATTCGTCCGAATATGGTGTTTCGGGTTATACCGGAAAATATGCCCTTGAACTACCCGCAGGAACGTATCAGATTAAAACATCGAGTGTGGGATTCGAAAGTCAGCTTTCAACCATCAAAGTATTGGGACCTGGAAAACTCGACTTAGAATTGTTCGAAGAAACACATGCCCTTGACGAAGTTACCATACTCTCAGATAAACTGAATAAAAACGTTAGCCGCGACCAAATGAGTATTGTTGAGATGAGTGCTAAAGAGATAAAGCAATTACCGTCGCTAATTGGCGAACGCGATATAATTAAAAGTTTTACTACTATGCCGGGAGTAAAAACGGCCGGTGAATTTGGTTCAGGTATCAATGTGCGTGGTGGCGGCGAAGATCAAAACCTGTACTTGCTCGAAAATGCTCCTCTTTTTAACACCTCACATGTAATGGGGCTTTTGTCGGCCGTTAATCCCGATGCGGTAACCAATGTTACCTTATACAAAGGACACATTCCATCTAACTATGGCGAACGGGTTTCGTCGGTTATGGACATTAATTTTAATGGATCTTATATTTCCAAAGCTTCGGCCAAAGGGGGAATCGGTATTTACAGCAGCCGATTAATGGCTGAATTGCCCTTTTTTAACGAGAAAGTGACGTTGAAGTTAGGTGGTCGTGCCAGCTATTCCGACTGGCTTTTAACAAAATTACCCGATTATTACCTGCAAAACAGTGCTGCATCATTTGCCGATCTAAATGGAGTACTCTCCATAAATTTAAAGAAGAATCCCATCACGCTGTTTGCATACTTCAGCAACGACAAGTTTGATTATGCAAAAATTCAAACGTATCAATACGGTAATAAGTTGCTTTCGGCAAACTGGCAACATATTTTTGGGCCAACTATAAATACAGCTGTAAATCTGGCTTACAGTAACTATGCCGTAACCAACCAAAATTTTGAAACGGTTCTTTTTTCGCATCAGGTAAAATCGGATATAACTTATCTGAGCGGAAAAATTAAAACGGAATACAGTGGCTTTTACAACCAAAACCTGATACTGGGAATCCAGGGAATTCAATACCAAATAAATCCAGGAGAAAGAACTCCCATTGGGAACGCTCAGGTTGAGCCTTTTAGCACCCGAACAGAATTGGGTCGCGAATTTTCAGCTTTTATCAATGATGTTATTACATTTAGTCCGTCAATAACATTCCAGCTTGGTTTACGCTTTACTATTTATCAGTATCTGCAAACCTCTTCGAATAAAGAACTATGTAGTTATCAAGGACTTGAGCCTCGGGCTTCGATAAAATACCAGCTAACAGAAACCAACGCTGTAAAGGCCAGTTTTAACCGAAACCAACAGTTTTTAACCCTGCTTTCGTACACATCGATAAGTACACCCGATGACGTCTGGAAACTGGCAGACCCCAATTTAAGACCCATTATTGCTGACCAGGTAGCCCTGGGGTATTATCAAAATTTTCAGAATAACACCCTTGAATTTTCGGCTGAAATTTATTACAAAAAACTACAACACCTGAGCGACTATAAAAATGGAGCTGTCTTAAAGCTAAACAATCAGGTTACTTCAGAATTACTCGATGTCCGGGGAAAAAACTACGGCTTGGAATTTATGCTAAAAAAATCATCGGGTAACCTGTTTGGTTCGGTAGCATATACATTTTCAAAAGCCTTGCGGGCAACCCATGGTGAAAGCTTTCAGGAACAAATTAACAAGAATCAATCCTATCCTTCGCAGTTCGATATTCCCCATGATTTAAACCTGAACCTAAACTATAAGATCAATCGAAGGCTTCGTTTTGGACTAAATTTTTCATATGCCACCGGAAGGCCGGTTACACTTCCGGAATATACATATAGCCTGGGAAACAAAGAACTGGTATATTTTTCCGATCGAAATAAATACCGTTTGCCCGATTACCACCGATTGGATATTTCAATGAGCATTGATGAAAGCCTGAAAAAAAAGAAAAAATGGAAAGGCAGTTGGACATTTTCGGTACTAAATGTTTATGCCCGAAAAAATGCTTATTCAATTGTCTACAAAAAAGACACTCCTACACCTGAAAATAATTACCGGGTTTTTAGTTTGTATAAAATGTATTTAATTGGTGTGCCCTTTCCAACAATAACTTACAATTTTATTTTTTAACTCATGGCAAAAACAAATCAATGAAAAAACTCACTTTACAGCGTACCAAAACACTCTTTAAGCAGTTGATTCTAGCAACGGCTCATTGTTCCTTGTTGTTTTTGTTCCAATGCCAGGCACCCTATGAAAATGAAGATTTAGCGGCTGACAAAGAAATTCCGGTTGTAAATGGAATTTTGAGTAGCTTAAATGGCTTACAAAGCTTTGAACTTTACTATGCAAAACCATACGAATCAAAGGGCATCACAAAAATTTCAGGTGCACAGGTGACTCTTATTGAAAATAATAACCTACAAATAGCATTACATGAGGTCTCATATGGTAATTATCAACTAACGGAGTCCTTCTTTCCACAATCGGGTAAAAGGTATTCTATTCAGGTTCTGCTCCCCGATGGAACCCTGCTTGAATCTGAACCAACCCTGATGCCCGATACAATTGGAATAAACACCGTTTTTTATGATTTTAACAATAACATTACCCTTGTAAAAGATCAACAGGGAAACTACAACGAAGTAATTCAGCAGGGAATTTTTATTCATCTTAGGATGAATCAACCGTTGCAGTCTAATACCTATTACCGCACCAAAGGCGATTATTACGTACATTCACAAAAATGGAAAAACACCACCCGCACATTTACTGTTACGGGTTCTGTTTACGACTACAACTACCAAATTCGCTACGACACGCTTTTTGATATTATTGAAGGGTTTAGCAACACCGAATTTCCAATTATTGGCTCACTTGACGCCCAAGTTAATTATTCCCCAGCCGATTTAACCCTATCAACGGTTTTTCTGCCGGCCGATCAGGAGTGCAATAATTTTACTCTTTATACCAGTAATACTTTTGTGCAATGGATTTTCCCGGTCGACTTGATAACCACTTCAAAAACATCGTTCGACTATTATACCAATGCGCTGGAACAATGGGAAGCAGCCCAACGTATTTACGATCCCATTCCGGAACAATTAACAGGAAATCTGTTTTCGCCGGAACATCCGGAACAACCCGTTCTGGGTTTATTCGACGTGGTATCGGTAAGCCGTCGGTATTATGCAGTTTATGTTCACGAAAACTTTGGATACCGTTCATACCAGGGACGTTATTATAAGGATACCGTTTTTCATAGTGGAAGCTATGTAAACCAGTACCGGGTCGACACGGTTTTTATCGATTCAATCCTGCACAACGAAGGTAAAATAGATTCATCTAATTTTTAGCATCAAAAACTATGAAGATTTTACATTTCCCAGCACGGCTTATTGCAGCATTTATTTTGTTGTTGTTTTATTGTCAGCTTTCGTTTGCTGAAACGCATCCAACCGAAAAAGTTTGGGTACATCTCAATAAAAAAGTATTAATAACCGGCTCGCTTCTTAAGTATAAAGTATACGTAACCACCAATCAACCTTTAGGTTACAAAAAAACAACCATTTACTTTGAACTGGCAAACGATAAAAACAAAAACTTATTAAGCTGGAAAAGTCTGGCAACTAACAATGGACTGACAGGGACCTATCAAATTCCTGAGAACTTAATTCCCGGAATCTATATCTTTAAGGTTTTCACCAACGCTTCGCGCAACAATTCTTTTGTAACAAAAATACTCATACAGGACATTGCCAGTGAACCCCTTAGCAGTTTCTCGATAAGCAAAAACAATGGGTCACTAAATGCTGTAACTTCGGATAATAAGTTTTTCAAACTGCAGGTAATCCCTGATTCATTACAACTTACTACTAGGGTAAAAATTAAATCGAAATCAGCCATTAACGTGTCTCCATTAACTGTTTCAATTACCGAAATTACTCCTTTCGACTCACTGTTATCGGCTCCGGTATCCAAAATTGAAACAAACCAAACTCCAGAACAGTATGTTTCTGAAAGAGATTTTACCCTACTCACTGGAAAGGTCACTGATACGCTGGGAAATCCCCTAATAAACCATACGGTTTATGCTTCGATGAGCAGTAACCGGGTTTATTTTTGTTATGCCAATACCGATAGCCTGGGGCGGTTTTGGCTAGTTTTTGACTCTACATATAATAACCGACAGGTTTTAATTCAGGTAGAACCGGATAAAAACCAACCAACTGTTTTAACTCTCGATAAAAAAAGTCTTCGCCTGGCTCAAACAAATGCAGATTCTATACCTGCTAATACCGCCCAGATGAATTACACACTGGCCCTGCAAAAGCGAGAATTGGTAAATCGTATATTTACGCCAGTAAACCAAATAAAGCCCATCGAAAAGCCCGACTCCACAAAAGAAAACTTTTTCCATCGGCCCCGTTACACCATTTACCCAGACGAGTATGAATTGCTTAACAATTTTGTTGAAATTGCCGACAATATTGTTCCAACCCTTCGGTTTAGGAAAAATAACGACAGCTACGAACTTGGCATGGTACTCGATAATCAACAGGTTCATTACAATCAGGTACTGGTTTGCCTAAACGGCCATCCATTTTTTAACCTGAACGCACTTGCTAAACTTTCGTCAAAAAACATTGAACGCATCGATGTTTATAACACGATAACCTTTTGGGGAGAAAAAACTTATAATGGCATTTTGGCAATTTACACAAAAAAAGCTGATGCTGCCTTCGAAAAATACCATACAGCTTTTGCTATATTCAACAACCGCTTTTACGAGCCACAGTTTTTTCCTTCAGTACAAACCGATTCCACATCACCACTTGTTTTACCCGATATTTATTGGAATGATGCAGTAATTCTTTCCGAAAAAAAGCCTTTTGAAATAAAACTTAATAAAATTGATCTGGGTAAAAATTACAGGCTACGTATTACCGGCATCAGCAATGAAACATTTATTGATGAACAATTTCTGTTAGAGTTAAACTGATACACCATGAGATTGATAATAAACAGCTACCATTTTCTGATTCTTACTTTAATTTTTTCAAGCTCCGGATTATGGGCACAACAAAATTTAAAGCTTACGTACCTTAATGCAATTAAACAAGTTAACGAACAGCCTATTGCAGCTAGCTATTATACAAATGAACACCCGTTAAAGAAAGACCAGTTTTTTAACGACTGGGCTTTAGGTACGGTGTATTTTACCAGTGGTAAAAAAGCCAGTCAGGTTCGTTTGCGTTATAACGGATGGAAAGACGAAATGCTTTGGCTGCGCGAAACAGATTATAAAACCGGACAAATAATAAAGGAAACAATTAAAAAGGTGGTTCTGTACGATCCGGGGCTTTCTGACACCCTGATTTTTATCCGGTATGTTGATTCCAGTACCTTTCAAAAACAGCAAATTTTATTGCAGGAAATCGCCCGGGGTTACGTGTCGGTTTACTGTCACCGAAAGGTTGTTTTAGTTAAAGGTTCCGATAAATTAGTGCAAAAACATCAATACTATTTGCAAATAGGTGAAAATAAACCAATCAAGTTCAATCGACATAAAAAAACGTTAATCACGGCTTTTTCAGTGGTACAACAGGAACAGGTTAGACAGCTATTAAAACAACATAAAAACCGTTTAAAAACCGATAAGGGCCTGGAAAAAACCATTCAACTCATCAATCAAAGTTTGTAAACTACTTTAGCAACTTTTTTTAAGGAATCTTACTTTCGGTTAATTTTTGATTTTTCGGCAAATTCAGAAGGTGATATTTCAAAATGCTCTTTAAAACAAATGGTAAAATACGAGGGTGAATTAAAACCCACCAGGTAACTCACCTCTGAAACCGATTTGTGGTTTTGAACCAACAAGCGGGCTGCTTCGTTCAAACGCACCAAACGCACAAATTCGCTGGGACTTTTTCCGGTCAGTAGTTTAATCTTTCGGTAAAGATGCCCCCGGCTAATTCCAATATCTCTACTCAGCGATTCAATATTAAGTTCCGAATCATCGATATTCTTCATAATCATATCGGTAATTTTTTTTAGAAATAAATCTTCAACTTCCAGCGAGGGTGAATCTTTTGATTCAAAATGTGCCGAAAACTTATGCTTAAGCACCTCACGCAACTCAATCAGTTTTTTTACCCGGGCTCTTAAATGGCTGGGATGAAAAGGCTTGGGAATGTAAGAATCGGCTCCGTGTTCAATTCCTTCAATCCGCTGTTCAATTGAAGTTCGCGCGGTTAAAAGTATTACCGGAATGTGATTGGTAACCAGGTTGGTTTTTATTTTGTTGCAAAGTTCCAGGCCATCCATTTCAGGCATCATCACATCGGCAATTATTAAATCGGGCATTTCGGCAACTGCCTTTTTTAAGCCTTCGCGTCCGTTTTCAGCTTTAAAAACCCGATAATGTTCCGATAATTCGTCAGCAATGTAATTCCGCAGGTCGTAATTATCTTCCACAATTAAAACCGAATAATCACCGGGTGA
>JBFWMB010000141.1:0-7395 GCA_050251815.1 Salinivirgaceae bacterium | reverse complement strand
CTATTGTGTATTTAATAAAGTACAGAACCATAGACGAAGCCATTGCTTTAAATAATGGGGTGCCTCAGGGTTTGTCGTCTGCCATATTTACACTGAATATGCGTGAGGCAGAGCAGTTTTTATCGGGCATGGGGTCTGACTGTGGTATTGCCAATGTTAATAGTGGCACCTCAGGAGCCGAAATTGGTGGTGCTTTTGGCGGGGAGAAAGATACCGGTGGCGGACGGGAATCCGGTTCCGATGCCTGGAAAGCATACATGCGCCGACAAACAAATACCATTAACTATGGCGAAGAATTACCCCTGGCTCAAGGCATTCAGTTTAACTTTTAATCACTGGGTCAGTTGATTCGAAACTATTCCCCGGAGTTCTGCTTCGGGGATTTTTCTTTTTAATAAAGGAAATTGAAGTTCAGGCAAACTTCATTTGGGATTTATTGTAAAGTATAAAACTAAATGTTGTACCTTTATGCAACTAAACCACAAATTAATAAGCCTATGATTATTTCAGTTAAGGAATTATCGGAGGAAGAGTACCATCTATTGGGCATTGAAGAGTGGCCCATGTGGGAAAAAGATGTTTCTGTTTTTGATTGGTCCTATCAGGAAAAGGAACAGTTTTATTTGCTCGAAGGTGAAGTGGATATTACAACTCCGGCAGGTACGTTTCATGTAAAACCTGGCGATTTTGTGGAGTGTCCCAAGGGTTTAGACTGCCGTTGGGAAATTCGGAAGTATGTAAAAAAACACTATCATTTTGTGTGTGAATAAAGAAAATCCGGCGGGAGCCGGATTTTTTTTGTAAACTCATTCTATATGGAAAGCTTACCCGCATAAAGGAAGGCTTAGCTCTAAAGGGTAAATAAGCTGCGCGGGCAGATGAGGGTTTTAATTCAAATTAAAAAATAGGTTTGTATCTTTTTAAAGTTCTTATTTGACTAATGAACTAATTGTAAGCATTTTCACCGTGTTCGTAAACATCAAGGCCTTCTTCTTCAATTACCCGCTCAACCCTTAAGCCGTTAGTAGCTTTAAGAATTTTAAAGAGTAAATAGCCCATACCAAAGGCCCAAATTCCCACCGATAGGACACCAATTGCCTGGATTCCCAATAATTTGAAACCGCCTCCGTAAAATAAACCATCGGACAGTGAAAAAACTCCAACCAAAAGGGTTCCCAGGGCTCCGCTTACCCCATGAACGGAAATAGCCCCCACCGGATCGTCCACTTTAACGTATTGATCGAAAAGTTCCACACTAAATGGAAGGACGGCTCCGGCAATAATTCCAATTAGTACAGCTCCACCGGGAGACACTGCATCGCATCCGGCAGTAATGGCAACCAGTCCGGCCAGTGCCCCGTTGAGCGACAGCGAGAGGGTGGGTCTTTTATAACGTGCCCAGGTAATCAGCATGGCAGTTATTGCGCCGGCAGCAGCAGCCAGGTTGGTGGTTAAGGCTATTTTACCAATGGCAATGGTGCTGTCGCCGGTGGCGGCCAATTGTGAGCCGGGGTTGAAACCAAACCAGCCAAACCACAGGATAAAAACCCCCAAAGCGCCCAGGGTCAGGTTATGACCGGGAATAGCCTTGGCTTTTCCGTCTTTTCCGTACTTTCCAATACGCGGACCCAGAATTATGGCTCCGGCCAAACCTACCCAGGCACCCACTGAATGCACAATAGTGGAACCGGCAAAGTCCTGGAAGCCCAATTGATCGAGCCAGCCGCCGCCCCATTTCCAATGTCCTGAGATGGGATAAATAATTAAGGTGATCACTACGGAAAAGATAAGGTAAGCGCTAAATTTGGTTCGTTCAGCCATGGCTCCCGAAACAATGGTTGCTGCAGTGGCTGCAAAAACCGTTTGAAACATCAGGTCGGTATAGTCGGCGTAATCGCCAAAACCCGAACTGTCGAAGGCAAACTTTTCAAAGGGATTGCCAATCAATCCACCCAAAAGGGAGGTCCCATACATGATTGAATAGCCAATAAGCCAATATATTAATGCGCCAAACGAAAAGTCCATCAGGTTTTTCATTAAAATATTGGCCGTGTTTTTCTGGCGGGTAAACCCGGCTTCAACCAGGGCAAAACCGGGTTGCATAAACATGACCAAAAAGGTGGCCAGCAAAAGCCACAGGTTGTTGATTGATATATCGAGCCCGATAGCCGCTTCGGCTACAGCAGGAGCTGTGGTTGTTATAGTTTCTTCCATGATTTTCATTTTACTGATTAGTGATTAGGTAATTTATTCTTCGCCCTCCAGATATACTGACTTATCGCCCTGATCGCCGGTGCGAATGCGGTAGCCATCGAGTATTTCGGATATGAATATTTTTCCATCGCCTACCGCACCTGTTTTTGCCGATTTGAGTAAAGCCTGAATGGCCGGATCGAGGTATTTTTCGCGACAGATAAAGGTGAGCATTACCCGTTCAATGGTGCTGGTGTCATATTTTATTCCGCGGTAGATGCGGGCCTGGGTAGCTTTTCCAACCCCACGTACATCCCAAAAGGTAATAAACTCAATGCCTACTTCGTGGAGAGCTTCTTTAACTTCTTCGAATTTTGTTTTTCGAATGATGGCTTCAACTTTTTTCATAGTTCTCGTATTTTAATGTGATTGTCTTTTTTTATTCACTGCATTAAAAACTGACTCCCACAACCAGGTTAAACTCTTCGCCGTTTGGGTTCACTTCAACTGACCCAAATAGGGGCAGGCTGTAATCATCGGTTATTTTTACTTCTTTTGTAGTGGCAATACCAATACGGCAAACACTGAAAACATCAGCTCCGTTGTCTTCATCTATAGTAGTATGCCACCCGTTTCCGGCCCCAACGAATACATCAAAGGATTTAAAAGCATAAGTCAGTTCAAAATAAGTGTCACCACCCATCGAAAGGGCTCCACTGCCGTCGCCGCCATCCGATTGGTTCATTATGTAGTTGGCTGATAAGGAGAGTGAACCCAATTGGTATCCGGCATTTAGTTCGTAAGCGTGGGCAGCTGAATCGCTTCCAAAACGTAACCAGTTGGCACCCCCCTGATAGTGGTAATCGGTAATTCCCAGCGATAAACCAAAACCGAATTCATAACTGATATACAAGTCGGCTTCCCGAACCGAATTATCGAATCCCCACGAACCCCAGGCTCCCAGGGTGAATCCGCCCTGATTGAAAGCAATACCGGGTTGAATGGACGGTCCGCCAAAATAGGTTCCGCGCCATACATAGCTACTTACCACGTCGGCTCCAAGGGTAAAAGGAGATGTCGTGGCATCGTCCTGAGCATAGCTAAATGAACTTAGAAAGCCCGCTAATAATAAACCGCTTGCCAGTCTTTTCAATCTTTTCATAATAATTTAAAATTTAAGTGGTGAATGTTGTTACAATTTATAGTTGTTTCGTCAAAAATAGTAATAAAGTAAAACTACCCTATAAAAAATAGGGGTTAATTGATGAAAAAAGCAGTAAAATATGCAAACGTGTACATTTAAATAGGGGTATAAACAGTAAAAAGAGTATAAAAACGAAAAGCACCCCCAATTAATAGCAAAGTTATTTTTGTGAAAACCTATAATTGTAAATAGAAACCCGTTTTTTTGCTTTGTTAAAGCAAACGAACCAGCCATCCCGGATGGATGAGCTTATTGAAACACTCGTTCAGTTTCTGTATCAGGGGTTAGGGTGAAATAAATATTCTGCTTACTTTTGATTGGTTACCCGATTTGAATAATTTCTTGACCAATAAACAAGTTTAAACAATGAAACCCATGCCACATGTATTTGTAATAGGAGGTACAACATTCGATCATATAATAAGTCTTCCGGAGTTTCCAAGTCCCTTGCCGCAAACTATTCATCAGGCGCTTTTTAACGAAACCACCGGTTCAACCGGTGCAGGAAAAGCGCTGGCCTTAACAAAGCTTAAGGTGCCCAATACGCTTTATTCGGTTTTGGGAAACGATACCTACGGCCAGCGCATTATTCAGCATCTTGATAAAGAAAAGGTTGATTTTATTTACGATTGGGATGCAAAGGGAACGGAGCGCCACGTAAATTTAATGGATAAACAGGGCCGTCGCATTTCAATTTTTGTTACCCAGTCATCGGAAAACCCGCCATTAAACCGGCAAAAGGTTGCTGAACAGATTGAGAGAAGCGATGTGGTGGTGTTGAATATCATTTCGTATTGCAAAAATATAATACCGTTGCTGGCAAATTGTAATAAACCCATTTGGACTGATTTACACGATTACACCGACAACAATCCGTATCATGAACCGTTTATTGATGCTTCGGCTATTATATTTCTGAGTTCCGATAATTTGCCCGATTATAAACAGACCATGAACAATTTAATGGCCCGGGGAAAAGAGCTGGTGGTGTGTACTCATGGAGAAGGGGGTTCCAGCGCGCTAAATCGTAAGGGTGACTGGTTTTATGAGCCGGCCTTAAAAGGGTTTCCCCTATTGGATGCCAATGGAGCCGGCGATAATTACTTCGCGGGTTTTTTATTTGCGTATTTAAAAGGTTTTGCATTGGATCAGTGTATGAAATACGGAAGTTTGTGTGGTGCCTTTTGCATTACCTCGAAGCAATTGGTTTACGAGGATTTGTCGGAAGAATTTTTAGCAAAGGTTTACCTGAACTACTATAAGGTGTAGCGGTGTAAAACCGGCTAAAAGACGAAAGCGCCACCAAACTAGTTGACAGCGCTTTCTTTATTCGTGAGACTCAAATTTCAGGAGTGAATGAACTGAAATTTGTTAGTCGAACAATCCCGATGAAATCGGAGGGTATAATACCCCGCCTTAAGGTCTTGCAGGTCTGCGCGGAATAAGTTTCCAATCCCGATTAGTATCGGAATGCGTTGAGGTTTCATACCCGTTGATTTTGGCTTCTCAGTTTATTGCAAAGGGGTAACTACCTCGAGTAATTCGGGTAAATCCATTTCAATGCTTTTCAGGTATTCCGGTGTGGGAATTCCGTTCCTGGTCCAGCCACGACGCTTGTAAACGGCATCGAGCAATTGCTCGTAGCGGTCTTCACGGTATTTACGCAAAATGGCTTTTTTCTCGTCGGTGGTTTTTCCCACAGGATCGACGCCAACCAATTCTTTTAGCTGACTGTCGTAACGTTCCTGACGCGATTCGTATTCCTCGTTGGTAACCGGACCCGCAGCGCGATAGGGTTGCTTGTCGAATTCGCGCGTGCCATAACCGCGACGGATGTTGAAAATGCGCTGGAAATTATATACACGCTCCGACTGACGAATCATTTCGAATTTGTCGATGTTTTTACCGGTAACGGCATTGAAAATAGTAACGTAATTGTCAACGTGTTCGGGAACTTTAGCCGGCTCGTCGGTTTCGGCGTTGTTTTCAGGTTCCACATCGTTCCACGGAAGCTTGCAGAAACCGTTCAGCCCGAACCAGGTGCGGAACATGGGGAAGTAGTGCAAAGCTTCGGCCTTGTCTTCGAACGAAGGAATCTGGTTGTTTACCATATCCATAAAGATTAACCAGGCTTCGTCGTGTTGCGGGCCTTTGTTGGTCATGGCAAAACCACCCTGTTGGGCCAGTGATTCTTTGGAAACATACTCCGAGTATTCCAGGTTTTTGTTTACCATGCCAATATCGTCGAGGAAGGCTTTTTCGCCCCAGCCCCGTTCCACAAAAATCTTTTTCAGTTGGGCAATTCCCAGTCCTACTAATTTTCCGAACTCCTCGCCACGGGCCAGTTGGTGCATTACTTCCATGGCTGCATCCTTATTGCCAAAGTTCAATTCCAGTCCACCGGTACGTTCTTTATTCAGGATGCCATTTTCGTAGCATTCCATCACAAAAGCCATAAGGGTTCCCCAGGTAATGGTACAAATACCATAGGTGTCGGCGTAAAAGTTGGCTTCAATAATGTAATCGGGGTCAAAAATTCCACAGTTAGAACCCAGTCCGGCTGCATTTTCGTATTCCGGTCCGTCAACAATTACTTTTTGTCCTTTGTAAGGCCCGGTTTGCAGTTCGTAATGGTCAATTCCTTTGGCGCAACTCATGTTGCAACCCAGCCAGCAACCATCGGGTACCCCCTGGGTAAAGCGACGGGTCCATTCGGCCGAGTCAATTTTGTAAGCGTCTTTGTGTGCACCGTATTTATAATTGTGTGTAGGCAGCAAATCGTAATCGTTCATAATCTCCATCAGGTGAGCGGTACCTACCTGCTTCATACGGCATTGTGAATCGTCGAGTTCTTTCATCTCTTTGTTGAAGCGTTTGCCCCGTTCCAATATCGCTTCAGGATTTACTACATTATTCCGATTCCCGCTGATGTTTTTTACTTTGGTAACCAGGGCTTTTACGCGCTTATCGCGGAAAACCGTTCCGATACCCCCGCGTCCGGCTTGTTTTAAGCGGACTTCTTTACGTTTTTTATCGTAAAAGCTGAAGTTAAGCATCCCGATAAGGGAATGATCGGCCGCCTGACCGGCTGAAACGACTGAAACATTGATTTTACTGTTTTCATCGTCGGCATACATATCGGTTAACTGGGCGGCCAGCAGGTGACTGTCCACAGCTTCGAGCGGAGCCTCTTCGATACGTACGGTTTCTGTGGTTTCGTCAATTACGATGATTACATCGTTCTGGGCTTTGCCCTGAATCTCGATGGCATCGAAGCCACAAAATTTAAGAAAAGGTCCGTAAAAACCGCCCACATTGCTGTCCATTACAAAGTCGGTGGGCGAAATGGCAACAACCAACGATTTTCCGGTTCCTGAGTACTGGGTAATTCCGGCAACCGGTCCGGGAGAGATTACAATCTCGTTTTCGGGGTCGTTCCATTTGGTATTGGGGCGGGTGGCTTCCCAAAGCAGCTTTAAACCAAATCCTTTTCCACCGATGAATTTGTCTTTCATAAGCTCCGTTACCGGTTTTTCTTCGATGCGATTGGTGCTCAGGTCAACATAAAGGGTGCGGTTGTTATAACCTTTATCAATGGGCTTCCACTCGTACTTATATTCTTTGAGCAGTTTGTGAGCTTTCTTAATTTCTTCAATTTGCATTGTGTATCCTCCTAAGTTTTACTTATTGACAGCAAAATTAATAATTCTAAAGGGTTAAATAATGAAAATTATCAATAGGCAAAATTATGCAACTCGATTAGAATCAATTATTTAGATTCATTCAAGATTACTCCGCCCGGCAAATGCTTAGAAAATGCTGATAATTAGTCGGGTAATTTTATTGTACTGATTTTACCGGCGTGAAATTCCCGTAACATGTTTTAAAAAAGGTTTGTAAATTACCGCAGGTTCAGGCAAAGTTGATTTACTTTTGCCAAACGTTTATTGCAACCCGACCTGCAAAATAACAGGCAACAGCTGGTTTAACTGCAGGCA
>JBFWMB010000140.1:0-7571 GCA_050251815.1 Salinivirgaceae bacterium | reverse complement strand
CCAATCGATTTACCAATCTGGTAAGCCATGGCATCCTGAATAAGTTTGGCTTTGGCATCGCCATTTTTTGCGCGCATTTCAATGTCGTACGATGAGTTGGTACCAAAGTAAGCCATCAGTCCGCCTTTGCCGGTTATCATGCGCTTAACTTCGTCGAAGGAGTACTTATTGCTGTGGCAAAAACGTACCAATTGTCCGGAGGGTAAACTTCCCGAACGTTCAGGCGAAAAAGGACCATCGCCATCGAGCGCATTGTTAACATCGATAACTTTGCCCCGGTAATGAGCACCAACCGAAATGCCACCACCCAAATGGGCAACAATCAGGTTCAGCTCTTCGTATTTTGAATCGCGGTTCTTGGCAAATTGGCGGGCTATTGCTTTTTGATTCAGCGCATGAAAAATAGAGATGCGCTCAAACTCTGGATGCCCGGAAATACGGGCCACATCCTGCAGTTCGTCAACCACCACCGGGTTGGCAATGTAGGCACGGGCATCGGGTAGCGACTGGGCAATGTTTAATGCAATTAAACCACCCAGGTTACTGGCATGTTCGCCCATTAAACCAATTTCCAAATCGGCTTTCATCTTTTCATTTACCTCATAAACACCCCCTTCAACGGGCTTAATAAGCCCACCACGCCCCATTATCACGTTGAGTTCGTTTACGCAAATATCGGCGTCGAGTAATTCTTTCATAATTACTTCTTTCCGAAACTCAAACTGATCGGTAATTTTTTTGTACTGCTCCAAATCTTCCGCATTGTGGCGGATGGTTTTCAGAAAAACCGATTTATCGTTGTGGTAAACAGCAATTTTGGTTGAAGTTGAGCCAGGATTAATGGCTAATATCCTTATTTTATCCATCTTGGTATTTTTATTGCAAAGGTCTGAAAATCTATCAGATAATTAAAATATATTTCTAGTTTGTGTAGCAGAATTGACTTTGTTTAACAACATAAATCGCATAAAAAAGAGGAAAACCTGTGTTTTCCTCTTACCCTAAAGATTATTTCGATAAAGCCAACATGGCGCACAAGGCAATGGAATTCAATTTGGTTTTTGTGGTGTCGCCCCGCGACGAAAGCACACAGGGTACTTTAGCTCCGGCCACAAAAGCGCCCATTTCAGCTTCACTCATTTTCGAATTCATTTTATAAAAAACATTTCCTGCATCGAGGTTGGGAAATAACAAACAATCGGCATCGCCGGCTACCTGACTGGTTATTCCTTTAGTTTTTGCTGTTTCGGCATCAATGCTGGCATCGAGCGATAAAGGGCCATCAATTACTGCACCTTTTATTTGCCCGCGGTCGCCCATTTTTGAAATAATACAGGCATCAACCGACGATTGCACCGTAGGAAGCACTTGTTCCGATGCAGAAATGAGCGACAGTTTGGGTTTTTCCATTCCCAATGCCTTAGCTGTTTGAATTAAATAATTGGCAATGGCCATTTTTTGTTTCAAATCGGGTTCGGGAATAATAGCCACATCACCAACTACCAACAGTTTATGATAATGGGCGTTTTCAATTACAGTAACATGACTTAAAACTGCTTTTGGAGGCAATAAACCGGCTTCTTTATTCAAAATAGCCCGCATGTATTTATCGGTCGATAATAAACCTTTCATCAGGATATCACCCTCACCGTCGATAACCAGTTTTACAGCCAGGTCGCCTGCCTGATTATCTGATTTACAATCAACAATTTTAAACTTACTGCGGTTGATCGACAAGTTTTTGCAAACTTTTTCAATCTCAAGGATATCGCCAACCAAAGTTCCTTCAACAATGCCTAAATCAATGGCTTCGCTCACCGCTTCGATAGTATGCGAATCGTTGGCCCAAACGGCAACCAGCTTTTTTTTCTCGGCTCCGCGGAGCACATCGTACATTTGTTCAAGCTTTGTAATATTCATTGTATAATGCGTTTAAGTTTTTTTATGCGATGCAAAACTAATGTATGAAATTCATTTAATATATGCGTAAAATTATTTATCGACCTGTTTTAAAGCAGCCAATAAAAAACCCCCGCTTGAACGGGGGTTCTATGTTGATAGCCGGAAAGCCGCTTAGTTTCGACTGTTAATAACTTTTACGGTATCGGCAGCAATCACTTTTTCTTCGTTGGTTGGAATAATAGCCACTTTTACACGCGACTCGGGTTTGCTTAGCAAAGTTGCTTTACCACGAACGCCGTCGTTGGCATCTTTATCAAAAGCAACACCCATAAACTCCAATCCATTACAAATTTCTTCGCGCGATTCGGGACCATTCTCTCCCACACCACCGGTGAAAACCAATGCATCAATTCCGCCAATTTCAGCAGCAAAAGCGCCAATGTAACGCTTAACCCGCAAATGATACATATTAAGTGCCAGGGTAGCCCGCTCGTTCTTTTTATTCCAGGCTTCGTCTTCAATGTCGCGCATATCGGACGAAATACCAGAAATTCCCAACATACCGCTGCGCTTGTTAATCAAGTCGTTGATGCCATCCACATCAAGATTTTCCTTTTCCATTAAATAAAGTAGCGCTCCGGCATCGAGATTACCCACACGGGTTCCCATAATCAAACCTTCAACCGGGGTAAAGCCCATAGAAGTATCGAAGGATTTTCCGTTCAAAATGGCTGCAATTGAAGCACCATTTCCTAAGTGGCAGGTTATGATTTTTGAATTATTCATATCTAAACCAAGGAATTCACAGGCTTTTTCTGCAACATATTTGTGACTGGTTCCGTGAAAACCATAACGGCGAACTTTATGTTTGGTGTAATACTCGTAAGGAATAGCGTATAAGAACGACTCAGGTGGCATGCTTTGATGAAACGAAGTATCGAACACCGCAACCTGAGGAACTTCGGGCAAGAGTTTTTCCATCGAATTAATTCCCGCCAGATGGGCCGGATTATGTAAAGGGGCCAAATCGCTAAGTTTACCAATACGCTCCTTTACTTTTTCATCGATAATAACACTTTTGGTAAAATATTCCCCGCCATGTGCTACGCGATGGCCCACTGCCTGAATATCGGACACATCTTCGATAACCCCATGAGCACGGCTAACCAGCGCTTCGAGGATAAAGTTGATTCCCACCTCATGATTTGGAATTGGCTCGGTAAATTTATATTTGCCACCACCCTCGGGCTTGTGCGTTAAAATACCTTCGGGTAAGCCAATCCGCTCAACCACACCAATTGCTTTTACAACAGGTTCGTCAACCGATGCCATATCGAGCAACTGATATTTAATTGACGAACTTCCGCAATTAAGAACTAAAACAATCATTTACTATAAGTTTAATTTATTTTGATGTATAAGTTATTTTGGTTTATTGTGCGGCAGCCTGATTACAGGTTATGGCCACCAGGCTTACAATATCGTCGACAGAACAACCGCGCGACAAGTCGTTAATTGGAGCAGCCATTCCCTGAAGTACGGGACCAACGGCTTCGGCTCCGGCCAAACGTTGAACCAGTTTGTAAGCAATGTTTCCGGTTTCAAGTGTAGGAAAAACCAACACATTGGCATGTCCGGCAATTTTGCTTCCTTTGGCTTTGCTGGCACCAATTGCCGGAATAATTGCAGCATCGGCCTGTAATTCTCCGTCAATTTGCATCTCGGGAGCCATTTTTTGAGCCAGTTCTGTTGCTCTTACGACCTTATCGACCATTTCGTGTTTGGCACTGCCTTTGGTTGAAAAGCTCAACATGGCAATTTTGGGTTCAAAACCACCAATGGCACGGGTTGTTTTTCCGGTTTCAACGGCAATCTCAGCCAGTTCTTCGGCTGTAGGATCCGGATGTACGGCACAATCGGCAAAAACAAGCATTCCGTCGTTTCCAAAGGAGTTGTCTTTTAGAATCATTAGAAAAGCCCCGGAAACAACACTAACGCCTGGTTTTGTTTTTACAATCTGAAAAGCTGGACGTAACACATCGCCGGTTGCATTGGCAGCTCCGGCTACTTCACCATCTGCATCGCCCATTTTTACCATCATGGCAGCCAGGTACAAGGGATCTTCCAATTGCTTCTGTGCCTGCTCGGAAGTTAGTCCTTTGCTTTTACGAAGTTCAACAAGTTGCTCAATATAAGCGGCCTTTTTCTCGTGAGCAAGGGGATTGACAATTTTTGCTTTCGACAGGTTGTTTAGATTAAACTCTTTCGCCAGACGCTCAACCTCTTTTGGATCGGCAATAATTACCAATTGTGCTATACCTTCGCTTAAAATAATATCGGCAGCTTTTAAAGTGCGTTCTTCGGTTCCTTCGGGCAACACAATCGTTTTGTTGTGTTTTTTTGCCTTTTCTTTAATTTGCGTTATTAAATCCATTGCTAATCAGATATTTATAAAATAAACATTTTCTTGTGCAAAAGTACTTTTTAAAATGGATTCTTACCTAAGGTGAAAGCACTTTTTTTATTGATATTCATCATGCCATGCAGAAGTCCGTGAAATTATTTTTAAATAATGGATATCAATAAGATGCTAAAAGGCTATTTGAATTTTAAACTAAAAAAAACAACCGGGAAAATAAATTCATCATTGTAAATGAAAATTCTTTATAAACCCGATAATTTATTGTAAAATTTTTTAGTTATTTATTAAACAATATAATTGATTACCTGTTTACGGATTAAATAAAATATTAAGCATAATGAATTGGTCAGACTACCTCGAAGGTTATAAAAGTTACCTGCAACTCGAAAAATCGTTGTCGGCAAATACTGTTGAAGCTTACTTAAAAGATATTAGTAAGTTTACCAATTATCTGGAGCAAAATAACTACTCAAGCAATCCGGCAGAGATTACCCAGGCAAGAATTAGAGAATTTATTGATTATATAAATGAACTTGGTATGAGTGCCAGTTCCCAAGCCCGGGCTTTATCGGGTATTAAATCTTTTTTTAAATACTTGTTAATTCACGATGTATTGGAAAAGGATCCGTCGGCACTTATTGAAACACCAAAAATTGGTCGAAAATTACCGGTTGTTCTTTCTCCTGATGAAGTAGATCGTTTAATAAAAGCCATTAATCTTTCATCGGAAACCGGTTACCGGAACGTTGCTATTCTCGAAGTGCTTTATGGTTGTGGATTAAGAGTTTCAGAATTGGTGAACTTGCGCATTACCGATATTCATTTCGATGATAATTTTATAAAAGTGCAAGGAAAAGGAAATAAAGAACGGTTAATTCCCCTGGGCAAAATTGCAAAAAAAGCCATCAATGCTTACCTCGACAATTACCGGGTTAAATTAAAGGTTGACCGAAAAGATGAAAACACCTTATTTTTAAATCGTCGCGGAAAAAAAATGACGCGGGTTATGATTTTTACCATCATTAAGGATCTTACTGTTAAGATTAACCTCCAAAAAAATGTAAGTCCACATACCTTCCGTCATTCATTTGCCACGCACCTGATTGAAGGAGGAGCCGACTTAAGAGCCATTCAGGATATGCTGGGTCACGAATCGATTACAACTACTGAGGTTTATACACACATGGATAAAGAATTTTTAAAAGATACCATCTTACGATTCCATCCCCGTTCGTAGAATGAAATAATAACCCCGCTGATGCGGGGTTTTTTATTGCTTATACTTTTTTTTGTTTTTTACAAGCACCCATTTTATGTTCTGCATTACCCTTGTAAACTAAACATTAAGAAAAATAATATGTTTTGAGTTTTGTGTATTAAACAGCTAATAATCAGTAAATTTTAACATATTCTAATTAAATTGCTTATTTTTGTTTCGTTTGGTAAGTATAAATAACAAACAAATGATAATTATCATAAACAATAACGACAATAGTTAATAAAATATAACAGTAAACATTCGACATTTGACTCTTTTTAAAAATTACCACAAATATTCACATAAAAGCTAACGATTTATGAAGATGATTGACTTAAGCAAGTATGGTATTAACAACGCAAAAGAAATTATTCACAATCCCTCGTACGATCAACTTTACGAAGAAGAAATGAATCCAAGCCTTGAAGGTTATGAAAAAGGCCAAATGTCGGAGCTGGGAGCAGTAAATGTAATGACCGGTATTTTTACCGGACGCTCGCCAAAGGATAAATATATTGTGTACGATGATATTTCGAAAGACACCATTTGGTGGAATTCAGAACAAGCCAAAAACGACAATAAACCCCTTTCAAAAGAAGTGTGGAACGAATTGAAAGCCCTTGTAGCCAGACAACTTTCCGAGAAGCGACTTTTTGTAATGGATACATTTTTAGGTGCTAATCCAAATACCCGCTTAAAAGTTCGCTTCATTATGGAAGTAGCCTGGCAGGCCCATTTTGTGAAAAACATGTTTATCCGCCCAACCGAGGAGGAGATGGCTACTTATGGCGAACCCGATTTTGTAGTACTGAACGGATCGAAAACCAGCAATCAAAAGTTTAAAGAACATGGAATGAATTCCGAAGTATTCACCGTTTTTAACCTGACCGAAAAGATGCAGGTGATTGGAGGAACCTGGTATGGTGGTGAAATGAAAAAGGGAATGTTTGCCATGATGAATTATTACCTGCCTCTTCAGGGAATTCCGTCGATGCACTGTTCGGCAAACGTCGGAAAAGACGGTGATGTAGCCATTTTCTTTGGTTTATCGGGAACCGGAAAAACCACCTTATCGACCGATCCAAAACGCCAACTCATTGGCGACGACGAACACGGCTGGGACGACGATGGCGTATTTAATTTCGAAGGCGGATGCTATGCCAAAACCATCAGGCTGGATAAAGACAGTGAACCGGATATTTACCAGGCAATTAAACGCGATGCCCTTCTAGAAAATGTTACCGTTGACAGCGATGGAAAAATTGATTTCGACGACAGTTCAGTAACTGAAAACACACGGGTTTCCTACCCTATTTATCACATTCAGAATATTGTAAAACCTATTTCAAAAGCCGGGCATGCCCAAAAGGTCATCTTTTTAACTGCCGATGCTTTTGGAGTTATGCCTCCAGTTTCGAAACTTAGTCTGGAACAAACCAAGTATCATTTCTTATCGGGGTTCACAGCAAAATTGGCCGGAACCGAACGTGGAATTACCGAACCACAACCTACATTCTCTGCTTGTTTTGGCGCAGCATTTTTAAGTCTTCATCCAACAAAATATGGCAAAGAACTTGTTGAACGCATGCAAGCAAACGGAGCTCAAGCTTATTTGGTAAATACCGGTTGGAATGGAACCGGAAAACGCATCTCAATTAAAGATACCCGGGCTATAATTGATCGTATTTTAGATGGTTCCATTGAAAAAGCAGAAACCAAAAAAATTCCAATATTCAATTTAACCGTTCCTGTCGCGCTACAAGGAGTCGATACCCAAATTCTTGACCCACGCAATACGTATGCTGATCCAAAAGAATGGGAAAAACGTGCCCGGGAACTGGGTGCTCTATTTGTTAAAAACTTTGTAAAATATACCGATAACGACGAAGGAAAATCTTTAATTGCTGCAGGCCCTCAACTTTAACTATTAAATCTATACATATCAATTAATTAAGCCCTGAATTTTAATTTCGGGGCTTTTGTTTTTTT
>JBFWMB010000139.1:0-7798 GCA_050251815.1 Salinivirgaceae bacterium | reverse complement strand
AACTGATGCTCACCCTGCGTTACCTGATTCAAAAGAACGAATCGCTGCAAAACCTGCAACAAAACATTAACGAGGTTAAAAATGCACCCGAAAAGCTTTCGCCCAGATTTATCCATACCATCGACAAACAAATAGCGCAAGGACTCGAATTACAAACCAAAGAATGGAAAATGGCGCTGCACAACCTGAAACTCTCGCAGGAAGGTTACTTTAAGCGTTTAAAAGAAGCCTACCCCAAATTAACCAACAACGACATACGGCTTTGCTCCTACCTGCGTATGAATTTCACCTCAAAAGAAATTGCACAGTTGCTCAATATTTCGACCCGCGCCGTTGAGATAAGCCGTTACCGCCTGCGAAAAAAGCTAAGCCTGGAACACAACATCAACCTTACCGATTTTTTAATGCAGGATGAACTTTAGCAAACCTTAATTGCTGAATAATACGTTTATTGCTTTACAATAAGCGAACTGGTATCCACACCATAAACCACAGCTGTTCTAATGCCATCGGAAGTTCCGGTAAGTATAGCTATTTTTTCCTTTTTTTGCTCCTTATTCAGCACCTCAACAAAGGTAGAATCGTTTTTAAACAGAATATCCTGCTCAAATACTACCAGTAAAGTGGAATCGACTTCAATTTCTAAATTGGCAACAGCTGTAAATCCGGGTTTAAGCAGGTGAAAGTTTGGGCTTTTCTGTAAGATGGCTTCAATAGGAAAACTTACAATGCCGTCGCGCTTCTCTCCTTTGGGATTTATCTTAGTCAGTCTCGCAGCAAAACGTATTCCAGGTAAAGAGTTTATCTCAATAAGCATTTCTTTGCCGGGCGCCAGTTTGGGAACCACCATTTCGTTAACACCCGACTTAAAAATATAATTTTCCAAATCGGCAATAACCGCCAGCGAAGTCCCTTCGCTAAAAGTATTCCGTTCGGTAATGCTTGCGCCCCGGGCTAAGGGTAAATCAACAATAGTTCCCCGGGCTGTTGCCCGGATAACATTTGAGATGGAGGTATTTCCTGAAGTGTATCCGTTCTGGGCAATATCATAAATTTTTAAGGCTGCCTCATAATCCTGTTGACTGATAAGGTATTCACTTTCAACCTGGTCGAAATCGCTTTTTGAAACAACGCCTTTTTCGAACAATTGTTTTTCGCGTAAATAAACCTTTTCGTACTGTTTCCATTGAATCCGGGCTATTTCCAATTGCTGGCGGGTTTGTTCAATGGTACGGGGATCGGGAATAATTTTTACCCGGGCAATGGAGTCCCCAATCTTAACTTTTTGTCCGGTTTCCACAAAATAAGCATCTAAAATACCCGAAAGGCTCGATTTTACCTGTACCTCAAACTGTGGAAAAATGGTCCCCGATAATTTTTCGCTATGCCGGACGGTATCAACTGTTGCCTTGTAAGTCGAAATTTTTGAAGTCGATTTTGAGGTATTGCTTCGAATCATTAAAGCAACCACTACAACTAATACTACAATTAAAAAATAAATAAACTTTCTCATAAGTTCCGTTCTATTCCTGGTTTATGGCATCAACCGGTTTCACATCAGCTGCGTTGCGGGCAGGAAACAAACCGGCCAAACAGCCCGCCAAAACAATGGTAATAAGTGCAATTAATGCAATGGTAAAATTAATATTTATGGATGTTACCAGCGCCTGATCGCCATCGGCCGACGAATGAATCAGGGAATTAATAATTTGAATAATTCCCACACCCAGCCCCATACCTACCAAACCTGCTGCCAGCGTTACCGTAATACTTTCAATTAATATCAATCCCAAAATACTTTGGGGAGTTGCTCCTATTGCTTTGCGTATACCAATCTCACGGGTACGTTCCTTAACCACAATAAACATAATATTGCTGATGCCCACCACACCGCTTGTTAAAAGACTGGCACCCAACAACCACAAAAAAACCTTTATTCCGGCAAAAAGCTTGTTAAAACTTTTGGCCTGTTCTTCCATGTCGCTGACAAAAACAGCCCGTTTGTCGCTTACTGAAAACCCCAGACGACGGGCCAGGTAATTTACTATCTTTTCTTTTGAAATCCGGGTATTTGCCTGCTCATCCAAAGTTAAACCAAAAGCCGAAAACTGAGGCTGGGTATTCATGCATTCCTGAAATACCGGCATGGCTATAAACACCGCCGATTGATAGCTTTGCGTAAATAGATTGCCCGACTGCAACACCCCAACAACTTTAAGCAAAGCCCCATTCACTTCGATAAAACTTCCCAAAGCATTTTCCGATTGAAACAATTCATCGGCCAGCTTTGAACCGATTACTGCTACTTTTCGCATTTTTAACTGATCGTGAGCATTCAAAACCCTTCCTGAGTCGGCTTGCAATAATTTAATGTCAAAATAACTGGGATATACGCCGTACACATGGGTACGACTGGAGTATTTGGTATGCGAAACCAAAAGCGAACCGCTTACCAGCTCAGGCGAGATGGCTTTAATCTCAGGAAAAACTGCACTTAGCTGGGTCAACAAGTCGGTATCGAAATAAATACTTTTCCCCTCGGCTTGTCCGGCTTGTATTTCAGAAGTTTTACCTCCATAAAACCAAAGACTGTTTTGCGCATACGATCCAAAAAGCTTCAAAATCCCTGCTTGTAAACCTTCGCCGGCACCCAACAAAACCAAAAGAATTAAAATACCCCAGGCTACTCCAAACCCTGTGAGTATATTCCGTGTTTTATGCTGCTTAAGCGACTCCCACGACTCGGAAAACAACTCAAAAAAAAGGGCCAACTTATTGCTGATTAATTGAAGCATAATCGGGGTTTAGCATGGTATTCCAATAATGACTGTAAAAATTTCTTCCCTGCATCAATTCATCGTGCGTACCTTTGTTTTGAACACTACCTTTTTCAATAACACAAATCTCATCAGCCAGATATCTTATACTGTGAAGACGATGGGTAATCAACAAAATACCCATATCTGGCTTGATTTGATTTAATAATTTATAAACTAGGCGCTCACTTATAGTATCCATTGCTGAAGTAAATTCATCAAGTATAAGTAATTCCGGCTCGTGATATAAAGCACGCAGAAATGCAACCATTTGTTGCTGACCTCCTGACAGGGAAAGTCCATTCTCCCCGACCAGAGTAAAAACATGGTCAGGAAACTGATTAAAATAGGTGTTCAATCCATATTTTAGCAGAAACTTATCAAACAATTCCAACAATTCCTTTGATGGTTTCATATGAGTTATATTAAAAAACAGGGTCTCGTTAAATATATGAATATTTTGTGGTACAACACCCAATTTCTTATGCCAGGGACTGCTTGCTATTTCATCCAAAGGCAGATTATTTATTTTAACCAATCCTTGTTCAATTGGGTAAAACCCTTGTAATATTCCCGTTAAGGTACTTTTACCACAACCACTTTCCCCAATTAATGCGGTAATTTTTCCCTTTTTAACCTGTAAACTAAAATCATGCAATAATAATGAGCGACCCGGATACCTGAATGAAATACGTTCTAATGTCAGGTGTTGAAAGCTATCTATAGTTTTAAGTCCATTTTTTCGCGTTCCTTTATAATGTACCAATTCAAACATACGATTGAAGGCAATTTCAGCCTCTTTAAACGAAACCATCATAAAAGTTAAATGAGCCGTTAATGGAATTATTCCTGAGGCAACAGTAAATACAGCGACTAATTGCCCAATTGAAAAGTTATCGTTCATTACCCTCGAAGAAGCATTCAGTATGATGATAACTAAATAAAACGTCCCTAAAAAACCAGTTACCAGATTTATTTTTAAAGAAAGTTTACTCATCTTTAACACTTTATCCTGAAACCGCTCGTAAATGGTAAGGTTTTGATGGTTATAAATATCCGACAAATCATGGTTTTTAATTACTTCTATACCACTGAGGGTGTCCACATAATTACTTTGAGATTCAGCAAATCCAACCATCACCTGATTCTGAGCAGAAGTAATATAAGGCCTTGCTATGAAAATAAATCCAACATAAACAGGTATTATGGCTAATGTTATTAGTCCGGAATCCACATTATATACAAATAAAAACCCCAGTGAACTAAGCAACAACAAAAACTCTATCACAAAGCTTCCTGCCAATTGCGAAATAAAGTTTTGTATTCGGGCGGTATCATTCAATCGGGCAATCAAATCGCCCTTTTTTCGCGTATCAAAAAATGATTTTGGAAGGGCCAACAAACGTTCAAAGAAGGAAGAAACAATGCGTATTTGAAACATCTTTTGTTGTTGGGTTAACAGCCAACCTCGTAAAAATCGGAACACTACCTGCACTAAAAGTAAGGTGGTAAGCATCCAAATTCCCTGATACAACTTTTCAAAATTGTTATCGGGTAATATTTTATCGATTAATACCTGATTAAACAACGCTGCAGACAAACCCAAAAGTGCAACCAACAATCCTAAAAAGGTAGATGAAACCAGCAGTTGCATGTCATCTATAATTAATTGTTTTAGCCAGGTCTTTTTTTCATTCCCAAGTTTTTTTAAATTTTCAAAGATTTCATTAGGTTCAAGGGTAAGGCATTTTTTACTTTTCCATAGTAAATCCAAATCTTCAAATCGAAGGGTTTCCATTCCTTTGCCTGGATCACCTATAATAGCCTTTCCCTTTTTCTCACCATAGTAAATTATATAATGTTGTAATTTATTGGGCAGTTCAATATGCAAAATAGTAGGTTTGCCGTGTTCACGTAAAGCTGTAATATCAGCCTGGCATCCTTCAGCGGTAAAACCGCTTTCCTGTGCAGCCTGCCACAAACCCAACAAGGTCGTTCCCTGCGTATTGGTTCCGCTGCGTTCGCGTAACACCTCTAAACCTACAGAACCCCCATAATAGTTAACAATACTCTGCAAACAGGCTACGCCACAATCGGTTTGATCGTGCTGGAGATTTATATAAGGCTTTCTCCCCTTAATTTTCTCCATAAAAAACATTCCTGATTTTTTGGTCGGATAGAATCCCGGACTTATAAGTTACTAAAGAATCATCCTTATAGAGAAAATAACTGGGGTAGCCTTTTAGCTGATATTTATGTTTCAAAAGGGATGAATCAATTTGAGCAAAAATTAAATTGGGAGCCGGCTCAAAATCATTGTACCTTATATACTGTAGTATTGAGTCTTTAGGTTCAAGCGAACAGAAAAGAAAATCTATTTCGGTATAAGCTTTGTATTTAAGCTGTTCCAGCTCATAACTACATAAACTACAATGGGTGCTGAAAAAAACTAAAGCTAATTTATCCTGCAATACTTTATTCGGATTGTTTATCAAGGTAAAATCATCAACAGTTAAAAAGCTTATATTTTTAACCAATTCATTTTTAGAATTAACTTTTTCTTTCAAAGCCAATAATAAACTTGCCAGGACAACTAAAATAGCTAAAAACGAAACTAATAACCTTCTCATAAACTTATTCCTAATCCAATTTTCTATAAAGTAAAAACCATCATTAGCAATGGTTTTAATAAATATAAAACTATTAATGAAACACCTGTAATTATACCGGCGCTTTTAATTGGCATCTTTCCTAAATAAGAAACCAAAAAAGCCAGGGCAACTATGTAAATAACCGCCCATATATTTAAGCCGTTTAAATAATTTCCCAATAAGGTATCCGCTTCAACATTAAAAAGCTTCTGGAAACTCGTCTGAGTATGTTGCCATTTTTCGCGGGAATAAGTACCTCCTATAACAAACACATAAATTAGCATGCCAATATATTGGATAAAATAAATATAGCTTGCCAAAAGGCTTGCTTTTAGGGTAGTTGAAAATGAATGTTTCAGGTTAAAAACAGATCCAATGACCAATAAAAGCAGGCTGGCAAGCATAACCCGCAGCACCCATAACGAAGCATTAAAAAGATAATTGAATTTAAAAAAGTTATCAAAAGGAGTGGTTTCCAAACCTGCTGATTGAGGAAGAGGGTAAGCATGGATATAACGGAAAATAAACAATAAAAGCAGGGTAATTACTAAAAGTTCCCACCACCTGATTTTCTGAAGTACTGTTTTCATCATTTTGTATTTTACTCGCTATGTTTAAGCAATTGGTTTTGCAGGGTATTACAAGCTGTTCTTTTGGAACTGTTCATTTAAACCGAAACCTTTTTCCAAATCCTGAATTACTTTGGGGTTAAGAGGTTCCTCCAATAACATGTTGTAATTATTCCAGAATTCGGCATCGTAAACATCCTTATGATTATAGACATCACCTTTATTCTTTAGGTCAAACTTTCGTTTGATACGTTCAAATTCACTGCGTTTAAAATAATAATCGGTAAACACCAATTTATTAATTGAAATGCCATTGGTGGATCCTCCCAGACCATCTTTCCGAATATCGCTTACATGCTTATCGATAATATAAATGGGCAGGTAAACGCCATTGAAATTTTTATATTCCATACTAAAATACCTTCCTTCCACTTCAGACCTGAATTTTAAATTACTGTTCAATTTAAGCCTAACGAGGGCAAAATCGTCCTGATTTATTACCAGGGTACCTTCGTGTTTAAACATGGATGAATTGACTGAAAATCCTAATTCGCTATACGTTCCAAAATCGTCGCTAAAAGTTTTTAATAATACCCAATGTGCCGAGGTGTCGTTTAACAAAAGATCGAGCACATTCGTTTTTTGTGAGCTTCTGTCGCTGTAATAAGTTCTGATGGGATTTGCCTTTAGCGAACCATACAAAAAGTTAAACAGTTCAGGAAAAAATGCCGCCAATGCTTTGCTTAAAAATGTGTCGTCCGAAAAATCGTCCGATTTTCGAAGCTGTTCAATATCCATACGGATGTGGTCGGTCGATGTTTTTATGCCTCTGTCCTGCATATTAAAGGCTACTTCAAGTAAGCGGGTATATTCATTTGTACTTTTACTATATTGTGTTTCTCTATAAAAGCCTTTGGCGTAATGAAGCTGCGAGGCATAATTTCGGGGCATAGCTTTAACAGCCTTTTTAAACAGGTCTTTTAAAGTTTCCTGAGGAATAATATTGATTTGTTCCATGGCTACATCAAATTCCTCCAGATAAAAAACCGTGTCTTTTAAAAGTTCAACAACCGGTCTTTTTATGGTTTTATAACCCAGGTAACTAATTTGAAGGCTATCGCTTTTTTCACATTCAATTTGCAGGCGGAATTCGCCGTAAATATTCGAAACCGTTCCTATCCCAAGCGACGGGATGCCTATATGTGCATAGGCCAGCGGAAGGCTATCGGCTTTCGAATTTACAATACCTTTTATCTCAAATAACTCTTGAGAATAAAGCCATAAAGGCAGGCTAAAAAAAAATAAATATAAAACTCTCATATTAAATTAATTTAAAAAAAGGCTATCCTAAGCTACTACCTGGATAGCCTCCTTTCAATAGTTTCTGAGCTTAAATTAAAACATTTCAAACTAACTAAAGTTGAACCCTTCTATTTAAAGCCCCTTAATGTTGGCTACCATAATCCTGAACATAAAAAGGCAGCATAACCTGCACCATCATCTGGTACCACATTGTCCGGATTCAAAAGTATTGCTTTTACCGTATCACAATAGGTTTTAAGATCTACCCCACCTACCGTGTTTTCCATTTGTTGTTTTTCTAATTTTTTCATGTTTACAAAATTTAAATTATTAAATAAATAAAGTTAATTTTGCACCTTGCGCTTCGGTGCTTTGCCCGTGAGTCTTCAGTATTTCGGCAAAAATGTTGGGCTCGCGGGCTTTTTTCCAATTGGACCATTGTAAAAATACACACTTTTCT
>JBFWMB010000138.1:0-7848 GCA_050251815.1 Salinivirgaceae bacterium | reverse complement strand
TTTTAATTGTCAGATGGAACATCCATGAAGCATAATCATACTCGTGTGTGTCAATTCTGATTATCATGGATGTTTCATTTTCCCTTTTGTCTTACGTCTTCAGTCTAGAATCTGAAATCAAAAATCAAAAATCGAAAATCGAAAATCCAGTAACCAGCATCCGGTCTCCCTGTCACTTTTCACTATCACTGCTCCCGCAACCGCGTTAATCCGCGTTATCCGCGTTCAAAAAAAATATTGATTAAAAACTACTGCTCAGGCAGCACTTAAAACAAAAAAGCCATACCCTTAAAAAGAATATGGCTTCAATATATAGTGTGGAGTTAATTATCCGCGTACAAACAAGGCCTTGATAATATGGCTGGCCATTTTGGGGTTCTCTTTTAAGCGGCGGGTTGAGTAACCAAACCACTGTTTTCCGTAAGGAACGTAAACCCGGAGTCGGTGTCCGGCATCAACAATACTTTGACGTAAATCGGGAGTAACCCCGTAAAGCATCTGGAACTCATACATTTCTTTAGGAACATTATACTTTTCAATAAGTTTGTAGGCACCTTCAATCAATGGTTTATCGTGGGTGGCAATACCGGCGTAAACCCCATTGGCAAACATATATTCCAAATCTTCAAGATAATGTTGGTTCACCTCTTCGTACTTTTTGTAGGCTATTTCAACCGGCTCAATATAAATACCTTTGCATAAGCGATAATTCAAAGGAATTTCTTTCGAATGGATATCCATCAAATCTTTTATATCCTGCAAAGTTCTGCGCATATAAGCCTGAAGTACCAAACCACAATTTTTGGGGAACTCAGCCTTTAAGCGGCGGTACAAATTAATGGTTTTTGTAGTACATGGCGAGTCTTCCATATCGACCCGTATAAAGTTGTTGTACGATGCGGCCTTTTCAACAATAGCCCTGATGTGCTGGAAGCAAACTTCCTCGTCGAGCAAAAGACCAAACATCGAAGGTTTAACCGAATAATTGCCGTTAATTCCTTCTTTTTCTATCACATCAATCAATTCAAGGTATTCGTCGCGGTTTTTTTCTGCCTCTTCAAGGGTTTTGATAAATTCTCCCAAAATATCGAGGGTAACCATCATGCCACGGGCATTCAAATCTTTCGATGCTTTTATGGCATCAGCAACAGTAACTCCTGAAATGTAACGCTTCGAGAATATCCAGATAAGCTTTTTGGGCATAAAGGGAAGCAAAGCTGCAATTAATTTATTGAACATGATTTTTCGAATTTAATGTTTACTAATAAACTTTGGTACGTTAATTTATGTGCTCAAAGTTAATAATCAAAAGCGCACTAAATAATGCTTTTACAACAGAAAATTTAATGACAAAAAACATTTAATCGAGAATTTTAGCGGGTTAAACGCCAGCCTTTGGCGCTTAAATCGGAGAATTTGCGGGCTTTGCGCACAAAAAATGAGAAGACAATGCTACGCTTAAAAATTTCAGCATGCTGTACATGCAAAGTCAGTTGAATATTTTGTTTCCGCTTGGCGCGGAAGCTTTTAACCATGCCATAAAAGGCAAAATGAGCTTTGGGTACCGAAAGAAAAAAGGCCATTTTTCCCTGCAGCAAATACAATACTGCCGACATGCCATCGAGTATCATCCGTGAAAACAGAATAGTATTGAGCTTATTTTCGGGCAAATTTTTATAGAGTAATAACAAATTGTTCCGGTAATTCAAAAACAATTTCCGTGGGTTGTTATTGGGTAATGTTCCCCCTCCCACATGATAAACAACCGATTGCGGCAGATACATAATTTTATACCCCCGGTTTTTCATCCGCCAACACAAATCAATTTCTTCCATGTGAGCAAAGAAATCTTCATCCAAACCACCCACTTCATGATAAATGTTTGCGTTTACAAACAAACAGGCACCGGTAGCCCAAAATATTTCAGACAGTTTATCGTACTGGCCTTCGTCCTGCTCCAGTTCACTAAGTATCCGCCCGCGACAAAAGGGGAAGCCCAAAAAGTCGATAAATCCCCCGGCGGCTCCTGCGTACTCAAATTGATTACGCTCGGCAAACGAGAGTAGTTTGGGCATAGCGGCAGCTACCGTTTCATTCGCATCCATGTACGATATTATTGGTTCAAGCCAGTTTTGCGTAACTTCCACATCGGAATTCAACAAAACATAATACCTGGCTTTAATTTGCTGTAAAGCCCTGTTATAGCCTCCGGTAAAGCCGTAGTTTTTATCGAATGCAATTAGTTTTACCTGTGGAAAATTGCTTTCAAGAAAACCAATACTATCATCGGTCGATCCGTTGTCAGCTACCCAAACCTCAGTTTGTTCATTAAGGGAATGAGCCACCACCGAAGGCAAAAATTGGTTAAGAAAATGTCTCCCATTCCAATTCAGAATAACTACAGCAACTTTTGTCATAGATAAAGGTAACTTTGATATAATTTGGCCTAAAAATAGCGCTTTTTAGTTATTAAACTAACACAAGCTTCCTTTGTAGCGCTAAAAAAGATACAGGACTTTTTATCGCTGATGTTTCCATCGGCGGTGCGACCACAGCCAATAACGGGGAGCGTCGAGGATTGATGCCTCAAGCAATTGAAAGAAGCGTTCGGTAATTTCTTTAGGCCGGGTTTCCTTCGGGGTTTCGGTAATCAGCGTGGGACGCAGGCGATAACTCCCTTTTTTAATGCGAATTAACTCCAGGTAAACCACGGCCATATCGAATTTCCGGGCCAGTTTCTCCGAACCTAAATACACACCAGTATCCTGATGCAAAAAGGGAATCCAGTGCTGGGTTTCGCTAAACAGTGGAGCCTGATCGGCAACCATAAACAAAGCAAAAGGTGTTTCTTCGTTGTTTAATTGATGTACTTTTCGTAGTACCTCTTTCATTTCAACCGGAATAACCCCCAAACGACTTCGGATATCAAAATAAATTTTATCGAAAACCGGGCTGCTGAGTTTTTTATAAACCGCTGCAAACCGATAAGGAATAAACTGCGACAAAATTCCGCCCATCTCCCAGTTCCCCAGATGACCTAACATTAAAACCACGTTTCGTTTTTCGCAGTAGAGTTTCTGAAACAATTCAACCTCTTCGACTACAAGGTGGTTTACCAATTGATTGCGCGGTACAAATCGCAGGTAAATATTCTCAACAATCATTACCGACAAATGGCGATAATACTTGCGTGCAATCTTTTTTATCGCTTTTGCATCGTGATTCGGAAAAGCGTTTTGCAAATTTTGCATAACTACTTTCTTACGATATCCGATAAGACGATAAACCAAAAAAGTAAGTAGTTCCGATGCAAAAAACAAAAAGCGCAGGGGTAGTTTCGATAAGAACCAGAACCAGGCAAGTACTCCGTAATAACTTATTTTTTCAAAAAAAATCATTTAATACTCTTCAATGTATTCGCGTGCTTTACTCCTTACCTTCTTTTTAAGCGGGTTGGAATATATTTCTTGTTCCCAGTCCGGATTGTTTTTTTGCCCCATAAGGTTTGAGTGTACCAGAATAAAATCACTTGCATCATTATTATTTTGCACAAAAATAAATTTCAGGTTGCTTTGATTGGCAATCTGGTAATAATGCCAGATTTCATAAGGTTTTGCTCCCGGTTCATCCTTTTCAGCATATACATTGATGGGTGCCCCGTATTGCAAAAGAATACGTCCGCGATCGGTTTTAAAACCAGGTAAATGGTCCGTTTTGTATTGCTGATCGACCATGGAAACCAAATTAAGGTACTCGCTCCAGGCTAATTCAGGATGCTTTTGATTGCGTTCTTTCCAAAACTGATACAGGAATTGTTGCATCAAGGGTATGTTACGGGCCTGTTCCTGTTGGTCGATAAAATGCATTTCAGCACTATCACTTATCGGACGGAGCGTATTAAGGTAATAAACCAATGAATCGGCATGCTGATATTGCCTGGCAAAAGCCTGTGGAACTTTTACCCCGGAAACAGTTAAAGTACTCTTTTGCTTCATTAAGCTTTCCCGCTGAAAGAATTTTTTGGCCGATAAAACCGGATTGTCTTTTTTATCGCGCAATTCGATAACCAGATAATAATTCCCTGCCGGTAAACCGGCTATTGATATTTCCTTAAAAATAACATTTACATTATGTGCCATTTCCTTTTGAATGCTGCTGAATTCCTTTATGGGTTTTGATGTATGAACACTCTCGATATGAAACAATACAAGAAAATCCTCGATAGGACCAAACTCATGTGCTGCATTATATACTTCGGCATAAACTTTAATGGATTGCTTTTCTTTAGGAAAAATGCTTGAAACATAAGGTTTATATTCAGTTTCACCTTTTACATAAATATTTTCTTTATAAGCCGGTGTATGTTGCTCAACCAATTCCATGTCGCTTATTGACAGTTGATTTTTAGGAAAGTTTACCGTTATCAGGCCACTGTGTTTAAATGGAAGCATGGTATCAGCAGCATTCAGATCGCGGACCTGCAACTGGAAATTATAAACGCCCTCGGGAATAAGAATTCGTTGCATCTCACTTAAATCGGGAAAAATAGTTGTGGTATCAGCCAAGGCCGGACTCTGTATTTTAAATTTACGAAACTCTTTTACCTGATTGGCATTTTTAAAAACCAGCGTTGCTTCCACTGTAGCTTCGTAAAAATTATCGTTATTGAGCTTATAAACCAGGGAATTCCCATAAACGCTAAGGTAGGTTTCCACATATGACCCCATTTCAGGAGAAAAAAATGCTGCATGATCGAAACTCACATCGATGCTTTGTGCCTCAGATAATCGGGAAAAAGTCAAGCCGATTAAAACAAAAACTATCCAAAAGATGCACTTTTTCATAATTCCACTGGTTTAAAATTAACAACTAAAAATAGAACATTTAATTGAACACACCTAACAAAGCTTTTAATTCACGCTATAACTTTGTTTTTAAAAGCGTTAACAAATCGTGGTGAACCTTTGGGCTTCCGGCAATCATTTCTTTACCAAACAAATAGTTTTCGGCTCCGGAAAAGTCTGAAACTTTGCCACCAGCCTGCTGAACCAGAAAGGCCCCGGCTGCAACGTCCCAAGGGTTTAACCCATATTCAAAAAAACCATCAAAACGGCCTGCTGCAACATAGGCCAAATCGGTGGCAGCCGAACCATGTCTGCGAAGTCCATGCGAACCTTCAATAATATTTTTAACTACGCTTAATTGTTGGTCCAATCGTTCAAAGTTACTCGTATGAAAACCGGTGGCAATTAAACCGTTTTTCATTCCATCGGCTTTTGAAACGGTAACTTCTTTTTGGTTGCAATATACCGGCATTCCGGAACAGGAATAAAACATTTCTTTATGGCCCAGTTCATAAATTAGTCCGAGCTCCGTTTTGCCCTCAATTTGCAAGGCGATACTTATGGCATAAGGTGCCACACCATGAATAAAATTTGTAGTTCCGTCGAGCGGATCAATTATCCACAGATGCTTTTCATTATTATTACCTGCCGTATTTTCTTCGGCTATAAAACCCGAATCGGGAAGAATGCCCCGTAAACCTTCAACCAAAATTCGTTCTGCTTCTTTATCAACAAACGATACAAAGTCCTGATGTCCTTTTTTCTCAACCACATCGATAGAAAAATCTTTCCCTTGTTCAATAATAAAGCTGCCTGCTGTTTCGGCCACTTTAATCGTTCTGTTTAATACGTGTTCTAAATTCATGCCTCAATAATTAATTTACCCTGAACAGTTCCGTTGGCTTTTATACGTTCAAGCTTTACCGGTTGGGTGGTGTTTATCAGGTTTTTCTGAAAAGGAATTTCCACTTTTATATAATTATCGGTAAAACCGCTCATCAGTCCTTTGGACTCCATTGCTTCAAACAAAACCGGGCGAACCGTATTCAGGTGTTGCTGCTGAAAATGCGTTTGTTTTTCAAGTGCAAGTTCATGCATGCGTCTGCTTCGTTCTTTTCTTATTTCAGGCGGAACCTGCCCTTCCATTTTTACGGCCATCGTATTTTCGCGCTCAGAATAGGTAAATACATGCAAATACGAAATATCAATACTCCGGATAAATTCGAGACTCTTCTCAAATTCATCATCGGTTTCGCCCGGAACGCCTACTATTACATCGGCAGCAATACAGGCATCGGGCAACAGGCTTTTTATTTTTGCAATGCGCCTGGCATATAAGGAAGTAGTATAACGACGGCGCATGAGTCGGAGCAAATGGTCGGTTCCACACTGCAAGGGCAAATGAAAATGCGGAACAATTTTGGTAGAATGCACCGCAAATTCAAGAATTTCGTCGGTTAACAAATTGGGTTCAATTGATGATATGCGCAGGCGCTCCAAACCTTCAACCCGTTCAAAAGCTTTTACCAGTTGAAAAAAATTTTCATCGGTGCTGCGTCCAAAATCACCAATATTTACACCGGTTAAAATAATTTCTTTTATTCCTTTGCTTATCACTTCACGGGCTTTTGCAATAGTTTCTTCAACACTATTATTGCGGCTCCTACCCCGGGCTCCCGGTATGGTACAGTAAGAACAAAAATAATCACACCCGTCCTGAACTTTCAGAAAGCTCCGGGTTCGATCGCCAAAAGAATAACTTGGGGTGAATTTATCTTCTTTATGGCTTTTAGAAACTACTATTTGGGTGGGAGAACCGGCTTCAAGTTTTTCTAATTCCTTAAGAACTTCAAATTTATTATCGGAACCCAAAACCAAATCAACGCCTTCAATAGCTGAAACTTCATTGGGTTTTAATTGCGAGTAACAACCAACAGCAACCACTTTTGCCTTTGGATTTTGTTTAATCATTTTACGAATGGCCTGCTTGCTTTTTTTATTAGCCAATTCGGTAACCGTACAAGTGTTTATAATGTATACATCGGCTTGTTCTCCGGGTTCAACCCTTGTGTAACCGGCTTCTTCAAACTGCTGTGCAATTCCCGACGATTCTGAAAAATTCAATTTACAGCCCAAGGTAGTAAGGGCAACTTTCTTTGTAATCATAGTAAAAATAAAAACCCGCCTCTGTTTTAAAAAGGCGGGTAAAGATAGGTATTTAATATTTTATGACAGCACTTCTTCCGGAGCTTTGATATGAGCCCAGTTCTCTCCACGCTTAATACGCGTGATTTGCATCTCGCTTACACAAAATAGTTTTGCAATCACATTTTGTGTAATACCTCGCTGCAACATCGATTTAATGCGCAGTACATCTTCGGCATTAAGTTTAGAGTAAGTAATGATTTTTTCTTTGGAATTACGACGCTTTTCGTGAATGCGGCTAAACATTCGTTTATAAGCTTCCTCTTTTGTAACCCACTCCAGATTTGAATGTTGATTGTTACTTTTGTTCCAGTCAAGGTGAATTACCGTGTCCTGCCCAGTGTTTGTTTTTTCAACAAATAGCTCAGCTGTAATTTTATGTACTAAAAAAGATCGCTTCTCTTTCCTTCAGATAAAAAGCTAACGTTTAAAAAACCTTTAATCACACCAGGTTTTACAATTCGGCCATTTACTTTATCGTAGCAAAAACTCTTTATTCGGCCATAGTTACTAACTTCGTAATGTTTGTCGGCATAGGGAATTCTTTTCCATTCTTCATCTTCAATTTTTTTCAGTCGTCGTTTCATTGTAAAAGGGTTTTAATAATAGGGTTATCACTTGCTAATCTGTAAACATAATTACTTTATACATTTGGTTTCTAATTTCAAAAACAAGGAATTTTTATTATTACAAAAATCACACCAAATTGCACTGTGAAACAGAGGTTTTGTTAATTTTCATATAATCTTATGCTTCATTCAACTGTATACTGTAATACAAATAAATAAAAATAACAATG
>JBFWMB010000137.1:0-7914 GCA_050251815.1 Salinivirgaceae bacterium | reverse complement strand
GAACAGGGAAAAATTCTTCCTCGCCGCATTACCGGTACCTCGTTAAAATATCAACGCAAAGTATCGGTTGCCATTAAAAGAGCCCGCCATATTGCTTTGCTTCCATATGTAACTGACATGCTTAAATAATTAGGGAGGACGAAAAATGGAAATTATATTAAAACAAGATATCGCCAGCTTAGGTTACAAAAACGAAGTAGTTAAAGTTAAAGACGGTTACGGACGCAATTACCTTATCCCTCAGGGATTAGCCGTATTAGCTACTGAATCGGCTAAAAAAGTAATGGCCGAAAACCTGAAGCAACGTGCGCACAAAGAAGAAAAAATTAAAAAAGAAGCACTTGAGTTAAAAGAAAAACTTACTGATGTTAAAATTACCATTGGAGCTAAAACCAGCTCAACCGGTAAGATTTTTGGCTCGGTAAACAACATTCAATTGGCTGAAGCACTTCAGAAAGAAGGTTATCAGATTGAACGTAAAAACATACTTGTTAAAGGCGACAGCATTAAAGAAGTTGGTGAATACGTTGCAAAAATAAAATTACATAAAGAGGTGGAATTTGATTTACCTTTTGTTGTAGTTTCTGAATAAGAATTTTCATGAGCATAAAAAAGGCGCTTTTTAAAGCGCCTTTTTTATTTGCATGCCCTCATGGCAATGGTTTCAATTTCTATCATGGCTCCCAGCGGAAGGTTTGCCACTTCATATGCTGCACGTGCAGGGGGTTTCGAGGTGTAAAAAGTAGCGTACACTTCATTCATAGCCGCAAAATCACCAATATCTTTCAAAAGCACAGTCGATTTTACCACGTCGTCGAGTGTAAACTTGGCTTCTTCGAGAATTGCTTTTATATTTTTTAAAGCTTGTTCGGTTTGTGCTTTAATTCCTTCAGGCATTTTTCCGGTAGCCGGATCAATAGGCAATTGTCCTGAAATAAACAACTGTCCATTATAATATACTGCCTGGCTGTAAGGTCCGATAGCTTTGGGAGCTTTATCGGTTGAAATAATCTTTTTCATACATTCGTCTTGTTTAGGTTTGTTTCTATAATAAACCGACTGGTTTGTAAATACTCGTATTGTTTATTTTCAGTAAAGGCTGGTTTTAAAGCGGAATTAAAATTTAAACAGGCAATTAATTATTCCATCTTAAAAAATTCGAAAGGGACCGAAACCAGCGAAGCATAATCTTCGCCCGATTCTTTCATGTCCTCGTCGTTGCCACGGTAATACCAATGAATTTTTGATTGCACTCCGTTTTCAGCCAATTCCTCTATCCTGACCAATAAGCGCAACAACACTTTTGCCGATGAGGAATTATAATAATCCAGCTTAAAATTTACCAGGGTTTCCTGATTGGGCTGTTTTTCATACCCTTCGAACCAATTAAAAATGGGTTCAAAAAAATCGCTAACATTCTCAGGCCTCGATTTTCCGGAAAACTCAAAAATACCGTTTGCTTTATCAAGAGTTACGGCTAGTGTGGTTTCAGTACCTTTAATAATAAGTGGACTCATTTGAAAATCTTATCTTATTTGTAACTCAAATATAAGAATTAAAATGAATGCAAAAAACGGAATTAAAAATCCAAAAAAATTCAGCCGGACTAATTCTTAAAAAAACAACAGCCAATAATTAAGGCTATACTCCTATTTACATTGACTTGCTTGTTCAAAATACTGCCAAAGTTTATCATCGGGAACCGGAGCCACAATTTTAATCTGCGCTTTACTTACAGGATGTGCAAATTCAATGGAGCGGGCGTGCAAACTAATTCCGCCGTCGGGATTGGAACGCGAAAAACCATATTTTAAATCGCCTTTTATTGGGCAACCAATGGCGGCTAACTGTGCCCTGATTTGATGATGTCGTCCGGTTAAAAGATTTATTTGAAGCAAATAAAAATTATCACTTTGCGCCATCAATTCATACTCAAGAATTGCCTCTTTGGCATCTTTAACCGGTTTTTTAACAACGGTTGATTTATTCTTTTGGGTATCGCGCAATAAAAAATGAACCAGACGACCGGAATCTTGCTCCGGACGATTTTTTACAATGGCCCAGTAGGTTTTTTGAATCTGGGTTTTTTCCTGAAACATAGCGTTCAGACGGGTAAGTGCTTTACTGGTTCGTGCAAATAAAACCACTCCGCTCGTAGGCCTGTCGAGTCGGTGGGTAACTCCTACAAATACATTCCCTGGCTTTTGGTACTTAACCTTTAAATAGCTCTTTACTTTCTCACTCAGGGGTTCGTCGCCCGTTTTATCGCCCTGCACAATGTCCGAAACACTTTTATTTATAGCAATTATGTGATTATCCTCGAATAAAACTTTTTTTGCATCCATTAAAACCTGTTTTTGAGGATATTAATATTGTTCTCGTTCATTGGGAAAATCGCGGCTTTTCACATCATCGATATACGATTTCACGGCTCCTTCAATTTCTGCAGCCAGATTGTGATAACGACGTAAAAAACGGGGCGAAAAATCCTGGTTTATGCCCAACATATCGTGCACAACCAAAACTTGTCCGTCGACACCGCCACCGGCACCAATTCCAATAATAGGAATCTTAACCATTTGGGCTACTTCTTCGGCCAGTTTTGCCGGAACTTTTTCGAGTACAATGGCAAAACAGCCCAATTCCTCGAGCAAAACGGCGTCCTTTTTTAACTGTTCGGCCTCTTCTTCTTCTTTTGCCCGAACAACATAGGTCCCAAATTTATGAATACTCTGCGGAGTTAATCCCAAATGTCCCATTACCGGAATCCCTGCCGATAAAATTCGTTCAACCGATTCTTTGACTCCAATTCCTCCCTCCAACTTAACTGCATGTGCTCCGGTTTCTTTCATAATGCGGATGGCTGAATAAAGCGCTTCTTTTGAGTTTCCCTGGTAGGTTCCAAAAGGCAAATCGACTACCACCAAAGCGCGCTTAACCCCGCGAACCACCGATGCGGCATGGTATATCATATTATCGAGCGTTATGGGAAGCGTGGTTTCATAACCGGCCATTACGTTTGATGCCGAATCGCCAACTAAAATCACATCAATTCCGGCGGAATCGACCAGCTTAGCCATACTAAAATCGTAGGCAGTAAGCATACTGATTTTTTCGCCTTTAAACTTCATCTCGCTCAGTATATGCGTAGTAATTACTTTTACTTCTTTATGTATCGACATAATATTTTCTTTTTAATTGATTTAAATTAAGCAGCGACTAAATTATAAAAATGCAGCTTATTCCAGTTGTTTTATTTTAATCTGTTGAAAAAACACTACCAGAACTAAAACCACTATAGCCAATGAAGAACCCAATAACAACTGTTTAAAATTTTTCTTCTGCTGAATCAATTCTTTTTTTAAACTAAGTTCTTTGTTTTGAGCTAAAAGATTCACGGCTATCGGTTCATTATTTTTATTTTCCATAAAAACCGAATCGCGCAGGTGAACATAAGCCTGGTAGTAGTACAGGGCCTCTTTTGAATTGTTTTGTAAATAGTGCAATTCGTAAAACAATTTGTAATTATCCATTTGCGTAAGATACAAACCCAAACGCGTTGATAACTCAAGACTTTGATCCAGGTAAAGCGCTGATTTATCATAATTACCCAGCTCCTTATGTACATTTGCCAAGTTATTTAAAGCCTGCGCCAATAAAATTTCATCGCCCTGACTCACCTGAATTTCATAGGCTGTTAAATAACAATCAAGGGCATTTTTCATTTCTTCTTTTTCGAAAAAAAGTTGTCCCATAGCGTTCCATAGCTTCGCACTTCCAGCCCGGTTTTCAATTTTCTGGTTTATTTCCAAAGCCTTTTTGTACCACTGAAGGGCAAGTTCGTATTGCTGACTTTTATAATACGCAAATCCTTTCAGGTAATTCAGATTCTCAAGAGCTGGTAAATATTCCAGAGTCTGGTATATATGACGGGCAAAATCAAAATTCTCGATGGCTTTTTCGTATTCATTCCAATACAGGTAAATGGAACCGATACTGGTGAAAAGTTCGGCTTCGCGCATGGGATATTGAATTTCCTGATAGATTTTCAGGGTCTGCTCAAAATACAGCAAAGCTTTTTTGTAATCGTTGGTGGTAAACGAAACAATTCCAATTTTTTGCATCAGATTGGCAATCTCCGATTTATTCCCCAAACGCAGGGTTACTTTTAACGACTTTTGGTAATAATTTAACGCCTGATCATAATTTCCCAAACCATAATAACTGTTTCCCAAAAAGTTCAGCAATCGGGCCAAATCTTTATCATTATCCAATGCTTCGGCCCATTTTAAGGCGTCGCTTGCATAGGTAATAGCCTGCTGCACGGTTATTTCATCTGATTGCTCCAGACTGTTAAGCAATTTGCTCACTTTTTCGTCTTGCGAAGCTTTTGCAACTTCATTTAACCAATCGTTGTCGGAAGAAATATTAGCCGCCAGATTTAGTGAAGCAAAACAAACAAAAAGTAGCCAAAAAACTTTCATACTGATTCAATAAAATAACTTCATCATCAAAAGTAAAACCAATTTGTTAAACCAAAGTTACTAATAATCACACGTTAAAAAGGAAAATGCAAAAAAGTTTTTTTACATCAACTACTTATTTAAAAATCACCATTAAATGCAACTTGTTATATTCGGATACCCATAACCAGTACGTCATCAATCTGCCGATGATTACCTTTCCATGTATCAAAAATGGTTTCCAGCAGACGCCCCTGCTCCTGAACCGGATAAGTATGAATCTCAAAAAGGTTTTGCTTAAAATTCCGACTGTACATTTTACGTCCCTTATCTCCGCCAAACTGATCGTAGTAACCATCGGAGAATATATAAAGCATATCGTTAGGCGCTAAATCAATGGTGTGGTTTTTAAACTGCTCTTCAACCAACAAATGAATACCAATGGGCATACGGTCTCCTGCATATTCAATTAATTGTTGATTACGGAAAATATAAAGCGGGTTATTAGCACCGGCAAATTGCATCTTTTGCTTTTCGAAATCGATAATACAAAGCGCACAATCCATTCCGTCGGAGGTGCTTTCGCCATACTCCTGATTCTGATGCAGGGCGTTCTTAACTCGCTCGCGTAACTGGTTTAAGATATCGGCCGCATCAGTAAAACTGCCTTTGTCAACAATCTCGTTTAGTAGCGACGTTCCCAACATGCTCATAAAAGCACCGGGAACACCATGGCCGGTGCAATCGACAGCAGCTACCACAGACTGGTTATTTACTTTGCGAACCCAATAAAAATCGCCACTCACAATATCACGTGGACGTAACATAATAAATGCGTTGGGAATTACTTTAGTAACCAATTGTGATGGAGGAAGTACAGCGGTCTGTATTTTACTGGCGTATTCAATGCTGTCGGTAATTTTTTGCTTTTGAACCGAAATCTGGTCGCGTTGTTTTTCGGCAATATCGCGTTGTTTCTCAATCTCATTTTTCTGTTCTTCAATGGCATCGCGCTGCGCCTGAATCTCTTCTTTTTGCTGCATTATCTCCTGATTCTTAATGGCAAGTAATTCATTGGCCAGGCGAACCCGGCGGTTTTGCCTGACAAGAAGAATACTAAAAACTGAAACTGTTAAAATTATCAGGATACCAAAAAATATCAGATTACGCTGCCTTCGGTTTTTCTCCTGCTGTTGAATTAATTGCACGTTGGCTTTTTGCAACAGAGCCTCTTTTTTTTCTGTTTCATAACGAATTTGCATATCTGCAATTCTTTTGATGCTTTCGGTATTCAACATCTTATCTTTAAGTTGGGAATGTCGCACAAAGGCTTGATAGGCTTTCTGAAATTCTCCATTTCCTGCATAAGCTTTTGCCAACGAATTCAAAATATCGGTTTCCAAATCGCTGGCTGATAATTTAACAGCAATGGCTTCAGCATTTGTAAACAAAACAATGGCCTGCCTGTAGTTCTGCCGGGCTAAATACATATTTCCCAGATGCAACAACGAAGTTGCTTCTCCACTTTTATCGCCAATACTTTTGCGCATATCTAAAGCCAACTTGAAATAGGATATGGCCGTATTGTCTTCGCCAAATGTTTTGTGTAATGAGCCCAGGCTGTTTAAAATGTAGGCCACATTTTTTCTATCGCCAATTTCTTTATAAATGGCAAGCGCCTCCTGGTATTCCATTAGCGAGCTGTCGCGCTCACCCATACTGCGATAAACCAATGCCAGGTTATTGTGTGAACGGGCAATGTATTTTCGGTCGCCAACCAACTCACGTAAACCCAATGATTGCCGGTATACATTACGTGCCTCAATAAAATTACCCGATTGCCAATGTACCCCTCCAATAAAATTTAAGGCATCTGATTCTAAAAATCGGTCGCCCGCTTCGCGGTAATAGTTCAGACTTTGCTGATAATATTCCAGTGCTTTTTCAAAATTTCCCAAATCTTTATAAATCAAGCCAATATTATTCATTGTGGCAGCAATTTGGGTTTTTTCATCAATATTTTCCCTTATTTCGAGTGCAAGCAGATAATTCTCAAGCGACTTTTTGTAGGCTTTGTTTTGCCAGTGTACGCCACCTAAATTATTGTAACAGGCAGCCAACTGACTGGCATCGTTAGCTTTTTCAAGTAAAATTCGCGACTGTTCAAGATATTCGAGTGCCTTTAAATAATTGTTTTTGTTTTTATAAAGGGTAGCCAGATTGTTATAAGTTGAAGCTATGGCCAGGGTATCGCCTAGACTTTGCCTTATAACCAGTGATTTTTTGTAAAACGAATCGGCCGAATCGGGAATATTTTTTGATAAATAGACATTTCCGATATGATTAAGCGTAGCAGCCAGCTCTGCTTTATCGTTCTGTTCAACCCAACAACCCAACGCTCTGTAGTAATATTCCAACGCAGTTTCATAATCGCCCATACTGCGGCTAACCAGCCCCAGATTATTTAAAATTCTGCCCTTATCATCCTGATCGCCCAACTGTTCGTAAATTTGTAAGGCTAAAGCATAAAAATGTATTGACTGCTCAAAATCGTTTTTGCGCCAGAATATGGTCCCTAAATAATTGTAAGTGGTTGCCTGGGCCGCTTGATCATTAAGTATTTCATAAATATCGAGCGCCCGGTAATGGTAATCGACAGCCAAATCAAGGTTCCCGGCATCGCGGTATTTTGAACCAATCTGATTCAGAATTAATGCTTCCTGCTCCTTGTTTTTTGCTTTTTTAAGATCTTTCTCTAGTTGCTCAATCTCGTTGGCACCTGCCTGCTGGAAAATAAAAAACGACAACAAAATGAAAATAAAACGGGTAAGAGGCCTCATGTAATTTACAATTAGTAATCAATTGGCCTTAAATTTACTAATTATTCCTTACAAGCAAACCTTTTTGCAAAACCTTAAATCGCTATCAAAAAAATTTTATAATACCCAGCTATGTGAATTAATTTTCAGAACTTTTAACCTGCTCAAAAAATCCTGAAACTGAACCTTTTGCCATTTGCATCTCGATAGGTTCTCCGCTTTTAATTAAGGAAGGATCATTAATAATTTTACCCGCTTGTTTAACCAATGAAAAACCTCTTTCGAATTGATGTTGCGGATTAGCCCAATGATTTTTTTCTTCTAAAAAATGCAAGTGTTCCGTTTTGGAATGGAAATAGTTTTTCATCCATTTTTTTAAACGAAGGCTATGCCGGCCACAATTTTCGAGCTCATGCGCCAATCCATTATTTGTTAATCGTTTAATATCAATGGAAAGATGCCTTACTGAAGCATCCTTATCGTGAATGTATTGTTTTGCTGCATTCTTTACACCCGCCTGAATCATAAGTAGTTTTTGCTGATTCCACAATACCTGTTCCCGCGAAACATAATTCAAACGCTGCAAATTATCCGATAACCTGAGGTGTTTTTCTTCAATTTGCTCATCAAAA
>JBFWMB010000136.1:0-8187 GCA_050251815.1 Salinivirgaceae bacterium | reverse complement strand
GGTAGGCTTCTTTTAAACGCTTAAAGTAGCCTTCCTGCGAGAGTTTCAGGTTGTGCAGCGCCATTTTCCATTCTTTGGTTTGTAATTCGAGTCCTTGCGCTATTTGTGTGTCGATGGTATGGATAAATCTGGGCGAAAGCTTTTCGGGTGCATTTTTAACCTCGTTAATGTTTTGTTGCAGGTTTTGCAGCGATTCGTTCTTTTGAATCAGGTAACGCAGGGTGAGCATCAGTTCCACATTGGTGTTTTGCAGGCGGTTCTCGAGGGTAGTTTGTTTAATTTCAAACTCAAGCAGCTTGCGTTGCTTGCTGAGCTTTAGCTGAAAATTATGGTGCAGCAGCCAGGCCAGTACGAGTAAAAGCACGGCATAGGCTACATAAGCCCAGCGGGTTAAATACCAGGGCGGATTAATGGTAAACTCCTGAATCAGTTTTTGGGGATTGGCATCGCTCCATATTTCGAGGTGGTAGTTACCGGGTTTCAGGTGGTAATAGCGTATATCGGGCAGGGCGGTACTAATCCAATGCTCGTCAATCTCAGGTATTTTGTAATGGTAGGTTGTGCCTGAATGTTCAATCGACGAAGGATCGGAAAAGCTAAAGGTAACACTGTTCATATAATAGGGAACCTCAAAAGCCTGATTAAGGTTGCAGCGTGTAGCCGATTTGTTTTTACCATGAAAAAAGGCACTGCGGATAAAAATGTGGGTGGTATCCTCCGCAGTATTCTTTTTGTTACTTTTCAGCAAGGCCAGTCCGTTTCGGTTCGATATCATGAAATTGTTACCAGCATAGGGTATGATGGCAATATCCTGGCCGGGCATGTGGTCGTCGGCAATTACGTATTCGTTTAGTAAGGTAGGTTCCGATTCAATGGAAATGCGGAACAGGGCCAATTTGTTATTGTTTACAAACCAGTACAGGTTTTTCTCATAGGGAATAATCTGGGTGCTTTGCTGGTAGTCGCCCAGCGCATGGTTTAGCACAGAAAAGGGCACAATGCTGTCGTTAACGTAATCGTAAGTAAAAAAGCATTTACCCGACGAGAATACCACCCGATTGTTCAGTTTGTAAACATCGGTCAGGTTTAGGCTTTTTTTGAGTGCGGTATAGGAATAAATGGCTGCAATGGAATCTTTGGCTTCGTTTACTTTAAGCCGGTAAATTCCCTTTTGGGGATGCGAAACCCAGATGTATCCGAGGTAATCGATTTCGAGGTGGCGCGTAGGTTCATAAAACCCGTTTAGGCGGCTGCGGTATTCCCATTGGTTTTGTTTGTTTTTTTTATAGCTTACCAGTCCGGTATAAGTACCTTCGATAAGCAAATCGCCGTAAGGTTTAATGGTCCAGCCGCCGGTAACATCACAGATTTTGGTGAAATCGGTGTTGGTAATCTTAAAAGTTCCTTCGTTATGTCCGCAAAGAATTTCCCCATTTATAGCAGCGAGTGTCCAGACCTGTCCCTGGCTATTAGGTACCATACGGAGTTTTGAAAAACTTAAGTTGTCGGTATTTTGACTTAACTGTGTTTTAAACAAACCATGGTTGGAGCCCAGGTAGAGTGTAGTGTCAATTTTTAACAACGAATAAATGGTACCTAAACTACCGGTTGCTGTACTGTAGTATTTCACACTCGAATTTTGACTGAGGTAGTTGGTTCCTTCATCCAGGCCAATCCACAGCCCCCCGTAGGGCGAATGGCTTAGGGCCAAAACGGTGTTGTTGTTTAAGCCATTGGTATAATTGTAGTGTTCCAGTAGTTGACCTTTTGCATCGCTTACAATAATGCCGTCGAGTATGCTTCCAAATACAAAGGTGCTGTCGTTTAAGCGGGTGGCAGCGTTGCAGGTTTGATAGCTTAGAAAATCTGAGGCAGGTGTGTTCCAGGGGCTAAATCCCTTATCATTGTAAATGTAAATACCCGATTTTTCGGTGCATATCAGCAGGCTTTCGTTGTTATAAGGAACGATGGCATGAATTTTCACATTTTGAAAAAGCTCACTGTTTTCAATGAATTCAAAAGCGCCGTTGTTAAAATAATAGAGCCCTTCGTTAAGTACCTGGGCAATTAACTGGTCGTGAACCTTAAACATAAAAAGCATAAAGCCCGGAGCAGGAATTTTGCTTAGGGTATGGTAATCATAAGTATAAACAGAGGTAAACGACTGGAAAATCAGCTGTCCCTGGTGCTGGTATATTTTCCATATTTCATCGTTTTTATTCATCTCAATGGAATCAGATATGGCTGTGTAGTTTAGCTTACACTCCGCATCTTTTTTCCAGTACCCAAACGTTTCGAATCCACCGGTAAAAATCAGTCCCTGGTCGTCGATGCAAATGGAACGTAAACTTTTTAGCTGGTTCGATTCCTGCATCATAAACGATAATCCGTCGAACTCGAGCAATCCTGTATTGGTGGCAAAATAAACCAGGTTGTTTTTGGGATGAGTTTCAATTCCCCAAACCTGGTTCTTTATACTGAAATTGTTTTGCAGGTAGGCAGTAACTTTATCGGGAACCGCATCAGCGGCTATGGAGCTAGTTCCGATTAAAAAGGCAAGGGCAGGAATGAGCCCTTTGTAGAAGTGGTACATAACCTGAATTTTCCGTTTCATTTATTATGAAATGATAAAGCTACACAAAGCAAGAGAATGCCCGATATGTTATCAGGCATTCTTTGTACAAATTGAAATAGGGTTAAATATAGTAAAAATGAAGAAATTTCTGCTTAGTGCAATTCAAAGCTTTCGCTCAGCCCTTCCATCGAATTTTTACCCACAAACACCTTAAATGAACCAGGTTCAAAGGTGTAATCCATGTTGATGTTGTAAAAGCGCAAATCGTTGGCCGTGATTTTAAAAATTACTTTTACCGATTCGTTTTTTGGGATAAATACTTTTTCAAAAGCTTTGAGTTCTTTTACTGGTCGGGTAACGCTTCCCACCACATCCTGAATGTACAATTGCACCACTTCGTGCGCATCGTAGTTTCCGGTATTGCTCACATCGACGGTTATTTGCAGGGTGTCGGTAGGAGCGATGCTTTTTGAGTTCAAGGTAAGGTCTCTGTATTCAAAAGTGGTGTAGCTCAGGCCGTATCCAAACGGATAAAGGGCTTCGTTGGGGCTATCGATGTAGCGCGATTTGTATTTGTAGTCGGGATTGTCGGGTGTTACCGGCCGGCCGGTATTCTTCATGTTGTAATGAATGGGAATTTGTCCCACACTGTGCGGAAAGGTCATGGTGAGTTTTCCCGATGGGATGGCATCGGCAAAAAGCAAATCGGCGATACCGTTACCGGCCTGGGTTCCTCCAAACCAGGCTTCGAGAATGGCCGGAGCCTCAGCATTGAGTGCGTTCAGGGTTAAGGGACGGCCATTAAACAGTACCACCACTACGGGTTTGTTTAGTGCCATAATAGCATCGGCCAGTTTTTGCTGTACACCGGGTAATCCAATTGCTGTACGACTGGCTGCCTCACCGCTCATATCGCGGTGTTCGCCCAGGGCCAGCACCACATAATCGGCATTTTTTGCAGCCTGTATGGCTTTAGCAAAACCTGCAGTGGATTCATCAAGCACATCGCATCCTTTTTCATAGCTAAGGGTAAAATGGTAACTCAGGCTTTTTTCCTGCAGGCCTTCATAAAGGGTTACACAATCTTCGGCCCGTCCGGCTGCCGACCAGTTGCCCAGCATATCAACCTTTGAATTGCCCAGCGGGCCGATTAAAGCAATCTTTTTTGCAGTTTTTGGAATGGGCAGCGTTTGCTTTTCATTTTTTAACAGGACACAACTTTTGCTCACAAATTCACGGGCTAAAGCCTGCGACTCCGGGGTGAGAATTTCTGTTTTCTGACGTTCCAAATCACAATATTTGTAAGGATCATCGAACAAACCCAGCTGGTATTTAGCCTTAAGAATCCGGCTTACTGCCTCATCAATTTCGTGCATGCTTATAATTCCTTTTTCGACCGATTGTTTCAGGTAGTTCTGGTAAATATTGGCTTGCATATCCATATCGACACCAGCTTTCAAAGCCAATTCGCCAGCCATAGCAGAATCGGCAGCCACGCCGTGAGGAATCAGCTCGTAGATGGCGGAGTAATCAGTAACCGTAAAACCTTTAAATTTCCATTCGCCCCGCAGTAAATCGCTGAAAAGCCAATGGTTTCCAGTGGCTGGCACGCCGTTAATCTCGTTAAACGAAGTCATTACCGAAGCGGCTCCTGCATCAATGGCAGCTTTATAAGGTGGCAAATACCATTCACGCAGGCTACGTTCCGACATATCCACGGTGTGGTAATCACGGCCGGCCTGGGGAGCCCCATAAGCGGCAAAATGCTTAACGCATGAAATAAGGGTGTTGTTGGCCGATAAATCGGAGCCCTGAAATCCTTTGACCCTTGCGGCTCCAATTTGGGATGCCAGCCAGGAGTCTTCGCCAGCACCTTCGGAAACGCGCCCCCAGCGTGGATCGCGCGAAATATCGAGCATGGGGGCAAAAGTCCAGTTAATGCCTTCGGCACTGGCTTCCATGGCGGCCACCTGTTCCGATTGTTCAATAAGCGATAAATCCCAACTGCACGATTGAGCCAGGGGAATCGGGAAAATGGTACGATGCCCGTGAACTACATCGTAACCAAACAAGAGCGGAATACCCAAGCGGGTTTCTTCAACGGCCAGTCGTTGTAAGTCGGCAATGTAATTAACGGTAAATGCGTTAAAGATACCGCCCACTTTGCCTTCTCTTATCAGTTGCTGATAATTTTCGCTCATGCTGGGGCCCGTAACATCCCAATCGCTGGTGAGCAGGTTAAGTTGACCAATTTTCTCGTCGAGGGTCATTAGCTCAAGCAGGGAGTCTATTTTAGGCTGCCACCTGGAATCGGCCTGTTGTTGTTTTTGTGGCGTATGGCAAGCCTGAAAAATTAAGGTTCCAAATAGTATCAGGGTGCATGTAAGTCTGGTTTTCATAAGATTCAAATTTTCTGATTTATAGCTGATGGGATTGTGACTCAAAACCCAGTTTTTTTAATCCTTCCTGAATTTCGGGTGCCGACATAAATAAATTCCAGATTAGTCCGCTGCGGTAGTTTTCAATCATTACCACAATGGGCCCCTGGTCGATGGCCAGGTAGCGCTGCGGAAACCACTGGTACTGCTCGGAGAAGGCATCGTAGAAACCATACGTGCCCCAAAGTTTGGTTCCCAGCGAATCGTAAAAGTAGCGGGCAGCCTGCATGCTTTGTTCCGGAGTGTATGGGAACGAGGCCAGGGCAGCAGTTGGCGAAATTACACCCAAATCTTCTGAAGGCTGATGCGCGGCATAGCCGTTTACAGAATAACTGGCTGTTAAGCCCCAGCTGTTTTCACTATACCCCTTGTATTGTTTTGGGTTTTCGACACAGTACTGGTAATTAATCAGCACATGATTTCTATTGTGTTCCCAATAGTTGGTGTAAGCATCGGAAAGTTCCCTGGGATCCAAACCCAAAAACGAATAGTGCGACCAAAACAGTGGGCCGCCGTATTCGGGGGCACCATTATGTTTTAGGTTTAATTTATATCCATATTGCATGGTTTCGCCCTTTATATTTCCCTTGCGGGCCCAGCCCTGGTGATAAACCTCTGCAGGAATTCCATGGGTGGGCGAAGCTGCAGCCAACACATAGGTAATTAAACACTCGTTGTAGCCTTCGAGCGGGAAGTTCATTTCCCAGGCATATTCGGGCGACCAGTGCCAGTATAAAACATTTTCACCACCTTTACGGTACCAATCCCATTCCACACTTAGCCAAAGCTTGTTGATTTTTTCTGCCAGCAACTGTTCCTGTTCATTTCCCCCGGTATAATACTGGCGTACAGTAAGTAGCCCCTGCACCAAAAATGCGGTCTCGACCAAATCGCCGCCGTTGTCTTTTTTTCCAAAGGGTTTAACTTTTCCCGTTTCGCCATACATCCAATGGGGCCAGGCTCCATGAAAGCGATCGGCTTTTTCAAGGTAATCCACAATTTTTTCAAAACGTTCCAAGCCTTGTTGCCGGCTTATAAATCCGCGTTCAATACCAACCAGCATGGCCATGAGCCCAAACCCTGAGCCACCGGTGGTGATTACCGTCTGGTCGTTTTGGGGATAATCATTATCGCTATGGATGCGTTCCCTGGCTAAGCCTGAGGTAGGTTCGGCGCCTTCCCAAAAATATTGAAAGGTGTTGTATTGAATCAGGGTAAGCAACGAATCGTCGGAAAGGGAATTGTTTTGTGTATTACCTGCAGGTTGATGATTTCCACAATTCCAAAACAACAGCAGAATTGAAAAAAGAACGATACTTAGCTGAATTGTTTTCATTTAATTTGTTTTACGGTTACTAATTTTTCCACTTTAGATGTTTTCCGGGTGGTAATTACATAATTGGTTTATAACCTGTTTTTTAATAGTTAAATCCCAGTTTTGTTAAACCCTGTTGAATTTCCGGAGCACTCATAAAGAGGTTCCAGAGTAAAGCGCTTCGATGATTTTCTATCATACAGATTATGGGTCCCTGATCGATGGCCAGGTAGGAACTGGCCCACCAATTGTTATTGGCATCAAAAGCGTCGTAGAATCCATACGCGCCCCACAATTTATTGCCCAGGGTATAGTAATAAAAGCGCATGGCATCGATAGAAGCTTCGGGTGTGTAAGGCATTGAGGCCAGTGCGGCAGTGGGTGCAATTACTCCCCGGTCGTTTGCTGGTTCATTGGCCGCGTAGCCATTGGGAACATCACAGGCGGTAAGGCCCCAGCAATCGGCGCTGTAGGTAAGGAAGTTTTTGGGATTGGCTTTGCTGTATTCGTAATGGATTAAAGCATGCGCCTGGTTTTGTTCCCAGTACGAGGCGTATTTATCGGACAAATTTCGGGGATCGAGTCCCAGAAACGAATAGTGAGCCCAGAAAAGCGGTCCGCCATAATCCCAACTTAGCGGGAGGGTTATTCCATAAAACGATTTACCGTTGGTCATCGGGAAAGCGCCGTTTCGGGCCCAGCCTTCATCATAAACAGCCGATGAAATGAGGTGTGTTGTTGAACTAGCTGCCAGGACATAGGTAATTAAACATTCACTCCAGCCACGAATCTGCATGTTCATTTCCCATTCATAAGTGGGCGACCAGTGCCAGTAAAGTACATTTTGTTCGCGGGTAAACCAATCCCATTCTACCGAGGTAACCAAAGCATTAATCTGGTTTATCAATAGCTCTTCCTCGCTGACGCCCGGGTTTAAGTATTGTCGTAAAGTAATGAGACCCTGAATCAGGAAGGAGGTCTCAACCAAATCGGCTCCATTGTCTTTGGTGCTAAAAGCAATGGTTTTTCCAGTGGTTCCGTTCATCCAGTGCGGCCAGGCACCATGAAAACGGTCGCTGATTTTCAGAAAAGAAACGATGGTGTTGACACGTTCCAACAATTGAGTGCGTGAAATAAAACCCCGTTCGGTGCCCACTATAAGAGCCATCAACCCAAAACCAGAACCGCCTGTGGTAACCACATCGCCCGAACCCAGGCGCTCACGGGCCAGGCCGCTCACCGGATGGGCATAGTCCCAGAAGTATTTGAAGGTTTGCTGTTGGACTAAAGTGAGTAAGCTATCATTGCTAATTATGGGGAATTTATTGGTAGAATCTAAAGTAGTTACAAAAGAATATTCGTAAGGATCAATCAGTTTAATACCCAGATACTCACCATCGAGAACAAAAAGCTTATAGTTTGATAGAAAGTTGAGTGTTGGGTTTATTTTAAAAATAAGTTGCTTGTTATCGGTTGAAGGCAAAACTGTATAATTGATTCCAACTCCGTTGCTGATAAATAGTTTTTCAGGATTATTATATGCGGGATTGATTGGTGATGAAAAATTAATTTGAATTATGACTGAATCGGGGGGAATATTGTATATTTTTTGATTATTGTTTACCAGGTTTTGATTGATATATACCGATTCAATAATTGTGTTTATCGGCCCGGTTAAGTCAGCATTATCCTTTTGGCAAGAAGCCAGAAATAGGAATGAAATCAATAAAAAGGTTGTTGTGTTTTGCATTATTACAAAAGTATTTTAGCATTTGAAAAGGAAAAAAGGAGGATGGATTGGAACATCCTCCTGTTAAAGTTACTCTACCTGAGTTACTTCAGCATCATACAGATCTTTT
>JBFWMB010000135.1:0-8372 GCA_050251815.1 Salinivirgaceae bacterium | reverse complement strand
TGTAACCTACGCTTGCGATATCTTGAATTAATATAATTTCCATATTTCGTCCTCCCTAATTCTTTAAGCATGTCAGTTACATATGGAAGCAAAGCAATATGGCGGGCTCTTTTAATGGCAACCGATACTTTGCGTTGATATTTTAACGAGGTACCGGTAATGCGGCGAGGAAGAATTTTTCCCTGTTCGTTAAGGAATTTTTTCAGGAATTCCGGATCTTTATAATCAATAAATTTGATTTTGTTCTTTTTGAACCGGCAATATTTTTTCTTCTTGATTTCAACTGACGGGGGAGTCAGGTATCTGATTTCTGATTGATTCTGTGCCATAGTTTAAGCCTCCACTTTCTTTTCTTGTTTTAAACTTCTTTTCTTTTCAGCGTATTCAACTGCAAATTTGTCTAAACGTGTAGTTAAAAAACGCATCACTCTCTCGTCGCGACGGAATTCAATCTCTAATTTGTCAATTAATTGACCTTCACACTTGAATTCTACCAGGTAGTAAAATCCTGTCGATTTTTTTTGGATTGGATAAGCCAGCTTGCGCAGACCCCAATCTTCTTCATGTACCAATTCACCACCACCATTGGTAATAATTGCTTTAAATTTGTCGACCGCTTCCTTCATCTGTGGTGCAGACAAAACGGGATTAGCAATGAAAACGGTTTCATAATGGTTTAACATAACTTTTTGTTTTTAAAGTTTAAACTATTTTAGGGGTGCAAATGTAGGAATATATCTTAGGTTTTCAAATGTTTATTGCAGATTTTTAGCATCGAAAAAGCTATTTTTTATAGTGCTGTCAATAGTTTAGCAATTTTGAAATTCTCTGGTTTATTTTCTTTCCTTTTCATTTTATATTCTATTATTTTGCGTCAGGTGTAAAACAAACACAAAAAAGCCATGAGGAGTATATTATTCTTATCTTTTATTTTAATTTTCAATCCTTTATTAAGAGCGCAACTTATACTCGATACTTTAGGTTGGATTCCGCCCATTGATATTCCCCTGGTTTTGTCGGGCAATTTTGCCGAATTACGTAATAATCATTTTCATGCAGGAATCGATTTTAAGACGCAGGGAAAAGAGGGTTTCAAAATTTATGCTGTACAAAAGGGATTTGTGTCGCGGATAAAAATTGCATCGGGTGGATATGGTAAAGCGGTTTATATTACCCATCCTGATGGCTACACTTCGGTTTATGCTCATTTAAAAGAACTCAACATTCAATTGGATAAATATGTAAAAGCCATACAGTACGAAAGGGAAAGTTTTGAAGTGGATTTGTTTCCTGAACCCGAATTATTGACTGTATCACAGGGCGATATTATTGGTTTGAGTGGAAATTCTGGTTCCAGCTCGGGACCCCACTTGCATTTTGAAATTCGTGATACCCGAAATTCAGTCCCTTTAAACGGATTGTTTTTGGGATATCCCATAGAGGATAAAATTCCGCCCATTATGTCGTATTTGTATGTTTATCCGCAAACAAGTACAAGCAGCGTAAACGGTAAATCAGAAAATCATTTTTACAGTTTAACCAAAGCGAATAACCGGTATGCCTTGTGGCAGGGCGATACCTTGCAGGTTTCAGGTACCATTGGATTGGGCTTAAAGGTTGACGATTATCTGAATGCAGCTCCCAATCGCTGTGGTGTGTATCAGCTAACAGTTAATCTCGAGGACAGCCTGTATTTCAGCATGCAGTTCGATGGGGTGTCGTTCAGCGAAACCCGGTATATAAATACCGTAATGGATTATGCTGAAAACATGAACCTGAGGCGTAAATTGTATCGATTGTTCAAGGAGCCTAACAATAAATTATCGGTTTATACTGAAAGCAAAAATCGGGGATTGCTCCAGGTAGAAGCAGGAAGTATTAAAAAAGTTGACCTGATTGGTACAGATGCATACGGAAATCAATCGGAATTGACATTTTATCTGAAAGGAATACAAAATAAAAATGATAAGTATCTGGCAGAAAACAATAAAATTACAGTTCCCTGGCAACATGTTTTTGCCATGGATTCATTGGGTTTGAATTTACTGATTCCCCAAAATTCATTATATGATACCTTATGGATGGAGTTCGGTGTAGATTCTGCTTTAACGGAAAATCACTTTTCACCGGTTTACCATATTCATAACGAAACAGTTCCTTTGCATAAGTATGCCGCTATTTCAATTAACCATATACCGGTTGCTGCACATTTAACCGATAAGCTGTTGGTTGCAAAGTACAATGGTGGCAATAATTATCAGGCACGAGGAGGAATTGTAAAAGAAGGGCGTGTATTTCTAAATATTAGAGAATTTGGAAGTTACGTTGTGGTTATAGACACCATTGCTCCTGTAATTAAACCCTTGGGAAGTTTAAATGATTCTGCCGATTTAACGCATATAAAGCAGGTGAGTTTTTACCTAAACGACGATTTTAGTGGTGTTGCACTCTGCAATGGTTATATCGATGGTAAGTGGGTTTTATTTGACTGGGATCCGAAAAACAACAGGTTAACTTACGAATTTGATGAATATTTACCTGCCGAAGGAAACTTTGAGCTTAAGATTGAAGCTGCCGATGAGCGTGGAAATAAATCGATTTATACCATGCAATGTTTTCGGAATGCGTTATAATTTAATCTGTTTATAAACAAAAAAGCAGGAACCAAAACGGCTCCTGCTTTTTTATTCTAACTATTGAAACTTACTGAACCACTACTTTTATAACTTTAACTTCGTCGTTATAGTAAGATTTTAGGTAGTACATTCCCTGAGGTAAGTATTCCGGATGAACCAGATGTCTTACTTTACCTTTTACAGGCAACTCTTTATTTAGGATTACTTTACCCTGCAAATCGATAAGTTCATAGCGCAATTCTCCAAACATTTCGTTTTCGGTTATTAACCAGAAACTTCCCTGGTTGGGATTTGGATGAATGGTCATTGTTTCCATCTGGCTTATGTAGTCGTTAATTCCGACAAATGATACATAAACAGTGTCACTTCCTGTACATCCAAAACTATTACTTACTTCAACCCAGTATTTACCACTTTGGGTAACGGTAATGGTTGGGGTTGTTTCATCGGTGCTCCATAAATAGGTTTCAAAAGTGCCACCGGTATTTAGAACCACCTCGGTATCTGTAGTTATGTCATCACCCAAAACAGGAACCGGGTTTGCTATCACGTTTAAAGTAATTGCATCGCTGGCTACAGTTCCTAAAGAATCGGTTACAGTAAGGGTATAAGTTCCCTGAGCACTGACTGTTATTGAGCGGGTAGATTCCCCACTGCTCCAGGCATAGGTTTTAAATCCTTCGGGAGCTGAAATGGTGGTTTCTTCTCCTTCGCAAATGGAAACATCGTCGCCCAGATTGAGCATGATTCCACCACCAACGCCAACGGCAAGTCCACCAGCTTCAATACCTCCAAGTGTAGTTACATTGAATGAAATGGAACGTGCACTATAACCTTCTTCGAGAACAAAATGAACGGTTGCAATTGAACCAGAGCCCGAAGTATTTTGGTGGTCTTTACGTACCGATGAAACATAAATCATGGCCTTCTCTCTGTCAATTGTGTAGAAAGTTATCATATCAGTACCTTCTTCGCCCAGCCAGCTTTCGTCGAACGAAACATAAACCGAATCCCAGATTACTCCCTGAGCATTTAGCACTTCAATTTCGTAACCAATTCCATATATATCGCCGGCAGCTTTTTTTAGTGGCGGAGATAAAATGGCTTTGGCCCGGCTTCGGCTACCAGCCGCTTTGCTATCTTCGGGATCCCAAACACAGGTCAATTCCCATTCTGCAGCTTTTACATCGGGTTGCCAATAGTGGCTGTAGGCAAAGTTTTGCGAAATGGCTACGGTATCTAACTCATTAATAACTCCATCTCCGTTACAGTCTCCATGTTTGTTGTTGGTTCCATTAATCTGATAAGTGGACCAGTTCTGAGCAAACTGACCATACCATGCGTTGGAAGCATCAATACGGAAAGGACCCTCCATGCCATAATTCAAACCAATGGTTAACATATCGTAATGGTTAGCCTCTAGGTCGGAGTTGGCATCGCCTGGCCATACACAACTGAACAAACAGGGGTTCTCAATGGAGTTTCCAATCCGTACATCTTTACAATAGGTACGCACCCTGCCGGTTGATGAGGTTGTACTTAAACAAACTGCATAATATCCGGTATCGGCATATGTATGAGACGGATTTTTTTGTTCTGATGTAATTCCATCACCAAAGTCCCAGAAGTACGAAACAATATCCCCCAGCGATTTATTCTGGAAATATGCTGTTGCATACAGGGTGTCAGCATAATACGTGAAGAATGCCGTGTTTTTTGTACTTACATCACCTACTGGAATAAACTTGCATTTGGTGTTTTGCTTTTCCGGATTGCTCACTGTTTGACAAACCCGGTAATAATCGTTTATCGAATATTTATGTGTGGGATTGGCTAGGTTCGAGGCCGGCGTGTTGTCGCCAAAATCCCAATACCATTTGCTTACGTTGCCTTTGCTGTTATCAGTAAAGAAAACGGTCAAGCTGTCGCTGGCCGGATAATGACTGAAAGAAGCACTCACCTCACCATAAGTAGGAGTAAGCGTACCTTCAACATAAACAACTTTATTTTTGGTATCGAAACAAGTTGTATTGGTGTCAACTACGGTGTAAGTAACATTATAGTATCCGGGTTTTGAATAGGTATGCACGGGATTTTTCTTATTGCTGATTTTTCCGTTGCCAAAATCCCAAAAAACTTGTTTAAAGGCTCCTGTTGCCTGCGAAGTAAATGATACGGAATTGCCCTCTGGATAAAAGTTGAAATCGGCTTTACACATAACTTTTGTTGTATCAACAACCTTAACAACTTTGCTGAAGTCGTCCATGCAATTATCGGTGCTGTTAAATACAGTTTGTATCACTTCGTAATAACCGGGCGAGGCATAGGTATGCGTAGTATTTGCATCGACACTATAGAATCCATCGCCAAAATCCCAGAAGTAGTCCGTAATTTCACCCGTACTCTGATCGGTAAAGGTAACCGTTGTATTGTTGGCGTAGTTGGTAAAATCAGCTTGACACAGGTTTTTTGTACTGTCTAATACAATTACCAAATCGGAATATGTGTCGAGGCAATTGTTGAGCTCATTAAACATGGTAAGCGCTACTCCATAGTAACCGCTCTTTGCATAAGTATAGGCAAATGCAGAATCAGTTGCATAGTTACCATCACCTAAATCCCAGAACAGGTCGGTATAATCGCCTTTCGATTGATTGATAAAGTTTACTTTACTACCCGTTGCATGCCATTCAAAATCGGCTTTGCATGCTGTAGCTGTAGAATCGATAACCATTACAAATTGGAACTTTTCTGCTACACATTGTGTGGTATCGTTATAACTGTTAAACCATACGTTATAATACCCCGCTTGGTTGTAGGTATGGCTGGGTGATTTTTCGTAAGAATAATTCCCGTCACCAAAATCCCAGAAATAATCGGTAGCTCCACCGGTTACTGTTCCCTGGAAGTTAACCTTAGTATTCTGAGTATAATAATCGAAATCGGCTTTACAAATAACAACATCAACATCGGTTATTGCAATTATATTGCAAACTTCGTCGTAACAACCGGTTTCATCGTTATAAATTGAAAGGCATACTTCGTAGAAGTTTGGTTTTTTATAAGTGTGCGAAGGTGCCGAATCGGTGGAGTAATTTCCATCACCAAAACTCCAGAACAACTGATTGGCTTCACCATTGCTGGTATTGGTAAATTTAACTGTTGCTCCGTTGGTAAAGCTGCTGAATGAAGCATTACATAAATCCTGACCACCTACTGTAACTATAACTGTTTTTATTTTGCTGTTTAAGCAATCACTAGCAGCATCATAAACAGTGAGTTTTACCTTGTAGAAGTTCGGTGTTTTGTAGGTATGTACCGGATTTTTTTCGCTTGAGAAAGTTCCATCACCAAAATCCCAGAGGTAATCGGTAATGTTACTTGATGTTTGAGCAAAGAAACTAACCGAGGCGTCGTTCACCGTATAATTATAATCGGCTATACATACATTACTGGTTGAATCAAGTATGGTAATAGTCTGACAAAACTCATGCATACAATCGTTCGCAGCATTATAAACGGTTAAGCAAACCTCATAAAGGCCATTTTCGGTAAAAGTATGCGACACTGAGCTGTCTGATGAGAAAGTACCATCACCAAAGCTCCACAAATAATTGGTTACTGCACCTTGTGAACTGTTAAAGAAATTTACTTCTTTTTGGTTTATCTCATAGGAGAAATCAGCCAGACACGTTTCAGCAGCACCTTCAATATAAATAACCTTACTAAAATTGTCGAAACACAATCCGCTGGAATCCTTCACCGTTAAAAACACCTCATAATATCCAGCAGTTGAATAGTAATGACCCGGGTTTTTAAGAGTCGATGAAGAATTATCTCCGAATTCCCAATAATATTGGGCACTATTGGTCGACGATTGATTGATAAAATATACCGTGTCGTTTACTATGTTATATTCGAAAAGAGCAAAACAACTCAGTTGCGTGGAATCGCTAACCGTAACTTTCTTGCAAATGGTACTCTCTTTTTGCAGGTTGTCGGTAATGCGCAAACAAACATCGTAAGTGCCCGGTTTGCTATAAAGATGTACCGGGTTAGGCTGGGTCGATGCTTTTCCATCACCAAAATTGTAGAGGTAGCTTAGTCCACTTCCGAACGATTGATTGATAAAGGTAACTGCTAATTCTTCGGAAACAAAAACAAAGTCAGCAACGGGTCCGTTGGCGTACATTGAAACACCACCGCCATAACTGCCAAAGGCAATTTTACCATCAGTCAATCCACAAACGGCATAAAGTCCTGAAGCTCCCGGAGCCAGTCCTTCGGCATCGGTAAACACCTGCCAGGTGGATCCGTTGAACATATAGGCCTTATTCGAATTGGAAACTGCCCATATATTTCCGTATTTGTCAACATCAATGTCATTAATGCCGTCCTGTTCTACTATCGTAGAATGATCGATCCAGTTTTCTCCGTCAGACATTAGGAGCGTATTGTATCCTCCAAACCAGGTTTTGTTTTTGACTTTATCATAGAAGATCTCCATAATGGGTTCTCCCTGATATTCGGCTGGCATAAAGTTAGTCCCATTAAAGGTAATTAGTTTTCCATCGTAGGTTGAAATAACAATGGTTTGATCAGGCATTTCGCCAATCGATGAATACATCTGGTCTTTTGTTTCAGGATAATAAATAAACTCTGTGCCATTGTATCTGAGTAATCCTCCGCCATCGTAATCGGCAAACCAAACATCGCCATTGGTAGCTGCATATATATACTCGTCGAATTCAACATCGGGTACCGGAGTGTATTTGGTGACTACACCGTTTTGGTACATGTTTATTTCCGGTCTCTGGGCGCTGGTCCACCATACTTTTCCATCGGGAGCAGCGGTAAGTGCCCAACTGTAATCACCACCGGGGTATGCTGCTGTGCCAAAGACCTGAAGGCTGTCTTTGTTTTGTTTTATTACGCCGCCATACATGGTGGCATACCAGATATTGCCTTCTGTATCCTGATCGATGCTAAAGAATCCCGTTCCAAAGAATCCATCACATACCGAGAAACTTCTCCAACCCGGCATGTCAACATAATCAGGGTTGAAAACATTTACTGTTGCTCTCAGGGTATCGTTTATTGCCATCTCATCACCAGCAAGAATAGTGTTGGCCGTTAGGGTATAGGGCAATTTAAATTCTTCGGCAATTTGGTAACTTATGTTATCGAAGGTAAGCAAAATGGTATCCAAAGGAGCCATTTCTGTGGTTACAGCCAGAGTGTCTGCACCGTAGTTTGGTACATTCAACACCACATTAAAGTTGTTTATAGGCAGTAAGCCCACATTGGCAACTTTAACATTGATACTTTGCAAATCGCTGGCACAAACTAAACGTTCGGCAATAATTCCTGTTATGGCAGCATTTTGGTCTCCTGCACCTTCTTCGGCCACAAAATTATCAAAGGCAAAACCTTCTACGTCTTCATATTCATATTCTGATGAAAATATCAGACGGAAGACTACTCCCTGATGAAAAGCCAGTTCAGGTAGGTAAGCAATAGCCCGGCTCCAGGTGGTATCTTTGCCGGACCATCCGCCATAAGTACCGATTTCATCGGTCTGAATGGTCAATTGATCGTCGTTATACCAGATTTCACCTTTACGCACATGAACCCAGGTTTTGCCCCAGTCGGCTGTGTACATTAGTGTAGCGCCGTTTCCGGGATTGGTTTGGCTCCACTTATCAAACGAGATCATGGGCAGTTGAATGTTGCTAA
>JBFWMB010000134.1:0-8428 GCA_050251815.1 Salinivirgaceae bacterium | reverse complement strand
ACTGTTCCCTGTTAGTCAGGCGTCTGGCTTTGTAATGGGCATCGCTCTTAAGTTTTTCCCGCTCCCACTTATTCTTACGGGCCTGATGACACTCCCTGGAACCACAATAATGTTGTTCCCCTTTTAACCGTGGATTCTTTTTAAAAAGCCTGTGTCAATGTTGACAAGTAAAGGTCGCTGTTGACATACATCCATGGGTTTTTGGATGAATGTACTATCCCAGAACTAATTTGGTTTGCATTTACATGGATGGAACTAAAAAACTGCCGGTAAAACTATTGGTATCACTTCTTTCCGATCACTGGTATCGTTTTAAACCGACGCCGAAAAAAACCCGGTTTCTTTCTCTTAATCTGAAATTTCTGCTGTGAATAATTCCGGAATATAGGAAGAATCGGGTAATTTTAAACCAGCTACCCGCCACAAAAACTTACACTCACCGTTATTGCACAATAAAAATATTCGCATTTTAAGAACATTTAGTTCTCGATTTGAGAATTTATTTATATCTTTGCCAAATGAAACGAATATTTTCAAAAGGAACACTTCGAAATTATTGGGAAAAGCATTCTGATTGTGAGCAATATCTGAAAACTTGGTATGATACAGCAATAAACGCTAATTGGAATAATCCAAGCGATGTAAAAAAAACATATGCGTCGGCAAGTATATTAAAAGGTGGCAGAATTGTCTTCAATATTAAAGGGAATGATTACCGATTAATTACAAAGATAAATTTTGAAAAACAATGGATGTTTATTCGATTCATTGGAACTCACGCAGAGTATGATAAAATTGATGCTGAAACAATTTAAAATGGAAAAGATATGAATATAAAACCTATAAAATCAGAAAAAGATTACCAAGAAGCTCTTCAAAGATTAGATGAACTTTTTGATGCGAAAATCGACACACCAGAAAGTGATGAAGCTGATATTTTAGCATTATTAATTGATAATTACGAAAATCAATATTATCCAATTGAAGCACCTGACCCAATTGAGGCAATTCGGATAAGAATGGAAGAAATGCAATTAAAACAAGTAGATTTAGTCCCTGAAATTGGAGGGAAAAGTCGGGTTTCAGAAGTTTTAAATAAGAAACGTAAATTGACAGTTGATATGATTAGAAAATTAACTGAAAGATTAAGTTTATCTACAAATTTATTGATTAAAGATTATCAATTAATGAAGTAATTTACAGTGCATAATAAATAGGAATATGAGCGGCGTGCAGCGCCCAGCGATTATTCCCGGCTAAACGGCACCCGCCAGGCTCAGGGCTATGCACTTAAAGAAGGTTTTTATTGATTTTTAAAAATAAAGCAGGTTGGAAACAGCCTGGCGTTCTTTGATATGTTGCAGGTTTTTGTGCTTTGTCACATTGCTGGCCCAAGCAAGTTGTAGTTTATGCACTGCTTTTTGGCCCTTTTTGTTGGCTTTAGGGCATAGCTTTTCCAATAGCGCCGGAAGCGCAAAATTCGGGATTGGTTTCGACATATACTGAAAAACGATTTTGGTATGCTTCAGGACGTTACTCCTGTGCATAAGAAACTTACACCCTCTGGGAAAATACACCTACTGAAACTATGTTTATTACTTTTTATTTGCTTTTTAAACTTTTTCAATAGCTTTCAGCAGGTGCGCCCTGCATGAGCAGAGCGCACACAAAGTGTATAAATCATTGGGCGGATAGTGCTAATTTTAAGATCGGTGCATTTAACATAAATTGTAACAGTTTGTTACTAAATCGCTTTGAAATGCCAAACGTTTCATATACATGACCGTCAGACTGTCTAAAAACCTAACCATATTTTGTTAAAAACTCGTTCTGCGATAAAACTCCTTATTGGTAAGCATTTAGAATCTTCAGGCATGAAATATATACAAGGACAAAACATGGAACAAACCTACCGTTTCCCGGTCTCGCAGGATGAGGCCGTGGAGGCAGAAAATGAAGTCCGTTTAATCGATGTTTTTGTCAACAGCCTGAAGCTTGGAAGAATATGGGTTCAGTCTCGGGCACACCGAAAACGGCAGGCCAGCCTACCATCCGTCAGATTTACTTAAGCTGTATATCTACGGGTATTTAAACAAAATGCGTTCGTCGCGTGATTTGGGAAAAGAGTGCAAACGCAACATCGAAGTGATCCGGCTTTTGAAGAACCTCCGGCCCTACCACAACACCATTTCCAATTTTCGCAGGGATAATCCCAAAGCTATAAAAAAGGTTTTCCGGCAAACAGTATGCATTGCCAAATATTTTAACCTGACTGGAGGAACACTGGTGCCCGGCGACAGCACCAAACTGAGGGCACAGAACAGTAAAAAAAAACAACTTTAATGAAAAACAATAAAAACCGTCTGTTATGAAAATCCTTTTCAAGACTTCAGCATCAACCGAAAGATACTAATCCCCGCTAGGGGTTTTTAGACAGACTGCCGTTATGTGGCATAAAACGACCACGACAATAATCTTTAATCCACACAGATTAAGTATCTTTGTAATGAAAAATAAAATTATGGCTGAATTTGCAGAAAAATATATAAACCCGTTTACCGATTACGGATTTAAAAAATTGTTCGGGGAAGAACCCAACAAGGATTTATTATTGGATTTTTTGAATGAATTACTAAAAGAAGAACAGGGAGAAATAAAAAACCTGACTTACCTAAAAACAGAACAACTCGGGACATCGGATATTGACCGCAAAGCAATATTTGATTTGTATTGCGAAAACGAAAAAGGCGAAAAATTCATTGTAGAACTCCAAAAATCAAAACAGAATTTCTTCAAAGACAGGACGGTTTACTATTCAACATTCCCGATCAGGGAACAAGCCAAACGCGCAGACTGGAATTATGAACTAAAAGCGGTTTATACCATTGCAATACTTGATTTCGTGTTCGATTCGAACAAAAATGAGCCTGAAAAATTCCGGTACGATGTCAAACTAACAGATATTGAAACCAATAAAGTATTTTACGACAAACTGACTTTCATCTATCTGGAGATGCCCAAATTCAATAAAACGATTGATGAACTTGAAACCCGCTTTGACAAATGGCTTTTTGTAATAAGGAACCTAAACCGGCTCGACAGGGTTCCGGACAAACTGAAAGAGCGGATATTTGAAAAATTGTTTGAGACTGCCGAAATTGCCCGGTTATCGCCCGAACAGGTACTTTCTTACGAAGACAGCCTGAAGTATTACCGTGATTTAAAAAATTCATTGGATACGGCAAGAGATGAAGGAAAAATTGAAGGACATGAAAGGGGATTAGCAGAAGGAATTGAAAAAGGAATTGAAAAAGTTGCAATAAATGCTTTAAAAATAGGTAAATCAATTCCCGAAATAATTGAATTGACCGGATTATCAAAAGAGCAGATTGAAAAACTAAAATAATCACGCCACATAAGGAGCTCCTCCTTGGCACTGCGTGCCGCCAGAGCTCCCGGTTGAACTACATCCCGGTCAATCTGGCTATGGACTTATCTGGGGATTTTTTGATTTAAGGATGCCGGACTTTGAAGATATCGACAGTCAATAGTACTAACTTAGTCACCGGCTTCATTTTCCATTTTCTGTTTTTTCTTTTCATCAGGCATACTTTTTATCCATCAATCTACTGTTTTTTTATCGTTTTATACGATTATGGCAATACAATTTCACCCCGCATCAAAAAGCAGGTCTGAAAAGGGACGGTATTTTGTTTTGACAGGCAGGCTGCAGTCGAGGCATAGAAGCCGGCAGGCGAACGAACCCGCGGCGTTTCTCCCACCGAAGGAAGATACAATGGATGTGCGGGTGAAGGCCCAGGTTGGCCCCCCAGGTATGCAGAACACATACAGCGCCTGTTTCAACTCCAAAACGGGTGTAACCAAACAATATACAAAATATCAATAACTCTGAAACAGAGCTATCCCGTAGGAATTTAGTTCAACACCTTGAACTGTACAGGACGGCGAATGCCGGCTCTTCTCAAGGTTAATCGGGAATTATAGTTCCCCTGACGAATATCAGACTCTACTTCCTAATTAATATTTACAGGACTTACACCCTCTGGAAAATACACAATGTATATACAAAATAGGCGTGATAATAGTAATTTCAAGGGTTGTAGCTCGCTTCAAAATTGACATTAAGATTGGACGATCATGTGATCGAAAGGGCAAAAATTTATGCTCGTAATAACAAGGTTAGTCTTTCAAAAATGATTGAATCATATCTTGATAACATCACAAAGCAAAAAGAAGAAGGAAAAAATAAAAATATTACTCCACTTGTTGAAAGTTTAAGTGGGGTAATAAACTTACCGTCTGATTTTGACTATAAAAAAGAGTATGGTGATTATTTAGCCGAAAAATATAAATGAAAAAGATCTTTTTAGACACGAATATTGTGATAGATCTGTTGTCACAAAGAGAACCGTTTTATGAAGCAGCAGCAAATCTTTTTTCGTTGGCTGATAAAAAGCAGATAGATTTATATGTTTCATCTTTGACCATAGCCAATACAAGTTATGTATTGCTAAAGCAAATCGATTCGGATAAGGCAAAGTCGATACTAAGAAAGCTCCGATTAATCATTAAGATTTTATCGTTAGATGACAAAATCATCGGGTTGGCGTTGAACTATAATTCGTTTTCTGATTTTGAGAATTGTATTCAATATTTTACAGCAATTGAAAATGAACAAGATGTAATAATAACCAGGAATTTGAAAGATTTCAAGAAATCGAAGTTGCCGGTATTGACTGCAAAACAATTTTTAGAAGCTATAGAATAATGGCCTGTTGCTAATATGAGCGGTATGCAAAACCCAGCGATGAATCGGTGTTGAACTACACCCGCCGGTCTGTCTGGCAAACCTTTCAGGTCGGCCCCGGCCAATGAAGGTTCGCAATAAACTACCCATTTGGATTTATAAGCTTGTTGCAGCGCATCGGGAAATAAGAGCCATTGGTTTTGTTTCCGAAGGATGCGTTTAAGGCTGTCAAGAAACTTTGCTTTAAAGGCAACGCTTAGTTGATGTACCGGGTAAAGGTAAGTACCAGAATGGCCGATATTCTTCCATTTCCCGTCCAAAGTATAACCGGCAGCCGGAACAAGACAATGAATGTGGGGATGAAGCGAGAGGTTTTGTCCCCAGGAATGGAGCACAGCAACCGCGCCGGTTTCGGTTCCAAAATGCGAGTAGCCAAGTAAACGCAGGGTTTGCCAGCGGGCTGTGCGGCTTGATCAGCGGGCATTGTGCCACACGAAGGTAGATCATGGTTGTGGTAATTTCGGTATGGCCGAGCAGCTCTTTCAGGGTTACGATGTTCAGTCCATGAGAACCCCGCATGCTGTAACGACCATTGGGTAATTTCCCGTTAAACAGCCAGATGTGGGGGTTTTATGCATTGAGGTATACTTTCTCAGGCCAACGCCCATGCTTTCGGCCAGCGGAACAATGCGGTCTTTCTTGTGTTTGCTCTGGCGGATGTGGATTGTACGACGTTCAAAATCAGCGTCAGGACCACCCGTTGTTTCAGAAGGGCCGGGGCAGCAAAAAGTTCTTTCAGCTCCTGGTGGTTCAGGATCACCGGCAGTTTGGTGTCCTTTTTCAGCGAAGGCAGTGCAATGGCATTTTTGTTCATCCCCAGCAGGCGGTAATAGTATCGCAGCCCGTACACCATGTGTTTAAAACTGCTGCGAGAGGGCGAACGGGGGTCACGCGCCAAAGCTGAAAGGTATTCGTTAATCTCTTCAGGATCGATCTGCTCCGGAAGCTTCCCGAAGTGAACTACAAACAGGGCGATGCGCCGGATGTAATTATTTAATGTACTTTTGCTTTGCCCGCGCAAAGTAACCTGCTGTTCCAGCTTGCGGACAACTTTTTCAAACTCAGGAACAAGCACAACAGCCTGCTCAACAATAGTAAAACCCGATTTCTTTCTCATAATCAGAAATTTTTGTGGTGAATAATCTCCGAGTATAGGAAGAATCGGGTACTTTTAAACAGCTATCCGCGAAGGCGGATTTAGTTCAACACGCGGTATAGTTAATAAGGGTTTCAGAAATTTGCGATGTATAGTAGCCCGCTTCAAATTTTAATGTATCTTGATAGGTAAAAGGCACGCAAACCGCTACTACCCATCGCCGAACCGTTAGGCGTAATGCTGACCTGCCATTGCGAAAGGATAAAAATTATGGAATAGGATTTTATATTATTAAAGTTTCCCAGGAGTGAAAGTGTTGATTTATTTAGAAAATAAGATGAGATAAGTAGCGGTAGAATTGGATTTAAATTGCTATATTTGAAATATTTACAAACAAAAAAGCAGTTTATCCAAGAAACCACTACTTATGACATCAAAAATAACATATTTAAGCGAATTAGCCAGCGTTCTTTACAATAATGAAAATACCCACGAGGGGGTACTCCATTTCTATAAAATCTTTAAACCCGGGCGGTTTCTGAAAGCCTTTTCATGTTTGAAGAGTAAAGGGATTGATGTTTCATCCCTCTTGCTTTGCCTGTTGGACTTACGGGTTATCCAAAAAAGAGTTAACCTTACAGTTCAGTAAAAAGCGGGACAGTCACTCTACCGGCAACAAAAGTGTCCGTTCCATTAAAAAAGGGGCCATGCATATTCTTGGGATGTGTAAGCTTGACAGGCGTAAGTATCTGGTAAATAAAAAAGAGTTAAACGCCCCGTTGGACTATTGAAGTTTTGTACAAAGAATGCAAACAGTATTTGCGTTTGGGTGGCAGCCAGAATACGGATTTTGACGGACAAATAGCAGACGCTGCCATCACGTTGTCTACCCACACGGTCTTGTCCTTGCAAAAACGGTTCAGCTTACGACGGTATTGAATATTGACATAGAAGAAACGATAGAAGCGCTAATGCAAAACGATCAAACCAGCAGGCAGTTACTGGCCATGCTTAAAGCGCTAAACGAATTTGAAGGAAACAGGCAAAATATTAACAAAAATGCTAATTGGCTTGCAGTAGCCTAATAATAAGACAACTATGCTTGTACTTAACAGATAGTTATCAAATATAACAAGCCCTATTATAGGGGCTTACAAATGTGGGAAACTTTAATTATACTGATTATTGGAAAGAGGCCAAAAGGACGTATTTTAAGATTAACATCACCAAAAGCGATAAGCGCAGAGATTTGTTTTACAGTCAATTGGGGACATTTATCAAGACCATCAACCAGGTATCGAACGTGGTAAAAAAAAGCACGAATACGGCATTAAAGCCATGGTTTTATAGAAACAGAGACAAAAAAACAAGGATGAATGGGAAACGTATGCCAACAAAGCAGGAAATCGAGAGAAAAACAGGCCAAACCGGGCCAAGGCGGGTGAAGGCAAAACAAAAACCTGTGGAAAAGTAAAAACAGGACTTCATTATGAAAAATAGAAACCAGAGAAAAGATTTTTCGGCAAATTCCTCTGGCAAAATTGCCGACTTTATAGACAGACACTATTTAGTTCAGTGATCTGTATTCATTCGGAGAGTAACCTGTGCTCTTTTTAAACATCCGGCTGAAATGCTGTGGATATTTAAACCCCAGTTCGTAAGCAATTTCACTAACTGATTTTGTTGTATCCAGTATTCTGTTTTTTGCCATTTCCATCATTTTAAGATGAATGTATTCCGAGGCCGTTTTCCCGGTTTCCTTTTTTACAAGATCTCCAAAATAGTTAGCTGACAGATTCAGCTTTTCAGCAAAATATCCAACAGACGGGAGTCCAAGTTGCTGGGGATTTTTTGATTGGAAATAACCATCCAGAATTTTCTCAAAACGTTCGATGAGTCCCTTGTTTGCAACCTCTCTGGTAATAAACTGACGATCGTAAAAACGGGTGCAATAGTTCAGTAAAAGCTCAATATAGGATACGATCAGCGTCTTACTGTGTTTGTCAACCGAATGTTCCAGCTCAAAAGAAATTTTACTGAAACAGTCCGTGATAATGGCTCGTTCGCGTTCCGACAAATGAAGTGCTTCATTTGTTTCATAAGAGAAAAAAGTGTAAGTTTTTATATGTTGATTAAGAGAAGTACCATAAATCAGGTCAGGGTGAAATAACAAGGCATATCCTTTGGGTTGAAAATATTCATCTTTCCGCTTAACGCCTACAATTTGTCCAGGGCCGATAAAGACCAGCGTCCCCTCTTCATAATCGTATTTGCTGCACCCGTAGGTTAAATTTCCACATTTAATATCTTTCAGAAAAATGCAGTAAAATCCGATATTCATCCGGATATGCTGTACCGGTTTCGATTTTGAAAAATCAATAACACTGACAAAGGGGTTCAATGTTTCCATACCATGCAGTGCATTGTATTGAGAAATATTATCCAGTTTTAATATATCGCTCATAAATTTTGTTTTTAAATTTTTAAGCAAATATACCATGCAT
>JBFWMB010000133.1:0-8429 GCA_050251815.1 Salinivirgaceae bacterium | reverse complement strand
TTACTTTTTTGCATTCTTTTTTTTACCCCATTGCTAACAAACACTTTACACCTCGCTTTTTTTTGCGGAACTTCTAGCTTAGCTCATTTCATTTCGCATCCCGCTTTTGTCCGCATATATTATTATAAGGTTAAGGATAATCTAAGCTATTTTTAACATTTGTATTATTTATTAAACTGCATTATTTGTTATCTTCGCATCAACAATTGAAAACACGACATGGAAACTGAAAAAATTGTAATAATTCCAACTTATAACGAAAAAGAAAACATCGAAGCCATTATACGAAAGGTATTTACGCTTCCGGGGGCTTTTCACTTGTTAATAGTTGAAGACAACAGCCCCGATGGCACGGCTCAGATTGTTAAGGGTTTAATGACTGAATTTCCTGAGAAATTACACATTATGGAACGAGCCGGCAAATTAGGTCTGGGAACAGCCTATATTGACGGTTTTAAGTGGGCCTTAGAAAAAGGATATCAATACATTTTTGAAATGGATGCGGACTTTTCGCATAATCCTGAGGATTTAGTGCGTTTACACGAAGCCTGTGTAAATGGTGCCGATTTGGCGATTGGGTCCAGGTATATTTCGGGAATTAATGTAGTAAACTGGCCAATGGGCCGAGTATTGATGAGTTATTATGCATCGGCCTATGTGCGCTTAATTACTGGAATGCGTATTAAAGATACCACCGCAGGTTTTAAGTGCTACAGAAGAAAAGTGCTGGAAACCATTGATTTTGACCGGATAAAGTTTAAAGGTTATGCTTTTCAGATTGAGATGAAGTTTACCACCTGGAAGTTTGGATTTAATATAATTGAAGTTCCCATTATTTTTACCGACCGAAAAGAAGGTAAGTCAAAAATGAGTGGAGGTATCTTTAGTGAAGCCATTTGGGGAGTTGTCCGCATGAAATGGCGTAGTTTTTTTCGTTCATACAAAAGAGCTGCTTAAGCACTATTTTACAAGCTTTTCGATATAAGAAAAAACCAGGAAACCGTTTCATGCCCGAAGAAACTAAAATTATAAGCTTATGAAAACGCTGATAAAAAACGTGCAAATAATAAATGAGGGTGTACAATTCCTGGGACACCTGGTTATTGAAGGTTCGCATTTTGTTTCCATTTCTGACAAACTTCCCTCGGATCTGAATCATACCAATTACCAGATTATTGACGCAACCGGCAAGATTGCCATTCCGGGTGTTATTGACGACCAGGTTCATTTCAGAGAACCCGGGCTCACCCACAAAGGTGATATTTACACTGAATCGCGGGCTGCGGTTGCCGGGGGAGTGACTTCGTATATGGAAATGCCCAATACCAAACCTCAAACAATAACACAAGATGCCTTAAAGCAAAAGTTTGAACTGGCTGCTGAAAAGTCGGCAGCAAACTTTTCTTTTTATATGGGTGCTACCAACAACAATTTAAAAGAAATTGTAAAAACCAATCCCAGGCAGGTATGCGGTATAAAGGTTTTTATGGGTTCCTCGACCGGGAACATGCTGGTGGATGAAACCAAAGCCCTACAGGCTATTTTTGCTGAAGCCCCCTGTTTGGTTGCTACACATAGCGAAGAAGAATCCATTATCAGGCAAAACCTGGAACTGTTTCAGAAAAAATACGGCGACGCCATACAAACAGCACACCATTCATTAATTCGTAGTGCTGAAGCTTGTTACGTATCATCGGCAAAAGCTATAGAACTAGCTTCAAAATACGGAACGCAACTCCATGTGCTCCACTTATCAACTGCCCGCGAAATGGCTCTTTTTGATTCGGGCTCTGTAGAAAGCAAAAAAATTACCGGTGAAGTTTGTGTGCACCATTTATGGTTCGACGACAGTGCTTACGAAACTTACGGAAATCGCATCCGATGGAACCCAGCCATAAAAACCCGCGATGATAAAGAAGCTTTGCTCCGCGCTCTATTAAACAATAAGCTTGATGTGGTGGCTACGGACCATGCTCCGCACACGCTTGACGAAAAAATGAACAGCTACATGAAATCGGCCTCCGGCGGACCATTGGTACAGCATTCACTACTTGCCATGATAGAAATGTACAAACATGGAAAGTTGACTCTTGAAGATGTTGTACTTAAAATGTGTCACGCCCCGGCCCGTTTGTTTAAAATAAACAAACGTGGCTTTATTCGCGAAGGCTATTTTGCCGATTTGGTTTTGGTCGATTTGAACGAAAGTTTAACCGTAACGCCCGATAACATTCTTTATAAATGCAAATGGTCGCCCTTTGAAGGTACTACCTTTAACTCAAAAGTGACCCACACTTTTGTAAACGGTAAACTGGTTTACCATAACGGAATATTTGACGACCAGGTTCGTGGTATGGCTTTAACCTTTGACCGGTAAGTTTTATCGTAAAACAAAGCGGGCTACCGATCTACTTCGCTGTTCAAGCAATACCTCACGATTTACAGTTACCAGACGCTCCACATCGGGTTTATGATGCCTAATGGTAATCAGCTCCAGCGGTTCATTGTATTTAACTTCATAATGCTTTCTTAATTCCTCTATGGCGTTAGGAACCCTGTCCATATTTGTGTCAACGGTAATTGAGAAGCTGATGGCACTATTCTGCATCAGGTTAACCCGAATTTGATGCTTTGCCAGAATACCAAAAATATGACTCAGATTCTCCTCCATAATAAACGATAAATCGTTTGGTCGAATGGAAACAAGCACCTGATTTTCCTTTTTTATATAAACCGGGGACAGTACCAGATTATCATAGGCTGCAATTAAAGTTCCCTGATTTTCTAAATCGTAAAATGAACGTACCTGAAGTGGAATGTTCTTATTTTGCAGCGGTTTAATGGTTTTTGGATGAATTACTTTAGCTCCGTAATACGACAGTTCAATGGCATCGGTATAACTCAGTTTTTCAATTTTATCGGCATTGGGAATCCAATCCGGATCGGCACACATAATTCCGGGCACATCTTTCCATACTACTACTTTTTCAGCATTCAGGCAATTAGCAAGTATTGCTGCGGTAAAATCGGAACCTTCGCGACCAAGCGTAGTCATCAATCCATTTCTATCGCTGCCAATAAATCCCTGGGTCAAATATAGCTGCCCGTTGAATTCACTAAACTGTTTTGAAGCTAATCCTTTGGTTAGTTCCCAGTCCAAATTTCCTTCGCGATAGGTTGTATCGGTTTTTAACACATTCCGGATATCGACCCACTGCGATTGAACCCCTTTAATGTTTTGATACGCATGCACTATTCTTGAAGAAACCAATTCGCCAAAGGGTACAATTTGATCGTATTCAAAATCGAAATTAAGTCCGGGTTTTATCGAAAGTTTCGTTTCCAAAGCATGAATCAATTCCTTAAAATGAGAAAAAACAAGATGATTTGGCTCAAATAGTTTATTAAGAATGGTTTGGTGAAAGTTGACAAATTCATTTAAAAACGAATTGAAAGGCAGCCCGTTTACATAATTAATGGTCAACTTTTCGAGAAGGTTGGTCATTTTTCCCATGGCAGAAACCACAATCACTCCTTTGTGAATTTGAGATCTACAAATGTTTACCATTTGTTCCAGGGCCTGAAGGTCTTTTATTGATGCTCCTCCAAATTTATTGATAATCATATCTATTCGCTTGAAATGGATTTGTCGTAATACGAGACCCAAATGTAAATAATTACCAGGTAATTGAAACATTATAAAAGATAAAAATATTTCGTTGCTATGAATTTTTAATTAATTTTAATTCCGAAAAAGCAAACAAAAACACATGAATCATAAATACTTATCATTATGAATAAAATACTGCTTTTATTTCTGAGTTTGGGTATATATAATTCGGTTACACTTCATGCTCAAACCGGTGTGTTTTACTTTGCAAGTGAGGGAAAAGTTGATAAACAAGCTTCAGCAATAACTGTTTTGCAGGAAAACAACGATTCTTTAATCCTGATTAATTTACAAGCCAACGATGATTACACGAACCCAAATCTTTTGTTCATTAAAACAAAAATTGATGGAACTGTTGGCGTAAGCAAAACCATTTCAATTGAAAATCTTCACAACCTTGTTTATGTGTCACATCTAAACCAAACAAACTACCAGGTTTTTGGAAATCAAAAATTGAATAAACATTACCAACCCTTTCAGTTAAGCCTTACAAATCAGGGCCAGTTGGTAACTATGGAATCGGAAACATCTGTTTTTTCAACGCTTACCAGCCATGTGGCCATGGATAAAGATTATTATTACATTCTGTACACCAAAGATGGTAAAAATGAGCGCTACAATATTTCGTTACTTAAACTGGCTATAGAAACCAACAAAGTTGTGTGGCTCAAGAAAATTTCATCGGAACAAAACGAGGAGGCCGACCAAATTTATATAACTGAAAATGGTACACTGTATATTCTTGGTAAAAAATTTAACGACGATGTTTCAGAATACTTACCGATAATCTACAAACTCGACGACACCGGAAATCAACTCTGGAAAAAAGGAATTGATGTACCGGCCAATTTTAATAAACAAACCTTTTACGTTGCTCCAAACCAGAATATAATATATATGTGCGCTTACACAAAATTGCAAACCGGTATGGCCGAAACCCGGCTTATAAAATTTTCAGATGAAGGTAAAGAAATACATCACAAAACAATCAGCGATTTAAGCGCCAACGGTATGTTGAAACTATCTAACAGTCATCTGGTTTTGTTTGGTTCAAAGTTCTATGTCGATCAAAAACAAGTAGTAACCAAAGGCAGTTTTACTTTGTTGGGAGCCGGATTTAACGAATTATTTTCTAAAACACTGGACCAAACCGATGCACCGGACTCCAAACTTAACTTACCCGTTCAAACCAGTTCCGATTTTACTACCGCCATTGAATTACATGATGGCAACATAGCATTTGCCGGAAAAGTTTTTATGACTTTGCCCCAGGGCATTAAACGCAACGTGCCCTTATTAATGATAACCAACGCTGACGGAACTTACCAGAAGTATTAACCCCCAATTCTCTTGATTTGCTGCAATAAATAACCGCCTCGTTTAATTTCATTTCAACCAAAAACACCTGTGTTTTTTTAAATAAAACCGCCTTAATTGTTGTGTAAAAATTAAGATACGGTATTTTTGCCAGGCGGAATTAGTCCAACAGCTTTTTAAAACTACGCTTATGAAATTTGATTTTGACGAAATTGTTGATCGAAATAACACCAATTGTGTAAAACACGACGGATTAAAAAACTTTTTAAAAGTTGAAGATGCGCTGCCCATGTGGGTTGCCGATATGGATTTTAAATCGCCTCCCTGCATCACCGATGCCCTGAAAAAGCGAATTGAACATGGAGTTTTTGGCTACACGTTCCGTTCCGACGCCTTTTTTGATAGCATTATAAACTGGATGCAGAAACGCCACCAATGGAGCATTGACAAAGAATGGATTTCATTCAGTCCCGGCGTTGTAGCCGGGTTTACCCTGGCCATTGAGCAATTTAGCAATCCCGGCGATAAAATAATTGTACAACCACCCGTATATTTCCCGTTTTTTCAATCGGTTGACGATACCAAACGAACAACGGTTTACAACCCGCTAAAATTGGTCAGCGGACGCTTTACCTTCGATTTTGATGACTTGGAAGCAAAAATTGACGACAAAACCAAAATGCTTCTGTTATGCAACCCGCACAACCCGTGTGGAAGTGTCTGGACAAAAGACGAATTGCTGAAACTTCACAGCATTTGCCAGCAGCACAACATATTGGTTGTATCGGACGAAATTCATGCCGACATTATTTACACACCGGCAAAACATATTCCTTACGCCAGCATTTCAGAAAGTGCCGCAATGAATAGCATTACGGTAATGTCGCATTCAAAAACATTCAATGTTGCCGGATTAACCACTTCAATTGTAATAAGTAAAAATCCGGAACTCTTAAAAAAATACAATACGGCTTTGCAGATTCCACACCTGCACATGGGCAATATTTTTGGCAACGAAGCACTTGTTGCCGCTTATACTCAAGGTGAACCCTGGCTAGAAGAACTTTTGGAATACTTAAAAAATAATGTGGCTTTGGTTGATTCTTTTTTAAAAAAACACCTGCCACAAATCAAACTAATTAAACCGGAATCAACATTTTTACTCTGGCTCGATTGCCGTGCGCTAAACCTGAGCGCAAAAGAACTGGGAAACCTGTTTTTATACGATGCAAAAGTTGCAATTAATGAAGGAAGTATGTTTGGCCCAGGAGGAGAAGGTTTTGTGCGCTTAAATATTGGCTGCCCGCGTTCGGTGCTCGAAAAAGCACTGAACCTGATTCGTGAAGCAATAAACAACAAGGCTTAGCAAAAAAGTTACGATAACTTATTCCTGGGAACTTTGGCACAGGAAAGCCTATCTGCGCTTTTTACCCGGTTTGTATTGCATTACGGTAATTTTTTCGGTAATGGCAAGGCATCCATACTTCATGGCCTCAAGCAGCGGCTCAATGCTTTGATAAAAAGCAAGAATTTTATCTTCGCCATCGACAAATTCAATAGTTACCGGAAGTTTCTCGCTTATTTCCCAGAATTTGTACGAGCGAATTACCGAACTGGCACCAAAACCCAAAATACCTTTTGAAACATTTGCCCCTGCCAAACCGGCTTTCTTAGCTTTAAAAACAAGGGTTTCATAAACCAACCCTTCATCGCACCGGTCGGTCGAGCTTACATAAATACGCAACAGCAGTGCGCTTGACCCCTTTTTCATCTTATAAGGTTTTAATAAGTGTACGACCAAAAAAAACAGCTACAAGACCAAGAAAAAAACTAAGTCCAGCATACGAAACAAAACGAAACATTTCCCTGCCCTGTAACAAAATAAATGCATCGTTCGAAAAGGTTGAAAAAGTAGTAAATCCGCCACAGATACCAACGGCTAGAAAAAGACGCCACTCGGGCGACATCACATTACTCCTTTCTGAGATTCCAAAAACAATTCCAATAATAAAGCTTCCTAATACATTAACCAGCAAGGTGCTCCACGGAAAAACCGTGTCGTAGTTCAACTGAAAGTACCGCGACACAAGAAATCGTAAAATAGTGCCTGTAAAACCACCTAATCCGGCAATGAGCATCGATTTTATCATAAAATAAAAATTCCTAATTACAGAAGTCGTCTGTCCAATATTACCGACGATTAATGGCAGACCTAATTGCCTTTGAACAAATGTACATTTTTTATCATAAATAGCGTTTATAAACAATAAACTTTGCCCTTCTTGGTTTTTGGGCTAATAAAAATGTTTTACATTTGCTGGCGTTAAAATGAAAACCGTTATTAAAAAGCAATGCATTTAAATAAAAACATAACCCGTTTGTACTACCTGTTTTTTGTTATTGGTTTGGGTGTAATGCTCTTTTTTGCCATAAAAATTCAGGATTTACTGCAATCGGAATCAATAACCGAAACCATAAGTACCCGCTATGCTTTGGCTCAAAAACAATTAAGTTATGCCGGTATCATTGTTTTTATTAGTCAACTCATGTTAAGCCTTTACCTTTTTTATATTTCAAATAACAAAAAACCCATTTTACTGAGTAATATTTTATATATAGCCTTTATGCTATATGTATATTTTGGTAGCAACCACCGTTATTATACTTTATTAAATGGAGCCGCCGCTGATAATGCGGCTTATTGGTTGTATCTGTTTATGGGGCTATTTTATATTTTGGGAGCCATGCTGGTAAGCGCAATTGGGTACATTACCGTTAAAAACTATACACAACGAAACAGTGATATACCAATAAAAAATAGAAGAAACAAAATTATCAGATAACATATAAAATTTTATTATATTGTCGATTATTTGAAAACTAACCTTATGAGTAACATTGCACCTTTAATTATTGATAAAACTGCAAAAACCCCCCAGATAATACTTGATCCGGCCAATCGAAATTATGAGATATCGGGACGTTCCTTGCCTGAAAACGTGGTGAAAACTTACGAACCGGTGCTTAACTGGATTGACCAAAACATTGGAAAAATTACTGAAAGCATTGTTTTTGTTTTCCGGGTCGACTATTTGAATTCTGCCTCAGCTAAAATGATTTCTCTTATCCTGACAAAGCTTGAGGAGTTTTACAAATCGGGAAGTAATATTGAAATTAAATGGTACTACAATTACGATGACGATGACATTCAATCAGAAGGTGAAATTTATGCCAAACTTAAAAAAATTCCCATCCATCTTATCGGAATAGATGATATAGACGAAGAAGACTAAAATTTAAATTACCATACGCTATCGAGGGTGTCTAAAAAGGCATCCTCTTTTTTTATGCAACAATATTGGATATGGAATAATTTAAAGTGATGTAAATTGTTTTGGTTTTCGATTGTCCATATTTTGTCTTAAACGCGGTCAAAAGATGT
>JBFWMB010000132.1:0-8557 GCA_050251815.1 Salinivirgaceae bacterium | reverse complement strand
AGCGAACAACGGCGCCTTACGCATCCCATAGTAATGATAGCAACAGGTACAGGAATAGCTCCTTTTAACAGCTGGGTAAAATCGTATCCCGATATGAATTACAAAATGATTCATGGCGTACGCAAAGTCGAAGAAGCCTATGGCAGGGAACGCTATAAAAAAGATCGCTATGTTCTGTGCACATCGCAAGAAAAATCGGGAAATTTTAATGGACGGGTAACCGATTACCTTCAAAAAGCCTATTTTCCGACAGATACTTTGTTTTATCTATGCGGAAACAGTGAAATGATTTTTGATGCCATGGAGTTACTTAAAGATAAAGGCATGAACACCAATCAGATGTTTGCCGAAGTTTATTTTTAATAAAAGCAACTAGCATTTCATCAAAAAATGTCGAATAAAAAGTTCTAAAAACCTAATTTTGTGCGTAATGAACGGTAGATTTTTCCGTTCTAAACAATTGAAATAGTTACAAATTATGAAATATCACCTGGTAGTATTGGGTTGTCAAATGAATATTTCTGACAGCGAACGGGTTAAAGCAGTTGTTGAATCGATGGGATTTACACATACCGACAATGAAGATGAAGCCACCTTGTTGGGTGTGCTGTCGTGTTCGGTAAGGCAAAAACCCATCGATAAGGTGTACAATAGGATTCATGTGTGGAACCGGCAAAAAAACAAGCGAAACATCATAACCTTTGTTTCAGGATGTGTTTTGCCAGACGACAGGGAAAAATTCCTGAAACTTTTCGACTTTGTTTTTCCCATGAGTGAATTGGGTGAATTCCCGCAAATGTTGCGTGAATACGGGGTTGCTTCTCCCCTTTCATTAAGTCAGGAAAGTGAAAGTACCCTTAATGTTGAAAAAGCATTAAGTACAGTTGGCACCAAAAATGAAAACCAAAACCTACTGAATCCTTTAACAAAATATTCGGCTTCAAAACCTGTTTTACCAAACAATAAAGATATTTTCCAGCTATGGAACGTTAAACCGCAATATCAATCGGAGTTTGAAGCCTATGTTCCGATTCAAAACGGATGCGATAAGTTTTGTTCCTACTGTGCGGTACCCTTTACCCGGGGACGTGAAGTTTCACGCCCATCAGCCGAAATAATTGATGAAGTAGTTCAGTTAATGAAAAATGGCTACAAATCGATAACTCTTTTGGGACAAAACGTAAATTCATACGGATTGGATCGCGAGGAGGAACTTTCATTTGCTGAATTGCTGACTGAAATCGGAAAAGCAGGCGACTCACTTCAAAATCCGGCCTGGGTATATTTTACCTCACCTCATCCACGCGATATGAGCCGCGATGTAATTGAAGCCATAGCCAACTATCCGGTACTGGCAAAACAAATTCATCTGCCTTTGCAAAGTGGCGACGATAAAGTGCTGGTCAAAATGAACCGCAAACACAATTTGGATCGCTACCGCGAGAGTGTTGCCGATATTCGCGAATTAATTCCTCAGGCCACTTTGTTTACAGATATAATTGTGGGTTTTACCGGCGAAACCGAGGAGCAATTCATGAATACCATGCATAGTTTCGATGAATTCCAATACAATATGGCTTACATTGCCATGTATTCGCCCCGGCCCGGAGCACAAAGCTACCGCTGGGAAGACGATATTCCTCAGGCAACCAAAAAAGACCGATTAAAACGCCTTAGCGAAAAACTTGAAGAAATATCAGCTGCATACAACCACCAATTGCTTGGAAAAGAATTAAAAGTATTGGTTCGTTCAACGGAAAGAAAAACCGGGTTCCTTTCGGGACATACTGAAGGAAAGCTGGTTACCCGGATAAAAAGTAAAGACCAATCACTAATCGGGAAGTTTGTAAAGGTTCGGATTACCGAAAGCGCCGATTTATCGATTGCCGGTGAATTGGTTGCCGTTTTAGAAGACAAAATTATTCCTGTTTCAATAAGTTAAGTAAGCTTAATAGTTTTTTAGCTCGTTTTTATAGTTTAAATTAAGATATTCGCATCTTATTTAATTTAATAAATACAGAATCGTAAGAATTATAAAATATTGCAAAAGAAAGAATAAAATGAATGTATCGTTTAAAACCCTGGGTTGCCGTTTAAATCAGCACGAAACCGATGCTTTGGTTTCGGCATTCGACCGTGCCGGTTATCAAATAGTCGACTTTAAAGAGCAGGCCGACATCACCATAATAAATACTTGTACAGTAACCAGCCAAAGCGATCATAAATCGCGCAATATTATTCAGCAAGCCATCCAGACCAATCCCGACGGAAAAGTTGTAGTTACCGGATGCATGGCTGAGCACTATAAAACAGATTTGGAGCAAATTCCCGGTGTGGCTATGGTCATTAACAATAAAGACAAAAGTGGTATTTTAAATTTGGTACAACAAAAACTAGGTAATGCAGTTCCGAGCCAATTTACTACAGGAGTTTTTAATTACCAGCCAGTGCAAAAAAGCCTGCATACTCGTGCAGCCATTAAAATCCAAGATGGCTGTGACAATTATTGTACTTTTTGCATAATCCCACAGGTACGTGGTCGAGCAATCAGTCGTCCGGTAAACGAAGTAATTCAAGCAGTTAAAGATACCGTTGCCAATGGTTTTAAAGAAATAGTGCTTACCGGAGTTAATATAGGCCGGTATTATCATGAGGGCACCCGTTTTACCAGATTATTAGAGCAAATTCTTGAAATTCCCGGTGATTTTCGCATCCGCATTTCATCGCTCGAACCCGATGGTTTTGGAACAGAATTCGTTGAATTATTCAAACACCCCAAACTCATGCCGCATCTGCATCTTTGTTTACAATCAGGATCTGATCACATTCTATTGAAAATGAGGCGTATGTATACCGTACAAAACTACATGGAGCTAATCAATAAAATACAAACTGCTTACACTAATTTTAATCTTACCACCGACATCATTGTTGGCTTCCCTGGTGAAACTGATAAGCAGTTTAAAGAAACCTTAAATATTGTTAAACAAATTGGCTTTAGCCACGTTCATACTTTTAAATATTCTGTACGACAGGGAACTTATGCCGAAAGAATGCCAAATCAGGTGGATGAAAAAATAAAGAATAAACGGAGCGAGATGCTACGTTTGGAATCGGAGAAAAACAAGAAAGCTTTTTACCAACAATTTATTGGTAAAACCGAACGTGTGCTGGTAGAAAAAGATTTGGGCAACAATTGGTATATGGGATATGGCGAACATTATATTCCGGTTATGTTTCAGCACCCCCAATTTTTAAAAAACCAGTGGGTTGAAGTAAAAATAACAAAGCTTGCAGGTGGTGAACGACTCATGGTTGAAGGCGTAGCTGTTATAAATCGGGTAGTTGCAACTTATAAACAAACGAAAAACTATGGGCTCCCAAGCTATCAAATCGCATATTAACGCTGATTCAAAGGTATTTAAAGAGAACTTTGCACACAACCTGAAATTAGCAAACGAGCTAAAAGAGCAGTTGTTAAATGTAATCGATCATGCCAACAAGCAAGCCATCGAAAAACATAAAGAACGCGGAAAGTTACTGGCCAGGCAGCGCATCGACATACTAATTGACGAGGGAACTCCATTTTTGGAATTATCGGCTTTAGCTGCCTGCGATCAATGGGAAAACCAATTCCCATCTGCAGGTGTTGTGGCCGGCATTGGTTTGGTTGAGGGCGTTCAATGCATGATAGTAGCCAACGATGCCACGGTTAAAGGAGGAACTTATATAAAGGAAACCATAAAAAAACACGTTCGCGCTCAGGAAATTGCCCTGCAAAATTATTTACCATGCATTTATTTGGTCGATTCCGGTGGTGTCTTCCTACCCGAGCAGGCGAATGTCTTCCCGGACCGCTTCGATTTTGGCCGGGTTTTTTACAATCAATCCAAATTATCAGCCAAGGGAATTCCTCAGATTTCTGTTGTAATGGGTTCGTGTACAGCTGGTGGAGCTTATGTCCCTGCCATGAGCGATCAAACCATAATTGTAAAAAATCAGGGAACTATTTTTATTGGAGGACCACCATTAGTTAAAGCAGCAACCGGCGAAGAAGTTACTGCCGAAGAACTTGGCGGGGCTTATGTTCACGCGGCCATATCGGGGGTTGCCGATTACCTTGCCGAAGATGATTTGGATGCGTTGAGAATCTGTAGAAACCTGATTCAACAAGCCAATCAAAAAAAAGCACCTGAAATTAATACTGCAACAGACCCCATCTATCCTACTTCAGAATTGTATGGATTGTTGCCTTCAGATAATAAAAAAACTGTGCATCCCTACGAAATAATTGCACGAATTGCCGATGGTAGTTTATTTCATGAATTCAAACAAAACTATGCCGCTAATCTGATTACCGGATTTGCTTCCATTGGCGGATTTCAAACCGGAATTATTGCCAACAATGGTTTTTTAAATGCCGAAGCCGCCCGTAAAGGCGCGCATTTTATTGAACTGTGCGATCAACGTGGAATACCCTTGCTGTTTATGCAAAACATTACGGGTTTTATTGTTGGAAAAACCCACGAGCATCAAGGGATTGCCCGCGACGGAGCAAAAATGATTCATGCCGTAGCCAATACCGGAGTTCCTAAAATAACCCTGGTAATTGGTGGTTCCTATGGAGCTGGAAATTATGCTATGGCAGGACGTGCTTACGATCCCGAGTTTTTGTTTTTATGGCCCAATGCAAAGACAGCAGTAATGGGAGGAGAACAGGCAGCCTCAGTGCTGCAAACCATTAAAAACGATAGCAATCAAAAAGAGCATCCATTGGTTCAGCAGTTTTATAACGAGAGTTCGGCTTATTTTTCAACCTCACGCTTATGGGACGATGGTATTATCGATCCGATAGATACCCGACAAATATTGGCTTTAGCGCTTTCGGTAGTAACAAACAAAAAAATTAAAAAAGGAACTTACGGAGTTTATCGCATGTAATTTAAACCATGACAAAAACCGACTTATATATAAAATTAAAGAGCAACTTTTTAACTGAATTAACTGTTAAATGGATAACTTAGCTAATAATTACTATCAAAATATTACCATTATGACAGATTTGATTCAAATTGAAAAAAATAATAATGTGATGACGGTGCGCCTAAATCGTCCTGAAAAACGCAATGCTTTGAATGCAAAAATGATTGGTGATTTGATGAAGCTGACTCAGGAATTGCAGCACGATACCAGCATCGACATTGTTGTACTTAAAGGGAAAGGTGATAATTTTTGTGCCGGAGCCGATTTGTGCTGGTTCAAAAAAGCAATGGAAATGCCTGAAGAAGAGCGTATAGAAACATTAAAAGCGCTTCCGGTTTTTCTACGCACATGGAACCGACTGCCTCAAACAACCATTACGGTAGGTCATGGTTTTTTATACGGTGGAGCCTTGGGCTTATTGGCAGTAAGCGATTTTGTGATACTTGAACAAAACAGTCATTTACGCCTGAGCGAAGTATTGTTAGGAGTTATTCCGGCTTCCATTGCACCCTATTTAATTCGCCGTATGGGATTTAAGCGTAGCAAAGCGCTGATGCTTTCGGCTGAAGCTATTAATGCCCAACTGGCTTTGGCCTATGGTTTAGCAGATAAAATCGGCCCCGTCGAAAAATTGCTTGAAATTGAACAACGACTGATTGAAAATATCCAACGCTCGGCTCCTGAAACACGCCGAATGCTTAAAAAATACCTGTTTGACATTGTAAACAGAGAAATTAACGAAGAGATGTCGGACATTGCAGCCCGAGGTCTTTCCGATGCATTAAACACAGCAATTGCAAAGGAATTTATTCAATCTTTTGCTGAAAAGAACGAACAAGGTTCATGTGAAGATTAACAACAGGAATTAAATAGTTTAATGATAACAAAAATACTAATTGCAAACCGGGGCGAAATTGCCCGCCGAATTATTAAAACAGCCAAAAAAACAGGCATTTTAACGGTGGGCATTTACACCAACGACGAACCCAATAATGCCTGGGCTAATGAAGCAGACGAAAAAGTCTTCCTTCCGGGGAACGCTTTATCTGAAACCTGGCTGAATATGGATAAAATTATTGAATTGGCACTTGAAACGTCATGCAATGCCATTCATCCCGGATACGGTTTTCTCTCTGAAAATGCAGCATTTGCCCGTAAGTGCAGCGAAAAGCAATTGGTATTTATTGGCCCATCAGCCGAAGCTATGGAATTGATGAGCGATAAAATTATTTCCCGAAGCTTCGCTAAAAAAGCCGGCGTGCCTATTGCTTTTGCTTTGGAAGGAAATCAGGAAACAATTCTAAATCAAGCCCATATTTTGCCTTACCCGGTAATTATTAAAGCCAGTGCTGGTGGGGGAGGAAAAGGAATGCACATAGTGCAGAATGCAGATGAATTGAAAATTAAGCTCGAAAAAGCACAACGCGAAGCAAACAATTGGTTTGGCAACGGAACAGTTTATGTAGAACAGTATTTTGAAGAAGCCCGCCATATCGAAGTTCAAATAATGGGCGACAACTATGGGAATGTGATTCACCTTTTTGAACGCGAATGCACCCTGCAAAGGAACTACCAAAAAATAATTGAGGAAGCTCCGTCTCCCACACTAAATGAGCAACAACGAGAAACTATTTGTGAAGCTGCAGTTAAACTTGCAAAAACTGCAAATTACACCAATGCAGGAACCATAGAATTTTTATGGGCCAACAACGAATTCTACTTTTTGGAAATGAATACCCGAATCCAGGTGGAACACCCGGTAACAGAAATGATTACCGGACTTGACCTGGTTGCTTTACAATTTGATGTCAGCAATAATTTACCCTTGCAAATCGGACAAAAAGATGTTAAAATTAACGGAGTAGCTGTTGAAGCACGTATTTACGCCGAAAAACCCGAAGAACACTTTAAACCAACAGCAGGTAGGCTGCATCATATAAAAACGGTTAAACATCCCCAATTGCGATTCGATAATACCTACGAATCAGGCGATGAAGTGGTTACCAATTACGATGGCATGATAGGTAAACTCATTGTACATCAAAACCAACGCAGCGATGCATTCCATTGGCTGGCAGAATGCCTTTCTGAAACACAAATTCATGGTGTGGAAACCAATTTACCTTTTTTATACCGTCTGGTTACCCACCCTAAAGTAAAAAACAACACTGTTTACACTCGATTTATAAATAACGAATTGGAACAATTAAACCGGGTTGAAAGCAACGACAACTCCTTAATGATTATTGTAGTTGCTTATGCTGCTGCGATACTAGATACAAAAGCTGAAAAAAAAATAGCCTGGTTCCAACACAACAGCATCCTGGGTGTTACAAAGCAAACGATACTTATTAATGAAACACCCATTGAATGTAAGCTAATTACACAACCCAAGGGCTTTCATTGTTATCTAAACGGAAAAATGTTTAATGTTTTTTACTATTCTTTAAACAATAGTGCAATGCATCTTGTTATAGACGGAGTTAAATACAAAGCAATGGTAACAAAGGGAAATGATGCTTTCTGGGTTCAACACAAAAATCAGCTTTCGATTGTGCGGAGTCAACACTTATTGAGTCAGGCCAGTTTGTCTAAAAAAGGTGGAATAAATGGAACCGTAGGTGATTTTGAAATTAAATCGCCCCTGCATGGTAAAATTTCATCAATTATGGTAAAACCCGGGCAAACTGTTGAGCAGGGTTCCAGTATATTAACCATTGAATCAATGAAAACTGAAAATCAAATTGCATCACCTGCAAAGGGCATTGTCGATATGATTTGGATAGAGAAAGATGCTTTGGTAAAAGAGAATCAACTATTAATGACTTTTAAAAACTAATAATTTGTTTTACACATAAATTAACACCTAATATAATTACTGAAGATGAACGCATTACTCAAAGATCATCATAACCACTGGAGGCAGAAAATTAGAAAGTTTGCCGAAGATAAAGTTAAACCCGTAATCGGCGCCTACGATCGTAAAGCCCTTTTTCCCCATGAGTTGATTGAAACCCTGGGCCGGGAGACCGGTGTATTTGGCATGTATATTCCCAAGGAATATGGCGGCCAGGGAACCGACACCCTGTCGTACATTATTGCGGTTGAAGAACTGGCCCGTATTGACAGCTCTGTAGCAGCTACTTTAGCAGCCCACAACAGCCTGGGCATCGGTCCCATATTAAACTTTGGAACCGAAGAGCAGAAAATGCAATGGCTGCCCCAGCTATGCACAGGTAAGGCTTTATGGGCTATGGGATTAACTGAAATAAACGCGGGTAGCGACGCAAAAGCCGTTGAAACCACAGCCGATTTTAAAGACGGTAAATGGATTATTAACGGAACAAAACTTTATATTACCAATGCCGCTTCCATTTTATCAAAAGGTATCACCGTGGCTGCAAAAACCGGTGAAAACAATGGCAAAGCAGAATTCTCAGCAATTCTCCTTCCCTATCCAACACCTGGATTTGAACGCAAACTGATGGAGGATAAACTGGTTTGGCGTGCCGCTGACAACGGAGAATTGTTCTTCAATAATTGTGAGGTACCAGAAAATTACCTGTTGGGAAAA
>JBFWMB010000131.1:0-8895 GCA_050251815.1 Salinivirgaceae bacterium | reverse complement strand
AGCTTATTTGTAGCTAAAATTAGGATTAGCGTATCATGTTGTTTTATTATTTAGAAAGTTATTTTATGTTTGTATTCACTTCTAAAAAATAAGTAAAAATCTGTCAAGCTATTTTAGGGAATTACACACAGCATGCAACCTACGGATATAAATGCAAATCCGTAGCCCGGTTAGTGTACAGTTTTTTTTCTTTACAGTTGTTAATCGATGGTTATGTGACCCCAATTTTCTCCTTTACGAATCCGATTTAGCTGTGTATGAGTAATGCCAAATTCTTTAGCAATTTTATATAGGGGGTTTTTCCCGCGTTTTAGCTTTTTCTTCAGTCGGATAACATCCGTTTCGCTGAGTTTTGAATAGCGCACCATGCCTTTTTGGTAGCCGGGGTTTTTAAATTGATGATCAACCAGTTCAACCCGATCGACCCATTTCAGGTTTTTAACATGGTTGTTTTCTTTGTTGTAGTCGACATGTACCACAAAGGTTTGTTTAGGACCTTGACCCGGAAGAAACAACAGGCCAACCAACTTATGAATGTACTTGGTGGTTCGTTTACCGTTGGGTAATTTAATATTTACAATAGGGTAGCCCTTTATTTTTGATGGCTCCACAATTTTAAACTCATCTTTTTTGAGTTTTCTTAACCTTCCAAAATTAGATATTTGTACGCTATCTTTTTCGGCAAGAAATTCAGGAGGCAATGATTTCCATTGCTCATTGTTAAATGTATTGTCCATATAGCTTTAGGTTTTACATGTTAAATATACTATAAAAACTAAAAAAACAAACACTATACACAGACGTGATTTTAATAATTTTTGACCGATGGTATTTATTTCGTAATTAAATAAGACATTCAATTAGTTTTGATTGTAATTTCTACAATGTGATGACAAATAATCGTAGGCCTCCATGTACTGATAATAATAAGCTTTGTTAAAATCGGAGCAGGCTTCATCGTTTTGTTTTAATGCCAGTCGGGCCAGTCCTCGTTTAAAAAACAGTTCGCCATCGAGCGGGGTAAAATCAAGACACATGGTAAAATCTTTAATGGCAAAATCGTAAAGTTGGGTGACCAAATATAAATCGCCACGTTTTTTGTAAAATTCGTGGTTGTATTTTTCCATGGCAATGCATTTATTCATGGCTTTTATGGCCAATTGGTATTCATTGGCCTGGGAATAAACGGATGCGGCCAGAACAAACACTTTGGTTTCAGGATAAATTTCTGTTAAAAAGCTTATGGACTCAAACGCCTGTTTTGATTTGCCTTTTTCAGCCAGAGCTTTTGTTTTTAAAAAATAATAGTCTATTTGGGTATTGTCGAGTTCCAAGGCCTTATCGATGCTTTTAAGCGCTTTTGAAACTTTGTTTAAGTGCAATTCCAATTGGGCCTTAATAGCATGGAATTCGGCATTCTTTGGGCGAACCGCTACAGCTTGTTCAATGGTAGTTAACCCCAGTTGATATTCACCTAATTTTTCGTAAATCAGTGCTTTTAAACCATAGGCCTGATACTGGGTTTTTCTTATTTGAATAAGTTCGTTTATTAGGTTCAGAGCATCCTCGTAACGTTGATTGTTGAATTCGTACAATGCATCTTCATACATTAATTCGTATTTGTTGTACCAGTCTGTTTTCCAGAGCGCATTCCAGCATTCACTGTTTTCAATTCCACGAAAAGCTGTATCCGATTTTATTTGATGTTGCATCAAACGTTCTTTTTGCTTCAGATGTGCTTCAATTTGGTTACAGGCAAATTCAGGTTTATTTAAAAGAGCATAACAACGGGCCAGATCAATTGCGGCCTTGTTTGGTTCTTTTTCATTTAGCTGGTAAAAACAATTGGCAGCTTCTTTAATGTTTCCTGTTTGATAATAAGCCTTGCCTTTTTCATAAAGTAATTCAAGCGACAATTCTTGATTGGCTGTGTTTAGAAGATCCAAAACTTTATGGGCCTGGTTACTTTTATTATAAGCTTTTGTTATGAGCAGGGTATTGTAGGTGCTTTCCTGGGAAAGTAGCCAATTGGGAAGTCCAAAAAGTAGAAATATGAATAGGTATTTAGCGTTTTTCATTACTTATTAATTTATTCAGGCGATACTTTTTCGTCGTTATGAAAAATATGCACAAAACCGGTTAAAACCCGGTGTTCGATACCTGAAATTCGTTTTTCATACACATCGCACACATAATAGTATACACCGGGCGATACCCGGATGTTTGAATTATCGGCTTTTCCATCCCACTCAATTTGTGGATTCTCGGTAGAAAAAACCAGATTTCCCCAACGGGAATATATTTTTAAATCGATTTTGTCGATAAATTTAGCCACAACATCAGGTGGGGTGAGTGGTATAAAGGTATCGTTTGAACCGTCGTTATTGGGAGTAAATACATTGGGCAGTTCGTAATAGGAACATTGGTCAACGCAAACCCAGTTTGAATATGGACTTTCGTTGTAATTTGAATCGACTGCGGTAACCTTATAGCATCCAGTAGGATTGTCACCGGCATAATGCCGGTAATGCAGGGTGTCGCGATTTACCACTGAATCAATCAGCAAATATGCTGAATCGCTATCCGCACTAAAATAAATATTGTATTTACGAATTGGTTTAATGTCGTCGAGTATTTGCCATTGCAGTAAATTGTAAAAGTTGTAACAGTCCGAAATAACATCCAGAACCGGAGCAAGTGGGGGAATGGTATCAATAGGTATTCCTGAATTTGTATGGGAATGGTTTATTAACGGGGTGTAGATTCCTGGTAAATCGTATTTGCCGTACGAGGTGATTCGGTAGGTATAAAGCGTTTCGTTTTGTAAAGGAAAATCAATAAAAGCCGGGTTCTGCGTTAAACCAATGCTGTCGAAAGCCTTGGTTTCCTTATTTTGCCGAAACACGGTGTATTGATAGTTTGTCCATGGTGTGTTTTGCTCAAAAGTTAACTGAAGCGTTTTATCCGAAGCATCAATCTTTGGAAAAATGCTGCTGGCAGTCATGGGCCATTCGGTTAAACCATTCGAATTATGAATTTCAATTTGATAGGAGTATCCGGTGTTCAGGGTATTTATTGCTGTATCCCTGTAAACCGTATCGTTAAGGCTGTTTAAGGAATCAATAAGCTGGTAATTGCTCCCCCAAATGCCAACAGCTCGCTTAATAAGGTATTTATGAGGGCCGGGAAATTTAAGGGTATCCAGTTCAAGCGGTTTCGACCATTGCACCCAAACTTCTCCATTGATGGAATCTTGTTTTGTAACGCTTACATGTGTAATAATGGGTACTCCGCGTACCAGTTCGGTGCAAACTTCGTTGCTGGCTTTACTTTCCAGATTATTATCGAAAACAGCACTTATCATATAACAATAGGTGTAACCCTGATCGAGTCCCTTATTCGTGTTGTTATCGATAAACTGCGTGTCATCAGGCGATAAAAGTTCTTTAATTTTGGTAAATCCGGTATAAATGGGAACTCCGGTTTCGCAGGAATCCGGGGTAAAACCAAAGGGCGTTGTGCTCCGATAAATTGCAAATCCTTTGTTGTTGGAACATGCATACGAATCCCAATTCAGCGTTATGGTATTATTGGTAGGACTTATTTGTAAGTTTTTTGGAGCCGGGGCAATTACCTGAATATCTACACTCAAAAGATCGACCAGATTAACCTCGCTGTTATTATCGCTTACTTTGAAAACCACAGTGTAAGGCTGAAGTCTAACATCGGTGCATTGGGGAGTCCATTCAAGCAAACCGGTTACTGTACCCGAATCGCTTTCAGAAGTAAACAGAGCGGGTTGGTCGAGATTGAAAATACCTCCGGTTGCTGAAAGCATTAGTAATTCATCATCAGAATCGTGGGCTGTAACAGGCAAACTTAGCTTTGTGCCGGCAGTAATGCAAACAGGTGGTAAACTGTCAATGCTTGGGGATTGGTTGCTTGTTTCGTAAACTTCAATTTGCATGTCGCGGGTAAGACGCCCGATTTTATAGCCCTGCCGCCATTCATAAATATGAAAAGCAACATTGTACGCTCCGGGTTCTGTGGGACTATCCCAAATCAGGTTGCCCGAAGCCTCTTCAATATAAATGGGTTTATTACTCGACGGCGGGAACTGGTAGTTTTCAATAGGCTCCCCATTTTCACCGGTACAAATAGCCATTTCGTACGAAAGGCTATCACCGTCGGGATCAAAAGCCGAAGGATTATGAATAAATAGTTGCCCTACAGCTGCTTTATCAACCGGAGGATTCAATAAAATGGGTGTATTGTTGAATCCAAGGGTTGGATTTATTTGTAAAATGGTTTTTATTGAAAAAACTGTAAGCACCGAGTTGGGTATGTTTTGTACGCCTTCGTTTCGATTCGGATCTTCAACTACAATTTCAAAAGTTCCAGGCCCTAAAAAAGTGTGTTGTCCTATGTAAATATTCTTCTGATAAAAATCGCCCAATTCATATTTTCCCACCCGGTTAAGTTCCGATAAGGTGCCGTCGCCCCATTGAATGGTAAGCTTATCGCGATCGGCAGGAGGTTGCCCGTCTGAAGTAACTTTTGTATTGGTAAAGGTGGTAATGGTAAATTCAAAAGTATAGGTAGAAACCTGTTTATAGGTAATTTCGCCCGCCCGATTGTGTGTTGCGTAAATTCGGGACGCAGCAAATACGAAAACTGCTATAAGGATAAATTTATTCATCATGGCTTTCAGCAGTTGTTTGTAATATTAGCAACTGGATTGTGTTGGCATCAAATTCAAAACCTTGTTCTGCATTATTCCTGCTTACTATCACGATGTTTTTTTGATCGTTAAAAATATCGGTAAGCAAGGTGTTTTTAAGAATTACCTGATTCCAGTTCTTTGGAAGAGCCCCTGTGAAAAAATACCAAACCGACAAATCATCGGGTTGCTGATGCGAAAAACTGAGTTTACAGCTTTGGTTGTTTGCCATGAGTTCAAAATGCGACAACAAATAATTAATGGCTGGGAGTGGTTTGTTTTGTAATGAATCCGCTTCAATAAAATTAAAGCAATGATTTATAGTATTTGGTTGATGGGTTTTATAAAGGCGAATGGAAATCTGCAATGAATCATTTTTGCAGTCGATGTTGGTAATACTAAGATGTAAGGGATGCGCATTTCCCTGCAGGGAAAGAATTAACAGTATTATAATAAAAGAATAGCGCATTTTTTTTATTTTCAAAAGTAATAAATTATAAGCGCATTTTACAGCCTGTCGGCTTACTTTAAATATGGCCGATTTCTTCCAGAGATTCAATTGTTGGTGTATCGAATCAATTAATTCATTAGTGTTATTTAAGTTACTGTTTGTTTGGGTGTTGGATAGCCGGTGCTATTTTTAATAAAAAAAAACACAACGAAAATTTGGTAATTAGATTTCAAATGCTTTATCTTTGTGAGTGAATATTCACATACATAATTTAGAAAGATGAATAAAGAACTATCAGACCGACAAAAGGAGATAATTGAAGTATCGCTCGACCTTATTTCAGAAGGAGGTATTCAGGGATTAACCATAAAGAATTTAGCCAAACGAATTGGTTTTTCTGAATCGGCCATTTACCGCCATTATGAAAATAAAATTGAGATACTTGCCGCCATACTTGATTTTTTTAAAGAAAACTCAGAACAGTTTTATAAACGCGAATTCAAAGCAACCATTGATGCACTGAGTAAAATTGAACATTTGTTTCGGAATCAGTTTCGTACGTTTGCAGCAAGTCCTTCGCTGGTAGCTGTAATTTTTGCTGAAGAATTGTTTCGGAACGAACCCGTTTTAAAACAAAAAGTTGCCGATATAATGCAAAAAACTACTGATCTTTTAGCGCAAATAATTGTAGAAGGTCAGCAGCAGGGAGTGATTAAATCCAATATCGAAGCAGCGCATCTTTCAGTGGTGGTTTTGGGTTCCCTGCGTTTGTATGTGAAGCAATGGCATATTTCTGATTATGAATTTAACCTGGTTAAAGATGGTGAAGCTTTTATTCTTTCAATAAAAGAAATTATTAAGAGTTAGCGGGCATTAATACTAAAACCAATTGTTATGAACCAAATAAATAAAACTGAGAATGGAAACTGGCTTCAAGGCCAATCACCGGGGGCAGAAGATAAGATACTTTTAGCACTGAACGATTTTGAAAAAGAGTTAAGTGCAACCTTTCATTTGTTGGAGCAAAGTAATGAAGCTCCGGAAGTTGCTCTAAAATTGTTGTTTCAAAAATTGTATGTGCTTTTGCTCAACAAACCGTATTACAGGGCAATTATTTTTGATGAGGATCTGGTTAAAGGAGATGCTAAAATTCATTTAGCTGTAATGCGAATCAAAGCCATTGCAGAGCAGTATCTGTCAACAATAATTAATAAGGGAAAAATGGAACAAACGTTTAAAAACCAGGAATCAACAAGTTCATTAGTGGGTAAGATACTGGCCGGCTTCAGACTGTTTATGAAAGACGAACAGCTTATTGACGATATGATATTTAAGTTAAAGAATTTGAATACTTTAAAAGATTAGTTATGGAAGGAATAAAAAAAATTTGTCGCATAAAGTTAGTGAGTATTCACATACTCAAACGCTTTATCCTTTTATTAATTGGTATCGTATCGTTTCAGTTGGTAAAAGCACAGGAACTGAATCTGGAGCAATGTTTAGATTCGGTAAAAGTTCACAACCGTCAGTTGCAAATGAGCAGAAATCAGGTACTTATTGGCCATGAAAAAGTGCGCGAAGTAAGTGCAAACCGAATACCTAAAGTTCAATTAACTGCCGATTATAAATATTTTACTGAGCTGCCTACCCAGCTAATGCCCATGACAGCATTTGGCGGACCTGAGGGCCAGTTTAAGGAAACACAGTTTGGGGTTCCACATAATATTAATACTTCCATTCAGGTAAGTATACCCTTATACAATCCACAGATTTATGGAGCCATGAAAACCTCACATATTGCTGTTGATTTAGCCGAATTGCAGGCACAAAAAACCGAGGAGCAGGTATTGTTTGAAACCACGCATCTTTTTTACAATGCGCAAATTCTTTTTCATCAAATGGCTTTTATCGACAGTAACCTGAATAACACCAGGCAATTGCACAATCAGTTAAAACTTCTGCACGGGCAACAAATGGTAAAAGCTTCCGATGTGGATAAAGTGGCTTTGCAGGCAGCCCAATTGGAAACGCAGTTGCAATCGGTAAACACCAATTACCATCAGGTACTAAACAGTTTGAAATTTTATATGGGAATAGCAATTAACCAGCCTTTACGTATTGAAACAGCCATTCAATTTAATAGTACCGGAAATCAATCTTCGGGAATAGCGGTGGATATTCCAATTGCAGCCATGCATCAAAAATTGGTTAGCTCTGAAATGCAGACACTTAAAAAGAGTCGGCTTCCATCGGTTTCGTTGTATGCCAGCTATGGACAAAATGGTTTGGGCTACGACGAAAAGCCCAACGATTTTCTGAAATTCTTTCCATCCAGTTTTGCCGGTGTACAAATTTCAGTGCCCTTATTTAATGGCATGGTAACCAAACGTAAAATCGATCAGAAAAAGATTGAATATAAAAACAGTGCCTTGCAACTCGAGACGGTAAGTCAGCAAACAGCGCTTCAGGTTGAGAATTTTTTACAGCAAAAATTGAATTCGCATCGCGCCATCAATGACACTGAAGCCCAAATAAATCTGGCTCAAAACATTTATAAAAATATGGTGCTTCAGCAACAGGAGGGAACGGCCAGTTTAAGCGATGTGCTTATGGCCGATAATTCTTTACGCGAAGCTCAGCAAGCGTATTTGTCGGCAGTTATTTCGTATTTAAAAGCCGATCTGGAGCTTCGTAAGGTGAACGGATCATTAATAGAAACCCATAAATAAATTGAATCATGCGTAAAAAAATCATCGTTATAGTTTCCGCTTTGGCTCTTATAGCCTTTACAGGATTAAAACTAACAAGCAATAAAAAAACAACCGATAATCGGGTTTATCGCTACGATAAAGACAAAGCCATTTCCATTAAAGCCGATACGGTGAAATGGCAAACTGCAGCCATGGAAAATACGTTCTCAGGAACATTTGAACCCGTTAAAGAGAGCAGACTTAGTGCCGATATTCAAGGAAAAATCACACATTTTTATGCCGATTTGGGCACTGTTGTAAAGAAAGGTGATCCTTTGGTTCAACTCGATAACGCTTTGTTAAAAATTCAATTGCAAACTTCCGAAGTACAAATTGCGGGACTTGAAGCTGATGTAAAACGTTATTCAGTGTTGTCAAAGGCTGAAGCCATTCAGGGCGTACAGCTTGAAAAGGCTGAACTGGGATTGCAGTCGGCAAAGCTACAGAAAGCCAGTTTGATGGAGCAAATCAACAAAACTACCCTTCGAGCTCCTTTTGATGGCATAGTTACGGCAAAGTTTTCTGAAGTCGGTGCTTTTGCCGGTCCCGGTGTTCCTTTGTTGCAATTGACCAACATCTCAGCGTTGAACTTTGTAATAAGCATTCCCGAAACCGAACTTAGTAAATTTCAAATGCATCAAAAGGGAAAACTAAGTGCGGCTGTTTATCCTACTATTAATCTGAGTGGAACGGTGAGTATGATTGGTAGTAAGGCCATCGCCGGAAATAATTATCAGGTGCAGTTTACCGCCAACAATACCCCCGATTTGAAAATTAAAGCCGGAATGTTCGGAAAAGTAACTCCGGATAATAAACTCACTTCACAGCAGATTCTGATTCCTGCATCGGCTTTAATTGGTTCCAACGAAAATGCTAAAGTTTATCTGGTGCAAAACCAACGGGTTGTATTGCATGCTGTAACAGTAGGAGAGCGTTTCGAAAACCAGATACTCATAACAGGGGGACTAAAACCC
>JBFWMB010000130.1:0-8970 GCA_050251815.1 Salinivirgaceae bacterium | reverse complement strand
TGCGATTGGTGCTCAGGTCAACATAAAGGGTGCGGTTGTTATAACCTTTATCAATGGGCTTCCACTCGTACTTATATTCTTTGAGCAGTTTGTGAGCTTTCTTAATTTCTTCAATTTGCATTGTGTGTCCTCCTAAGTTTTTCTTATTGACAACAAAATTAATAATTCTGAAGGGTTAAATAATGAAAATTATCAATAGGCAAAATTATGCAACTCGATTAGAATCAATTATTTAGATTCATTCAAGATTACTCCGCCCGGCAAGTGCTTAGAAAGTGCTGATAATTAGTCGGGTAATTTTATTGTACTGATTTTACCGGCGTGAAATTCCCGTAACATGTTTTAAAAAAGGTTTGTAAATTACCGCAGGTTCAGGCAAAGTTGGGTTACTTTTGCCAAACGTTTATTGCAACCCGACCTGCAAAATAACAGGCAACAGCTGGTTTAACTGCAGGCAGGTTGGTATTATTACCTAAAGAAGGGAAGTTAATGAAAGCAAAACAAATAGCAGAGCGATTAAAAGGTTTTACCGTCGGTATAGCCGGTGCTGGGGGACTGGGTTCGAATTGTGCCGTGGCCCTGGTGCGCTGTGGTTTAAAAAACCTGGTGGTAGCCGATTTTGATGTGGTGCAACCCGGCAACCTGAACCGCCAGTATTATTTTTTGGATCAGCTGGGGATGAAAAAAGTGGCTGCCCTGGAACAAAACCTGAACCGGATAGCCGAAGGACTGCAGCTGCAAATGGTGGATAAAAAACTACAACCCGCTGATATAATTAGCCTGTTTAGCCATTGCGATGTAGTGGTAGAAGCCTTCGACGATAAAGCTCAAAAACAAATGCTGATTGAAACCCACCTTGAAAACTTTCCCCAAAAACCTTTGGTGATTGGAACGGGAATGGCCGGATGGGGAGCTAACAATGAACTGCAAACCCAAAACTACGATTTTATTTATGTGTGCGGCGATCAGCAAAGCGAAATTGCCGAAAACCTGCCGCCTTTGGGGCCACGGGTGGGTATTGTGGCTAACATGCAGGCCAATCAGGTACTTGAAATCTTATTAGGAAAAATGAACCGCGATGATTATTGAATTAAATAATAGAATTGAAACGCTGGAAGCCGACCAGCTTACCGTAAACGAATTGCTGGAATGGAAGAATTTTACGTTCCGCATGCTGGTAATTAAAATTAACGGCCGGTTGGTTAAAAAAGATCAATACAAAACCACCCGGATAAACGACGGCGACAAGGTTATGGTGCTGCATTTGGTGAGTGGCGGGTAGCTGTGAATAACTTTCTGAAAATCTTAGGACTTTTGTTTTCCGATATTCGCCCGGCTTGCTAACTTTGCCAAAAAGAAAGTTGCAATGACTGCTAAGAAAATCTGGAATCGTGTTTTCCCTATCCTGCGAAATAAGTTTGTGCTTACCACACTTATTTTTGGAGTATGGGTTGGTTTGTTCGATCAGAACAACCTGCTCGACCGGATGGTGGCCATGAAGCGCCTGAAACAATTGCAGGAAGAAAAGGCCTATTACAAGGCAAAAATTGAAGCCGACCAGCAACGCATGAACGAGCTGATGTCGGATAAAGACGACCTTGAAAAATTTGCCCGCGAAACCTACCTGATGAAGAAGGAAAACGAAGATGTTTTTGTGGTTATCGAAGTGGATTAAATCACATCAAACAGTTTTCTATTCTAAATAATTTTCTCCAGCGACCGGAAATACCACAACAATTCGTAAGTGTTTTTTGTAAAAACCGTGCTGGCATGCTGCTGACACAGGAATTGGAACGCCGCCTCGGTAACCGGGATTTTGTTTTCCTGCTTGTGATTAAAATTCAGGTATTTTATTATTTGAAAGGCATCGAACCAGCGGTAAAAACGCGAAATAAAGCTTTCCTGTGATGCTGTATTACGGTTTAGTTCCTGCATCTTGTTTAAAAATGTTGCTTCGGCAATAAATGCGGTTAGCGAAGGGTGCAGCGTGTGGTAAATCTCTTGTGTAACTTTGGTGGTAGCCTGAAAGCAGCGGGGAATTTTACTGAAAAACGCTTTTAAGTAGGTAAAATATTCGGGGCGGTAGGTAGGCCATTCATCCTGTTCCTGAATTTTAATTATAGAAGGCCCGGTACCAAAGGGAACCCGGTCCGATGGACGCGACGAAGGATAAACGGCAATGTGATTCAAATGACGACAATTACCCAGGGGATAAATCTTATTCAGAAAGTAAAAGTCTTCACCCGCCTGGCGTTTGTTCATGCCTCCCTGTGCTACATATACCTGAGCCCGGATCGAAAAGCAGGAACCAATGGTGTAAAAGGCATCGGGGAAACCCGTGGCTTCGAGCGCATAGCGGTAATAGCGCAGGTAAAGCTCATAAAGCATCATAGGTTCGGGTTTTTGGCCGGAAGATTCGGATGGATTCACCGGATGTTCAAAATAAAACGAGGTAGCTTTTAGTTTTGGGTCGTTCAGGTATTCGTTTTCAATGGCAGCCAGGTAATTTTCCGAAACCAGGGTGTCGGCATCCAGCGAAGCAATGATTCCGTCGTTTGTACCTGCACTGATGAAGCGACGAAGGGCCTCATCCATGGCAATCTTACGGGCCAGGCCGGCGCCCGCATGCTTTTTGGGCAAATCGGCAGCCAGCACAGCAAAGAACTTTAACTGCGAGGTGTTGTTTGCTGCTGCCCATTGCCTGATTTCATTCAATGTTGCAGCATTTTGTGCTTTTATTTCGGCACTTGCCAGCTCGCTGTGGTTAACCAGTACCAGTACCTCGACCGGAAAACGTGTTGGACTGCATTGTTGCAGCGAACGCAGCGTGTGAACGATATCCGGCTCGTTAAAGGCAGGAATGGTTACCACGGTAAGCAGTCCTTTTTCAGCAGCTTCACCGATTAACGACGGATAAAGGGCGTGTTTGTTTAGATAATGCTGATAGTTTTGGAGCATGGCATAAAAAAAGAGGCAGTCTTAATAGCAATATAAATAATCAAAAAGTTAACACTTAAAAGTAAACTTAAAAATGGAACGCAGATGACGCGGATTTTGACTGATTTTCACAGATCTAATCAGCGTAAATCAGTTTTTTTTCAGCGTTATCTGCGTTCTATCCCTTTTAATTTGAACGTAGTATGATTATATTTTGTGCTTTTTAGACAGCCTCCTGTAAATATAAGGATTTCTTACTTATTTTTTTTCAGCATAACGTGAGTTTAAGCCTTCGAGCACTTCGTTGGTAATATTAAGTTGCTCTGAACCATAAAGCATGTTTCCGCCTAAGGAATGACCCAGAATAACCTGGTATTTTTCAGGACTGTTGTATGCTTTGATGTAATTTGAGATGCTGTCGAACAAACGAACGTTCATTTTTTGTTGTTCAGCGGCCAGCTGGTTGGTGTAGTCGTACTCCAGTTGTTGCAATTCCTGCTGACGCATTAACAATTGTTGCTGCGCTTCTTCGGCACGTTGCTGGGTAAGAAAAATACCACGCTGTACTTTATCCTGAAAAACCTGGGCATCTTTCTCAAAATCGCGGGCTTCTTTCTCCAAACGTGATTTCATTCCCGATTGCTTTGTAGTAAGTGCTTCGTTTAATTCTGTTGCCAGGTTGTATCCCATTAAAATAGAATCGATATTTACGTAAGCCACTTTCAATTCACCAAGTGAAGCTCCATCGGTAGTTGCTTGCTGCGAAGCCGCCGATTTATCGGTAGTGTTAAAATGTAAAAAATAAAGCAAGCCCAATCCAATAAACAGGACTACGTTTAGTATCAGTGATAAATTCTTCATTTGATTTAGTGTTTATGTTAATTTATGTTTTCTCTTTTTTTTGCCTCTCAAAAGTAGAATAAAAGATGTATTCTCAAAAATTATTTTAAGTCATTGTTGCCCGGTAATTTTTATATGCGATTCGCTTTATTAGAGAATGCGGCAAACGAAGCGGAAAAATTAACGATAAATTGACTTATTTTTATCAAACCCGTTCTAAAAGCAGCATGTAACCCAGGTTATTTGTTTTAACCGAATACGAATGGTTTAGTATAATGCCCTGCATCTTCGCCTGATTCGAAAACCTTTAGCTGTCTTTGCTTTTAAGTAGCGATTTAACGGGTTTGTTTATACTTCAGAAACACAGCCAACGAAGCCAATGCCAGAACACCACCCACCAGATAGCCCAAACTTGTATTTAAGGCCAGACCTCCGGTGTTGATGGGGGCTACCATCAGGTAAGTCAGGCAAACGGCCGTCATAAATGTGGCCGGAAGCGAAAGCAGCCAGTGGTTCTTCCCCTTTTGAGCCAGATACCTGGCTGCTGTCCACAGCATAATAACTGATAGCAGCTGATTAAATAAGCCCAGGTATTTCCAGATGGTGGCAAACGAAATCTGGGTAAGGAAAAAACCGATAATAAACAGGGGAATGCTTATCCAAAGCCGGTTTTTAAGACTTTCCTGCTTAAAGTGAAACATATCGGCCAGGGTGAGTCGCGCACTGCGGAAGGCGGTATCGCCCGTGGTGATGGGTGCGGCAATTACCCCTACAATGGTAAGGGCAGCACCTGCCTGACCAAACCAGGTTTGCAGTATTTCTTTTACTATCCAGGCCGGATTATGGCCCGAAACGGCCATTTCGTTCAGTTTTTCGGGCGAACCAAAATAATTCATGGCTACGGTGGCCCAGATTAAGGCCACAATGCCTTCGGCAACCATAGCTCCGTAAAAAACGGCCCGCCCCTGGCTCTCCCGGGTCATGCAACGCGCCATCATCGGCGACTGGGTGGAGTGAAAGCCCGAAATAGCCCCGCATGAAATCACAATAAACATCATGGGATAAAGAATATTCTGTGCCGGATGGTGGTGTAGGTTGCGTAATCCCGAAAAGGACAGTTCTTTTAGTACAAAATCGCCGCTAAGGCCATGCCAAAGCATGTATCCGCCTACGGCAACGGCCATAAAAAGCAGTGCAGCGCCAAAGAAAGGGTAAATACGTCCGATGATTTGGTTGATGGGCAGCAGCGTGGCCAGCAGGTAATAGGCAAAAATAAAGTAAAGCCAAAATTTAAACGATATGCCGGTGTAGTAGGTGAGTAAATCGGCCGGACCATTTACAAAAGCCACGCCAACCATAATAAGCAGCAGCAGGGTAAATACCCGTAAGGCCTGACGGAAGCCGTTGCCCAGGTATTTTCCGACCAGTTCGGGCAGGCTGGCACCATTATTCCGCAGCGAGAGCATCCCCGAGAAATAATCGTGGACGCTGCCCATAAAGATATTGCCCAAAACTATCCACACATAAGCCCAGGGACCGTACATGGCACCGAGTATGGCACCAAATATAGGACCCAGTCCGGCAATATTCAGAAATTGAATCATAAACATACGCCAGGGCTTCATGGGAATGTAATCCACACCGTCGGCCAGGCGCAGGGCAGGGGTTTCGATACGGTTATCGGCACCAAAAAACCGCGCCATAAAGCGCCCGTAAAGCAGGTAACCGACAATTAAAGCCGCTAAAGCCAGTAAAAAGGTAATCATGTTTGTAAAATTTGCATAAAATTAAAATTTATCCAAAACAATATGCAATTTACAATTTACAATGAGGAATTAACAATTAGCAATTAACAATGAGCAATGAACAATCAGTCTTCAGTTCTCAGTCTTCAGCCAGATAACAATTATCAATTATCAATGAATAATTAAAAGTGAAAAGTGAATAGTGAGTAGTGAAGAGTGAAGACAATGAGTAATATACAGAATACTTTGGGTCCCCGAAAGCTTTCGGGGCTGTGGTTCTCTGTGGTTCTCTGTGTCACTCTGTGTTATAGCTTTTAAAGATTTTTTTAAAATGTGAAACATTTTCTTTGCGTCTTCGCGTCTCAGCGGTAAAAAAATCAAATAACAAATACCAAAAAACAAAAATCAAAAATCAAAAACGACGAAGTCCTCACGGAAGGTAATCGAAAATCAAAAATCGCATATCATAAATCTGAAATCTATTTATCCACTAACCCGCCTGAACGGACGGGCAGGTTAACACGAATTAACACGAACCCGCCTGAACGAACGGGCAGGCCTGTTTGCTGACAATAGTATTAAATACAAAGCATTTCCTTTGCGTCTCCGCGCCTCAGCGGTAAAATAAATCAAATAACAAATACCAAATAACAAAAAACGACGAAGTCCTCACGGAACGTAATCCAGATTCCAGCAACCTCTAACCAGCAACCTGTTCTAAGTTTTAGGTCTAAAGTCTAAATTCTCATAGTCTAGAATCTAATAATCTAAATTCTTTTTACAGTTCATTGAAAAGATCAAAATAAAGCAATGAGACATCAAAAAATAACCCGAAGATTTCAAAATATAGCAGAGAGATTTGAAAATGTAGGGCAGAGATCTCAAATTATAGCAGGGAGCGATCGAATTATAGTCGAGAGATTTCAAATTAGAGACCGGAGATCTTGAATTATAGTCCGGAGATCTGAAATTAGAGCAAAGAGCGATCAAATTAGAGCAGGGAGAAACGCGTTAGAAGCAGAGAGTGATCAAAATAATTCAGGGAGTGATGAAATTAATTGACAGAGTCGGCCGATTAATGATGGGAGTGACGTGCTAAATGATGGGAATTAGGAAATTAATTCACGGAGTGAGGAAATTAATTCACGGAGCGTCGGAATAAATGATGGGTTCTGCGCAATTAGTGATGGGAGTGAGGCGATTAATGATGGGAGTTTGGTCTTCGAAAAAGGGGTGTCCTAAGCGAATTTAATGAGTTACTCATTCATTAAGGCTTATTAATAAAGACGTACACGAGAGGGAAGGTAAAATAGGCAAGTTAAAAAGGCTAAAACACAGCAAACCACATGCCAAAAATAAAGCTGTTAGGCACGGTATTTGCTAGTTATTCTCCGTGGTTTAATCTGCCTCCCGGTTGGGAAAAAGCAAATAAAAAAAACAACATAGGCGGCTTAAACTTTTAGTCCGATTCATGGGTGATGGACTGCCCGCAATATTACGAACAGCCCCTCCACCTTCCTATATATACCAAACCGACAGCCTGCTGCCGGATTTTGTCCGCTTACTGTTATTAACCGGTTTTTTAACTTAAATTTTTCACTTATGAAAGATGATCAAGTGCAAAAACTGACGATGTTCCAGGCTGTGGAAGCCATTGTGCTTCAATATCAGCCGGTATGGGCTGCCAATACGGTGTTCAGTACCGCATTTCAAAGCTTTCAGTCGCGAATTCGTGACCTGGAACATCAGCACACCGTGCAAACCCTTCCCACCCGGGGAGTGGTTGAGGAACGGAAGGTCCGGCGCGAAAAGCTGGAGGCTTCCATTAGTTTTGCTGTAAACCGCTTGCTGTCGCTGGCGCACAACACCAACGACCAGGCCCTGAGCCAAAGCCTGCGGTATACTCCTTCGAAGTTGCAATTAATGCGTCAGGCAACTTTGGTAAGTACCGGCCACGTGGTTCACGAGCTGCTTACCCAACGGAAGGATGAACTGGCTGATTATTCCGTAACGGAAACTACCCTTAGCGACCTGTTGGCCGATATTACTGCTTATGAGGAAATTCTGACCAAGCCCATGGAGGCCAAAGTCCGCTTTAAGGGAGCTACTTTACGTATTGAGGAGTTGATTAAAGATAACATGCAATGCTTAAGCCTGCAAATGGATTTGGAGATGCAGTTGTACAAAAATCAGGCTCCGGAGTTTTATCACGACTACCAATCGTCGCGACAGATTATCGCGCTGGGAAGGCGCATTACCATGCTTAAAGCAATGGTTAGCGATGCCCAAAGTGGTGAACCTATAGCCCGTGCCCGTTTAAATTTTTACCTGAAAGGCGAAAACAACAACGAGACCCTGGTCATGGTGAAGTACAGTGCCGCTAAAGGCGGCCTGCGACTGCTAAGCGCTCCTGTGGGAAGCTATCGGGTGGTAGTGGCCAAAGCGGGTTATCAGAGCCAGGAACTTACCCTGTATCTGGAACACGGACAAACCGTTCGTTCCGATATCAGACTGGAACCGGTCTAGTTTAATCCCGTCTTAAATCTTTGCCCGTTTCCGGATGCGTCCGGGGGCGGGTTTTTTTTCAATCAACAAGTAGCAATTAGCAATGAACAATGAACAATGAACAATTAGCAATGAGTAATGAGTAATGAGTAATGAGTGAAAAGTGAAAAGTGAATAGTGAGTAGTGAAAAGTGAATAAGGCAGGTCTCGGTTGGCAGTATGCAATTAGCAATTAATAATCAATGTTGATTAGTTAGTAATTCTTCCCTGGGGGATACTTCCTTAGCATCAGAATAGCGAGTCCTCCCGTGAGGGAGGTGTCCGCTTTAGCGGGCGGAGGGTGAAATACCTTAACTAAATGATATTAAATTAACAATGAGCAATGAACAATGGACAATTAGCAATGAACAATTAGCAATGAACAATTAGCAATTAGCAATGAGTAATGAGTAATGAGTGAAAAGTGAATAGTGAGTAGTGAATAATGCAGGTCTCGGTTGGCAGTATGCAATTAACAATTAGTAATCAGCCCACAGTAGCAGTTCTCAGTATTCAGCCCACCAGCTACTATGAGAAACTCTGTGATTCTTAGTGGTCTCTGTGTTATAGCTTTTAAACTGCGATGCATTTCCTTTGCGAAAAAAAAAATTACACAGAGTAGCTCAGCCCCGAAAGCCTTCGGGGCCACAGAGTCACACAGAGTATATCTTAAAGAATCAGTTACTTTCATAATGATCAGTGTGCCATTTCTCAAAAAAAATATCTTTATCCACTAACCAACACTAATTTACACGAACCCGCCTGAACGGACGGGCAGGTTAACACGAATCTGTTTGCTGACAATAGTTTAAAATGCGAAGCATTTTCTTTGCGTCTCAGCGCCTCTGCGGTTAAAAATAATTAAACCGCGGAGAACACAGAGTCACACAGAGTATATCTTAAA
>JBFWMB010000129.1:0-9013 GCA_050251815.1 Salinivirgaceae bacterium | reverse complement strand
CATTTTCCGGTACCCTTTTGTCCGGCCGTGTCCAGTATCTTATCAACCAAGGGTTGTCCGTCGCTGTCTTTTTGCTTTAATATGTCGGCGGTAATTTCAATCAGGTAACTGCTCAGGTCGCCACGGTTCCATTCGGCAAACACCTCGTGCATCTCGTCGGCACTCAGGCCCAGCACCTCTTTCATCAGGTGGTAGGCTTCCGAAATTATCTGCATGTCGCCGTATTCAATGCCGTTGTGTACCATCTTTACAAAATGACCGGCACCCCCTTCGCCTACCCAGTCGCAACAAGGTACCTGGTTGTCAACTTTAGCGGCAATGGTTTGGAAAATGGGTTTTACCTCGTTCCAGGCGCTTTTTGAACCGCCGGGCATAATGCTGGGGCCGTTCAAGGCTCCTTCTTCACCTCCCGAAACGCCGGTACCAATGTAGCGCAGTCCTTTGCTTTCCACGTAGGCTACCCTGCGGTTGGTGTCGGGATAATTGGTGTTGCCGCCATCGATAATAATATCGCCTGCTTCCAGGTGGGGAATCAGGGTTTTAATAAAGTCGTCGACCGCCTGACCGGCTTTAACCATAAGCATTATTTTGCGGGGCTTTTGCAGCGAGTTCACCAGCTCCTCAACGGAACGGGCACCCCGAATGTTTTTGCCTTTAGCCCTTCCGGCCAGAAATTTATCTACTTTTTCGAGTGAGCGGTTGTAAGCAGTAACGGTAAAGCCCTTGCTTTCCATGTTCAGGATTAGGTTTTCGCCCATCACGGCAAGTCCAACCAATCCGATATCTGATAATGTTTTCATACGCTAAGTGTTTTATTGGTAAAGTTAAGCGCCCCTTTGCTTTGTTAAAACAGGTGGATGCTTTTCGAATTTAAACGTTATAGCCACTGGTTTGTTTTGCTTTGCAGAACAGCTTTCATGGCGAAACGTTGACAAAAATAGCAATAATGTCAAAATTGAATTATAAATCATTGGTTTCCGGTAAAAATAAATAAAATTGTTTGAACTTATAAAATAAACAGAATGGGTAATGATGTGGCTATTTAATACTTGTTTTTCGCCTCAAGCCGGCTGGGCTCTTCATTTTTGGGTTATTCCCTTCGGTCATGAACTCGCAAGCTCGGTCGACCCAAAAACGAAGCAAACCTGTCTGCCGGCCAGGCAGGAAGGTCAAGGCGCCAAAAAATAGCATCTTCATCTTTACAATCACTAAGTGCGGCCGGGTGATCTTCTCCCGCAAAGCGGGATCAGCTTCCCGGTCTTACTAAGTGATTGCTTCGATTCCGAAGTCTATTTTTTGGAAGCCGCGTTATTTTTGATTAATTTAATTATTATTGTTTTACAAAATTTGCTTGTTATCATATGTGCTTATTTTAGCATAAATAGTTTATTTGGCAATCGTGAGAATAAATTTGTTCTATACTATTATGTTAATTGTCGATAGGCAATGATGCCGACATTTTTTACCTTTGCTTTTTAATCAAATACAATACCAATGAATGCTACAGAACCCCATATACTTACCATTTTTGGTGCCTCGGGCGATTTAACCCAGCGCAAACTGATTCCTGCGTTGTTTAAGTTGTACCAGCAAAAGCACCTGCCAAATCAGTTTCTCATCCTGGGAATTGGTCGTACCGAAAGTTCCGATGACGAATTTCGAAAAAAGATGGCCGGGTGGATTGATAAGCAGGATGAACACCCTGACCAAAAACAGGCTTTTTTGAACCTGTTATTCTACGAACCACTCGACACAGCAAATCCGGATGCCTATGTAAAACTAAAACTCCGGCTCGATGCGCTGCGTGCTCAAAGCGATATTCCGGAGAATTACATTTACTACCTGGCTACCCCACCGGTTTTGTATGAGAAAATTGCGCAGGGACTGGCCATTGCCTCGATTAACAAGGATGAAGAGGGAAAATCGTGGAAGCGCATCATTATAGAAAAACCCTTTGGGGTAGATTATGATTCGGCCCGGAACCTGAATAAACGCCTGCTGTGTTACTTTGCCGAAGATCAGATTTACCGCATCGATCATTACCTGGGAAAAGAAACGGTGCAAAATGTGCTGGTGACCCGCTTTGCCAACGGCATTTTTGAGCCCTTGTGGAACCGCAATTACATTCATCATGTGGAAATAACCTCGGCCGAAGATTTGGGTGTTGAAGAACGGGGCGGTTATTACGATAATGCCGGAGCCCTCCGCGATATGGTTCAGAACCACTTGTTGCAACTGGTGGGCTTAATAGCCATGGAGCCGCCTATTCTGGCTGAATCGACCGCCATCAGGAACGAAACCATGAAGGTGTTTCAATCGCTCCGGCCCATTAAAGAGGAAGAAGTATCGAAGTATGTAATTCGCGGGCAATACACCAGTTGTAAAGTGAAAGGCAAAAAAGTGCCGGGCTATCGCGACGAAGAAGGTGTGTCCGAAGACAGCCGGACCGAAACCTATGTGGCCCTGAAGTTTTTTATTGACAACTGGCGCTGGAGCGGCATACCGTTTTACATCCGCAGTGGCAAGCGCCTGCCTACCAAGGTTACCGAAATTGTGATTCACTTTAAGAAATCGCCGCACCATATTTTTTCGCATCAGTACGAACAGATAAACACGCAAAACCAACTGGTTATTCGGGTGCAACCCGACGAAGGGCTATTGATTAAATTTGGAATGAAGGAACCCGGCGTAGGCTTTAAGGTAAAAACCGCCAATATGGATGTGCATTATTCCGATTTTAGTAAGGGAAGAATATCAGAAGCCTACGAGCGTCTGTTGCTCGATTGCATGCAGGGCGACAGCACCCTTTACATTCGGGGCGATGCGGTGGAAGAAGCCTGGAAATTTGTCCAACCCATATTAAACGCCTGGAAAAACCAGCCCGATATTCCGGTGTACGGTTATCCGGCAGGAACCTGGGGACCGGAACATGCCGATTCGTTGATTGAAGAACCTGATCTTACCTGGCGTTATCCCTGTAAGAACCTAAGCAACGACGGGGAGTACTGTGAATTGTAATTCGCTTAAAAACAACCATGCTAATGAACTACCTAACCTGTAAAACCAAAGAAGAAGCCGCTGTAAAGCTGGCTGAGGAGCTTTACCAGATAATTCAGGGGCTCGATAAGGAAATTATTACCCTGGCAGTATCCGGAGGAAACACGCCGTATATCCTCTTTGAGCAATGGGCAACCTTTTATGCCGATAAAATGGATTGGCAGCGCCTTCATTTTTTTTGGGTCGATGAGCGCTGTGTAGCCCCCGACAGCCCTGAGAGCAATTATGGAAACACCAAGAAAACGCTTTTTGACCGGGTAAACCTTCCGGAAGCGAACATTCACCGGATTAGGGGAGAAGAACAGCCTAACCCTGAAGCAGAACGCTATGCAGCGGAGATTGGTGGCCTGGTTCCTTTGGTTGACGGGATTCCGCAATTCGATATTATGCTACTGGGAATGGGCGATGACGGGCATACGGCTTCTATTTTTCCGCCTTCCATCGCTCTTTTTGATTCCAATGCCTGGGTAGCAGCCACCAAAAATCCATACAACGGACAAAGCCGAATAACTTTAACGGGTCAGTTAATCAATCATGCAACCCAAATCCGTTTTTTGGTTACCGGATCCGGAAAAGCAAAGGTGCTTGGGCAGTTGTTTAATCGTGAGCCGGGATATCAGGATTATCCGGCATCGCGGGTACAGCCGGTTAATGGAAAACTAAGCTGGATTCTGGATCAGGAAGCTGCCCTGTTGCTTGATAATTAAGGAGGCTATCCTATGGTGTTTTTCTTAAGCCGGTAAAATAGCCTATCTTTGAGCTACAAATTGTTGGCTATGAACTTTTTTTATATCGTTTGGCTTTTTGCAGTAGTCTTTTCGCTGATGTACCTTTTTGTGATGATGGGCTTTCTGTCGGGTTGGAACGGTTTGGTCAATTATATGCAAAAGCAAAAGCAACACCATACCCGGGTAAGTATGCTGCTTCCGTTTTACAACGAGATTGAAACCCTGGAAGCCTGTGTTGAAGGCCTGGTTCAGCAGCAAATACAAACTACTTTCGTTGAAATTCTGTTAATTGACGATCATTCTACCGATGGCTCCACAAAGCTGGCACAGCAACTGGCCACAAAGTATGAGCAGGTGAGTTACCTGGCCACCAGCGAAGGACTAAAAGGTAAAAAGGCCGCCCTGGAAACAGGCATAGCCCACGCAAAAGGCGATTTGATTGTTACCACCGATGCCGATTGCAGTCATCCGCCCCATTGGCTGGCTACCCTGATTGATTATTATGAAACGCAACAGGCAGGACTAATTATTGGTCCGGTAACTATTCAGACAGGAACTTCATGGCTACAGAAATTCCAGGGAATAGAGTTTGTAAGTTTGATAGGAACCACCGGAGGTGCTGCCGGCATTAACCGGCCCATTATGTGTAACGGAGCCAATTTGGCGTTTACCCGGGCTGTTTACCAGGAGTTTTCTGATCCATTTAAGAGGGAATTTCTTTCAGGCGACGACGTGTTTCTGATGCATCAGGTAAAAAGCCGTTATCCGGAAGCCATTCATTTTATAAAATCGGAACAGGCACTGGTCGAAACCAAAAGTGCATCAACCTGGCGACAGTTTTTTAAGCAACGGTTTCGTTGGGCTTCAAAAACACCGGGCTATACCGATAGCGATACCCTTTTTACTGCCGGAGTAGTTTTTGGTATTTCGCTTACTATAATTCTCAGCGCACTTTTAATGATTCACGATCTTGATTTTTACAAACCCTTGCTATTTGCTTTTGTGTTTAAAACCGCCATCGATGCCTGGTTCTTTTTTTGGATAGCCCCATTTTTCAACAAACGAAAGCTGTTGGTTTACATCCCTTTGTTCGAGCTGATTTATTCTTTTTATTTGGTGGCAGCTGCTCTATCCGTAGTATTTGGAGGAGATTACCGGGCTAAACCCATGCTGCCTGAAGCTCGTTAAGCTGTTTTTCGGTAACGCCAGGTGGCCAAAGCCAGCATAATTACCGCATATGCAATTAACGATACAAATTCGGTGAGCAGGTGCACAAATCCCGACCCTTTAAGCATAACCATCCGTAATACCCGCATAAAATAAGCCAGGGGATTGATGATGTTAAATTTTTGCACCCAAAGGGGCATGCTTTCGGTGGGTGTAAAAATTCCGCTCAGCAAAATAAATACAATAATTATAAAGAAGGCAACAAACATCATTTGTTGTTGGGTTTCGGCCAGCGTGCTTATAAAAAGGCCGAGACCCAAAACCACCAACAGGTAAACAAAAGTAAAAGCAGTGAGTACCCAAACACTGCCAACCAAAGGAACCTGGTACACCAGGCGGCCCAGCACAGTGGCAAGTACCAGCTCAAACAAACCAATAAGTAAAAAGGGGAGTAGTTTTCCGATAATGAAATGGTGTTTTTTCATCGGACTCACATTAAGTTGTTCGCTGGTGCCCATCTCTTTTTCGCGAACCAGGTTTAATCCGGTTAAAAACATCCCAATCATGGTTATCAGTATGACCATAATTCCGGGGTACATGTACCATTTGTAATTCATCTCGGGATTGAACCAAAAGCGAGCCTGTACAGAAATTTGTTTAACCGGAACCGGACTAAGTGCACCCGACCATTCAAGCACCAGATTTTTATTGAAACTTTGCACCACCTGACTAAGGTAATTGAACGACAGCGTGGCAAAATTGGCGTTTATGGCGTTGGGAATTAGTTGCAGCGGGGCGTGTTTTTGTTGCATCAGTTTACGACTGAAATTTTCCGGAATATGAACAATCATATCGGCTTTATTCCTGTCGAGTTGCTGTTGGGCTTGCTCCAACGAAATGGTTGAGGCAGTGACTTTAAAAAACGAAGAACCTTCAATTTGTTGTACCAGTCGTTGCGACAGCGCTGAACCATCTTTATCGACCATACAAAGCTTTACCTGTTTAATTTCAAAGGTGGTAGCATGAACCAGAATGAGTAATTGAACTATGGGCAGTACAAAAATAATGGGCAGTATGGTTTTATTCCGCCGTATCTGCCGGAACTCTTTCTGTAGAAGAAAAAATATTGTTTTCATAGTCTTTTTTATGTTTTTATTATTTCACCCCCAGGAGCTTCCCCATACCTGGTTTCTGCCTGCTTTCGATTGTTGGCTGCCCACTGAAAACTGTTTACTCATTGATAATTGCTCATTGATAATTGCTCATTGATAATTGATAATTGTTCATTGCTCTTTGCTCATTGTTAATTGCTCATTGTTTTATTCAAGTCGTATTTTAAATTTTTTGATACTGATGACGATAAACCCCAGGGTCATTACGGCAAGTATCAGTGTTTCTTTCCAGATATAACTAAAGCCAACCCCTTTTATCATCACACTTTTTAGAATATCGATAAACCAGCGGGGAGGCATAATAAAACTAAGGTAATAGAGAATATCGGGCATGTTTTCGACAGGAAAAATAAAACCCGAAAGCAATATGCTGGGCATCATTAATCCAACCATAGAAATAAGCATGGCCTGCTGCATGGTTTTGCTTACTGTTGAGATAAGAATACCGAACGAAAGCGACAGAAAAATAAACAGGGTACATTCGGCAATAAGTAAGGTAAGACTTCCGGCAATGGGCAGGCCAAAAACAAAATAGGCCAAAAGTAGAATACTGCCCACATTCACCAGCGATAACAGCAAGTAAGGAGTAACTTTGCCCAGGATTATCTGGATGGGTTTTAGCGGCGAACCCAGCAATACTTCCATGGTTCCCAGCTCCTTTTCGCGCGTAATGGTAACCGAAGTCATCAGCGAGGAGACCAGGATAAGAATAATGGACATAATTCCAGGCACAAACATAAATACACTTTTTAATCCGGGGTTGTAAGCCATGCGAACGCTGGGGATTATCTGAATGTTTTGCTGATTCACAAGCTTGTCTTTCATCATAAAATCGTTGATTATACCCCTAGTGTAGCCATGCAGCATGTTAGCCGTGTTGGGTTCCGAGGCATCGAGCAAAAGCTGGATGCCTGCCACGCCTTCTTTCTGAAGTTTTTTATCGAAGTGCTGTTCATAAACCAAAACCATACGTATATTACCTTCCTGAAAAACGGTTTCCAGCTGACTCTCGCTCTGAAGTTCCTTTTCGAGAATATAATAGCCCGACGATAACAGTTTGTTGGTAAGCCGCTGTGTGGTGGCGTCTTTCGATAAATCAAGAATAGCAATGCGGGCATCTTTTAAATCGGTATTGATGGCAAAACCAAAAATAAGAATCTCGGCTACCGGAATCCCAAAAATAATGATGAGTGTCCGCACATCGCGGAAAATATGGAGAAACTCTTTTTTTACAAAACTCAGGAATCTTTTCATTACAGTATTCAGTTATCAGTTGGCAGTTCTCAGCCTTATTCGTTATAAAAATCACATTTCTTGGTTACTATTTTAAGTGAACTTGTCCGGGTGGTTCATCATGTAATTTATTAGCTTTCCAATTTCTTCTGATTCTGCTTTTAACTCGTTATGTAATTGTGGTGATATATAGTTGAATGCCAAAGCAAAATCGAGCCATATTTGTGTTTCCGTATTTTCACTGTCTGAATCGCTTAGCTTGCTGATAAAATGTTTTTCATACTTTCTTTTTCGATAGGCTTCTCCCATATTTGTGCAGACTGATCTGGACGATCTTCGTATCTGATCGATTAGAGAATACTTTTCTTCAGGAGGAAAAGTCCTTGAAATTTCAAATATTTTTAAGGCAAGATTAAATGCTTTTTGGTAAGCTTGAAGTTTATTATATCCCATTAGAGTAAATGTTTTAATTTATCTGATTATTCAAGTGACTGCTGCTTACTGTGTACTGTTGACTGTTGACTGAAAAAGTCCGGTCGGGCAACTTTTATAAATACCTCGTTCATGTTTTGAGCCTGGTAAGTCTTTTTCAGGTTTCCCGGAGTGTCCAGAGCATCAATGCGGCCATCAACCATGATGCTGACCCGGTCGCAATATTCTGCCTCGTCCATGTAATGGGTGGTTACAAACAGGGTGATGCCCTCGTTTGATGCTTCGTAAATCAAATCCCAGAACTGGCGACGGGTAATGGGATCGACACCGCCTGTTGGTTCGTCAAGGAAAACAATCCGGGGTTTGTGTATCAGGGCAACCGAAAAGGCCAGCTTTTGCTTCCAACCCAAAGGCAAATCAGCTATCAGGGTGCTTTTTCGGTCGGTCAGATGCAGTTTTTCAAGCAGTTCGTCAATACGTAGTTTAATTTGCTTGCGCGATAAGCCGTAAATTCCTCCATAGAGTTCCATGTTTTCGGCAATGCTCAAATCGTCGTATAACGAGAATTTCTGACTCATGTAGCCAATATTTTTCTTGATCAGTTCCTTTTGTTTGTACACATCGTATCCGGCCACGGAAATTACACCCGAAGTGGGATGCGATAATCCGCATAAGATGCGCATGGCGGTGGTTTTTCCCGCTCCGTTGGCTCCCAAAAAGCCAAATATCTCGCCCCGATACACATCAAAACTCAGGTCGTTATTGGCAACAAAAGATCCAAACTTTTTGACCAGGTTACGCACGTGGATTTCTATTTCCTTATTCATTGAGTAATTGTTTAAATTTAACACAGAGGATATGATTTTAACTCTTCTTCTGCTGTTGTTTATCTTTAAAGCATTATGCACGAAATGAACTTTTCTATTGAGAATACCCAGAGGTCACAGAAAACAAAATCGCTTTGCGTTTTTAAACTCCGTGTTCTCTGTGTCTACTCTTAATCAACAGTTTTGTCTGACAACCAAACCTGTATATTCCTTTGCATTTAAACGTGTATTAACAAGATATCTCTGTGTTAAAATATTTTTGATTCTATTTTTTATGATTAGTCATTATTATACCAGTAATTATCAGACATAGCAATGGCAAGTCTGTCAAAAACCTTATCACCAAAGTATCTACGGTTTAATTTGTAGCAAAATTCATCCAAATAGGATTGAAGAT
>JBFWMB010000128.1:0-9197 GCA_050251815.1 Salinivirgaceae bacterium | reverse complement strand
CCTAACTGGATCGCATTGTAACCATCTGTCTCGAAGGTTTTCACTTGTGTAACAACACAAGGTCCAGCTTCGATAACCGTGCATGGAATATTTTTTCCCTCGGCACTGAAAATCGATGTCATTCCAATTTTTTTTCCTATTAATCCAGCCATCTGTATTAATTATAAATTTATCAAACTTTAATTTCAACTTCGACTCCACTGGGAAGTTCGAGTTTCATTAAGGCATCTATAGTTTTAGCTGTTGAGCTATAGATGTCTAACAATCTTTTGTATGAAGACAACTCGAATTGCTCTCTTGACTTCTTGTTAACAAAAGTAGAACGCAGCACAGTAAAAACTCTGCGGTGGGTGGGCAATGGTATGGGCCCACTTACAACGGCACCGGTGGTTTTTACAGTCTTAACTATCTTTTCGGCCGATTTATCAACCAAATTGTGATCGTAAGACTTAAGTTTAATTCTTATTTTTTGGCTCATTTTAAATTATATATTATTTACAATAATTCTTTACGACCTTTAAACTCTTCCAACACTTCCATGGCAATTCCCTTAGGTGTTTCCTGGTAGTGCGAGAACTCCATGGTTGAAGTAGCACGTCCTGAGGATAAACTCCGCAATACGGTTACATAGCCGAACATTTCAGAAAGCGGAACTTTTGCTTTGATAACACGGGCTCCCATTCGGGCTTCCATGCCTTCAACCTGTCCGCGACGACGGTTAAAGTCACCAATAACATCGCCCATGTACTCTTCCGGGGTAACCACCTCAATAGCCATAATAGGCTCCAAAAGAATGGGTTTTGCTTTGCTACAGGCAGCTTTGTAAGCCTGGCGGGCAGCAATCTCGAATGATAACTGGTCAGAGTCCACTGCGTGGAACGAACCGTCGAACAGTTCAACTTTGATGCTTTCCATGGCAAATCCTGCCAATGGACCGTTTTTAAGGGCTTCTTTAAATCCTTTTTCAACGGAAGGTATGTATTCACGAGGAATGGTTCCTCCTTTGATTTGATCAACAAACTGAACACCGGTAACTCCGGCATCGGCTGGTGAAACGCGAACATAAATGTCGGCAAATTTACCCCGACCACCCGATTGTTTCTTAAATACCTCGCGGTGTTCAACAAGTGCTGTAATCGCTTCTTTGTAAGCAACCTGTGGTTTACCCTGGTTAACTTCCACTTTAAATTCACGGTTCAAACGGTCAACCAGAATCTCAAGGTGCAATTCACCCATTCCGCTGATGATGGTTTGTCCTGAATCGTGGTCGGTGCGCAATTGGAAGGTAGGATCTTCTTCGGCAAGTTTTGCCAAAGCCATATCCATCTTATCCATATCTTTTTGAGTTTTTGGCTCAATGGCAACGCTAATTACCGGCTCAGGGAAGGTCATGCTTTCCAGAACAATGGGTTTGGTCTCAAGGCACAAGGTGTCGCCTGTACGAATATCTTTAAATCCAACCGCTGCACAAATGTCACCTGCCTCAATTTCGTCTTTCGGATTTTGTTTGTTGGCGTGCATTTGGTAAAGACGCGAAATGCGTTCTTTTTTACCGGTACGCATGTTTAGTACGCTTGAACCCGCTTCGAGTTTTCCACTATAAACACGGATAAATGCCAAACGGCCTACGTAAGGATCGGTTGCAATTTTAAAGGCTAATCCGGCAAAAGGCTCGCTAACACTTGGTTTACGAACTTCTTCCTTATCGTTATTGGGGTTCATACCGGTAACGGCATCAATGTCAACCGGGCTGGGGAGGTAAGCAACCACCGCATCCAATAAACGTTGAACTCCCTTATTTTTAAAAGCAGAACCGCACAAAACAGGAACAATCATCTGATCGACAGTAGCCTGACGGATTACTGCTTTAATTTCATCAGTAGTAATTGAGTCGGGATCTTCAAAGAAACGTTCCAATAAAGTATCATCCAATTCCGCAACCGATTCAATTAATTTGGCACGCCATTCGGCTACAGAATCTTTTAAATCTTCAGGAATCTCGATGTACTCGTAACGGGTAATTTTTTCTTCATCGTCGAACCAAACTATGGCTTTGTTCTCGATAAGGTCAACTACGCCTCTGAAGTCGGCTTCAGAACCAATGGGAATCTGAAGTGGAATTGGGTTTGCGCTTAAGCGTTCACGAATTTGGCTTACAACCGAAAAGAAATCGGCACCCACGCGATCCATTTTATTTACAAAGGCAATTCGTGGAACTTTATATTTGTCAGCCTGCCTCCAAACAGTTTCTGATTGGGGTTGAACTCCACCAACAGCGCAATATACAGCAACGGCACCATCCAAAACACGCAATGAACGCTCTACTTCAACGGTAAAGTCAACGTGTCCCGGGGTGTCAATAATATTAATTTTGTGTTCAACATCCTGATATTTCCAAAAACAGGTGGTTGCCGCAGAAGTAATGGTAATGCCCCTTTCCTGCTCCTGAACCATCCAGTCCATGGTGGCTGCTCCATCGTGTACTTCGCCAATACGATGAGTCAAACCGGTGTAATAAAGGATACGCTCCGTTGTTGTGGTTTTACCCGCATCAATGTGAGCCATAATCCCAATATTTCTGGTTAATTTTAAATCTCTTGCCATATTATAATTATATATCTATATACGTTTACAGCATTTATTAGAAACGGAAATGCGAAAACGCTTTATTAGCATCCGCCATGCGGTGTGTATCTTCTTTTTTCTTAAATGCACCACCTTCTTCGTTGTAGGCAGCCATAATTTCGGCAGAAAGCTTTTCGGCCATACTGCGTCCGCTGCGTTTACGAGAAAATAATATCATGTTTTTTATACTGATAGAAACTTTACGAGAGTCTCTGATTTCCTGAGGAATCTGGAAAGTGGCACCACCCACCCTACGACTACGAACCTCAACTTGAGGCGTGATGTTTTGTAAGGCTTTTTTCCATACCTCTAAAGGAGCAACTTCGCTGTCTTTCATCTTTTTACCTATCATGTCTAATGCATCATAGAAGATATCATAAGCCACGTTTTTCTTTCCATCTACCATTAAATCGTTAACAAAACGGGTAACCAGTACGTCGTTAAATTTTGGATCTGGTAATATAATCCGCTTTTTTGGTTTTGATTTTCTCATTGTTATTCAGTATAAATTCGATTATTTTTTTGGTTTTTTAGTACCATACTTCGAACGGCGCTGGGTACGACCCTCAACACCCGATGTATCCAAGGCACCTCTTACAATGTGATAACGCACTCCCGGAAGGTCTTTAACCCTTCCCCCACGTATCAAAACAATAGAGTGTTCCTGTAGGTTGTGGCCTTCACCCGGAATGTAAGAGTTCACCTCTTTTCCATTGGTTAAACGAACCCTGGCTACCTTACGCATGGCCGAGTTTGGCTTTTTAGGCGTAGTGGTATACACACGGGTACAAACACCACGACGCTGTGGACATGAGTCCAATGCAGGAGCTTTACTTTTCTTATTAATCTCAGTTCTCCCTTTTCTAACTAACTGTTGTATCGTTGGCATATCTAAATAATTATATTACATTTTATCCTACAAAATCGGTTCGCAAAGGTAAAAAAGTTTTTTTTTAATTCAATAGGTGCATGTAAATATTTTGATTTTTAGGCAAAAAAGGATTTTCAAGCGCTAAATCAAGCCTTAGCCCGCCTAAAAATTATGCCTTACAAAAAAATTGCCGTGGTAAATTGAACGGACGAATGCATAAGAGAATAAAATGCAAACTCAAAATTCTCTTGCTATAAAACGCCCTTTGAAAATGATCTTACACCTATTATTATATGTAAGCACTCATTGGTGTATTTTTTTCTTTAAATGTGGCTACACTTGCATCTTATTAAAATATTACTAATTTTGAGCACCCTTGTCATTTTAGGATAAAAAACGCAAACGATTGTTTAATTCAAATTATAAAACGAATGAAAGTTTATCAACCGAACGAGATTAAGAATATTACCCTTATGGGTAGCGCAGGTTCGGGTAAAACTACCCTAGCCGAAGCCATGATGTTCGAAGGAGGTTTAATTAACCGCAGAGGCGATATTGAAAGTAAAAACACCGTTTCAGATTACCATCGAATTGAACATGAGCAGCAACGTTCGCTATATTCAACGGTGCTCCATGTGGAATTCAATAATAAAAAATTAAATATTATTGATACTCCCGGATTAGATGATTTTGTTGGCGGGGTTATTTCGTCGCTGGCGGTTACCGATTCGGCTATCATGAATATCAACGCCACACAGGGTGTTGAAGTGGGTACCCAAATTCTGGCACGTCACGCAAAACGTTTGAATGTAGCCATGTTGATTGCTATAAACCAACTGGATCAGGAAAAAGCAAACTTTGAAAAAGCCGTTGAGGATTTAAAAGGTTTATTCGGTTCCAAGCTTGTATTGATTCAATATCCGGTAAATGCAGGATCAGGGTTTAATGCCGTGGTGGATGTATTAAAAATGAAAATGTACAAATGGGGTCCCGATGGTGGCGTACCTGAAGTGCTGGAAATTCCTGCCGATGAAAAAGAAAAAGCAGAGGAATTACACAATGCGCTGGTTGAATCGGCTGCTGAAAACGACGACAGCCTGATGGAACTTTTCTTTGAAGAAGGCTCCCTTTCAGAAGACCAAATGCGCGAAGGTATTCGTTGTGGTATTAAAAAACGTTCCCTTTTCCCATTATTCTGTGTGTCAGGTAAAAAAGACATGGGCGTACGCCGTATGATGGAATTTGTGGGCAATGTTGCTCCGGCTCCCAACGAAATGACCGGAATGAAAAACAGCAAAGACCAGGAAATTATTTGCGACCCTTCAGGAAAAACCGCTTTGTTTGTATTTAAAACATCGGTAGAAGAACACCTGGGCGAAGTGCTTTTCTTTAAAGTAATGTCGGGTAAAGTTACCGAAGCCATGGACCTTATCAACTCTAAAAAAGGAGCCAAAGAACGGATTTCGCAACTGTTTGCCGTTGCCGGAAAAAACCGAATAAAACTATCTGAGATGGTTGCCGGTGATATTGGTGCTACGGTAAAACTAAAAGAAACCAAAACCAATCATACCTTAAGCGAAAAAGATTTTGGACCCGCTTTTCCGGCCATCTCTTTTCCCGATCCGAAATTCCGAACAGCTATTAAAGCTATGAGTGAATCGGACGACGAGAAACTGGGTGAATTGTTAAACCGGATGCATGAAGAAGATCCTACCATAATTGTAGAGTATTCAAAAGAGTTAAAACAAATTATTGTACACGGACAAGGAGAATTCCATTTGAATACCATGCGCTGGCAATTAACCAACCTGCATAAAATTGAAACGGAATTTCTAAATCCAAAAATCCCATACCGCGAAACCATTACCAAACCAGCCCAGGCCGATTACCGCCATAAAAAACAATCGGGTGGTGCCGGACAGTTTGGCGAGGTACACATGATTATTGAACCTTATTTCCCCGATGTTCCCGCTCCCACATCATTTAAAATTGAAGGTAAAGAATATACGCTTTCAATTCGCGGAACCGATGAACAACAATTGTCGTGGGGTGGTAAGCTGGTATTCCATAATTGCATTGTGGGTGGTTCCATTGATGCCCGTTTCCATCCGGCTATTTTGAAAGGAATTATGGAAAAAATGGAAGAAGGCCCGCTTACCGGTTCCTATGCCCGCGACATCAGGGTATTTATTTATGATGGTAAGATGCACCCGGTCGATTCAAACGAGATTTCGTTTAAACTGGCTGGCCGCAATGCCTTTAGCCAGGCCTTTAAAAAAGCCGCCCCAAAAATTATGGAACCCATTTATGATGTTGAAGTATTGGTTCCTGCCGATTATATGGGCGATGTGATGAGCGATTTGCAAGGTCGTCGTGCCATGATAGCAGGTATGAGCAGCGAATCGGGATACGAAAAACTATCGGCCCGCGTTCCTTTGGCTGAACTGAATAAATACTCAACTACTTTAAGCTCCTTAACTTCGGGTAGTGCTACATACACCATGAAGTTTTCAGAATATGCTGCAGTACCGGGCGATGTTCAGGAAAAACTGCTGAAAGCTTACGAAGAAGAATCAAAAGAAGAATAATTCTTTAACCAATAATCACTAAAAAACGCCCCTTTGTTGGGGCGTTTTTTTATATAAAAAGGTGACTACTTAACCCAAGCCAATAGACTTTCCCGTAATCGAGCGTACTGTAGGGCATATGTCCAAAGTACCCATCTAAAGAAATTCCCAACTGTTGTTTGTTCCGGGCATTGAATACTATGCCCGTTCCCCAATGAATAGCTGGAATAAAATTGTTTTGATGGTATATTTTTGCATCAAAGCCAAAAACCCAGTCGATGGATTGCGTCCATGGGGTTTTACCTTGCAGGCCTATTTCAGCCATGAAGCGTTTGCGAAAAGCATGTGGAGTAATAACCCCGCCCAAACCGGCATAGTAATCTATGGTTTGATGGCTATACATATATAATACATCTACCTGTTCGTAATTAACGGTTTTATTATTTAGCACTAACGCCTCATTACGCAGCAGATAATCATCGCCTAAATGAGACGATATATGAAAAACCTGCAGCCGTAGCGCCTGATTATTTTTTCTCAAACTAAAAAATCCACTGGCTTTAAAGTCGGTATTAAGCAAACCTCCACGCAACGTATGGGCATCGTATTTTATCACCTCAAATTGGGTGTACGAAGCCGCACCAAGAGCTACCTCATAATCAATGTCAAGCAACTTTCCCTGAACAAATGCTTTCTGTAAACCCAGGTTAACCGGAAGGTAAGCCCCCTGGTACGTCTTATTTTCACTATTTAAATAAAATAACCCGGCATAGGTTTGGGTTTCAAGCAAATCAAAAATTAAGTGTGGGAAAACTCTCGAATCGGGAAACCAACGGAGTTGCTTTTCCTGAGCACTTAGCTGCGAAGCATAGCCACCCATCAAAACAAAACATAGGATGCGTATAAACCTTTGCATAAATAAGGAGTTTGCTTTCGTAATAATGTAGTTAATACCTTATTCCTTTAACAAAAAAAGCAGTTACCGTTACGTACGATAACTGCTTCCTGTAACTTTTTTTTTCTTACAAAGCTCTTAATTCACTGACCAAACTGTTTACCGATTCTTTAGCATCGCCATACAGCATGTCGGTGTTTTCTTTATAAAACAGGGGATTCTCAATTCCAGCATAGCCGGCAGCCATGGAACGCTTCATTACAATTACCTTTTTCGCATTCCAGACTTCTATTACCGGCATACCGTAAATCGGACTTCCTTCGTCCTCAAGGGCAGCCGGGTTCACAATATCATTGGCTCCAATTACCATCACCACATCGGTTTGAGGCATGTCGGGGTTTATTTCGTCCATCTCAAGCACTATGTCGTAGGGTACGCTGGCTTCGGCCAACAACACGTTCATGTGTCCCGGCAAACGACCGGCAACCGGATGAATTCCAAAACGAACTTCTTTTCCCTCAGCCTTTAGCATCTGAACCATTTCGTAAATGGGATACTGGGCCTTGGCAACAGCCATTCCGTAACCAGGTACAATAACCACCGATTTGGCTTCCTGTAACATCTGGGCAACTTCAGCATGAGAGGCCGAAGTTACTTCACCCTCTATGGCTTTTGAACTGGTGGTAGTATTGCCAAATCCTCCAAAAATTACTGAAAGGAACGAACGATTCATGGCCTCACACATGATAATGGAGAGGATTGCTCCTGAGCTCCCTACCAAAGCACCCGTAATAATCAGCAAATCGTTACCCAACATAAAACCAGCGGCAGCTGCAGCCCAACCCGAATAGGAGTTCAGCATCGAAACCACCACAGGCATATCGGCACCACCGATGGCCATTACCAGCATAACCCCAATAAACGAAGCAATGGCAGTCATAGCAATCAGTTCGGTTAAAGCCTCGGTTCCGGGAGCCATACCAAAACGGATTCCCAGATAAATGGAGATAAGCACCAGTATGATGTTTACGGCATGGCGTCCTCTGTAGGCTAAGGCTTTGCTGGTTATTCTTCCTTCGAGTTTTCCCCAGGCAATTATGGAACCGGTAAACGTGATGGCTCCGATAAATACTCCAATAAATACTTCCACCAGATGTATGGTGTGTTCCGAACCTGGCAACGAATGGGTGTTGGGGTCGAGGTACGAACCAAAACCTACCAATACCGCGGCTAAGCCCACAAAACTGTGTAGTATGGCCACCAACTGGGGCATCGAAGTCATCTCAACTTTACGTGCTACAATAATTCCGATTACTGAAGCCAGGGCCAAAGCAATAATAATGTAGGTATGACCCTCAACTTTTGCTCCCAGTACCGTAGATAAAATGGCAATGGCCATTCCCACAATTCCAAATATAACGCCACGCTTTGCCGATTCCTGCGAGGACAAGCCCCCCAGGCTTAAAATAAAAAGTATACTGGCAAATAAGTAGGCTGCTGTTTGTATTCCTGTAGCTATCATCTTTTATTTTCTAAACATTTTTAACATCCGGTGGGTAACAAAAAAACCGCCCACAATATTTATACTCGCAACAAAAACGGCAATAAATGCCAGAATGGTCATTGGGTTCGACCAATCGGTCTGCATCTGCAAAAGACCTCCTATAATAATGATTCCGCTAATGGCATTGGTAACTGCCATTAAAGGTGTATGCAAGGCGTGGGTAACATTCCAGATAACCTGCCAACCCACAAAAACGGCCAGTACAAATACGCTAAAGTGACCCATGAAATCAGGAGGTGCCACCTGTCCCATTCCTACCAGAAGTAAACCAACTACAACCAGACCTATGGCCGATGAGCGGGCTTTCTTCTTCGCTTTTAGTTCCTCTTTTGCTTTTTTTAAGGCCTGGGCATCTTCAGCGCTTGCCTTGGGCTTTGCCGGACTTACGGGAAGTGGTTCCGGTGGCCAGTTAATGGCTCCGTTATAGGTTACCATGGCACGTTTTACCACATCGTCGGCCATATCAATTCTGAAGTTTTCGGCTTTGCCCATATCGTCCAACAGGTGACACAGGTTGTTTCCGTACAACTGGCTAGCCTGGCTGGGCAATTGACTCACCTTGCCCAAAATGGTCACCCCATTTTCAGTAGTATATATTTCGTTGGGTTTTGTAAGTACACAGTTTCCTCCGGTTGATGCGGCCAAATCGACAATGACCGAACCGGGTTTCATGGC
>JBFWMB010000127.1:0-9506 GCA_050251815.1 Salinivirgaceae bacterium | reverse complement strand
CTTTCTAAGGTGCTCTTTGCAGCTATTCTCATCAGGAAACTGCTCGATAAATTTGATTATATTCACATCAAAAGTTTTTTGATAAGATATACATTTTTTCTTAACTGGCATAATCGCGACGAATCAACTATTTTTAAACAAATCCTGAATTTAATTAGGTTAATTCTCAATAGAATTTAACTCTACACTTTCTTTCGACATTAATTGCATAAAACAATCCTCAATGGTTGCCTGGGTCTGCTTTACCGTGAGTTCTTGGTTGCCATTACCCCGAAGGTAATTTATTAATGCCTCGGGATTGTCGGGATTATTTTTTAAAGTTACATGCAGCACTTCGCCAAAGGGGTACACCGTATCGGTTTGCTCAAAGTTCCTGATGTGATTTATCAATTGATACTTATTTTGGGCATTTACAGCCCAAAGCTTTTTCCCATAATTCAGGGTAATGTTAGTCGGAGAATCCACGGTAAGTAATGCCCCGTTTTGAATGAGGGCTACCCGGTCGCAAAGACTGGCTTCGTCCATGTAAGGTGTACTCACCATGATGGTAATGCCTTTTTCCTGAAGCTTTTTAAGCATCTGCCAGAATTCCATGCGCGAAACCGCGTCAACGCCAGTGGTAGGTTCATCCAGAATAAGTATTTCCGGTTTGTGAATCAGGGCGCACGACAAGGCCAGTTTTTGTTTCATCCCGCCCGAAAGTTTTCCGGCCAAACGTTTTTTAAAGGGTTCAATTTGTTTGTAGATATCTGCAATTAAATCGTAGTTTTCGTCAAGACTGGTATTAAAAACCGTGGCAAAAAAGTTGAGGTTTTCTTCTACGCTTAAATCCTGATACAAACTGAATCGGCCGGGCATATACCCAATCAGCTCCCTGATTTTTTTATAATCGCCCACAGGGTTATAGTTTTTAAGCAGAGCGGTTCCTGAGTCGGGAAGCAGTAAGGTGGTAAGTATGCGGAACAGGGTGGTTTTTCCGGCTCCGTCGGGCCCAATTAATCCAAACAGTTCGTTGCGATGCACATGCAGCTCAATGTTTTTAAGCGCCTGCACGGTTCCGTAGTTTTTCGATAAATTTTCGATAGAAATCATAAGCAGCTCCTTATTTTACTTTTTGAAACTCCAGCAGACCGGAACTGCTGGTAAGACTGAAATCGTCCTGTTGTTTACCCAGCGCAATAAATTTTTTCGCGGCTGTTTTATTGGCAACCACCAACAAACGGCCCTTACTTTTTAGTTTATTGCTGGCGAGTTTTGCCAAGGGAAGTACCACTTCAGTATCAACTTTTGCATGGCAGATTAGCAGCGCATGAAGGAAATTGTCGGATAAATTTTCGAAAAACGGATTGATTACCACTTGTTGCTGATACTTTGCATGCATTAATTTGCGGTACCTGGTGAGGTGTTTGTTTCGGCCAATAACCAGAACCTTTCCGTTTGCTCCAACTGCCTTACGTACGTGTTTAACCAGTTTTACCGACACATCTCCGTAAAGCAAAACCTGTTGGCCTGGTTTGAACGAACACTCGTTTACCAGATGGCGACTGGGCCAGAGCCATCGGTTAAACTTCTGAAAGATTATGGGTTGTCTGCTTATAGCCATGGACTTTTTACGGATTTGTTTTACTCAAAAATCACTTCGCCGGGCATACCAATTTTCAAACTGCCTTTATTGGGAACCTGTACTTTAATGGCATAAACCATGTGTACCCGTTCTTCTTTGGTTTGAATAATTTTTGGCGTGAATTCCGCTTGCGGGGCTATCCAGATTAAGGTTCCTTCATAGGTTTCGTATGCTTCGGTTCCTTTGTCGATTCTAACCTGACAGGTGTTTCCGGTTTTTAATCGGTGCAACTGACTTCCCGAAACGTAAGCGCGTAAAATAAGCTGATCCATGGGAGCAATCTTATAAAGGGGACGTCCGGCAGCAGTTATTTCACCCGCTTCGGCATATTTTTCGAGAACCGTTCCCTGTACGGGATTTTTTACATAACATTTGTTTAGTTGTTCGTCGAGCAGTCTTTTTTTGGCCTGGATGACTCCCAGCTCTTTGGCAATTGCCTGCTTTTGTGAAACAGCCGCTAGCATTTGTTTATCGATTAACAGTATTGCCCCGTTGATGTCGTCGAGTTGTTTTTGGGTCGATGCGCCGGAATCCAATAGGCGTTCTATGCGTTTTTGATCGGTAAGCAGGTTGTCTTTTTGTTGTTTATAAATGGCTAATTGTGCATCCATTTGCGCCAGCGAGGCATGAACTTTCTGCTTTTGTGCATCCAGTTCGTTTAGTTGCAGCCAGGGCATGGTGGTATCCATAAGAGCCACCACTTTGTTTTTTTGAATTTGATCTCCTTCTTTAATCCAAAGCGCTTCAATTTTTCCGTTACTTTCTGAAGATACCAACACCTCTTCAGCCTCGAAATTTCCGTAGGCATCGGCCTGCTGTGAATGGTTTCCGCATGCAACAAACAGGGTTAGAAGTAAAATGAATATTCCTGATTTTTTCATATTAGTTATGTTTGGTAAAGCAAATTTGCTGTTTAATCTGTTTGTGTTTCATTTACAGGCTTTCCGGCCAGGTATTGTAAATCGGTAAAGGCTTGTGCTTTTTGAATCTGATGCAGCGACAAATTGATGTGTGCCTGTTTTTCTTCGTTCAAATCGCGCAGGTAATCGGCCGGGGTCAGGGTGCCATTTTCGAGTTGTTCTGCAGCGCGTTTACTGATTTTTTTCTGAAGTTCAATAATTTCCTTGTCTTTTTCAATCAACTGTTCCAGTTTATGAATTCGCAATCCGGCTTCGTTCATACCAATGGCTTGTTGTTTGTTAAAAGCATCGAGCTGGTCGGTAAGCACTTGTTTTTGAATTTGATTTTGTTTTTGTTCACGCTGGTTTATTTTCCAATCCCAGATGTGCCATTGCAGCTGGGCCCCTACCAGATAATAGCCATGCATCTGTTCATTAAACATATCGTAACCGGGTTTTCCGTAACCTGCTGTAGCAAAAGCTCCAATGGTAGGCATCCGCTTTTTTGCGCTTAAATTCGAGCTGGCATCAATCAGTTTCATTTGTTGCTGAATGAGTTGTTGTTCGGGTCGCAGGGTTGCAGGTGCTTCAACAGAGGATTGTGCGGGCAACTCCAGTTGGGCATTCGGTGGAAACTGAAATCCGGTCAATTGTTCCAGGGCTTCCAAAGCTTGTTTTCGGCCCATTTCAAGACCAATTATTTGCTGTTCCAGACGAAGCTTTTCGGCTTGTAAATGGTCCAGATCCGAAGCCTTTGCCACACCCTGTGCCACACCTGAATTAAGCACCTGAATACGTGCATCAATGCTTTCCTGGGTGAGTTCCAGAATGCGCTGATTATCCTGAAGCATCAGGTTTAAATAAAACAGTTCATTTACCTGCTTTTTTAGTTGGTACATGTCGCTTTCAACTTTTTGAAGTTCACTGGCCAGTTGGTGGTTTGTCAGTTTTTTTGCTGCTTTGGTTAAGCCGCCATCAAATAACACCTGATTAATTTCTACTTGTGCGGTAAGTTGATCTTTAGGAACCTGTGGCGGGGTAAATCCAGGCACGGCCATGTCGATAGCGGTAACTTCCGACTGGTAGGTAGCCCGTGCTTTCAGGTAGGCCGATGGCAGGTATTGTGTTTGCAGGTTTTGTATTTTTAGGGCATAAATCTGTGTTAAACGTTCGCTTTGCCTGGCCAGCGGAAAATGCTGTTCCAGACTGTCGTAACACGTTTGTAAGGTAATGTTTTGTGCATCTCCCTTATACGGTAGCAGAAAAATGCCTGTCAATAAAAAGAGTTTTAATACAGCCAGCACCAGGGTTACCCACCACTTAACCTGTCGGCCGATAAAGCGTATCATCCGGTTCATGATTTTGTATATTGATAGTTTCATAGCTTGGATTTGAATTTCCGGGTTTCGTCAACGGTAAGCTTCTAAACCTGCCATAATAAAATTAACCACCGACATTTTTCGTTGCTCAATAAATTGTTTGTAGGCTTTGCTATCTTTTTCGAATAGCTGGCTTTCGATAACCGGCTTTGCCACAATAGGGAAAATGACCAGCGATAACAGGTTTACAATGAAATCGACTGGTTCAATGTGGTAGCCTTCTTCTTGCAATTGTTTTTTTAAGGGGCTGAAAAACTGTTTGGGTTCAATATTCGATTTTTTGAATCGGTTAATTATGGTTTCCGGGTTTCGGGTCACCTCATTGATAATGAAGTTGGGTAAGAAAGGGTTTTTTAAAAGCAATTCGGAATAGCCTTCTACAAAAGCCGAAACCTTATGTTTAATACTTAGCTCATCGCTCATTATTTGCATGATGATGCTTCCAATTTTTCCCAGAACGGCATTAAAAATAAAATCGAAAAGTTTTTCTTTGGATCGGAAATAGTAATGGAGCAGCGATTTGTTGATGCCTGCCTGATCGGCAATTTCCTGCATGCGAGCACCCTGCATACCTTTTTCGATAAATACCGTTTTGGCAGCTTCCACTATTTTTTCTTCGGTGTGTTTTTCTTTTTCTGTCATGCGATGTTGTTATTAATCGTTTGGTTTAACCAAATGGTTAACAAAAGTACAACTGTTTTTTTGTTAACCAAATAATTTAACTAAAAAGTTTGACCAAATGGTTAAAATAGTTTCGATAGATTTCTCTATGTACTGATAAACCAAGCCGTAACATTAAGTCTGACCGGGTAATGGCATAAAACAATATTGTATGTCAACTGTTTATTAAAGGAGAATTGTAATTAGCCTTTTATTAACACTTAATTTTTCAGCCATGAAAAAACTTGTACTTATACTGGGAACTTTGTTTTTAAGTTTAATGGCCTTCCCAAAAAACTGGATTATTACCAACGATGGTTTTTCTTTTAGCCCGACAGCACTTACCATACAACTTGGCGATACGGTAACGTTTCAATTGGCATCGATACACAATGCCCTCGAGGTTGACAAGACTGCCTGGGATGCTAATGCCAACGACCCGGTTACCGGATTTACCACACCCAATGGAGGTGGAATGGTTTTACCCGCACAATTATCAGTGGGAACGCATTATTACGTGTGTGAGTTTCATGCTTCTAGTGGTATGAAGGGAACAATAACCGTAGAACAAACAACCGGTATACAAGGCAAACAGACCCCAAGCGCCGTTAAGGTATATCCAAATCCTTCGGATGGTTTGTTTTATTTTTCGTTTGCCTCAGATGCAAGCAGAGGCCTACCAATCCAATTAGAGGTATTCGATATCCTGGGACAAAAGGTGTTGCAAATTAATGAGGTAAATCAGGAAAGCAATCGGCAATTTGATCTTTCGGCTTTTCCGGAAGGAGTTTATTTTGCCCGGTTTTCTTCTGTAAATTTTAACTTCGATCAAAAGATTGTGCGGCAGTAGTTCAGCTGGCAAAGAATTGCCTGTAAAGCGACGAACTGCCCGGCATGGTTTTCCAAAGTATGTAAAAGAAGAGGTTGTCCCAAAAGTAATGCGCATTTACCAAAAACCTACGAAATGGATGTGATCCTAAAAAAAGGAACGCTCCTGCCTGCTTGCAGGAGCGTTCTATTCCTTTTAATTTGAAAGTAGATGGTTTAAATTTTTTGCTTTTTAGACAACCTCTTTTAGGTATCAAACCATCCGCTTTATATTTAATAAACAGTATTAGTTCGGTAAAAACTTCGGTGCTTTCCGGTGCCGGGTTCCCTGCTCGTAAGCATAGGAAATTTCGAGCAGCAGGGGTTCGCTCCAGGCACGGCCAAAAAAGGAGATACCCACCGGCAACTCACCGATAAAGCCCATAGGCACGGTAATGTTCGGATAACCCGAAATGGCAGCAGGCGAGGAGCTTCCCAACTGGTAAAAATCGCCGTTTACCCAGTCGGTTTTCCAGGCGGGTGCACCCGTGGGCGCAATAATAGCATCCAGTTGATGGGCGTTCATTACCCGGTCGATGCCCTCAGTACGCATGGCTTTCTCCATTTTTTGCAATAATTCTTTATAAGCTTTTGAGTCGAGGCCCTCTTTTTCGTTGGCCATTTCAAGATACAGCTGGTTGTAAATCTGCATTTCTACCGAATCACTTTTATTAAAAGCAATCAGTTCGTCCAGGTTCTTTATGGGAGCCTTTTTGCCCAACGAGGCAAAATATTTGTTCAGTCCGTCTTTGTATTCGTAAAGCATGAGCTCGAACGACCAGCCTTCGACTTCGGGACTGGCAATCTGATCGATTTCAATTACTTCGGCCCCTTGACTTTTAAGGTAATCCACCGCTTCCTGCATCAGGGCATCAACTTTAAAATGTGTACCTAAAGCACGAGTGTACAGTCCGATGCGTTTTCCCTGCAAACCATTGGTTTTAAGAAAGGGCAGGTAGTCGGTATGCAGGTTTTCTTTGGCTGCCAGAGATTTAGTATCGGCCGAATCGACTCCTGAAATTGCTGCAAGACAAAAGTCCGCATCGCTCAGGCTGCGTGCCATGGGGCCGGGGGTATCCTGGGTCCACGAAATGGGAATTACCCCGCTGCGGCTAACCAATCCCACCGTGGGTTTGATGCCCACAATACCGTTGGCGTGCGAGGGACACACAATGGAACCGTTGGTTTCGGTACCAATGGCTACCATACAAAGATTGGCCGATACTGCCACACCCGAACCGGAACTTGAACCGCAGGGATTGCGATCGAGCACGTAGGGGTTTTTGGTTTGTCCACCCACGCCGCTCCATCCACTGCTTGACAATTCGCCCCTGAAGTTGGCCCACTCGCTCAGGTTGGTTTTGCCCAGAATAACGGCTCCCGACTCACGTAGTTTTTTGGCTACCCAGCTATCCTGCAAAGGTTGTGAACCCATTAGCGCTCGTGAACCGGCTGTAGTTGACATCTTATCATGGGTGTCAAGGTTGTCTTTCAGCAATACCGGAATGCCGTGCATGTATCCGCGCACCTTACCTTCGCGCAGTTCAGCATCGAGTCCGCGGGCTATTTCCAGGGCGTCGGGGTTAAGCTGGATAACCGAATTCAGCGCGGGTCCGTTTTTATCGATTTGCTCTATGCGGTTTATGTACAGCTGCACTACCTCTTCCACCGTAAGCGATTGGTCGATGTAGCGCTGATGCAACTCCATAATGCTTATTTCCTCCAGGGGAAAAGGTTCGGCTGCATTTTTTGGTGCAGGCTGCACGCAGGCAAAGGCAAAACCCAGCAGCAGGGCAATTAGGGATAGAATGTTGTTTTTCATTGGTTTAGGTGTTAGTCATTTGTTTTAAATTATAGGTGTTTAATATGATTTCTAAGCGGTTGTCTCTTTTTGAATACTTAGGTGGCATTATTCCTGATTTTATAGATGCTTTTGCCAGAATCAACGCCGAATAAAGTTAATAAAAAAATGACAATCAAACCCTAAAGAAGTTGTTTGGTACAATAAACGACTGGTTGCATACCGGAACGTATCGTGCCGTGCTTAATAAGAGGAAAATTTCAGCTGGTTTTTTAAATGCTTGTATATCAGTATTACCCAAAGAATAATTTGCAGAAAGCACTTTAATTCCGGTTGTTTAAACGGAGCAAATGGTTGTTTGTCGATTTAAGTTCCGGTACTAGATTAGAAATCGTAATTTTGGTTAGATACAAACTAAATTTAAAAACTATGAAGCAAATGAATTTCCTTGGAAAACCTTTGATGCTGCTTGCATCGGCCATGCTGGTATTTGCAGCCTGTAACAAAGACACCATTGAGGAACCAGAACTGCTGGTTGAGGAGCAAGTGGACCTGGGCGACAATGGAAAAATAATTGAAGGCAAGTACATTGTGGTGCTTAAGCAAGACCAAAACAACTTAAAGTCGGGACTGACTTATGCAGCCAAACAACAGGCTTTACGCGCTGAGATTCAAAGCCTGGTTGGACTAAAGAGCGCTGATACCGAGATGGTTGAACATCTTTTTGTGGAAAGTATTTACGGATTCTCCGGAAAATTATCCAGCGATATGTATAACAAACTGGCTTCCGATTCACGGGTAGCTTATATTGAACCCGATCGCGTGGTGATGCTTGCCAAACCGGTTAAACCCGGCGATGATGGAGGAACCACCGTTCAGGAAATTCCCTGGGGAATTACCCGCGTGGGTTATGGCGACGGAACCGGCAAATCGGTTTGGATTCTGGATACGGGTGTCGATTTGGATCATCCCGATTTGAATGTAGATCAAAACCGGGGTTATTCGGTGTTTACCACACGCAGGGATGCAACCCCCGACGACAATAACGGACATGGAAGCCACGTGGCCGGAACCATTGCAGCACTTAATAACAATTTGGGCGTACTAGGTGTTGCCGCCGGTGCTACGGTAGTTCCCGTTAAGGTATTGGATTCGCGCGGAAGCGGTGCCTACTCCGGAGTTATTCAGGGGGTTGATTATGTAGCCGCCAATGCCAAAAGTGGCGAAGTGGCCAATATGAGCCTGGGAGGCCCGGTTTCGGATGCTTTGGATCAGGCCGTTCTGGCTGCCGCTGCAAAAGGGGTTGTATTTAGTCTGGCTGCCGGAAACGAGAGCGACAATGCCAACAATCATTCACCAGCCCGCGTGAACCATAGTAATGTGTACACCATTTCGGCCATGGATATCAATGACAACTGGGCGTATTTCTCGAATTATGCCAATCCTCCGGTCGATTATTGTGCACCGGGTGTAAACATTAAATCGACCTGGAAAGGTGGTACTTACAATACCATCAGCGGAACTTCAATGGCTGCGCCTCATGCAGCCGGTGTATTGGTTTTGGGTGCTGCCCGTACCGATGGCTATGTATTGAACGATTCTGATGGAAATTCTGATCCCATTATTCACCGTTAGTTTGACAGCTACTTATAATTCAGGGCCGCTCCAAGGGGTGGCCCTTTTTTATTAAGATAGTTTAATAAAGAGTGTGTAAACCTCATTCCGGAGGGGTAAGACCTTCTTTTAACTAGTCGAACCTTTTTATTATTTGAAAGTCAAGGTTTGTTTTTTGAAAGTCATACCATTTTTTTCAATGTTCGAACCATATTCCGGAGGTGTCAGACCTTTTATTGGAACCCTCGAACCTCATTTTGGAGTCATCGAACCTCATTCTGGAGGCATCGGATCTCATTTTGGAGTCATCAAACCTCATCTTGGAGGTATCGGACCTCATCTTGGCGCCGTCGGACCTCATTTCGCGAACGTCGGACCTCATTCTGGCACCGTCGGACCTTGTTTCGCGAACAGCGGACCTTATTATTTGAACTTCCGACCTCATTATTTTGAAGTCGAACCTCATTATTTCATCATCGGAGTTTATTATTTGAAAGTCGTACCTTGGTATTTAAACCTCTGACCTCATTATTTGAGGGAGTGTACGCTGAACTGTGTCAGAGTTAATATGTAAATATATTTAGGGTAAAAATACACTTTTTTACTATACTTGTTTTGTAAATCTGAAGAGGAAGTAGGCTCTGCTGGAGAGCATCCTGCCA
>JBFWMB010000126.1:0-9719 GCA_050251815.1 Salinivirgaceae bacterium | reverse complement strand
GTCGCCGGGAGCCGGTAATATTTCGCCCGATGTTTTAATTACCCGAGAAAAAGGTTCCGCTTTTAGCTGATGCAAAGCAAAATCATCATTCCAGGCACTTTCATTTAAATAGGTTATCAGGATTTCTTCATCGGCTTCGTGCGAAGGGAATGTTTCGTGGCTGGCATGCACCCTGATAGGATACACGGTTATTTTTCTTGATTTATTTTCATCGTCAAAGTTAATTACTAAAGAAAATTCACCCATTTGTTTTGGTGTAATGGTGGCATGAAAAATTCCTTTTTCCTGACTGTGTGCATGTGCATCGATATTGCCTGGCCCGGTTAAGGTAATGTCGATATGGTGTGCGGCAATGGGTTTATAGTCATTTAAACGGGTTAGATGAAGTATTAACTCAACCGGTTCGTTAACCACTGGTTCCCCCATTTCGAGAAACAGTTCGTACCCGTCTTCGAACCAGGTAATTGACTTTACCGGATGTTCGTCAGCATGAGCATCATCATCAAATTGTTCATGGTTGTGATCAGCATGTAGATCGTCCACTTCGTGGTTATGCTCCAAGGCTTGTTCGCTGGCATGATCGTGTTCTTTTGTTGAATTAACTGCCTGATGCTGACACGATGCCATTATATAAAAGAATATTCCGGTCAGTATAAACCGGATTAAATTACCAGATTTCATTCTAAAAAAATTAAAATAAGTTAATAGCTCCTTAACAGGGGAGCAGGAATAAAAAATAAGAAAAAAAAGAAGTAAATCAGGCAAGCGGAGGGGCCCGTGAAGCTTTGTCGCTAACAAAAATAAAAAAATCCTTACTTGCCACATAACCATATACCTGAATAAAATCAGCTATCGGATTGTTTATTTCAAGAGTTGACGAAGTTAAGGCGACATCAAGACTGTTGGGAGCTTTTACCAGGCTTGTACTAATCCCAAAACATGCCGGATCAGTTTCAGAAGAATGATCCAAACTACAGCTGCACGATTCGCTGATGTAATGCTGATGCGAAAGGTACGTACTGCCTTTTGTATTTGAACACTGATGCTTATCAATATCGTGATGATGGTGTGGTACAATTCCATGAGCCAGCATTAAGCATCCGGCCAGTAAGAGGAATATTTTTTTATACCATTTCACCATCAAAATACCATATTTTGTTACAAAAGTAATATTTTGATTGATACTTAAAATAGCCGGAACTTAGGATTTTATATTCCGGGTAACAGAAGCCGTAATTGTATTAAAATAACCGGCAAAACGCGGATCTTTCATGTGCTGTTCCAGCAAAGGTTTACGCCTGGCCGCCTCGTCCGATAATTCCATTAAACGCTTATTATTTGCTTCATCCAAAAGATTTTTATTTCGCTTTTCAACAAAATTATGAAATTCATGCAGCCAAAGTTCATACTCCGACAAAAACTGTTTTTTTTCGGTTGATAAAGTATCATCTTCCAAATGTTCTGAAAACATTGCACTTACCGGTGCCGATACTGCCACACCAATACCCAATCCAATCTTTTTTAAAAAATCTTTTCTGCTAATCGAAGCCATAAGTTTAAGATGTTTATTTAGAATTATTCAAAATAACAGGTTTTTATTCAAAATTGCAAACATACTCACCTGAACATACTACTTTTAATGTTGTTTTGAAAATGGAAAAAAAAAAATTTAACTACAATGGAAAATTTCAATTACCACAATCCGGTAAAGATTTTATTCGGAAAAGGAAAAGTAAAGGAATTGAGCGCTCAGTTACCCAATGATGCCCGAATCTTAATGACTTATGGCGGTGGAAGCATATTTAAGAATGGTATTTATGAACAGGTTAAAGAACAGCTCAGTGGGTTTGAAGTAACCGAATTTGGAGGAATAGAAGCCAATCCACATTATGAAACGTGTATGAAAGCACTGCCCCTGATTAAAGAAAAAAACATAAACTTTTTACTCTCTGTTGGTGGAGGTTCGGTGCTTGATGGCACCAAGCTTATAGCTGCCAGTGTTCAATATCAGGGCGACCCCTGGGATATTCTTTCGAAAGATGCAAAAGTAGCATCAGCCTTACCCATTGGAGCGGTTTTAACTTTACCGGCAACAGGCTCTGAAATGAACGGAAATTCAGTAATTACAAAAGCCGAAACACAGGAAAAACTGGCCTTTGGTTCTCCCCTGGTTATGCCACAGTTTTCCATTCTCGATCCGGAGTTTACCTATTCGCTGCCACAGCGACAAGTAGTTAATGGCATCGTAGATGCTTTTGTTCATGTGATGGAACAATACTTAACTTATCCGGTAAATGCTCCCATACAGGACCGTTTTGCCGAAAGTATTCTACTTACTTTAATTGAGCAGGGAAAAATGGCATTACAAAACGAACAGCCTGATTATGAAAACCGGGCAAACCTGATGTGGGCTGCTACTATGGCGTTAAACGGATTAATTGGCTCCGGTGTTAAAACCTGTTGGGCTACCCATACCATTGGACATGAATTAACTGCTCTGCACGGATTGGATCACGCCCTTACACTAGCTATTGTTTTGCCGGGATTGTTGCGCCAGCTAAAACAAAAACGAATTGAAAAATTAAATCAATACGCCCAACAGGTTTGGGGAATATCAGAAAGTAATAAAGATCTGGCAGCGGATAAGGCCATAAACGCCACCGAAGAATTCTTTCGTAGCCTGGGCATGAAAACCCGACTGAGTGAACATAATATTGATGCGGAAACCATTGAGCAAATTCTGAGTCGCCTAAAAAACAGAAACCTGACCATTCTTGGCAATCAAAAAGATATTACCTTAGCAGAGGTAAACCAATTATTGCATTCCAGATTGTAATATTGAATGAACTTTTACTAACTGCCAGTTGTTGTAAGATCATACTAAAAATCAATTAAATATGAAAAAAAATATGGGAGGTGCCGATAAACTGGTCAGACTGGTTGTAGCACTATTAATGATTCTGGCTTATTTTCAGGAAATTGTTACAGGAACCTTAGGCATTATTTTACTTGTTGTTGCGGCAATTTTTATACTAACCAGCCTTGTTAGCTTTTGTCCGTTATACACCTTGTTTGGAATGAGTACATGTCCCAAAAAAGACAAAGAATAAAAAAATCCCGGATTTTACTCCGGGATTTTTTTAGTTTTTAGTTACCTTTTTAATCATTCGCTTTTTATTGCGGGGTTTCTTCTTTTTTTGACGATCGAGCACACTCAAATCATTTTGAAAAGTCATATATTCAGGCTCGGCTTCCGGTTTTTGATCAACCAATGAAGGTACTTTTATGCCTTTCTTGTTCAGCATAATTATATCTTTTACCCTTTGCAGGCTCAAGGGCACCAGTTTACTGTTATCAGTTGCCGACATTCCGTACCAAACCACTTTTTTAAGTAATTCTTTCTTTTTGGGATAAGCTATCCCCTGCTCTGTTTCCAATTCCAGTAAAATATCGGGAAAATCTTTTTGCGCTTCCATATACATATCCAATTCATACATGAGGCAACATTTTAGTTTTCCGCATTGCCCAGTCAATTTTTGCACATTGTGGGGTAAATCCTGAATTTTAGCAGCATTTGCCGAAACCGAATCGAGGTTTGAGCGCCACGAGGAACAACACAATTCTTTACCACACGAGCCAATACCTCCTACCATAGCGGCTTCCTGACGAGCTCCAATCTGTCGCATTTCAACTTTAATCAAAAACTCTTTGGCATATAATTTAATCAATTCCCGAAAATCGACGCGTCCATCGGCAATGTAATAAAATGTGGCTTTGGTGCCGTCGGCCTGAAATTCCACATCACTAATTTTCATCGATAGACCCAACTTATCAACCATTTGGCGGGCTTTAATCATTACCGGTTTCTCGCGTAACTTTGCTTTATTCCAGTTTTCGATATCTGCTGGGGTAGCTTTACGGTAAATGGTTTTATCAGGACCTGCTTTCGGATTTTTCCGATTTAATTGCAACAAGGCCATTTTTCCCGTTAGGGTAACTTGTCCTACATCGTGTCCCTGACTTGCTGAAACAGCTACATAATCGCCTCGCTTTAAAGCAAGTTTAAATTTATTGATAAAGAATTCTTTACGGGTATTTTTAAATCGAACTTCAACAATGGCTTCAGTATTAACATTTACCGGCAAATGATTTAACCAATCGTGACTATCCAGTTTTCCACAGGCATCACTTCCTAATTCAACTTCTGGATTAATTTTATTTAAGATTTCCTTTGCGGAACAATTTACACAACTCATAATTATACTCATTTAAGTCAGCTAGTTTTAACAACAAACCGTATGCAAGGTTTATTCTCAGGCCTAGCAAAATTTTATACCTACAAAAATAAGATAATATTTAAGACCTCAACATCCTATTTATTTTGCAAACGTTTATTTGCACTTATTATGCTGATAATATGATATATATTTAGCTAAATAATTACCCTACTGAGCATATTATTTAACAAAAATTACAATTATATTTTGTTCCTAATAAATATGCGTTTATATTTGTAGCTGATTTGTTTGGAAACCTATGAGTGAGTGGTTCCCGAAGTTAGCAAAACAAAACAATTTAATTAACTATTAAACAATTATTTATGAAAAAAATTACTACTATTGTGGCAATTTTTGCATTGGCTTTTACGGGCTTAGTGCAAAACCTGTCAGCTCAAGAATCAAACTTGACTGCGTTTTTAACTTTTAGCATACCTAATCAGGTGACATCGACCATCGATAATGATGCTTCGACCATCGACGTAGTTATGCCAGAAGGTACAAGCCTTACCGCTTTGATTCCTACCTTTACTGTATCAGAAGGTGCTACTGTTTCTTCAACTTTATTGGGACAGGTAACTTCAACAGTAACTGAAATTGATTTCACCAACGATGTAACGTTGACTGTTATTAACGGTGAAGCAACTCGCGACTGGGTTATTAGTGTAAGCATTGAAAGCAGTATTGCCGATAAAGCTTCATTTGATGTGAATGTTTATCCAAATCCTGCATCAGAATACATTTATGTAGACAATGCATACAACACTACCATTGCAGTATACAACATCATTGGTAATATGGTAACTGTAGTAAACAGTACTCAGGACAAATACGAATTAGACCTTAGCACTTATGCATCGGGTACTTATTTAGTAAGAGTTCAGAAAGCTGATCAAATTGTTACCAAGAAAATTAGCATTGTAAAATAGTGTTTTTTTCATAATAGGTTAGTAATAAAGTTGCCGGACAAAAATCCGGCAACTTTTTTTTATATACCTCCCAAAAAATCGGCGACAACAAAAGTACTTCCCCCAATAAACAATAAGTCTTTTTCGTTCAATTGTCGCTTTGCTGCTTCTACTGCATCTGCAACCGTACTGTAAGAATCGCCAATCAAATTATACCGCTTTGCCATTTCCCTCAATTCCTCATGATTCAGTGCTCTGGGTATCGATGCTTTTGCAAAATAATAAATGGCATCTCGCGGTAAAAGATTCAAAACACCCGAAGGATCCTTATCGTTAACCATTCCAAAAACTACATGAAGTTTATCGTAGGTTTGATTAGCCAGTTGTTTAACAATGAAAGCTATTCCATCGAAGTTATGTCCGGTGTCGCAAATAACTAAAGGCGTTTTTTGTATAACCTGCCAACGGCCACGTAAACCTGTATTTTTTACTACATTTTTAAGTCCGGTTACCACCGTACTTTTGGGAATGTCGAACAGAGGAATAAGAATTTGCATGGCAGCCATAACTGTAAGCAGATTATCTTTTTGATAATTCCCCAATAAATCAAGTTCCACTTCAAGCGTAGTTCCACTTTGCTTGTTTTTAACCGAAATAAGCTGGAAATTATTCTCAATCCCCGATTTGCTGATGTAAAATCGCTTTGAGGCTATACATAGGGGGGCACTTTTTTCAGAGGCAATTTTCACAAAAACAGGTAAGGTTTCAGCCTGTTCTGCTCCAACAATTACGGGAACCCTATCTTTAATAATTCCGGCTTTTTCTTTAGCAATTAATTCCAGGGTATTCCCCAAAAACTGGGTATGGTCGAGGCCAATATTAGTAATTATTGAAAGTACCGGATTTATTATGTTTGTCGAATCGAGCCTTCCTCCCATGCCAACTTCAATAACAGCAACATCGACTTTTTCCTGCGCAAAATAGTTAAAAGCCATGGCTACAGTTAGCTCAAAAAACGAAGGCTTTAAATCCTCAATAATATTTTTGTGATTGCCCACAAAGTCAACCACAGAGGCTTTATCCATCATTTTTCCATTTACTTTTATACGCTCTCTGAAATCGGTTAAATGGGGCGAGGTATAAAGCCCAGTTTTTAATCCGGTTTCCTGCAATACAGAAGCAATCATGTGCGAAACAGATCCTTTACCATTGGTTCCTGCTACATGTATGGTTTTAAACTTTTTATGCGGATGATTAAAATAGGCATCAAGAGCCAGGGTATTGTCCAGATTGTCTTTGTAAGCAGCTTTTCCTTCACGCTGAAAAACAGGTAACTGACTAAAAAGGAAATCTATTGTTTGTTGATAATCCATAAGATGATAAATTTTAACAAATGTAGCAATTCGCTGGTAAGCTTTTAATACGGTTAGAATTAAAAATACGGTGCCTTGAGGAAAATACCCGAATCTTTTTTAACTTTAGTTACTTCAATACACAAAATTATTATGTTATGAAAAAATCAAACACCAAACTTTTTGTACTCGATACCAACGTACTATTGCACGATTACAGTTGCATCTACCATTTTCAGGATAATGACATTGTTATTCCCATTGTTTCACTCGAAGAACTTGATCGTTTTAAGAAAGGTAACGATCAGATAAATTTTAATGCCCGGGAGTTCACTCGCGAGCTGGATTCCCTAATTGGCAATATTTTTCCTGCCGATGGAATTAATCTTGGTAAAGGTAGAGGCATGTTGTTTCTTGAAACAGGAAAACCCTTTTCTAAAGAATTGAAGGATTCATTTGCTGAACAAACAGCCGATCACCGTATACTTGCCATTGCCGATTACTTAAAAGGAAAATACCCCAACCGAAAAGTTATACTGGTTACCAAAGACATTAATCTAAGAGTAAAAGCAAAATCGCTGGGGATTTTAGCCGAGGATTACACAACAGATAAAGTTCAGGATATAACCGTATTGCACAAAACTGTTGAAACATTCGAAAATATCGATGGCGAACTTATTAACCGACTTTATCAGGATTTTGATGGAATACCGGAAACTGATTTTAATTTGGGCCGAAGCTTTAAACCACACGAATACCTGATTCTAAAAGGAAATAATAAAAGTGCTTTGGTGCATTACGATCCCAATCAAAAAATGATGAATCGGATTGAGAAAAAAAGAATATATGGCATTGAACCCCGAAATGCTGAGCAGGCTTTTTCGCTGGATGCACTAATGCGTCCTGAAATTTCACTGATATCGTTAACCGGAAAAGCCGGTACCGGAAAAACATTGCTGGCACTGGCAGCAGCACTTCAACAGCATCATCTTTACGAACAGATATTCCTTGCACGCCCCATTGTCCCCCTTGCTAATCGTGACCTTGGCTTCTTACCCGGGGATGTAAATGAAAAAATTGGTCCTTACATGTTACCCCTGTTTGATAACCTGGGAGTAATTAAACATCAGTTTAACTCGAACAGTAAAGAGGTTAGTAAAATTGAAGAAATGCTGAAAGATGAAAAGTTAATGATAACTCCATTGGCATACATCAGAGGACGTAGCTTGTCGAATGTATTTTTTATTGTAGATGAAGCTCAAAATTTAACTCCCCACGAAATCAAAACCATTATTACTCGTGCAGGCGAAGGCACAAAAATTGTTTTTACCGGCGATATTCATCAAATTGATTCGCCATACCTTGATGCCACGTCGAATGGTTTAAGCTATTTAACCGATAGAATGTCGGGGCAGGATTTATTTGCACATGTTAATCTGGTTAAAGGTGAACGTAGCACTTTAGCTGAATTGGCCAGCGATTTACTCTAAACACACTATCTTTTAATATTTATACAACAGGCCTGTCAAAATTAACAGGTCTGTTGAATCTTATATATCCTAACGGTGTTTTTGTTTACACCCGGCCCATCAATCCAAAAATAAAAGCACAACATTAAACACTGAATAACAACAACATAAACCCATAACGTGTCGCAAAATAAATCGAAAAAAATATGGCTGAGGATTTATCTTTTTTTTATTTTTATACTTTGAATTTTTATCAATAGCCAATAAACAATAAAATGATATTCAACCAGGTTAATGACTAAACATCCCTTCATTAGCCGGTTACTGTTAGCCCCAAGTAATTGGGGCTTTTTCAAATCAAAAAAAAGGCCCAGATAATTCTGAGCCTTAATTTGTTTTCTTATTGTATTGTTATTTTTTTCGATTTTCGACCTCCGGTGGTTTGAATTTCTAAAATATAGTTGCCTGCTTTTAGCTCCTCTAAATTTAAAGGTATTTCGCGGGCAAACTCTACTTTATCCTGAAATACCAGGGAACCATTTATACTGAAAATTTTGACCTCAACATAATCAGCCGAACTTTCGTTTAATTTTAGTTTAATTAATCCGTCACTTGGGTTAGGATAAACTAGAAGTTCAACATCGTTGCTTACAAAATCATCAACCGAAGTTAAATCAAAAGTAATGTCAATTGTATTCGATTTAAACGGAACCTGGTCGATATAAGCTACCAAATGTGCAGCATAAGTTCCAATTTCATTCACGGTAACCGGCATATCAACCATACCTGTAGCAGGTAATTCAACCGTTTCATAATACTGATCATCGATAAAGATTTGAACTGAATCATAGGCAACTTTAAAATTGCTTTGCAAACTCAAATTATACGATGAATTATGAACAAAAGCCTCAATATATGGTGCATTATCAATCTCAGGTATATCCACAGTCCAAATGCCTCTGCCGTGTGTTGCCAGTACCACCTGATGACCAACAATCTGCATATCATAAACTGAAACCGGTGGCAATCCACTGGTCGAAATATTCCAGGTTTCACCATTATCGGTTGATTCAAACAAACCAATATCGGTACCCACCCAAATAATATTGGTATTGTGCGGCATTACAAGCAGTGAATGAACTACAACATCGGGAAATCCATTTGAACTAACATTATTGGTTCCAAAACCTGAAATATCTTCCCAGGTTTCACCCAAATCTTTAGTGCGTAAAACTTTTGGCATACCGCTAATAGAGAATAAAACATAAGCTGTTGAATCTTCGGTTGGATGGGTTGCAATACCACTGGTATAGGCATCTATTGAAACCAATGCATAATCATTTACCGCTTTGAAAGATAATCCCTCATCAGTTGAAACCTGCATTTGAAGTCCATAATCTTTGGCCATTCCACCTCCGGCCCAAACAATATTACCGTTTGCTAAGGATACCTCGACATTATGTGAACTAGAAACTGTTTCATTAATTGCCCAGTTTGTGTTAATCAGGCGAATTGCCCATCGGTTACCAAAAGTAGTTGTTCTGTAAACTCCTTTATTGCCCACAGCAAAAGCTAAATCAGGATTTTCTTTTGAAGCTGACAAACGGGTAATAAATGGTCCATCATCTGTAGTCATACCTGTTGATCCTGTTCCCCAGGAAGCTCCCCCATTAGAAGATCTGCGAATTGAGTTATTGTAAAGATCGGAAGAGC
>JBFWMB010000125.1:0-10153 GCA_050251815.1 Salinivirgaceae bacterium | reverse complement strand
AGTGTAAAAATATATGCTTGTAATATTGCAACCATTAATTCTAATAAGTCCATAAATAAAACCATTGGAACTGAAACAAATCCCATCCAAGCACTTTTAAAAATGAATATTAGAAAAATTAAACTAAGAACAATTATGTGCCCTGCAGTAATGTTTGCAAACAAACGGACCATAAGCGCAAATGGTTTTGATATTACTCCAATTAATTCAACCGGTATCATTATAAACCACAGCCACTTTGGTACAGGTGGTACCAAAATATGTTTCCAATATGTCTTGCTTCCACTAACATTGGTAATAATCATGGTCATGGCAGCCAGGGTAAATGTAACAGCAATGTTCCCGGTTAAATTGGCTCCTCCCGGAAAAAAAGGCACAAGGCCCAGCATGTTGTTAAACCAGATAAAAAAGAAAACCGTTATTAAATAGGGTAAAAACCGTTGGTATTTATGTTCCCCAATATTGGGTCGCGCAATATCTTCTTTAATAAAGAGAATTATTGGTTCCATAAAACCCTGTAGTCCTGATGGAACCTTGCCTCCTTTTTTGTATTTGCGACCCATAGGTATAAAAACGGCCAGCAACAAAAGAGCTGAAAACATCATGGATGCTACATTTTTGGTGATTGAAAAATCGATAGGCTGCGTATTGGTTGGGTGATGGTGCTCGTCGAAGGTTAATTCACCATTTTCAGCCACATAGATTTTATTATGATATAAAGCATATTCGTTCGATCCTTTAATTACCGTTTGCTCGCCATGATGAAATGCTGAGGACATAAAAACATCTAACTGCCCTTTATGCCAAACAATTACGGGCAGCGGAATACTTACGCTGTGTTTTTCTCCGGTTTCTTTATCTACCTTATCCCAAAGGTGCCAATCGTGCGCATCGCTAATGTGATGCATAATTACAGCCGTAGGATCAAATTCCTCATCAGTGGAGGCATTAGTTTTTTGATTTTCTGATGCTTGTGCCATTAAAGCAAATAGCGAAATCGAAAGAGAAAAAAACAAAAGATAAATACGCTTCATCAGTATCGGTTATATATTGACATTTTCTGGTTGTAAATTTATACATCTTGAACAAAACAACAAATCGGTGTTAAAGTTCAATAGACAAAGGTGTAAAAAAACAATAAAAATGTTGTTATAAAACAAGCTTAAAAATTACTGATTTTTCATCAGGTTTTTTACAAGAAATACCACTTCAAGCGCCAAAAATGCCAAATAAACAGTCATAAAATTTAAAGCCATCGTCATTGCTGTTGCGTTGGCCGGAAAAATGGAAGGAAGTAAAAACAATATGGCCACAGCCATTTTAGACAAACTCATGGCAGTAAATATAAAGCCCGAATAGCGGGGCCATTTATGAAATAACCATTTTAACCCAATAAAATGGGCAAAAGAAAGAACGATTAAAAAAAGATAAATGCTCAGTAACGATTTTACCGAAAGGCCAATAAAGGAAGGAAAGGCTCGCAAAAGCAGGAAATGCAGGCCAATAAATACTATAGAAAACAGGCTGAATACCCGGACGAATTTATTTAGGTTTAGTTCCATTGCGTAACAAATCTTTTAATACTAGGTACAAAGCAACAAAAACAGAAAATAACGACAGCACTAATGTCCACAAAGGAAATTCGCCGGAATAGTGTTCATCCAGCTTGATTCCACCCCACGTTCCTAAAGCAATAATGCCAAGCATTTCGAAGGCAAGCCCCGAATACCTGGCAAAATATACTAAAATCGACTTTTTATCGTCGCTATTTTTTGGCTTCTTCATTTACAACAGTTTGGCGTGACGAGTCCGAACTGTGGTTCATGGTGCAGTTTCCGGTAAATTGAGCTCCGGGTTCAATGGCTAATTTCCGGGTTTTAATATCCCCTAAAATCGATGAAGTGGTTTTTAACGAAAGCAATTCTCCCACGGAGATTTTACCTTCTATTTTGCCTTCAACTTCGGAGTTTTTGCATGAAATTTCGCCTTTAATTGTACCGGATCCACCAATTATTACTTTCCCCTGTACAAAGAGGTTTCCAGTAAGATTTCCATCGATTCGGATATCGCCCGAGCAATTAATGTCACCAGTAATACTGGTACCGGCACCAATAATATTAATTTGTTTTTGTTCGGTTTCAATTGTCTTTGCCATGGTATTTGCTTTAGTTTTTATTCCACTTTATCGCCATCGTAGGCCCATTTCAGGTAAATAGTACCCCAGGTAAACCCGGCTCCAAAAGCTGAAAGAATTATATCATCTCCTTTTTTAAGCTGCTTTTCCCACTCCCACAAACAAAGCGGGATGGTTGCCGATGTGGTATTTCCATAACGTTCTATATTAACCATTACCTTGCTGGGATCTAAACCCATGCGTTTGGCTGTTGCATCAATTATCCGCAGGTTGGCCTGATGCGGTACTAACCAGGCAAGTTGTTCGGCGGATAAATTATTTCGCTTCATAATTTCAACCGAAACATCGGCCATGTTTGAAACAGCATGTTTAAACACCACTTGACCTTCCTGATAGATATAATGCATTTTTTGGTCAACCGTTTCGTGCGTTGCCGGGTAACAAGAGCCTCCACCTTTCATATACAGGTGATGACGACCCATACCGTCGGAACGGGCAATAAAATCCATCATACCCAGATTTTCGGTAGTTGGCTCTAACATTACAGCAGTCCCTGCATCTCCGAAAAGCGGACAGGTAGTACGATCAGTATAATCAGTTATGGCCGACATTTTTTCGGACCCCACAACAATTACCTTTTTATACTGTCCCGATTCAACAAACTTTGATGCAGTAATCAGGGTATAAATAAAACCAGAGCAGGCAGCGTTTATGTCGAACTGAAATCCATTTCTTATCCCAACTTTATCGGCAATAATATTGGCTGTAGGAGGGAAAGGCATATCGGGAGTTACGGTTGCACAAATCAACAAATCCACTTCGTCGGGTGAAGTGTTTGTTTTTTTGAGTAATTGCTTTACGGCCTTTTCACCCATAAAAGATGAACCTTCGCCTTTTTCCTTTAGAATTCTACGTTCCTTAATTCCAACGCGAGTCATAATCCACTCGTCGCTGGTGTCCACCATTTTACTCAACTCATGGTTGTCGAGAATATATTCAGGAAGGTAGACTCCTACCCCCGTAATCATTGCTCTAATTTTTGACATTACTTATAGATTTCAATTAATTTTTCGGTTACCTGAGCCTCAATAACATCTTTTGTTTTAAGTATCATGGCCTTAATGGCTATGTCGTTCGAAACTCCATGCCCGATAATAACTGGTGCATTTACCCCTAATACAGGTGTACCACCATAAATCTCGAAATTAAATTTATCAATAAAAGTGTCGCTAATGTTTCTCTTTTTCAACAGGTGATACATTCCCTCAGCTTGCTTTAACACAACATTTCCGGTAAATCCATCACACACCACCACATCGGCAGGGCAGTCTCCCAACAGTTGATTTCCCTCGATATTTCCGATGAAATTAAACTCTTTGTTGTCTTTCATCAAATCGTAGGCACTCTTAACAATCAGGTTACCTTTTTTCTCTTCAGAGCCTATGTTTAAAAGCGCAACTTTAGGGTTCTTTACTCCATATACCCGATTCGCATAAACCGAACCAATCATACCATATTGAAATAAAACATCAGGACGACAGTCGGGGTTAATGCCCACATCGAGTAACAAGGCCGGAATATCGCCAAACTGCGGGAGTTCAGTCGAAATACACGGACGGATTACACCGGGTATTGCTTTAACGGTGTACATGGTTCCCACAAGCATTGCTCCGGTATTACCGGCACTTGCAAAACCGTCGATCATTTTTTTGTACAGCATTTTAAAACCAATAGCAATACTGGAATCGGGCTTTGCACTGAATGCTTTTGCCGGATGGTCGCCCATCTCGATGCACTCGCTTGCGTGTACAATTTCGAACTTGCCGGCATCGTAATTTTCACGTGCCAGCAGTTCGTGTATTTTTTCCTGATCACCAATTAAAACCAGCTGTACATCTTCGGGTAGGGAGTCATTTGCTAATATGGCACCCAATACGGTTGCTTCGGGGGCAAAATCGCCTCCCATCATATCCACTCCAATTCTCATACGTGGTATTTTGATTAATCCTCGAAAGGATTAAGGTTTAAGCAGAAACTTCTTTTTCAATAGCTAACTTGCCACGGTAAAAACCGCATTCAGGACAAACGTGGTGGTACTGAATAGCTGAACCACAGTTTGAACATTTTGACAAAGTAGGTGCTACTGCTTTGTAATGGGTTCTTCTTTTATTTCTTCTTTGTTTTGATGTCTTGTGCTTAGGATGTGCCATTTTACAATCGCTTTAAAATTAGTTAATTAAATCTCTCAGTTTGTCCCACCTGGGATCATCTATCTCGTCTTCATCGTTGTTACTAATCATTGAACCAAGTCGCTCAAGCATTTCCTGGTTGCAAAGTAATTCACCATCTTTGTTTTTTCCGTGTACTTTGTGCATGGGTAAACTTAAGTAGATGAACTCATATATATACTGCGCCAATTCCAGGTAATTCTCGTTTCCTGAAATTATGACCAACTCATCGGTCATCTCCTGGCTTTCCTCACCGTATTCAAAATAAAGTTTCCCTTCGTAATCGATGGGGCACTCCAAATCGTCGAGGCAGCGGTCGCATGGCACAGTAACAGTTCCCTGAATGGTAAAAAGTGTTTCAATGCCTGTTGAGCGTTTAATTAAATCGACCTTTGCAAGCAACGCTCCTTTTTGTATTTCACCATCTGGAAACTTTTCAAAGAACTTATCATCGATACTAAATTCGTATTGATGCTTCCCCTCCTTTATTCCTCTAAATGGAATGTTGTAATCCACGTCTGTATCTTTTAAAATACCTGCAAAAGTAAAATTTAATGCCAAATAAAAAAAATTAGCGCGCAAATTTATAGCTAATTGGAATTCAATCCAAACGAAAAGTAATGAAAGCGATAGATTTCTTTTGCTCTCATAAAATAAAACGGCCTAATTATTTAGGCAACAATATCTTAAAGGTTGTTCCTTTTTCAATTTCGGAACTGGCTACCGTAATTTTACCCCGATGATAATTCTCAACAATCCGTTTAACCAGGGATAAACCCAAACCCCAGCCCCGTTCTTTTGAGGTATATCCCGGATTAAAAATGGTTTTTTGTTTACTTTTCGGGATTCCTTTTCCTGTATCGGCAATTTCAATTATTGCCTCCTTGTCGTTTTGTGTCAGATAAATACTGATGGTTCCCTTACCATCCATAGCATCAACGGCATTTTTAACCAAATTCTCAATCACCCAATGAAAAAGAGACTTGCTCAAAGGAACCAAAACAGGACCGTGTGTGTTGTAATGTTGTTTAAAAAGAATATTTTTCGAAGTACGCGATCGCATATAATCAACCGCTGCATCAAGGGTAATGGTTAAATCAACAACCTTTAACTCCGGCAACGAGCCAATTTTTGAAAACCGTTCGGCTACCATTTCCAACCGACGAATGTCTTTTTGCATTTCTTCAAGATATTGCTGGTTATCGGTGGTTTGCTCCAATATCTCAATCCAGGCCATAAGCGACGAAATTGGGGTCCCAAGTTGATGAGCCGTTTCTTTAGACATTCCAACCCACACCTGATTTTGTTCCGATTTTCGTGATGCACTAAAGGCGATGTATGAAATAATAATAAAAAGTGCAATGATTGTAAGCTGAACATAAGGATAAACGGCCAACTGCTTTAAAATGGTGGAGTCTTCATAATAAATATAATTAACACCACCATCTACAAAATTGATAACAATGGGTTCTCTGCCATTTTTCATGCTTTGTAGGCGTTTATTCTGATAGGCAATGGTTTCAGAACTGTCTTTGCCTAAATTGGCATAACCAATAATCTGATCTTCGCCGTCGGTAAGAATAACAGGAATTGTTTTATTGGTTGTAATAACATTCATATAAAAATTGATGCTTTCTCCCAGGTCATCATCATTTCCTAAAATACTGGTGGCTTCGGCCCAAAGTAGAATTCGCTTGCGCTCTTCTTCTTTCATCTTTTCGACCAGTTTATTGGTATAACTGAGAGAAAAAGCCCCAATCAATACGGCAAGTATCAGCAAGGCAGCTTTCCACTGTCGCTTGTTGGTATAAAAATTCATTTTCAGCATAATCATCAATAACGTTTAAAAATACCTAATATTGTTATTGTTCGTCCCATTCAATCTGAAACTCAGGGTTTGTCTTTTTTTTGGTTTCTTTTTTTAAGGTGCTGTCTTTTTTAAACCAACCAAATTCTTCCTGGAAAATTTTCTTTAATTCCCGCTTCTCTTCCTGTAGTCCCTGTTTTAAATTCTGTCTCACTGCTTGCCTGTCGAGCGAAACAGAACTTTGCCCATTTACATTTTCCGCCAGCAAAAACAAGCGGGTACGGCCAAAACCATCATCTTCAACCACACCAAATTCAGTTTGTTGCTTTTGCAGGTGTTTTGATTTTCCAGCTAAAAAATCGGAAAGAAAAAGTTGGAGGTGATAGGTGTAATCCCCGTTAAAGTTTTGTTGCCCTGCTATTGACATATCGAAAGCGTTGCTGCTTATTTCCATCTTAGGAATATGTACCATTCCTTTTGAAATAAGCAAATCGTTTTCGAGCGTAGAGAACTCAATGTTTCGAAGCTCTTTAATGTCGGCAAATGCTGAAACCTCGGTAATGGGTTTAAAATTCATTAACCTGCCGTTATCGATGCGCACATGACCCAGAAATTCAATCGACCCGGTGTTGAATTTATTTTGAGCAATCAGGCTTTCAAATTCAAAATTACTGGTAAGTTTTCCCATTATATTTTCGTGTGTCAACACTTTCTGATCAAAATTATTAAAAGCAACAAAAAGCTTGTTTATATCAACTTTTACTAAATTTCCATCGACAAAAAGCCGGGAATTGTGCTCATTTTTGAAATCATAAATTACAGCAGCATCAGCCAAACCATCGAAGGCATTAAATGCCAGTTTTGAAATGTTTAACTGTTTGTCAGTATAAGTTAGGTGACTTTGTATTGCTGTTGCTTTAACCTTTTGATAGCTAAACTGCTTGGCTCTTATTGATGCGTCAATTACATAATTAAATGCAGAAGTATCCATTGTTTCTTGTTCGTCCGGCATAAACAGAAATTCATAATTTGCATAATCCACCTGTTGCAAATCGAGCTCGGCTGTAATTTTTAGAAACTCCGCAGGATTTATAAAAGCACTCAAACAATTTTCAGCCGCAAAATCTCCTGAAAACACCGTTTCAAGAAAAACACCTCTTGAATTAATTACTTGCAAACGTTGATTTTCAAAACCCAATGAGCCATCATTAAGCAATAGGCTAAGTTGTTTTTTCTGGAAATATATTTGTGAGAATTTTATCTGTAGTGTCGGGTTAAGCTGTTTTACCGTATTTGCCCAAAGGCTGTCGTTAAAAAACAAGGTGCCATTTGAATTAAGTGTTCCTTTAAGCTGTCCTTCAAACACATCGAACTCCTGTTTTTTCAAAAAAACGGAAAAGTCATTTAAATTTAAATCAAAGATGCTTTGGATCTGTATTTTGGGCTCCATAAAATTATGCAAACTTAAATTCCCTGACATATTGCTGTTTTTATGTTTAACAGTAAAATCCGAAAGCGAAAGTATTGACGATACGGTGGTTTGAAGTGAACCATTTGAAAACGAGCCAGCACAGGAAATTCCCTTGTGAATATCTATCCAATTATTTTTAAATGAACCTTGAGTCAAAGCAAAGTTTGCCTGAATTACGGGTGTCTGCATTTCGTTAATGGGCCCTTTAACCAATGCTTTGAATAAAAAGGTACCATCGAAATCAAATGTTGACTTTGATTGATAGCTTACCAAATTGTTAAGTTTTGCCAGAGAAATACGGTCGGCCGACAAATTTAGATCAAGATATAATTGCGGTTGTAAGGCAATGACTCCGTCCATAAAAAATTGTTGTCCGTTTATTTTAAACACACTCGATTCGACAACAATTTTTTGATTGCTAAAATATAGCGACATGTCGAGCTCGGCTGGTGAATTGGGACGAATTACCTGATCCCGAAACTGAAAATGGTTTAACAGCAGTTTTCCTTTGGTTGCCACATCGAATTCCTTTTTGTAAAAAGCCCCTTTAATCTGATAATCAGGAAAACGCCAGGTAACTGCAGTTTCTTTATACCTATTATAATAGCGAATGCTCAGGTTTTTTAGTGCTATTTGTTTAAGCAAAAATTTAAAATCAAATTCCTGGTTCCCTTCATTGGTTTTAATTTCTTTTAAGATGCTGTAGTTTGTTCGACCTTTTTTGTCAACCACAAGATTCAAAAAACCTTTTTCCAGCGACACTTTGGTTAATTCCACATCGCGATGAAACAAGGAAAGCATATTTAGCGAAAGGTATAAATTATCGACCCACAACAGGGTATCTGTCGTGTGGGAAACAAAATCCTGTCGTTCGAAATTTGTAGCTGATAAAAGCGTTACGTTCTTTAATTGCAATGTGGCGTAAGGAAACTTTTTTAAAAGTGAAAAGCTAATTTCGTCCAAATAAACCGGCACATTTATGTTTTCGTTTAATGCACCAATTGCTTTTTCAATAATTTTTTGCTCAATAATTTTTGAAGTTAAAAATAAAATTGAACCAATAAAAACCAGCAACAATCCCAGACGAAAAACCCACCTTGACAATCGTTTCATATAAAGCTTTAAATATTAAATTTTATAAGGTTCTTCCCAAAATTTTACATTCCGGATGATTCCTTGCAAAATTGTCACCAAAAATACAAAACAAGCACAAAAGCCACATAAAATTTAAAACTAAACTGAGGCAAGAAAAAAAACAATACAAATAGACCGGCTTATAAAGCCAGATTTTTTATTTTTTTCAATCTAAAATTAAATTCATGGGGCATTATCAACCACATAAAAAATTAAAAAAAAGAGCCTGCTCTTTTTGAAGAACAAGCTCTTTGAAATAAAAAAAATAATTTTTTTAATTCTGTATCAGGCTGTTAATCCATTTGTACACATCGTTTCCATTAGCAAAAAGTAATAAGGCCAACAGAAGAAAAATACCAACCATTTGGGCATATTCCATAAACTTATCGCTGGGCTTTCGGCGGGTAACAATTTCATACATCAAAAACATTACATGACCACCATCGAGTGCTGGAATTGGTAATATGTTTAATATGGCCAACATAATGCTTAAAAAACCGGTCAGGTTCCAAAACGATTGCCAGTCCCATACTGAAGGAAAAATACTACCAATGGCAATAAAACCGCCCAACGATTCATACGCTTTGGTTTCGGGATTAAATAAAAGCTTAAATTGTTTCAGATAATCCTGCCCCACTTTAACTGCTTTTTTTATTCCGGCCGGAATGGCGGCAATAAAACCATATTCAACAACTTTTAATTCGAACACATCATCGATATTCGGACGGGCGCCAATAAGTCCACTTTCGGGTATCGCTACTTCAAAACTTAAAGTATCCGATCCGCGCAAAACTTTAACCGGTGTTGTCTGGTTTTTGTAATTGGTAACAATCGAGCGGAACTGATCAAAAAACGGGGTGTCCAGAGTATCAATTCCCAGCACCCGATCACCGGGCAAAATTCCGGCTGCTTTACCAGCAGATTCTTTCGCAAACTCATCGATAATAAAAGGGAAACGGGGCGATAAAAAAGGTTCTCCTTTGATTAACCGGGGAATTATTTCTTTGGGAACCGCCAGTTCAATATGTTCTCCGTTGCGCTCAATCTGAATGGTCTGTGCATCGTTCAGTAAAAGATGCGAAGTAATGGCGGTAAATTTGTCGATTTTTTGGTTGTCAATACTCAAAATTTTATCCCCATGCTGTATTCCCATTTCCTGGGCGGTACTTTCGGCTACAACTCCGTATTTCATGTTTTCGAGCGGAAGGTATTCTTCTCCCCAAACCTTTAACACCGAAGCATAGATAATAACTGCCAAAATCAGATTGAATAAAACACCACCAACCATAATCAGTAGGCGTTGCCCTGAAGTTTTGGAGCGGAACTCGTCGGGTTTGGGTGGTTGTTTCATTTGCTCTTTATCCATGCTCTCGTCAATC
>JBFWMB010000124.1:0-10181 GCA_050251815.1 Salinivirgaceae bacterium | reverse complement strand
GAAGCAAAAGAAATGCTGGGCGAGATTCCATTAAGTGCTTCAGAGGTGCGTAATTTTTTACGCGATTGGTTTGTTGAAAACCTTCAGGCAATAAAAGCCTCGTTTTAGAGTAAATGTTTTTCAGGGTTGATTTTTGAAGCTGTTTTTTTGGGTAAATTACTCGAACGATTGCGTGATTTTTAAAAAGCCGCCAGGCTTCTAATTTACTTATGATTTGCCCATAAAATTCATGATAAAAATTAGCTTTGTTATTAAACATTCTGCTATTTTAATAGATTATAAATAAGCCCTTTTTTTACAAAAATTCAGAAATTGCAAGAGATTAAAAATGAGCGCGATAGAATTTTACACCTGATAAAATTTATTTGCCATTATGATAAAAATCATGCACAAAAACCCTTAAATAAAATCAGTCTAAATAATTGATATAGCCTATCTTACAGAAAATTCGTAAACTTGCATCAGATAATAAAAACGAACTATATAAAGTAATTTAAAACGATATAATTTATGGTAAAGATTAAGTCGTTGGCAGATTTGCAAAAACTAAAAGCAGATATGCAAACTAAAGTTGAACTCAGAGAAAAAGGCGAGAGCGCTGAGAATCTGGTTCAGGTTAAAGTTGCCATGGCTACCTGCGGTATTGCTTCGGGAGCCAAGCAAGTGATGGAATTTTTTATGGACGAATTGGAAAAGCGCAACATCGAGGCTGTTGTTACTCAGACAGGTTGTATGGGATACTGCTATGCCGAACCGACAGTTGAAGTTACCCTGCCCAATCAGGAACCGGTAGTTTTTGGCTATGTTGATACCAAAAAGGCCGATGAGATAATTGAAAAGTACGTAAAAGAAGGAATTCTTGTGGATGGTATTATTCCCGTGAATTACGAAACCATTGATGACAAAAACTTATAGGAGGTATAAAAATGGCAAAATACAAAATGCATCTCCTGGTATGTGGCGGAACAGGTTGTAGAGCATCGGCAAGCGATGCCATTGTAGGTAAATTGGAGAAAGAGCTCGAAGAGAAAAATCTTCAGGACGATGTACAGGTGGTAATGACCGGATGCTTCGGCTTTTGTGAGAAAGGACCCATTGTAAAAGTATTGCCCGACAATACTTTTTATGTTCAGGTAAAACCCGATGATGCAAAATCAATTGTGGAAGAACATGTGATAAAAGGACGAAAAGTTGAAAAGCTTTTGTACCGCGACCCGGAAACCAGCAAAGAAATCAGCGATTCAAAACACATGGGTTTTTATAAAAAGCAATTACGAATTGCCCTGCGAAACTGTGGTGTAATAAATCCCGAAAGCATTGATGAAGCTATTGCCCGTGATGCTTACGCTGCTCTGGCTAAAGTGTTGGGCGAAATGACTCCTGACCAGGCCATCCAGGAAATGATTGATTCAGGCCTACGTGGACGCGGAGGAGGAGGTTTCCCAACGGGTTTAAAATGGAAATTTGCAGCTGCAAATAAAGCTGACCAGAAATATGTGGTTTGTAATGCCGATGAGGGCGACCCCGGAGCATTTATGGACCGTTCCATACTTGAGGGCGATCCACACTCAGTTATTGAAGCTATGGCCATAAATGGCTACTGCATTGGTGCATCAAAAGGTTTGGTTTACATTCGCGCCGAATATCCGTTGGCTATTGAGCGTTTAAAAACAGCCATTAATCAGGCTCGCGACTATGGTTTATTAGGCGAAAACATACTTGGAACTGATTTTTGTTTCGATATTGAATTGCGTTATGGTGCCGGAGCTTTTGTTTGTGGCGAAGAAACCGCATTGATTCATTCTATGGAAGGTGAAAGGGGCGAACCAACTTTTAAACCACCATTTCCGGCCGAATCGGGTTATTTGGGTAAGCCTACCAATGTAAACAATGTGGAGACTTACGCCAACATACCGGTTATTTATTTAAAAGGTGCCAATTGGTTTAATAAAATTGGAACTGAGAAATCGAAAGGAACCAAGGTTTTTGCCCTGGCCGGCAAAATTAATAACGTTGGTCTGATTGAAGTTCCTATGGGAACAACGCTACGCGAAGTTATATACGAAATTGGCGGAGGAATCAAGGATGGCAAAAAATTCAAAGCGGTGCAAACCGGAGGCCCCTCAGGTGGTTGTTTAACAGAGAAACACCTCGATACCCCAATCGACTACGATAACCTGATTGCTTCGGGTTCTATGATGGGTTCGGGCGGTATGATTGTAATGGACGAGGACGACTGTATGGTTTCTGTAGCTCGTTTTTACCTCGACTTTACCGTTGAAGAATCCTGCGGTAAATGTTCTCCCTGCCGTATTGGTAATAAGCGACTTTACGAGCAACTCGATATCATCTGTAAAGGAAAAGGAACTCTTGATGATTTGGACAAATTACGGAACCTAAGCCAGGTAATAAAAGATACATCGCTTTGTGGTTTGGGTCAAACTTCCCCCAACCCGGTGTTATCGACACTTGATAATTTTTATGATGAATACCTGGAACACGTGAACGATAAAAAGTGTCGTGCAGGAGTTTGTAAAGATTTGATGCAGTATATTATCGACAATGAACAATGTGTGGGTTGTACAGCTTGTGCCCGGGTTTGTCCGGTTGGTGCCATTTCAGGCGAACGCAAGGGGCCACATAACATCGATCAGACCATCTGTATCAAATGTGGTGCATGTATTGAGAAATGTAAGTTTAGTGCTATTAGCATTCAATAAAAGAGGAGACAGAATAATGGAATTTGTAAATTTAACCATCGATAATAAAACGGTTAAGGTAGAGAAAGGAACCAGCATCCTGAAGGCAGCTCGTTCTGTTGGTATCGATATTCCTACCTTATGTTATATGAGCCTGGGCGATATGAACATCGAAAACAAACCAGGCGGTTGCCGCATTTGTGTGGTTGAGGTTGAAGGACGGAAAAATCTAGCCCCGGCCTGTTGCACCGATGCCCACACTGATATGGTAATTAAAACTAACACCATGCGCGTATTAAATGCCCGCCGAACCGTGTTGGAACTTATCCTTTCTGATCATCCGGCCGATTGCTTAATCTGTGCAAAATCAGGCAACTGCGAATTGCAGGATATGGCTCACAAACTGGGTGTTCGTGAAATTCACTACAAAGGCGAAATGTCAACTTACAAGCCCGACAAATCGCCTTCGATTATCCGCGACATGGACAAATGTATTATGTGCCGTCGTTGTGAGATGATGTGTAACCAAGTGCAAACAGTTGGAGCTCTTTGGGGGGTTAATCGTGGATTTGAAGCGGTTGTTTCACCCGCTTTTGAGATGGATTTGGAAAAATCGACATGTACTTATTGCGGACAATGTGTGGCTGTATGTCCTACAGGAGCTTTAACCGAAGTAGACCATACCAATCAGGTAATTCGTGCCCTGGCTGATCCGGGTAAAACGGTTGTAGTTCAAACAGCTCCTGCTGTACGTGCTGCGTTAGGCGAAGAATTTGGCCTGAAACCGGGAACTTTGGTTACCGGAAAAATGGCCGCAGCATTACGTCGTTTAGGCTTCGATTATGTTTTTGATACCGATTTTGCTGCCGACCTTACCATAATGGAAGAAGGAACTGAATTGTTAGACCGTTTGGGAAAATTTCTGAATGGTGATAAAGAAGTAAAACTTCCGATTCTAACCTCATGCTGCCCGGGCTGGGTTAACTTCTTCGAGAAGCAATTCCCTGAGATGAAAGACATACCATCAACCGCACGTTCGCCCCAGCAAATGTTTGGTGCCATTGCAAAAACATATTTTGCTGAAAAAATCCAAACCAGGCGCGAAGATATGGTGGTGGTTTCAGTTATGCCGTGTCTGGCAAAAAAATACGAGTGTCAACGCGATGAGTTTGCTACCGATGGTAATCCTGATGTTGATTTTTCTATTTCGACACGCGAATTGGCTAATTTAATCAAGGGAGCCAACATTGATTTTAACCTGCTTCCCGACGAGAATTTTGATAATCCATTGGGTGATTCAACTGGTGCAGCTGTAATTTTCGGAACAACCGGAGGTGTAATTGAAGCTGCAGTGCGCACTGCATACGAAATACAGACTAAAAAGAAACTTGAAAAAGTTGATTTTGAACAATTGCGTGGTTTGGAAGGTGTACGCGAAGCAACTATTGATTTTGATGGACTTCCGATTCGGATTGGAATTGCCCATGGATTGGGAAATGCCCGCAAACTTTTGGAAGATGTCAAAGCCGGAAAATCAGATTTTCATGCAATTGAAATTATGGCCTGTCCCGGCGGTTGTATTGGTGGCGGTGGTCAGCCTTTGCACCATGGCGATTCATCTATCTTAAAAGCCCGTCAAATGGCGCTTTATCAGGAAGATAAAAACAAACCCATTCGTAAATCACATGAGAATCCGTTTATCGTTAAACTTTACGAAGAATATTTGGGTCACCCCATGAGCGAAAAAGCGCATCATTTATTGCATACGCACTACTTTGACAAGAAAAATGAATTTTTGATTGAGTAGTACATTTGTTGAACTTAAAAAAGATTAGATATGTCAAGCGTAAAAATAAAATTGAACCCTGTCGAGGTTGAAAAACTGAAAGAAGTTTGTGCTTCATTCGGAAATCAGGCAGGTGAGCTCATCAATGTGCTGCACAAAGCGCAAAGTATATTTGGATATTTACCCGCTGAAGTTCAGGAAATTGTGGCTCAGGAACTAAATGTACCAGTGGCCAAGGTATATGGTGTGGTTACTTTTTACTCATTTTTCACCATGATACCCAAAGGACAACACCCCATTTCAATATGTACCGGTACAGCCTGTTATGTTCGTGGAGCCGAAAAAGTTCTCGATGAATTTAAACGCCGTCTGAAAATTGAAGTTGGTGAAACCAGTGCCGATGGAAAATTCTCGCTAAGCTGTCTGCGTTGCGTAGGAGCTTGCGGATTAGCTCCGGTAGTTTTGGTTGGGGAAAAAGTCTACGGACGGGTTTCGGCCGATGGAGTTGCTGATATTTTAGCAGAATACGAATAACAAACCTATAGTGAATTTTAGCAGCCGTTCTGATAAATGGAACGGCTGTTTTTTTTTATTATAAATCCAGTAAACTTTTATCCGGAGCTTTTGTTATTTTTGTGATTCCAAAAAAAATGAGGCAAATCAGAAAATTACCGATAGTTTTAAATTTGGTGGGGATATTTTCCTTCCCCATATTTTTTCAGTCGTTGCATGCATTAACGCATCACAGCCATTCTGAAACTATTTGCTGTGAACATACACACCATAAGTTCAATCCGAATTTTGAACAGACAGAAACTGTTTGTCCTATTCTGGCCTATGAACTGACTACCATGGATTTGATTTTGGATTGGCAGTTTCCACTCCATTCTAAAGTGTTGGGTTTTGTTCCTATACAAAAGTACCGAAATCCTGATAAACAAGCCTTTATTCGTTCCTATGCATTAAGAGCACCTCCTTTATTGCCGGTTTAGAATTTTTAAAATTATCGAAGTTTTTTATGCACAGCAAAACGCTATTTTTGTTTGTGTGATCAATAAGCTATGCAATGAAGTATTTACAGTTATTGCTGATACTGCTTTTATTGGTTCCAATTTTGGCTAAACCACAGAAAGTAGTAACAGTAAGTGGTGTAGTATTGGACGAACTAAAATTGCCTTTGCCCGGATGCCATGTGCATTTTGGCGAAGTTTGTGTAATTACGAACACCCAGGGACAGTTTTTTATCGATAAGGTGCATCCGGGTAAACGGAAGTTAACTTTTTCTTTTATGGGGTATCTGCCTCTCGATACTTTGGTTGAAATTATTGCGGAGCAAAATCTGCAAATTATCTTACATCCCGAAGTTCATCGCCTGAATGAGATTTCAATTCAGGTTCAGCGATTCGATACCGCTCACTCAATAAAAAACGAAATTGTTGATTCCCGTTTTGTTGCCGAAAATCTTACAGGGACTTTTATCAAGAGTCTGGAAAAGATATCGGGAATAAATGTAATGAGCATTGGAGCAAATGCTTCAAAACCTTTTATTCGGGGAATGGGCTTCAATCGGGTGGTTGTTAGCGAAAATGGAATTAAGCAGGAAAACCAACAATGGGGAGCCGATCATGGAGTTGAAGTGGATCCTTTTTCCATTGAAACAGCCGAGTTAATTAAAGGTGCATCGCCCATTGAATATGGCAGCGATGCATTGGGTGGTGTTATTAATCTGGATAATCAAAGCTTACCTTTTAACGGACCTGTTGCTGGCGAAGCAAGTATGCTTATAAAATCAATAAATAATACTTTTGGTGGCTCAGTTCAATTACAGCAACGCAAAAATAAAATTTATTACAAAGCACGAGCCTCTTACCTTAGTTTTGGTGATTATGCTATTCCTACCGATACCATTGTTTATTTAACCCGGAAGATCCCAATTCACAACAGGAACTTAAAAAATACGGCAGGAAATGAGTTCGATTGGAGTGGACAATTGGGATATATTTCCACGCATTTTAAAAGCGTGCTAAGTGTAAGTAACGTTTCTCAAAAATCGGGATTTTTCCCGGGTGCACATGGTATTCCTGACGAAACCAAAGTGGCCGATGATGGCAATTTGCGCAATGTGGAATTTCCTTTTCAACAGGTACGACACACCAAGGTAAGCAGCAATAACAAATGGTTTTTGCATGAATTCACTTTGTTTGCCGATTTGGGTTTTCAACAAAACCATCGTCAGGAGTGGAGTCTTTTTCATTCGCATTTTCCGGGGCAGATTCCACCTGACGATAATCCCGATTTGGAACTTGATTTCAGGTTAAATACGTTTTCGGGCAATTTTAAGGCTGTGTTTAATACGTTGGAGCGAAATGAACTCACCATAGGATTACAAAACCAGCACTCCAATAATCGGGTTGATGGATACAGTTATTTTTTACCCGGTTACAAGCGCTTGATTTCCGGGTTTTTTATAAAAGATGAATTATCGTTAAATGCTTACTGGAAGTTTTTTGGCGGACTTCGTTTCGATTATGGAATATATCAGGGTACGGCTTATTTCGATAGCCTGGTTTATCAGTATGTAAAAAACCTTCCCGATCGTTCGGCGGAAGATGCTGCATATTATGCACAACGAAGTCAATCGGTGGCGGTAAGTTATCCCGGAATTTCGTGGCATCTGGGAAGTACCTTTCAGGGCTTTTCAAATACCTTGCTTCGGGTAAATCTGGGAAAAGCATTTCGTGTTCCAACTGCAGTTGAATTAGGAGCCAATGGGGTACATCATGGTTCGTACCGATTCGAAGTAGGGAATCCGGCATTAAAAAATGAAACAGGCTACTATTTCGATTTTCATGGGGAATACAAAAAAACAAGCTGGAATTTGGGAATAGGAGCATATGCATATTACTTCGATAATTTTATTTATTTACAGCCTACCGGCACATTAGACCATCCCCTGCCCGATGCGGGAGGTGTATATTATTATCGTCAGTCGCAGGCCTTAATCAGTGGATTGGAGCTGGTGACATCAAAAACCTTTTACGAAAAAATTATTCTTGATGCCAACCTTGAATTACCCTATAATTACCTGATAAATGAGCAGGGATTATTAAGTTATGGAATTCCATTTACTCCTCCGGTAAATGGTTATCTGGCATTTAAAATACTTTTGGGGAACAGGGTTTCGGTGGCAGCTAACAGTAAATGGGCTTGGGATAAAGACAAAACGCGCGGACAGGGTGAATTAGCCACTCCGGGTTATATGTATTTCGGATTGGTTCTGATGGCTGATTTGAACGTGAAAAAACTACCATTGAGTTTGGTGTTTCAGGTTCAAAATTTATTTGATAAAAAGTATTATAACCACATGAGTTTTTATAGAAAACTAAATATTCCCGAACAGGGACGTAATATTCAGTTGGTGGCAAAACTCAAATTTTAATTTATTAAATGTAAAAAAATGAAAACACAAATTATATTAATGGCCATTTTGGCGCTGGCATTAGTTTCCTGCGAAAAGGAAAACGTTGACAATACTTCCCCTGAAATTATTTTGGTGCAACCTGTTTTCGATCAAATAATTGCTATTGGGAGTACAATTCCTTTTGAAGCAACCTTTACCGATAATGTTGCTTTAAAAGCTTATAAAATTGACATCCACTCGGCCGAAGGACATGTGCATACCAAGTATGCCAAATTGAATCTAAGCGAAGGGCATCCCTGGACTTATGAAAAGAGCTGGGATTTTGAAATGGGACTTACCCAAAGTGAAGTTAAACATCATTTAATTGAAGTTCCTGATAGTATTATGGGTGAAGAAGGGTTTTTAGAACCGGTAATGCCCGGAGAATATCATATGGGCGTATTTTGTACCGATATGTCAGGTAACGAAAACCATGTTTTTATTGATATTATTTTGGAATAGTTTGAACTTGTTCAAAGAGTTTGCCCTTAGCTGGCAAACTCTTTTTTTGTAAGCGGTAATCTAATAGCTTAAATCTAATTGTGTTTGAAAGCTTTTGCCTGAATATTGTGCTTCATGTTCCAGCAACCATTTTTTGCGCCACAACCCTCCGGCATATCCGGTTAAGCTGCCGTCGGAACCAATTATTCGGTGGCAGGGAATAATAAGGGCAATAGGGTTTTTTCCATTGGCCGATGCACTTGCCCGAATAGATTTGACATTTCCCGCATTTTTTGCCTGTTGCAGGTAAGTTTGGGTTTGCCCGAAGGGAATTTTTTGCAATTCGTTCCACACTTTTTGTTGAAATACGGTTCCCATAGGTTTTAGCGGAAGCTGAAATTCTTTTCGTGTTCCGTTAAAAAAATCATCAATCTGGTTTGCTAATGCGTCAATCATGGAGGATGATTTAAAAATAAGGGAATGTGGTTTTTTGCTGAATTGTTTTTTAAGCTTGTTTGCAAGTTCAACAGCGGTTTCAAAACTCAAATGGGTAATTCCCACTTCGTTTTCAGCAACAGCCATAATCCCAAGCGGTGACTCAAATTGGTGGAGTTTAAACTGCAAAAGGTGTTTTTCGTTCATTTTTTTATTGCTATCACATGCAAGCTAATATATTTTATTAGATTGAAAATTCAGTAATTCCCAAAGTTTTTAATAAGCGGGGTTTGTCTTCGAGAGCCAGTTCTGCAGCAATTAAAAAGTCGTCCATCCATTGTTCCAGGGTAATAATTACCTCATGGTTTTCAAAATCTTTATCAATTTGCCCGTTGGCTTGCTTTAGGTAGTTGGTACGTGCCTTTTGCAATTGATCGAATAATTGCTTTCCTCTTTTTATTTCAGCTAACGAAAACCGAAATCGGATCAAACGTTCCTGAAGTATTCTATTGGCATGTAACTCACAATAAAAACGTTCCACAACAAAACTCCAGTCGGAATAGGCAGTAGGAATAGTTCCGGCTAAAAACAGGTTGCCTAGTACATCGGGACTTTTCCTGAATATTTTCAATGCTTTATTTCTGTGCCTTGCGTAAAGCTGTTCAAGTTCACTCCGCAGTGTTATGTATTCCTGATAAAGTGGTTGCTTTTTTTTCTGATTGTCGCTGGTAACCTCAATTAGCGCACTGGCATCCTGATGAATACGTAAGCCTTCATTTATTTTATCTTCAGTGTATCCATATGATGCTAGTCGCAAGGCAATTTCTGATTGAGTTTGCACCTTTAATAACACGTTTCGCGTTTGTTCTACAAATACCTCTTTCGATATTTTTTTGCGTTGTGACATAAAATGTGATTAAAGGAAATGCGACTATAAACCGTTTGTCTCTAATTAATTATAATAACAGTTTAGTATTGTTTTTGTTTTTTTATTGTCGATGCCTTTGGTTTAATAAGCTTCTATATATTGCCTCAATTCCTTCAGTTTATTTTTAATGCCGGGTTCAAAAAATTCCAAAAATTTTTAATTACCTGCAGGGCTAAACCAATATTCCTTTTTTTTAAAATTTATAATTTCAGAAGAAATTAAGGTAAGTATCAGTTAATGAGTATTTATATTTGCTTTTGTTCTCTTTGTTTGAATAGGAATAGGGCTTCTTTATAAGAAAAATGAATATGATTAGTCATTATTATACCAGTAATTATCAGACATAGCAATGGCAAGTCTGTCAAAAACCTTATCACCAAAGTATCTACGGTTTAATTTGTAGCAAAATTCATCCAAATAGGATTGAAGATA
>JBFWMB010000123.1:0-10339 GCA_050251815.1 Salinivirgaceae bacterium | reverse complement strand
CTCTTGCAATGCTTCAAGAACTACTTTGGTTTTAAATCCTGAGGTGTAAATTTTTCTTTTTTTCATACCAACAAGTTTAATAAATTTTCAAATTATACTTGTTGTCTAAATTTTGGGGTTAATTATACATATCCTGCGATAAATTGGCGTTAATGTCTCCCAAAACCACATTAAAGTTTTTATAGGAATACTCAATAATATACCTTCCATATTTCCATGGATTGTCATAAAAGCGACTTCCGTAGGAGTTTAATGAATAATAGAGATCGCCTTTGGTTTTAAAAAGTAGATTCCCATTTATAGCAATAGAGTATGATGGCTTATTATCAGAGAATAAATTTTGAGATGAAAGTTCCAAGGAAAGCATTTTGTAATTATCTGGATATGGATTAATATAAACCTTGTCGAGTTCTTTTAACCAGATAGAGGTTGTAAATGCAGTATCAATAGTGTTTGCTTTTACATTAATTCTGTGGAATTGCTTCTCAGTATCGTAAAAATTCTGTTTAAAATTAACAGAAATGGAAACCATGGTATCGGTCTGTGGACTAATAAGTAATTCAGTTTTATAATGACCATCAGTTTCTCCTGTCGTTGTTAAACCTTGGTCAAACGACAAATCGATGTAAAAAGCTTCATCGGTATTTCCATTATTAGAAAAATACAATTCTATGTTGGCATTTTTTGTAAGCTGATCCAAAAAGATTATACGATTTTGGGGAGTAAATTTTATATCTGATTTTTTGGGTATGTTCACAAAACTATATTCATTTTTAAATGTATTTCCCTTTAAATCGGTTAGTGAAGCTACAATGGCATAACCAATTTCACCTTTAGCATCCAGCGATGCTGCTGCTCTGAAGGGTAAAAAAACGGAATCATTAGCACCCAGACTTATCTGCTGATTTTTTTCGCCCATAAAACTCCAGGTGGCAGGATAACTAAAATTTGTAATAAAAGTAACGTTCTTGTTGGAGGGGTTTTTTATCTTAAGGAGGTTAAAAAATGTGGTGTTAGCTTCAGTTTCAATTTTTTGTTTTAAAAATTCAATCTCAATTTGGTCGTGCACATCTTCGAGGAAATAAAACTGTGCCAACCCAATGAAACTAGTACCAATGGTGAAAAAAATAAGAAAACATAAAACTTTTAAAATTTTCATAGAAGTCTCATTGCGATCGCAAATCAAAGTTTAAATCAGTCCTGAAAATATCGGTATTCAATCCAAAGAGTTCTCCCCCGGTAGCACACTCATATACTATTGTAATGGTATGGCTACCCCCCGCAGTATAATCGTTAGTAGCTGTTGCTATAAGCTGTTCAGCATCGGATAAGGTTATCGTATTATAATAAACACCATCCAGATATGTATATAACTTTATAGCACTCAAACTTACTGTTGCTGCTCCATAATCGGGATCTAAAGTTGATGTTAGTGCTTTTACATAGAGTTCCCATGTGCCAATAGTAGGATGCAAAAAATAGATATCAAATTCAGTAAAACCACTAGAACCACTGCCTATTGTTTTTCCATTTTGAATATCTTTTATCGATTCAAAATTAAAAACAACACGGGTTCCTTTTATACCATATATTTTAGCACTCTCTTGTGAATAACTGAATTTAAAGACAAAAAAAAATAGAAGTAGAAATATTATTCGTAATGCACTCATCATTTCGTTAACCGAATTGAAAAAATAAAACAAAGTCAAATGATTTTATGCATTTGACTTTGTTTTTGAGTTAAATTTTAATACGCTTATTGTCCAGAAAGAACCAAATAGACATTGGTTGTATAGCGGTCAGCAGGTAAACTTGCTCCAAGTAGGTCTCCCCCTCCAGTATCAGCAGTTCCACATTCCCAATTAATAATAAAAGCGTTTTGATTTACATCTCCTGCACCGGAACCAGCTATTGATTCAACTATAGGAGTAGCTGGATTTTGAGCTAAGTCTTCAACGGTTCCCGCAGTTCCAATTAAATTCCAGTTAGTTGCATCAACACCAGTTCCATCGCTTACAATTTCATAAGCCACAAAATTTAGATCCATGGTATTGTTAGGATCGTCGGCTCCAATAAAAGTTGCATCTTCAGTCGATAAGGTTACATTAAAATCAACGGATGAGGCTACGGTAAAACGAGTATCATACCTATCGGTATTACCCAAACCATTGGTGTATTGGTTGATGTTGCTGAATGTAAACTCAATGTTTCCCCCTGAGGTAACATTTAGGCGTAAAATAGAATTCAGATTAACTGAAACGGGAATAACCGCGTTATCGGCAACGGGTTGCGCATAACTTAAAAAGGCTATTCCTAAGGATGCAAACAAAAGTGTTAACTTTTTCATGTTTAATAAGTGTTTAGTTTGACAAATAATTTAGTTGCAATATACAAAAAAACGTTAATAAGCTACTTAAGGTTTGTTTTTCTTGCCAAAAATAGTAAATTTTTACATAAATGAAAGTAATTTAACGGTTAAGTAATTGTTTAATTTGATGTAAAATCCAGTTTAAAACCAATAACCAAAACATCATCAATCTGGTTGTATTTGGTTCCCATCCACGATTTTAGTTCTTTCTCCAGGTGTTCTTTTTGCTGTTCCATGGGCCATTGATAAATTTCGGCAATCATTTCCCGAAAATTTTTAATCATAAATTTTCGCCCGTTATCGCCGCCAAACTGATCAATATAGCCGTCAGAAAACAGGTAAAACCAGGTAGGGCCATTGACTTCAATTTTGTGCAGGGTAAATTTATGATCATCATTTTTACCACCAATACCGTTTTTATCCCCTTTTATTTGCTCTACATGATCGTTACTAATATAGATTAAGGGGTTTTTGGCTCCGGCAAATTCCAGGGTTTTTTCTTCCCGATCGATAACACAAAGGGCCATATCCATTCCATCCTGATTGCTGGTTTCTTTTTGCTTTAAGGTAAAACGTACACCCCGGTGCAGTTCTTCCAAAATTAAATCGGGGCGGGTTATCCCCTTATTGGTAATCTCGTCGAGCAGGTTGTAACCAATCATACTCATAAAGGCTCCGGGAACTCCGTGTCCGGTACAATCGACAGCAGAAACTGCCAGTTTTTTTGGGGCATTATTCTGATTGGTTTCAGTGTCACGTCGGTGCATGCCAAATATTTTAAAGATATCCGATTTGGAATCAATTTCGCGGAACCAGTAAAAATCGCCACTTACAATATCGCGGGGCTTGAATAAAATAAAGGAATCTTTAATAAAGTCATTTAACTGCCCCGGCTTGGGTAACAGCGCTTTTTGTATGCCCTTGGCATAATTGATACTTTGAGTAATGTTCTGGTTCTGGTGGGCAATTTTTCGCATGGCCGAACCCAACTGCTCGCTCTTTTCTACAATTTCTTTGTTCTGTTTTTCGAGTTTTTTGTTTGCCCTTTGCCGGGCCCGGTTGGCACGCAACATCACAACAGCCAGAATAACCATCAATCCTAAACCAATAGCTACCATACCAATTATTAATTGCTGGTTTCGGGCTTTGGCTTCCTGTTCCAGCAGACGCACCCGGGTTAGTTCTTTTTCTTTGTTCAGGTTTTCAATTTGAAGTGAGCGGGTTCGCGAAAGCTCCTGAGCGTAAGAAAGACTATCTTGTTTAGCTCTGATGGCAAGTCCCAGGGAATCCTGGGTTTGTTCATAGATTAATTGTTGCAATTTAAAAAGCTCAGCAGCCAGTCTTTTTTCTTCTTCGGTTTTTGCTACCTGTTTTTGGGTTTCAATTACTTCCGAGGTGAATTGTTCCTTCATGCTTTCTTCCTGTAAATAAATCTCGTATTCTTGAGCTTTGGCAGCGAATTCTTTCGATTTACGTAAATTACCGTTTTGTTCATAATTTAACGATAAAAGCTGATAGCAATCCATAATTAGACGAGAGTTCTTTAATTCTGTAGCAATAGTTAGGGCCTCATTCAATTGTTTTATGGCATCGTCATAAAAGCCCATTACCTGAAGGATATAAGCCACATCAAATAAACCGGCGGCAATTTCTGTTTTATCGCCAATTTTTCGCCGAAGACTCAGGCTCTTATTAAAATACTCCAAAGCAAATTCCAGTTCTTCAAGGTCGGTATAAATTACACCTATGTTTGAATAAATATTACGTGCCTCCAGATATTTATTTTTTTGCAAAAATAATTCAGAAGAGGAAATAAAGTTATCTACTGCCTCGCGCAATCTACCTGCTTTCCAGTAGATCATTGCAATTAAACTATAGCTTGTGGCTGACTGTTCAATATCACCTTCTCGCATTGAGATATCAGCCATTTCCTGTAGCCTTGAAATTTGAGTCTGTTCCTGATTGCTTAAATTTCGAATAGTTTGACTTTCTAAAGCAATAGGCAACACAATAATGGAAATTAATAAAAAAATATTTCTCATTGGAAGAGTTAGTTTACATAAATTAACATTGGCTTCATCTCCAAAAATAAACATAAAATCTATTTTTTTTAGAATTAGTTCTTAAGAATTATAAATATTAGAAGTAGTTTTATAATTTAGCACAATTCCTTTATTTAACTAATTTATGAAAGCAACTATTATTTTTATTTTGTTTGCAATAACTGCAAATTCTATTTTCGCTCAGGATTTTGAAGTATCTCCCATAAAACTTTATTTTAATGCTGAGCCTGGTGAATCTCAAACTAAGTTTATTCGGGTTAAGAATCATAAAGGTGCCAGAGAAACATACATTCTGGCAGTTAATGATTTAGCTATTGACTCAAAAGGAAAAACAAGTTTTGTTGATGCGGGTAGTTTAAAAAACAGTATTGCAGATTGGGTTAGTTTTGCTCCAGCATTTTTTGAACTTAACCCGAATGAAGAAAAAGAAATTTCAATAACCATTCAGCAGCCTGCTGATGATTATGGTTCAAAATGGGGAATTATAATGGTTAGAACTGCGCAGGAGCAAACTGCCTATTCTGCTGACAAGCAGTTAATTGCCGGTTTGAGTTTGAGTGCCAGAATTGCTGTTAATATTTATCAAACACCTGGAACAAACAAGGAATTCAAAGCTACCATTAGTAATCTTAATGAGGTTGAAAACGCAACAGATAGTACCCGAATGTTTAATGTTTTAGTAAATAATCTGGGCGAGATAATTACACCATGCAAGGTTGTACTTATTGCTACAAATATTGAAACAGTTGAAGAATTTCCTTTTAACCCCATTGAGTTTACCATGTACCCCAAAAGTTCCAGAAAGGTTGAATTGGAATTACCCAACACCTTACCCAAGGGTACTTATTCCTTAGCGGCAATTCTTGATTATGGTAGTAAAACAAATCTTGAAGGCACGCAAATAATGATCAACGTAGAATAAACCACTTGTATTTTAATGCAATAATTCTTTTTAACCCTAAAAGTTCTTACTTTTAGGGTTAAATTTTTAGCTACTTATTGTTTATGAAAGTTGTAAAACTCAATATTATATTCGTTTTAAGTGTTTTATGTCTTAAAGCCTATTCACAGGATACCATTCTTGTGTTTTATGCGAATGAACAATTAAAGGAGCTATACATTGGGAGAGTTGTTCAGAATGATACCATTAAAAATGGTTCTTATGAGTTTTATAGCCCTTCAGGTTTTCTGATGCAAAAAGGGAACTTTTTAAACAATCATTTACAAGGTAATTATTATATCTTTTATGCAAATGGTAAATTAAAAAGTCAATTGCATTTTGAAGAAGGTTTAAGAAATGGAGCGTTTAAGAATTGGGATGCTTATGGTCGTTTATATCAGGAAGGATTTTACGAAAGGGACGCTTTACACGGAAAACTAACAACCTATGGAACAGATAATAAACCTCTAATTAAATCGGAGTACAAGAAAGGTAAAAAGAACGGACTGGAATTGATTTACCAGAATGGTTTGGTAAAATCGAGAATTGCTTATTTGGGTGATACCATAAATGGCCTTTATGAGACATTTTATGATGACGGAAACCTGAACTACCGAGGCCGGATGGAAGGTAGTAAATATGTCGATAGTTTATTTGTATTTTATGCTTCGGGAGATATAATGCGAAAATGCAACTATGTAAACGGACAAATTGAAGGGGCTTTTCTTTCTTATTACGAAAACAGCCGAATAAGTAAAAGAACTACTTATAAGAATGGTCAAGCCGAAGGATTGTTTATTGAATATTTTCCCGATGGTAGCATAGCCCAAAAAGGAAACTACGAACAAAATAAAAAAACCGGTCTGTGGCAGGCTTTTTATCCCGGTGGGGCTTTATTCTCAGAGGGATATTTTAAAGATAATCTTTTTGATGGCTTATGGACAATATATTTTGAGTCGGGACAAGCCAAACAAGTTGGTACTTACCGAAAAGGTAAAGCAACGGGTTTGTGGTCGTATTATCATCCAAACGGGAACCTATGGAAACGCGGATATTATTTCAACGACAAACAACAGGGATTGTGGCGTTTTTATAACGAGCAGGGCGAATTGGAAAGTATCATCTTATTTCAGCACGGACAAACCCAGGGAATGGCATGGGTGTTTTTTGACGGAAGCCTGCAACCCATCTATACCCTAAATGGTGAAGTTTTTCAATTGATTGAATAAGACCCTTAACCAATTTAAATTTTGGTAATATCCTGAATTTTATTTTTAGAAAAAACGTATTTGTCCAAAACAGATGAAAAAACTGTTCGGTGAATAACTGTATAAAACATAAAAAAACCTCAGTTAGCCTGAGGTTTTTAGTTTTGCTTATTTACTTATTTAAGCGTTTTGGTCCGGCCAGCAATACTTCATTTGGAATGCCATCGGCAAACAGTTTAAAGTTCTCTATGTAGCGTGAGACCAGTGCATCGTATTTACGCCAGTAATCGTCTTTGTCGCCCCAGGCGTTCGAGGGTTCAAAAACTTCGTCGGGAACACCGGGGCAGCTCTTCGGAATACTAAAGCCAAACAGTTTATCTTTCCGGAATTCAATTCCATCTAACTTTCCATTCATGGCAGCCGAAAGCATGTTTCTCGTGTGGCGGATGGAGATACGTTTTCCCACGCCAAATTTTCCACCAACCCATCCGGTATTTACAAGCCAGATAGTAGCGCCTGAACGTTCAGCTTTTTCGCGGAGTAATTTGGCATAATAGTAGGGATGATGCACCATAAAGGGCGCTCCAAAACAGGCCGAGAAGGTAATTACCGGTTCTATACCCAATCCCAATTCAGTTCCTGCAATTTTTGATGTATAGCCGCTAATAAAATGGTAAATAGCCTGATTCATATCTAGTCTGGCAATGGGTGGCATCACTCCCTGAGCATCGGCAGTTAAGAAGATGATATTCTTAGGTTGACTGGCTGCCAGTTTTTCGGGTACGGCATTGGGAATAAACTCCAGAGGATACGACAAGCGCGTATTTTCGGTAATGTGATCATCATCAAGATCGATGTGGCGCGAGGTGGGATCAAACACTACGTTTTCTAGTATGGTACCAAAGCGGTGTGTACAGGCATGGATTTCAGGTTCAGCTTCTTCCGATAAACGGATGGCTTTGGCATAACAGCCGGCTTCGTAATTAAACACTCCATCGTCGCTCCAGCCGTGTTCATCATCTCCAATAAGGAAACGTTCCGGATCGGCCGAGAGGGTGGTTTTACCTGTTCCTGAGAGTCCAAAAAACAAGGCAACATCGCCTGCTTTCCCCACATTAGCTGAACAATGCATCGACATTACACCTTCTAGAGGCATCAGGTAATTCATTATGGTAAAAACCGATTTCTTTACCTCGCCGGCATATTCCGTTCCGGCAATTATGGCTAGTTTTTTACTGAAATCAATAATAATGGCTGTTTCGCTATTGGTTCCATCAATGCGCTGATCCAATTTAAACGATGGCGATACCATGATGGTAAAGTCAGGTACAAATTGTTTCAGTTTGGCCAAATTAGTTTCACTAAGTAGCATGTTACGGGCAAATAAACTGAGCCAGGCCTTATCGGAAATTACACGCACCGGCAAGCGATAGTTCTTATCGGCACCGGCGTATACATCCTGAACAAAAAGTTCTTCGCCTTGCCAAAAAGCCTGAAGACGCGAAAATATACCATCGAATTTTTCAGTAGTCATGGGGCGGTTGTATTCTCCCCAGTCGATATTGAGCTCAGAACTTTCTTCTTTAACAAAATATTTATCGTTTGCGGCACGAGCTGTCCATTTTCCGGTATATACCTGAAGGGCTCCACCATTTACAATTTTTCCTTCGTTTCTGAAAACGGCTTCTTCATACAAAGCTGCTGTGGGCAGGTTCCAATATACCCGCTCCAAATGTACCAAGCCGTGATTGCTTAATCCGTAATCCGATTTTAAATCGGCGGCAGTGTCCTGGGCAGGGGTTTTAAATTTTAAATATTTCACTGTGGTAAGGTTTAAATAGTCAATACAATTAATCTGATGTTTTGGCTTGTCGAGTGCTTATTTCCAATCCCTAACCAGTTTACGTTCTCCTATAAAAAGCTCATTGGGGGAATTGGGATCGAGCGCCCATTTGATACGTTCAATACCTTCTTTTATGTCTTTTATGGAACCGCAGAAAGAAATGCGCAGGTAACCTTCCATGCCAAACTCAACTCCGGGCATGGTTAGTACCCTTACCTTATCGAGAAGAAATTTTGAAAGCCGGGTAGAATCCTTGTCGTAGTGGCGAAAATCGACAAAGGTGTAGAAGGTTCCATCGGGTGGGGTAACGTGTACTCCATCGAAGGCTTTTAGCTGGGCAACCAATACTTTCCGGTTGTTCTCAAGAGTGGTTTTTAAACTCTCAACCGACGATTGTACACCGTTGATAGCACCAATGGCTGCTTTTTGTAAAAGCACCGAAGGGCCCGAAGTCTGATGTCCCTGAATATTGGTCATGGCTTTTATCAGTTTCTTGTTTCCAATGGCCCAACCAATTCGGAAGCCAGTCATTGCATAGGCTTTTGATACCCCGTTTATAATAATCAGTTTGGAATGATCGGAAAAGTCGCTAACGAAATCAAAAGGATTAGCTGTTTTTTTACCTTCAAAAACCAGACTCTTATAAATATCATCCATAATTAAGTAGATGCCTTTTTTTTCGCAGAAAGAAACCACATCTTTAATGAAAGCTTCAGGATAAATCATTCCCGAAGGATTGTTCGGATTGTTGATAATAATGGCTTTGGTGTAAGAACTTACATTTTGTTCAATGTCTTTCATACGGGGTATAAATGAGCCATCTTCGGGAGTAACCGCTACCGGAACAGCACCGCAAAGTTTAGCCATGTCGGGGTAGCTAACCCAGTAAGGGGCTACAAAAAGCAATTCGTCCTGAGGATTCAAAATAGCTTGCAACGCTACCATTAAAGCTTGTTTAGCCCCGCTCGATACAATAATATTTTCTGGTTCCACTTTACGTCCATATTGTTCCTCGGTATAGCGAATAACGGCTTTTTTCATGTCAGCGGTGCCATCCACAGGTGCATAGCGCACTTCTCCGGTGTTTAAGTGGGCAGTCATCGAAGTTAAGGCATCCAGCGGAGCTTTCGATTTGGGTTCTCCTCCACCTAAATGGATTACCGGTTCACCCTTTGCTTTTAAAATAGCAAAAGTTTCATTTAGTTTTAAAGTAACAGACTCTTTTACAGAGCTTCCTATCAAGCTAAGACTCATAATATGTAGTTTAGGTGTTAATTTGTTAGCATATTTTAGGATAAAAGTAGGTATTTTATGCATCGCTTATTCGCGATGTGATTTAGAACATATGATTATTAGTAAGTTCAGGCAGTATAATAGGGGAGGAAACTGATTTGATACAACTTATAATTTAAAAGTTAAAAGGATGAGTGGAGAAAAAGCTGATTTAAAAAATTGAGGTATTTAACAAATTGTTAATATAAGACAGGTTTTAATTTAATCCTGATGACGTCGTTTTTTTTGAAGGTTTTGGAGTTAAGCTGCTCAAATAATGCTTTAAAAGAGGTTTTATCTTGCTGAATTTGTTACTACACCCTGCGGTAAATTAGAAAACCATAAAATAAAGAATTCAGCGTTTCAATAGTAAATACGTTGTATTGAGTCATATAGAGATATATCTAGTAATTAATCCACCGGAAAATTAAAGTGAGCCAAAGTGGCGCAAATTGAGCCCGTTTAATGCTTGTGTTCGGGGTTTAATAAAAAAAGACCCAAGGAAAAATCCAAAGGTCTTTAGTGAGTACTCGCTGCGCTCGTGAGATCGCTGCGCTAAGTTATTCGCTTGACTCATGAACTATTCTCATGACCGAAGGGAATAAATCGCTTCGCTAAGTTCAGCTGGGGCTTTTATCTGCCTTA
>JBFWMB010000122.1:0-10340 GCA_050251815.1 Salinivirgaceae bacterium | reverse complement strand
CTGTTCATCATTGATGGGGGTGTTCTTGGTTAATAAATCAGAAAAACCCATCAATGCATTTAATGGAGTTCTGATTTCGTGGTTCATGTTGGTCAGAAACCTTGACTTTAAGCGATCCGATTCTTCAGCTTTTTCTTTGGCAGTCTGATATGCTTCAATTTTTTCTTCGAGCGATTGTTGAAGCTTTTGTTGTTTTTCGTGGGTCGATTTTAATCCGTCAACAATTACTGCTAAAGGAATTGAAGTAATGGAACTGATAACAAGGGTATTGATGCTGACAACAATCCATCCGTTGAATTTGAAATCCATAATTAACATTCCTTCAAACCAATGATGCCAAATGCCCAGGGCGATAAATGCAATAAACAAAAGTTGAATTAGTAGGCTCGATAGGGCAGCTCGTAATCCAAGCAAAATGGAGGTTAAAATTGAAAAACCAACCAAATAAACCAGTCCGGCGCCATATGGTCCCAACACAAATAAAAGAATTGCCGCTAAAAGCAATACCGTAGTAACCATAAAATACATGCGGTGTACCAATCGAACCCGATTCGATAGGAACAGCCATACTAAAAAGCCATAGGCCAGCGAATCGGCAACAGCAATCGATATAAAATGGTTTTCTATCGATAAATAAACCCCTAGCAAGTAAGCGAAAAAACCAAAAACAACGAGAACCAACAACAGGCTGTTCAGAATTTTTTCCCTCCAGAAATCAATTCCATCTGCCGGCTTAAATTCTTTATTTTTTAGTTTATTGCCAATAAATTGCCTAACCTTTCCCATGTTTGAATTTCTGATGCAAATATAGGGTTTGAAACCAATAAAGGAAAATCCTTTAATTTATTGACATATCTAAATATGTTTTAAAAATATTCATCAATATGCTCTTTAGCATTCCGTTTTTAATGAACTTTGCTTATGTTTATGTGTTTGAAAAACGGATCAATTAATGTTAAATTGAGCAACCAAAATTGTAATCATATTGATTTTTAATGATATAAACTTTTAATGCTTATGAAAATTCATGAATATCAGGCAAAAGAGATCTTTGCCGGTTATCAGATTCCCGTTCAACACCAGGTACTCTGTACTACGGTTGACGAAGTAGCAGCGGCTTTTGATGAAATAGGTGAAGCTGTGGTTGTTAAAGCACAGGTTCTTGTCGGAGGCAGGGGCAAAGCCGGAGGAATAAAATTTTGCCAAACCAAAGAAAAAGCCATCGAAGCAGGCAAAAATATATTGGGAATGGACATTAAAGGCCTTACCGTTGAGAAAGTGATTGTTTGTAAAGCGGTTGATATTAAAGACGAGTTTTATGTAGGCTTAATTAACGACAGAAATACTAAATCGGTGTTGCTTATGGTTAGTGCCGAGGGGGGAGTCGAAATTGAAGAAGTAGCCAAAACCAACCCGGAAAAAATTCTGAAAATTCCTATCGATCCCTTGGTTGGACTTCAACCACATCAGGCACGTAGTGTATTTTTCGAAGTGATGAAAAATGGAAAACATGTACAACAGGCAACTGATATCCTGGTAAAACTTTACAAAGTTTATGTGGAGCAGGATTGTTCTTTGGCTGAAATTAATCCACTGGTAATTGATACCGATGATAAGGTAATAGCGCTCGATGCCAAAGTAAATTTCGACGACAATGCCTTATTCCGTCATCCGGAATATGAAGCTATGGCTGATTATGACGAAGATGAAAAACTAGAAGTAGAAGCCAAAGAAAAAGGGTTGAGCTACATAAAACTCGACGGAAATATTGGTTGCATGGTTAACGGGGCTGGTTTGGCCATGGCTACTATGGATATGATAAAATTGTACGGTGGAAACCCGGCTAACTTTTTGGATATTGGCGGAAGTTCAAATCCTAAAAAAGTGGTTCATGCCATGGAATATTTAATGAATGATAAAAAAGTAGAAGCTGTTTTAATAAATATTTTTGGCGGAATTACCCGTTGCGACGATGTAGCGCGTGGTTTGCTGGAAGCTTTTAGCCAAATGACAGTAACAATTCCCATAGTTATTCGTTTGTCGGGAACCAACGCTGAAGAAGGCCGTGAACTTTTAAAAAATAACAAGCAGTTAATTACCGCTGAATCGATGGGCGAAGCAGCACGCAAAGTAATTGAATCGGTTAAAAAATAAACAGTTAACAATAAAGATACATTCAAATGAGCATTTTAATAAATAAAGATACAAAACTGGTAGTTCAGGGAATTACCGGCCGCGATGGAGGATTCCACGCCGAAAAAATGAAAGCTTATGGAACCCAGGTTGTTGCTGGTGTAACCCCCGGAAAAGAAGGGCAAACCATTAATGGTGTTCCGGTTTTTAATACCGTGGCCAATGCAGTAAAAGCCACCGGCGCCAATACTTCAGTTATTTTTGTTCCACCCGGATTTGCCGCAGATGCCATTGCTGAAGCTTCTGAAGCCGGAATTAAACTGGTAATTGCAATAACCGAAGGAATTCCAACCATCGATGTAATTCGGATTACACCTATTCTTGAAAGGAATGGTACCAAAATGATTGGGCCAAACTGTCCCGGACTTATTTCTCCCGGAAAAAGTATGGTAGGAATTCTTCCCACCATGATTTTTAAAGAAGGAAATGTTGGACTGATTAGCCGGAGTGGTACCCTGACTTACGAAATGGTAAACCAGCTTACAACAAACGGTATTGGACAAAGCACCTGCATAGGAATTGGTGGTGATCCGGTTATTGGTTTGCATTACATTGAATTGCTAACCATGTTCCAAAACGATAAAGACACTGAAGCAATTGTGCTGTGTGGCGAGATTGGCGGCGATGCCGAAGAACAAGCTGCAGCCTTTATTAAAGAGCACGTAACCAAACCAGTTGTGGCCTTTATTGCCGGACAATCAGCTCCTCCCGGAAAACGCATGGGACATGCCGGAGCACTTATTACCAGTGGTTCAGGTACAGCTTCGGAAAAAATTAAAGCCTTCGAGGCAGCAGGAGTGCGGGTTGCAAAAGAACCCGCCGATATACCCGTATTTATTAAAGAAGCATTAAAATTATAAAAAAAGAAGCTCCCCAACCGGGGAGCTTTTTCATAACAGGTAGTAGCGTCTCAATCGAGACTTTCGAATTCAAAACAAACTTGAGTGAGGGTCGGTTTTGAACTTTCATGCTGCTAAGACGCATTGATTCCAAAAAGGATGCGTTTCTTTCTATGCTTTCCCGTTTTTTTTATTCCTATTACCAGAATTTGCAGCTAAACTGGCATTAACAGTTTGTCATTTTTATTCCTGTAATTTCCGAAATCAATTGAAATATTGATAAGAATCATATTTAATTGCAATAAGGATATTAATATCCGTAAAAAATTTATAAAGAGATTTTTTACTTTTGCATTCGTCAAAATTACAGGTGGATGAACCTTATTTCGTTCCGAAAAAGAAAGGTTTTGTTAAACAAAAAAATATAAGAACTGTTTCATAAGCGAAAATTGATTTGAACATAAAATATAACGATAATGTCAAGATTTGAATTAAAAATGCCCAAACTGGGCGAAAGTGTTCAGGAAGCTACCATTACCAAATGGATGGTTGCAGTAGGCGATACCATTGAAGAAGATGATAACCTGCTCGAAATTGCTACCGACAAGGTAGATTCGGAAATACCTTCGCCGGTTGACGGTAAAATTGTTGAGATTCTTTTTGCAGAAAATGCACTGGTTCCAGTGGGTGAGGTTATTGCCCTAATTGAAACCGATGAGGAAGACGGAGGAACTGAGGAACTACACAAGGATGCAACCGACAATAAAGAAACCAAAGACAAAGAGTTGGTTAAAGCAGAACTACCAGCCGATGGCTCTATTGATGACATAAACAAAAGTACAGGTAAATTCTTTTCACCCCTGGTAAAAAACATTGCCAAAAAAGAAAACATTACAGCCGACGAGTTAACTTCAATTAAAGGAACCGGAAGGGAAGGGAGAGTTACCAAGAACGATGTGCTAGATTATCTGGAAAACCGGGGAGCAGCAAAGAAACCTGCTGTTTCAGCTGAAAAGCCAGTTGCAGCCGGAGGAACAGTAAGCGTTGCTGCTGAAAAACCATTAGTTACTCCAAGCATTGCTCCTGGCGATGAAATTGTAGAAATGGATCGCATGCGTAAAATTATTGCGCAATACATGGTAAACAGCAAACGCGTTTCGCCACATGTTACCACCATGGTCGAAGTGGATGTTACCAATGTGTTTTTATGGCGCAAACGAATAAAAGATGAATTCGAAAAGCGTGAGAAAACCAAACTAACGTTTATGCCCATTTTTGCTGAAGCTGTTGCTAAAGCTTTGCGCGATTTTCCCATGGTAAATTCTCAGGTTGACGGGGAACGCATAATACTAAAACAAAATGTAAATGTTGGTATAGCTGTTGCGTTGCCATCGGGCAATCTGATAGTTCCGGTGGTTAAAAATGCCGACAAGTTAAATCTGGCCGGACTGGGTAGTGAAATTAACCGCCTGGCCGATGCTGCCCGAAACAACAAACTGAATCCGGACGAAATTACCGGTGGAACCTTTACCATTACTAATTTTGGTTCGTTCCAGAATGTGATGGGGACTCCCATCATCAATCAGCCCGAAGTGGCTATTCTGGCAACCGGAAGTATTGAAAAGAAACCCGCAGTAATTGAAACGCCAACAGGCGATATGATTGCCATACGCCATAAAATGTTCTTGTCCTTATCTTACGATCACCGGGTGGTCGATGGTATGTTGGGTGGAATGTTTTTACGTAAAGTTGCCGACTACCTCGAGCAATTTGATGTAAACAGAACTGTTTAAACAATGGCATTAGCGCAATTACAATGTGCCTAACAAAATCATTAAAGCTAAAGAAATCATAATATTATAAATTAAATTGAAATGTCAGAAAATAAAAAGTATCATATTAAGCGTACCGATAAAGAAACCTTGCGCAAATGGTTCTACCTGATGACTTTAGGGCGTGCCATCGACAACAAGGCTCCAAATTACCTGAAACAAGCCATTGGCTGGTCATATCATGCACCTTATGCCGGACACGACGGAATTCAACTGGCTATTGGGCAGATTTTTGATAAAGATACTGATCACCTTTTTCCTTATTACCGCGATATGTTAACCGCTATTTCAGCCGGATTAACAGCAACAGAAACCATTTTAAATGGTATATCGAAGGCAACCGATTTGGCCAGCGGCGGACGGCACATGAGCAACCATTTTGCTAAACCCGAATGGAACATCCATAACGTTTCATCGTGTACCGGTAATCATACCTTACATGCTGTGGGCGTAGGACGTGGAATGAAACGTTACAATCACAAAGGTGTAGCCATAAGTTCACAGGGAGAATCGTCGGTGTCAGAAGGTTATGTTTATGAAGCCATAAATGGTGCATCGAACGAGCAATTACCCGTTTTGTTTGTTTTTCAGGACAACGGTTATGGAATTTCAGTACCCAAAAAAGACCAAACAGCAAACCGTAAGGTGGCCAACAATTTTACCGGATTAAAAAATTTGAAAATATATCATTGCAATGGTAAAGATGTATTCGACTCAATGAATACCATGGAAGAGGCCAAGCAATGGATAATTGAAAACCAGCAGCCGGCTATAGTTCAGGCTAACTGTGTTCGGATGCATTCACACTCCAATTCTGATCGGCATGAATTGTATCGCGATGAGCATGAACGTAATTATGTAATTGAATACGATCCCTTGGAGAAATACCGCCGTATGCTTTTGCGTTATGAACGTTTCACGGAAGAAGAACTTCAGGAAATAGAAAAACAGGTTAAGGAAGAAGTCAAAAAAGCGCACAAAGAAGCTATGGCTGCTCCCGATCCTGATCCAGAAAGTATCTTCGATTTTGTATCGCCTGAACCCTATGTTTCAACAAAATATCCTCAGGGATTGCATAATGGCGAAGGAAAATCAATGAAACTGATTGAAGGCATTAATGAGACCTTAAAAGCAGAATTCAGACACAATCCTGATACCTATATCTGGGGCCAGGATATTGCCAACAAAGATAAAGGCGGAATCTTTAACGTTTCGAAAGGAATGCAGCAGGAATTTGGCATTGAACGCGTTTTTAATGCGCCCATTGCCGAAGATTACATTATGGGAACGGCTAACGGTATGAGCCGGTTTAAGGATAATATCCGCATAGTGGTTGAAGGAGCCGAGTTTGCCGATTATTTTTGGCCGGCTATGGAGCAATACATCGAGTCGAGTCACGATTACTGGCGTTCGAATGGCGCATTTGCACCCAACGTTACCATTCGTTTAGCTTCAGGGGGTTATATTGGTGGAGGATTGTACCATTCGCAAAACATTGAAGGAGCCCTGGCTTCCATTCCCGGTGTTCGCATTGTATACCCCTCGTATGCCGACGATGCAGCCGGATTATTGCGGACCAGCATGCGTTCAAAAGGCCTAACCTTGTTTTTAGAACCTAAGGCTCTGTATAACGATCCAGTGGCCTCGGCCCCGGTTCCCGACGATTTTGAAGTACCTTTTGGCAAAGCCCGTGTGCGGCGCGAAGGTTCAGATTTAACCATTATAACCTACGGAAACACTACACATATGTGTATGACTGTTGCGCAAAAACTTGAAGACGAGGAAGGTGTAAGTGCTGAAGTTATCGATTTACGCTCTTTAGTTCCTTTAGACGAAGAAACTATTTTAACATCGGTAAAGAAAACAGGAAAAGTTTTGGTGGTTCACGAAGATAAAGTGTTTGGCGGGTTTGGTGGCGAAGTAGCTTCCATTATTACCGAGAAAGCTTTTGAATGGCTCGACGGACCCGTTAAAAGAGTGGGTTCAACCTTTACTCCGGTGGGATTTAACCGGATTCTGGAAGCGGCTATTCTGCCAAATGTTGACAAAATTTATGAAGCAGCCAGTGATTTGGTGAACTACTAAACATTTAATTGAATTTACTGTTAAGTATAAATACAAAACAACAAACTAAAATTGTCTTAAATATACCCGAAACGGATTCTGGTATTTGAACAAAAGAAATAAAACATGAAAGATATAGCCATTTTATATAGTTTCAATACGCAAAAAACTTCAAGAGCAGCAAAAATGATACAGGAAGCTTTTGGAGGAAAGCTAAAACAGGTAAATGTTGAAAATATAACCAAAGAGGAATTTTTGGCCTATGAAAATTATATTCTGGGAGTTCCAACCTGGTTCGATGGGGAATTGCCCAACTATTGGGACGAGTTTATGCCCGATTTAGAAGAAGTTGATTTGAAAGGAAAAACCTTTGCCCTTTATGGTGCAGGTGATCAGGTAGGATATCCTGAGAATTTTGTCGATGCCATTGGTTTATTGGGAGAGGTGATTGAAGAACATGGTGGTAAACTCATTGGTTTTACAAAAAACGAAGGGTATACCTTTGAAAGCAGCAAAGCGTTGCGTGGGGATGTATTTTGTGGACTGCCTCTTGATTTTGAAAACCAGGCCCGGCAAGCTAAACCACGAATTGTAGCCTGGGTGGAACAATTAAAAAAGGAATTTAAGTAAGCAAGTCAATACAAAGAAGAACAATGCCGCTACAGTTGAGGTTGTTTGTGCAGAAGTAAGGCAGCATACATATAAATTAATTAATCAAATTAAATGGAGGAATAATTATGGCAGACCTTAAAACAACTTACATGGGGATTGAATTAAAAAATCCGATAATTATAGGTGCAAATAACCTTACAGTTGATCCGAAAAATGCGGTGGCACTGGAAGAAGCCGGAGCGGCTGCAATTGTTTATAAATCGCTTTTTGAAGAACAGATTCAGCTCGAAAGTTACGAGATGGACATGCAAATGGAAGCTTACAACGAGCGAAATGCAGAAATGACAAAATTGTTTCCCGATTTGGATCATGCCGGTCCCCGTGAGTTTTTACTTAAGTTGAAAAAAGTAAAAGAAGCTGTTTCAATTCCTGTTTTTGCCAGTTTAAACTGTGTAAACCGCGAAACATGGAAAGCCTGGGCAAAAGAAATTGAACAAACCGGTGTCGACGGATTGGAATTGAATTTTTATCATGTTCCTCACGATTTTAATATTGAAGAGGGAGTTATTGTCGAAGAACAGCTTGCCATAGCTAAAGATGTGGTAAAAGCCTTAAAAATTCCCGTTTCGGTTAAGTTAAGTCCTTTTTATACCAATCCATTGAATTTTATTAAGCGATTGGACGCTGTGGGTGTAAAATCGGTGGTAATGTTTAATAGCTTGTTCCAGCCCGATATCGATATTAAGGAAATGAAACTGGTTTACAAATACAAGTTAAGTAACGAGGAAGATAACCGTTTGCCCTTGCGTTATACCGGCCTAGCTTTTGGAAACCTTAAAGCTGATATTTGCAGCAGCCGTGGTATTTTTAACGGAGCTGATGCAGTGAAAATGATATTGGCTGGAGCAAACACTGTGCAAACGGTAAGTTCTATTTATAAATATGGTTTTAGTTCCGTTACCAAGATGCTGGAAGACATTGAAGGTTGGATGAAAGAGAAAAACTTTAATTCATTGAGTGAATTTCGGGGTAAATTGTCGAAACAAAATATAAAAAATCCCTTTGCTTATCGCAGAGCGCAATATGTTGATATTTTGTTACATGCCGACGATATTCTGAAGGATCATGCATTAAATTAAGATACTAAAAGCCGCTTTAACAAGCGGCTTTTTTTGTATACTTTCAAACTTTACACTTTCAGCTTAATTTTTTATTATTTCAGATGGATTAAGGCCAAAGCGCTCTTTAAAACATTTGCTAAAATAGCCGGCATCGGTGTATCCCGATAGAAAAGCGGTTTCTGATACATTGTGAATTCCACTTTGCAGCAGGTTAAAGGCTTTGTTTAAACGATACTCTTTAACAAAATCGATAGGAGAAAGACCGGTGAGCCCTTTAAGTTTATCAAAGAACTTGCTGCGTCCCATACCCACTTCCTTATAAATATCCTCAAGTCGAAAATCGACATTCGATAAATTTTCTTCAATTAATTTTCGTACCCGATTTAAAAACTGTTCATCCTGCTCGGTAATTGAAATACCGTAATCATTCGGATTGCCATTTTCTGGCATTTCAATGTATTTATTCAACAGACGGGTTCTTTGCTGCAGTAGGTTTTGAAGCTGTGCATGCAATTGCTCGTTATGGAATGGTTTGGTAAGGTAGGCGTCAGCTCCATACCGTAGCCCTTCTATTTTACTCTCTACCGATGATTTGGCCGTGAGCAAGACCACCGGAATGTGACTGGTTTCAAAATTATTCTTTATTTTATTGAGTAGTTGAAGTCCATCCATAACAGGCATAATAACATCAGAAATAATTATATCGGGTTGTAGTTTTAAGGCCATTTTCAAACCCTCACGACCATTTATAGCCTTGTAAACTTTATAATGATGGGATAATTGTGTGGATAGAAATTGAACCAGTTCCAGGTTATCTTCAACAATTAATAAACGCGGTTTATTAGGCTCTTGATTTGATGAATTGTCTGGAGGATTCGCAACCTGGTTTGTTTGTTGTTGCAGGTTTTGTTTCATACTTATTTCTTTGAAACTCGGGGGAGCAATAACATCTAATTTGACAGAAAATATGGATCCTCCATCCGGATTAGGCCGGTAGGCAAGTGTTCCCTTATGGAGGTTAACCAGTTCTTTAGCCAAAACAAGTCCAATACCTGTTCCGGGATTAATTTTTGAATTGGAATCACTGTAACTTGCATAAACCGTAAATAAGACTTGTTCTTGCTCTTTATTGATTCCGATTCCTGTATCAATAATTTCAATAACAGCTTTCGAATCGGTTTTTGATGAAGTAATTAGAACCTCGATGCTACCAAAATCAGGGGTAAACTTAAAAGCGTTCGACAACAGATTATAAAAAACATTATCCATTTTTTCTTCATTAATCAATACCCAAATGGGGTTAGCGGAATGGGTTATTTTAAAGTTAATTTGTCGTTTATGAGCCAATTCGTTAAAATTAGCACATACTCTATTTATAAAACTTCCAAGTTCCGTTTCCTGAAATTCCAGTTGCATTTTTTGACTTTGTATTTTTCTGAAGTCTAGTAACTGGTTTACCAGACGTAATAGGCGTGTGGCATTTTCTTCAATCAAACGGGTATAATATTTTGCTCGTTGATTTGTTGCTTCGGAAGCTAACTCGCGCACCGGCCCTAAAATGAGTGTAAGTGGTGTACGGAGTTCGTGCGATATATTGGTGAAAAAACTGAGTTTAATTTCACTTAGTTTTTTTTCAATAACCACTGTATTGCGTAAGCGGATGATTGTAATCAAAATCC
>JBFWMB010000121.1:0-10529 GCA_050251815.1 Salinivirgaceae bacterium | reverse complement strand
ATTCTGTTTGTAATTCAAATAAAAAAATATTCGGCTAACTAATACTATATTCGTCATGTGCAATGCATAATGCGATTTGATATTTTTAAATTTCAATATCTGGTGTTTCCATTAATTAAAATACTATGAAGACAGTTTTATTTCTGGTTTTATTGACAATTGGTCAGTTTCTTATGGCACAGTCTGCCGATGCAGAAAAGGAAGCCATTAAGCAGGTAATTCAAACTGCTTATGTTGAAGGTTTGCAAAACGAGGGCGACACCCTTAAGATAGATTCCGGAATTCATTCGGGGTTTAATTTACTGGGAGTGGGTGAGCAGGGCAATCTGTGGGCTCTTTCTATTGCTCAATGGAAAAACAATATTCAAAAAAAACACCTGAAAGGTGAATTTCCGCGTAAGCCGGGCGAAGCAGTAAGCATTAAATTCCTGTTTATCGATATAACCGGAAATGCAGCGGTTGCAAAAATTGAGTTTTACGTGGGAACGCAGCTCACTTTTGTCGATTATATTTCGTTGTATAAGTTTCCCGATGGTTGGAAGTTGGTGAGCAAGATTTTTTATAAATTTTGATTGTTTAGATTTCAATTACCTGTGAGGCTGCGTGTCGCGAAGTTGCAATAAGTTGGTGCGAATTTTCTAAAGGTTTAAAAGTATTCATGGCAAGTTCAGTCCGGTTATTATCTGCTGAAATATGCGACAAAAACAGGGTTTTTAAGGGGGACCCATTTATCGACTGAACCAATTCAAAAGCCTGCTGGTTACTTAAGTGTCCATAATCTGACGAGACACGTTGTTTTAAGCGAGCTGGATACTTTCCACTCATCAGCAAATCGTGCTCGTAATTGGTTTCTAAAAAAGCGGCATCGCAAAGCATTAACTGTTGCCGAATTTTTTCACCCACTGTTCCCAAATCGGTTAAAACAGCAATGTGTTTTCCTTCAATTTCGATGCGAAATCCCACCGGATCAATGGCATCGTGCAGCTTACCAAAAGTATGAACCTTTATAGAGCCAACGGAAATGCTTTCGCCCATGGTAAAATAATTTACTTTGGCTGAACGGAAATCTTTTCGTGCTTTTCCGTAAGTCCGTTTGGTTGCATAGGCTTCAATACCACTTTTATCGGTAACTACTCGCATTCCCTTTATGTGGTCGGTGTGTTCGTGACTAATAAATAGTGCTTTTATTTTGCCGATAGAGAGCCTTGCATCGCGCAAGCGTTGTGTCAATTGCCTGTACGATAAGCCCATATCAACTAACACGGCTTCGTGTTCATTCCCCACATAATAGCAGTTCCCGTTACTTCCCGATGCCAGAGCACACAATTGAACCATAATTTACCGATTTTATTTGGATGCAAATATGGGAACATTTAAACAAAATGTAAATTTTATAGGCTGCGTTAATCCTGCAAACATTAATTATTTGGTGTGTATAATTGCTGTTTGGTGTTGCCAAAACATAAAAAAAGGTTCGGTAAGCGTTTAAATAATTTAATTGTTCATGTATTGTTGAAAAAGCTCAAGATGCTGGGATGCATGCAGTCCATCCATTAAACCATGATGTCCGTGAACCGAAACCGACATCACCATGGTATTCTTTACTCGGTGTGCTTTTCCAAAAACAATTTTAGGAGCGCTGTCGGGAACTTTGTAATTGCGGGCATGGCTTACCGATGTAATGTGTGTCCAGGGTAGCGAAGAGTAGTGAATTACATTTAGTTGACTGGGATCGGTGCTTAAGCGCAAGCCGGGGGTATCTTGTACGGCTTGAATTTCAGCATTCAGGTTTTTTAAAAAGCGCTCAAATAACACATGGTATTCCACATACGAAAAACCAAAAGTTCCATCTTTGCGTCCAATGGTAGCCGATGCGTGGACGGAATCATAAATAACCGGCTTTCCATCAAGTATTCGCAATTTAAAATTAGCTGAATTATTTACTGCTTTTAGCGATTTGTGCAGGTACCATGCAAAAAACGATATGTTATTCTGTTTGCAAAAATTAAAGGCTTTGGTGCAATCAATCTCACTGGTAATACCAAAAAATGGTTCATCAAAAGTCGAAAAGAATTCAAAATGTTCTTTACGGTTCCATCGGTTTACATTAATTATTCGCATAGGTTTAAAATACATTTTAGTTCGCCGGGATTGGCAATGGTATGCATCTTTTTGTGGGGTTTAATTTCGGCCACGGTTTCGTGAATCCAGGTGGTATGAAAAGGCATGTAAATGCCTGAACCTCCAATATTCAGTACGGGCTCAATATCCGATTTGTAAGAGTTTCCGATCATCAAAAAATCGGCAGGCACGATGTCAAGGTGTTTAAGCAGTTTTAAATAATCGCTTTCTTTTTTGTCGCTCATAATTTCAATGTGATGGAAATATTTTTCAATATTCGATTTGGCCAGTTTTCGTTCCTGGTCGAGCAAATCGCCTTTGGTAACAACAATGAGTTTATAGCCCTGATTGTGTAGTAGTTTTAATATTTCCTCCATTCCGTCGAGCAATTCCACCGGGCGATTTAACATTTGTTTTCCCAGTTCAATAATTTTGTTTATGTGATCGGCTGGAATTGTGTTTTCGGATATTTTAAGTGCTGTTTCAATCATCGACAACACAAAACTTTTTATTCCATAACCATACTGGCTGAGGTTTTGCATTTCAATTTGATACAAGAGCTCATTGGTTTTTTCAGCCGACAAGAAAGAAGCCATTAGCTGAAAAAAACTATTTTCAGCTTCACGAAAATAAGGTTCATTTACCCACAGGGTATCATCGGCATCAAAGCCAATTATTTTGTAAGCGTCTTTCATTGCTTGTTCAAATTTGATTGCAATATTAAAGAAATTATATTGGTTGACCAGTTCGACGGAAGAATTATAAGGTGTTGTATTTTTTATTCTGAAGCGGAGGAAGGATAAAGTTTTAAACACTCATTTTAACATAATACAAATGTTTTACGCCTTATTTCAAAAGTGACAGAAGTAGCATTGGTCCTATATAATAAGTATTTAACGACAATTCTAATCGTAAAATGGTGCTATTTGTTCCCGATGAATTGCTTTGGTCGTCTGTTAATAAGCATACATTATGTTTGTCAGCCTTTTCAATTTGTGTAAAAAAGTGTAGTGATGTGGGTAAAAGTGGAAAAAAATTCCTTACTTTACATCTTGAAAAACAGAACAATTAATGACCAATTTTATAGGAGATCATCCGTGCAAGCTCGATGGAAAAGGGCGAATCCTTTTTCCCGCTGCCCTTAAAAAGCAGCTGGGCGAAGGTATGGATCGTTTTGTGGTTAAAAAAGATTTGTTCGAAAAATGCCTGGTTTTATATACCATTGATGAATGGGAACGCCAAAACCAGATTATCCGCAGGCAAATAAATCCATTTAACAAAGAGCACAACCGCTTTTTGCGTGGGTTTCATCGCGGAACCGCTGAGCTTATGCTCGATAACAACAACCGGCTATTGCTTCCCAAGCGCTTGCTTGACGAGGCCGGAATTGACAAAGATATTGTGCTTGCCGGACAAGACAGCAAGATTGAAATCTGGAATAAGCAAGTTTATGATGGTTTGGCCGACGACGAAATGGAATTTGCCCAATTGGCCGAGAAAATTATGCAACAATCAAACAATGAGGAGGCATAATGGAACACTATCATACACCGGTATTACTGGAGCAGAGCATCGACGGCCTTTCCATTAAACCCAACGGAATTTATGTTGATTGTACTTTTGGAGGAGGAGGTCATTCACGGGCTATTCTCGAAAAACTGACTACAGGCAGGCTCATAGCTTTTGATCAGGATCAGGATGCATGGAAAAACAAACCCAACGACAACCGATTAATTCTTGTGCAGGGAAACTTTCGTTACCTACGTAACTATTTGCGCTATCATAATGCAGAAAAAGTTGACGGTATTTTAGCCGATTTGGGTGTATCGAGCCATCACTTCGACGATGAAACCCGCGGTTTTTCGTTCCGTTTCGATACGGGACTCGACATGCGGATGAATCAGGCAGCAGAATTGACTGCTGAAAAAGTATTGAACGAATACAGTGTCGATGAGTTAAAAACCATTTTTAAAGTGTACGGTGAATTGAATACCGGCGGACGCATTGCCGGTTTTATCGACCGTTTTCGCAAGCAGCAAAAAATTGAAACGGTTGAACAATTCAAAGAAATTCTTAAACCCATTTTACCACCCAAAGCCCAATCGAAAATATTGGCACAGGTGTTTCAGGCTTTGCGCATCGAGGTAAATCAGGAAATGGAAGCATTAAAAGACATGTTATTACAAACGGCTTTGGTGCTTAAACCGGGAGGCCGACTGGTTGTAATTACTTATCATTCGCTGGAAGACCGCCTGGTGAAGAATTACATAAAAAACGGCCTGTTTGCGGGTGAACCCGAAAAAGATTTGTACGGACATGTTTCGGTACCTTTTACCTCAGTCAATCGAAAGATTATAGTTCCCGATGAAGAAGAAGTTCTTAGAAACAGCAGAGCCCGAAGCGCTAAACTTAGAATAGCTGAACGGATAGAATAACAACAAAACGCAGGATTTTCAAAATGAAATTATTTGGTAAACGAAAAATAATCAGCAGTAAAAATGAAGGTAAGATGCCCCTAAAAAACGTATTAGACGGCAGTATTCTTACTAAAGATGCGGTTATTGAGCAGTTACCCTATTTGTTGTTTTTAACCTTTATTGCGGTTTTGTATATCGGCAACCGCTACCATTCTGAAAAAATAGTGAGGGAAACCAGCACAACCCAGGCTGAATTAAAAGAGTTAAGGGCTGAAAGTATTACTACCGCTTCAAAACTGATGTACATTAGTAAACAGTCGGAAGTAATAAAACTGGTTAATAAAAAGGGATTGGAGTTGGAAGAGGCTGTTGAGCCTCCAAAAAAGTTAAGAGTAGCTAAAAATGACTGAAAATAACACACGAAAAGAGCTTGTGGTTCGCCTTAGTATGGTTTACATTGCTGTGGTGGCTTTTGCTTTGGTGATAGTTGTTAAGGTAGTTTATTTGCAGGTTGCCGAACACGATAAATGGATTAATGCGAATACGGTCAGTCAAAAAGACATTGTTATTGAACCCGATCGGGGCGATATTTGTGCTTCAGATGGAAGAATTCTGGCTACTTCGGTTCCTTATTATGAAGTTCGTCTCGATTTAAAAAGCCCGGGAATTACCAACGAGATATTTAATAAGAATATCGATTCGTTAGCTCTGGCCTTATCAAATCTTTTTCGCGACAAATCGGCCAACGAATACAAACGAGAGTTAATTGCCCAGCGGGCAAAAGGTTCCCGATATCATTTGTTGCGGCGCAGGGTTGATTATACCCAGCTAAAAGAATTAAAGACTTTTCCTATTTTAAATCGGGGACAATACAAAGGCGGGCTGATAGTAATACAGGAAAACAGAAGAATTCAACCCTTTGTAAATTTGGCCAGTCGTACCATTGGTTACCAAAGTAAAGGAGGAACCGATGTGGGGCTCGAAGATGCTTTTAATCAATTCTTAAGTGGTGAAAAAGGAGTACGCATGGTACAGCGGATAGCCGGAAACTACTGGATGCCCGTGAACGATGGCAGCGAAGTGGAGCCTCAAAACGGATACGATGTAATTACAACTATCGATATAAACTTGCAGGATGTTGCTCATGCAGCCCTGCATCATCAACTGCAAAGGCATAGTGCCAGTCATGGCGTAGCCATTCTTATGGAAGTAAAGACAGGAGATGTTAAAGCCATTGTGAATTTAAAACGCGATAAAGAAGGTTTTTATACCGAACAATTTAATTATGCCATTGGCGAACGTACCGAACCGGGTTCAACCTTTAAGCTGCCAGCACTAATGGTGGCACTTGAAGATGGTTATGTTGATTTGGAAGACAGTGTTGACACCGGAAACGGAGTGGTTCGTTACCACGATAAAGATGTACGCGATTCAAAAGAAGGTGGATTTGGTAAAATTACGGTCCAAAGGGCATTCGAAGTTTCATCGAATGTAGGATTGTCAAAAATAATAACGCAATATTATACGGGTAACGAAGAACGCTTTGTAAAAGGACTAAAACGAATGTCGCTAACCGAGCGCCTGAATGTTGAGATTAAAGGAGAACGGTCGCCCTATATCAAATTCCCGTCCGACACTTTGTGGTCAGGAGTTTCGTTGCCTCAAATGGCGTATGGTTATGAGGTGGAGCAAACTCCTTTGCAAATACTTACTTTTTACAATGCGGTAGCTAACAATGGGAAAATGTTACGCCCCCGTTTTGTAAAAGCGGTTACCGATCACGGAAGGGTTGTCGAGCGTTTCAGCACCCAGGTTATTAATCCAACCATTTGTTCGCGATCAACCATCAACAAAGCAAAGCAAATGCTTGAAGGAGTGGTGGAAAGAGGTTCGGCACAGAACCTTAAGAATTCAAATTATAAAATTGCAGGAAAAACCGGCACCGCCCAGATAGCCAATCAGAAATACGGTTATAAATACAATTCCCAGGTAAGCTATCAGGCATCTTTTGTTGGCTATTTTCCGGCCGATAATCCACGTTACAGCTGCATTGTAGTGGTTAATGCGCCATCGAGTGGAGTTTACTATGGCAACCTGGTTGCCGGCCAGGTGTTTAAAGTAATTGCCGATAAAGTGTATTCTACCAGCCTCGATATGCACGAAGCAGTAGTCGATCAACAATTAATTGCCGAGAATATTCCTTACACCCGAAACGGACATAAGCTTGAATTGGAACAAGTGTTGAAAGAATTGTCGATTCAATCGGTAGGGATTGATATAAATTCACAATGGGTAGCCACAGCAAAACGTGATACTACGGTTCAGTTATATAACCGCTATGTTAAAAAGAATGAGGTTCCCGATGTAAGTGGCATGGGAGCCAAAGATGCTTTATATATTCTTGAAAACCTGGGTTTGCATGTAATTATGCATGGCCGGGGTACAGTTAATTCACAATCGATTCAACCGGGGAGCCGTATTAATAAAGGAGATAAAATTGTAATAAATCTAATATCGTGAGTAGTTTACAACAAATAATGCAACATATTGAAGTGCTTAGTTGGCATGGCGAACAAAATCCTACGATTGGTCAAATCCGGTTCGATTCACGCCAGCTTATGCCGCACGATATTTTTGTTGCAGTTAAAGGGTTTCAAACCGATGGGCATGCTTATATAGCTAAAGCTATCGAAAGCGGAGCTGCTGTAATTGTTTGTCAGGAAATGCCTGCTGAGCTAAATGAAAAAATCACCTATATTCAGGTAGCTGATTCGGCAGAGGCCCTTGGTATAATGGCTTCTAATTTTTTCGGAAACCCATCGGAGCAGTTAAAACTGGTTGGGGTTACAGGAACCAATGGAAAAACTACAACAGTGACTTTGCTCCATCAGTTGTTCGTAAATCTGGGATACAAAGCGGGATTGTTATCTACCATTTGCAATAAGGTACACAATCAGGTTGTGGTTGCTACGCACACTACGCCCGATCCGCTTCAGTTAAATCAGCTTTTAGCCGACATGGTAGCTTCGGGCTGCGATTACTGTTTTATGGAAGTCAGCTCGCATGCTGCTCACCAAAAACGCATAGCCGGATTAACTTTTGCCGGAGCTGTGTTTTCAAATATTACACAAGACCATTTAGATTACCACGAAACATTTGCTGCTTATATAAAAGCAAAAAAAATGTTTTTCGACCACTTGCCAGCCTCTTCGTTTGCCTTAATCAATTCCGACGATAAAAACGGAAAAATAATGGTGCAGAACTGTAGCGCTAAAGTGCATACTTATGGCTTGAAAAGCATGGCCCGCTTTATGGGAAAAATTCTGGAACGGCATATCGATGGAATGCTGGTTTCCTTCGATCACACAGAAATCTGGACTCGATTTATTGGAGGTTTTAATGCATACAATTTGCTGGCAGTTTATGGAACAGCACTTTTGCTGGATCAACAAAAGGATCAGGTTATTAAGGAATTAAGCCGCTTGTTACCGGTCGAAGGACGTTTTCAGTACCTAAAATCAAAATCGGGTAAGCTGGCGATTGTCGATTATGCACACACCCCCGATGCGCTCGAAAATGTTTTAACAACCATCCAGGAAATAAAAGAGGGTGATGGAAAAGTAATTACCGTGGCCGGTGCCGGCGGAAACCGCGATAAAACCAAACGTCCGTTAATGGCTCAGGTTGCTGTAAAATACAGCACTCAGGTAATTCTTACTTCCGACAATCCCCGCGACGAGGAACCGGAAGCAATTATTGCCGACATGAAAGCCGGGGTGTTACCTCCTTTTACCAACAAACTTTTGTCGATTACCAACCGGAAGGAAGCCATACGAACTGCTTGTATGCTGGCCCAGCCGGGCGATATTATTTTGGTTGCAGGCAAAGGTCACGAAACCTATCAGGAGGTAAAAGGAGTTAAGCATCATTTTGACGACAGGGAAGTAATTGTAGAAATATTTGAAACCGAATAGTTATGTTGTATTATTTGTTTGAATACCTTGAATCGATGAATGTACCTGGCGCAGGTATGTTTCAGTACATTTCCTTCCGTTCGGGAATGGCCATTATTTTTTCCTTAGCCCTTGCAGCTATATATGGCAAGCGGGTAATCCGGTTTTTGCAAAAAAAGCAGATTGGCGAAGTGGTACGCGATTTAGGGCTCGAAGGTCAAATGCAAAAAAAAGGAACTCCAACCATGGGGGGGCTTATTATTTTAGGCGCTATTGTAATTCCGGTTTTGCTTTTTGCCAAACTCGACAACATATATATAATATTAATGCTGATAACAACCGTTTGGCTTGGCTTTATTGGCTTTGTCGACGATTACATTAAAGTTTTTAAGAAAGATAAAAAAGGACTGGCCGGAAAGTTTAAAATACTGGGCCAGATTGGTTTGGGTTTAATAGTGGGGCTTACGCTTTATCTGAGCGACGATGTGGTTATTCGCGAAAAAGTTCCAACCACCGGCGCTGAACCTAAAATTGAACTCACCACCGATGAAATTAATGCTGAAACACCCGGATATCAGGTTATCGATGTAAAATCGACCAAAACAACCATTCCCTTTTTAAAAAATAACGAAGCCGATTATGCCAACCTGGTAAAGTTCCTTGGTGAAGAAGCATCAAAAAAATGGGGCTGGGTGGTTTTTGTTATTGTGGTTATATTTATAATAACTGCGGTGAGCAACGGAGCCAACATGACCGATGGCCTCGATGGTCTTGCAACCGGAACATCGGCTATAATGGGTGCAACACTGGGAATTCTGGCCTACGTTTCGGGTAACTTAATATTTTCCGATTACCTGAATATTATGTACATACCACATACCGGCGAGCTGGTTGTTTTTGCCGCTGCATTTATTGGAGCTACCGTAGGTTTTTTGTGGTACAATTCGTATCCGGCTCAGGTTTTTATGGGCGATACCGGGAGTTTGTCACTGGGTGGAATCATCGCAGTTTATGCCATTATTATTCATAAGGAATTGTTGATTCCCATATTATGTGGAATCTTTTTGGTTGAAAACCTCTCGGTAGTTATGCAGGTGTCGTGGTTTAAATATACCAAAAAGCGTTTTGGCGAAGGCCGCCGCATCTTTAAAATGGCTCCTCTACACCATCATTATCAGGTTAAAGGAATGCCCGAGGCTAAAATAGTTACCCGTTTCTGGATAGTGGGAATCATGTTGGCTGTATTAACCATTGTTACCTTAAAAGTCAGGTAGTATATGATGCAAAATAAAAAAATAGGTGTTTTAGGAGCTGGCGAAAGTGGTGTTGGTGCAGCACTTTTGGCTAAAACAAAAGGATTCGAGGTGTTTGTTTCCGACTTTGGGTCAATTGCCGATAAGTATAAAGAAGAAATGAATCAACATCAGATTCCCTGGGAAGAGAACGGACACACCATTGAAAAGCTTAATACCGCTGGCTTAATTATTAAAAGCCCCGGTATTCCTGATAAAGCTCCTATTGTTGCCCATTTAAGTGAAGAGGGAATTGCAATTGTTTCCGAAATTGAATTTGCGTGTTCATACACCCAGGCTTTTGTAATTGGAATTACCGGCAGCAACGGAAAAACCACTACAACCCTGCTTACTTATGAGATTCTAAAGCGGGCCGGATTGAATGTGGGTCTTGCCGGAAACATCGGAAAAAGTTTCGCCCGGCAGGTAGCTACCGAAAACTACGATTATTATGTGCTTGAACTGAGTAGTTTTCAGCTCGATGGCATGTTTAGCTTTAAAGCCGATATTGCTGTACTCATGAACATTACGCCCGATCATTTGGATCGCTACGAATATAAGTTCGAAAATTATGTGGCTTCAAAATTCCGCATCATTCAAAACATGACGAAAAATCAAAAACTGATTTTTTGCCACGACGATGAAGTAAATGTGGAAAGGCTGAAGCAAATAAACCCCGACATTGAATTGTTGCCTTTTTCGTTAAACGAAAAGTTGTTGCAAGGGGCTTTTGTCGAAGACGATCA
>JBFWMB010000120.1:0-10556 GCA_050251815.1 Salinivirgaceae bacterium | reverse complement strand
TATAAAGTATAGATTATAAGATTGTTGTGTTAATGTAAGAAAGTGTATTTTATTCTAAAATTTGGAGCAATTTTTCCCAATAAAGTTATATTCTGTCAACAATAGTTGTAATGGTATTTGATTCTGACTTTAAAGTGGTGTATTATTAGTGGTGCATTATTATAAAAGTTGCAAGCAATTTATTTGGCTTGTCTCAATATATGATAATATATTCATTGAAATGTTGATATATATTGAGTACATTAAGGACAGAATAGGTTTGTGATGTTCAAACAAAAAGGCTAATCTCCGGAAGTTATTCTGAAGATTAACCTGTAGGTTATCGCATAGGTACCATTACTCTTTAGTCAGAGAGGCCAGCAAGCCCAACTCCATTCCCCGTATTTCGGCCAGGCTTTTCATGCGGCCATATAAGCCATAGCCCGGATAGTTGTCGAGGCCAATATCGCCCAGTATTTGAAAACCATGATCGGGACGAATGGGTATCTTAAAGTCGGGGCGCTGCTGAATTTTCCGGCGCATGCTTTCTTTTATCAGGGCACCGGCCACACTCACGATATCCACATTACCCTCGAAAAGGTTGCTTTCCCTGAAGTTTCGACCCGCATCGCGGCTTACGTTGCGCAAGTGGGCAAAATGAATGCGTTCGGCAAAATCCTTGGCCATTTTTACCAAATCGTTGGAATAGCCGGCGCCCAGCGAACCAGTGCACAGGGTAATGCCATTGGCCTGACTGTTTACCCGGGTAAGGATGAATTTAATATCGTCGTAACCCGTTACAATGCGCGGTAAGCCAAGTTGTGCCCAGGGAGGATCGTCGGGGTGAATGGCCAGTTTTATTCCTTCGTGTTCAGCCACCGGGGAAATCTCTTGTAAGAAATAGATGAGGTGTTCCCTGAGTTTGGCTTTGTCAATATGCCGATACTCCTCAAGAGCAGCCTGAAAAGCTTCCAGGGTATATGCTTCGAGCGAACCGGGTAAACCCAGCAGTATCGTATGTTGTAAGTCGGCTTTTTGTGCTTCGTTCAGTGATGCAAAATAACGGGTCGCCTGGTCAATTACCTCTTGACTATAGTCTTCAGCAGCATTTTTACGTCGGAGTATAAACAAATCAAAAGCTGCAAAAACCGGATATTCGTATTTAAGGCTCTGCGAACCATCGTTGTAAGTGTAATTCAGATTGGTTCGCGACCAGTCGAGTACAGGCATAAAATTGTAACATACCGTATAGATACCACATTGTGCCAAATTGCTCAACGTTTGTTTATAGTTCCCGATATGTTCCATGTAATTGCCTTTTTGCTTTTTAATGGCTTCACTCACCGGAACACTTTCAACCACCGACCAGGTCATGCCATGCTTTTCAATCAGGGCTTTCCTTTCTTGTATGGCTTCCGCAGTCCAGACATCGCCTACGGGAACCTGATGAAGGGCTGTTACAATTCCCGTAGCACCCGTTTGTCTGATTTGTTCGAGCGTAATGCGATCGTTGGGACCAAACCAACGCCAGGTATGCTCAAAACCCGGATTGTCATTGTTATACATAAATGCTGGATTTAGTGTTTCGTATTTTCCTGTTTGGTAATCAAATGATTCAGGTTCCTAATAAGCCCCGCGTATGTAAGAATGCACCTTCTCGCTGTAATAGTTCCACAGCTTTTTATGCAGGCCGGTGTCCAGGGGCTTCATCGTACTGATGGCCACATTACTACGCACTTGTGCCGGTGAACTTGCCCCCGGAATAAGCGCGCTTACCGCAGGATGGTCGAGAATCCAGCGCAGGGCAAAGTCTGAAAGTTTCATGTTATGGGGTAAATAAGCAGCTTTTAAACCTTCGACCAGTTCGAGTCCTTTTTCATAGGGTAATCCGGCAAAAGTTTCACCTACGTTAAAAGCTTCACCGTTACGATTGTAATTCCGATGATCGGTTTCGGCAAATTGAGTCTGGCTGGTAAATTTTCCGGTAAGCAGTCCGCTGGCCAGGGGTAAGCGAACAATAATACCCACGCCTTTTTCCTGCGCCCGGGGCAGCAGTTCGTTCACCAGTTTCTGGCGAAACACGTTAAAGATGACCTGCAGCGAGAGCAAGCCTTCCTGCTCCAGGCAGAGCAAACCTTCGTCCACTGTTTCAACGCTGGCTCCAAAATGTTTTATCAATCCTTGCGACTGCAAGTCGCGTAGCCAGTCGAATATTTCGCCCCGGCGCAGTACTTCGGTAGGAACACAATGCAGCTGCACGAGGTCGAGGGCTTCCATCCCCAGGCGTTCCATCGAGCGGAGAATTGAAGTACGCAAAACTTCCCTGCTGTAATTGTCAGGGTAAGCATCGGCACCCCGCCCAAATTTGGTGGCTATACGCACGGGAGTTTGACAGCTTTTGAAAAAAGCACCCAGGATGGCCTCGCTTTTTCCTCCTCCGTAAACATTTGCCGTATCGAAAAAAGTATAGCCTGAATCAACAGCAGCCTGTAGTATTTCAAAACCTTTTTCCTGCGATATGTTATCACCCCAGTCGCCACCCAGTTGCCAACAACCGAGCCCAACTTCCGATACTTCAAAGCCTTGTTTTCCTAATTTCCGGTTTTTCATGTCCCTTATTTTTAAGTTATATTAAGTTTCTGCCGCCAGAGAGCCTCAATAGTATTTTAACAATGTGCCAGGTTGCCAGAATTGCAGAGACTCTGTTACATTAACCTTAACCCGCAACTTTATACCGGGCCTGTGGGTTTACACTCCGCTAAAGGTGCTGAACCCGCCATCGATGGGCAGTACCACCCCGGTAACAAACGAGGCGGCATCGCTGGCCAGATACAAAACGGCACCCACCAATTCTTCGGCATTGCCAAAGCGTCCCATGGGGGTGTTGGCAATAACCTTTTGCCCCCGTTCCGTGTAAGTACCATCGTTGTTAATCAATAAGTCGCGGTTCTGGTTGCCGATAAAGAAACCCGGCGCAATGGCGTTTACACGAAGCTTGTCGCCAAATTTCATAGCTAGCTCCATAGCCATCCACTGGGTAAAATTTGATACTGCCGCTTTGGCTGCCGAGTACCCGATAACGCGAGTTATGGATTGAAACGCGGCCATCGACGAAATGTTTATGATGGTTCCCAAACCCTTATCGGCCATAACTTTTCCGAATACCATCGAGGGCAATACCGTACCTTTAAAATTCAAATTGCTTACTTTATCCAGATCATCAATTTTAAGGTCGAAAACCGTTGCATCAGGGCTGATGGTTGCACCGGGCATGTTTCCTCCGGCGGCATTTAGCAAAAGGTCGATGGTGCCGTATCGGTTTAGAATCAGGTCGCGACTGGCTTTGAGCGTTTCTATATCAAGCACATTGGTTTTCAGTCCCAGGGCATCGCCACCCAGTTTTTGGATGGTTTCAGCGGCATCGCGGGCTGCTTGTTCGTTAATATCGAGAAAAACCAGTTTCATTCCTGCCTGCGACAGGCCCTTGCCTATGGCAGCGGCCAGCACACCTCCGCCACCTGTTATTACAGCCACGCGGTTGTTAAGGTTAAAAAGTTTATCGATGTAGCTCATGGAGTTTTTATTTTATTGTTTGTTTATGGAATAATTTGAAATTGCTAATTCAGCGATTTGCAAAGCTTGTCAGCCCGTCTGTCAGATAGGTTCGGGCTGCTTTTAGCAGTAAATTACCGTTGCCTGCATGTAAAATTGCCCGAATCCGTTTTCGGAGATGCAGAAGTCTGCGTTCAAAGATGCAGAAGTCTGCGCTTGAAGATGCAGAACTTTGAACGTGAAGATGCAGAACTCTGCGTTCGAAGATGCAGAACGTTGAACGTGAAGATGCAGAACGCTGAAACCAAGGATACGCAACAGTAAAAGCAGCCTGTCGGATGACCGGTTGTAGTTAGGTAAGGCTTCAAAATTAAGGGACTTCCATTTCATGCCAGCTGATGTATAAGTCTGCGAATAACAAAGTGTTTATTCGTTTTTAATTCCCGGCACAAAACGGTGCTCTATATTCATGTAATGTTCCAGTGAATGCGCAGGTCTGTCATAACCTTCAGGAATGGGTAAGCCCGAGAATTGCTGAAAATACAATACACAGGCATCGCGCCACCAGCGGGCTTCTTTGGCTTGTATCTTTAAAAGTTCCGCCACATGGGTAAAGCGTTCGGGGTCGACAAAAGCGGACTGTGCGTCCCATTGGTTTTGCATCTGTGTAACTGCTTCGGCACCGGCGTAATAGCGGTAACACAATTCGTCCCAAAGACTGCGTCCCGATGCCAGTGTCTCGTTCCAGCCTACCTGGTGAAACCACAGCAGGTATTCGTCGGGACAGGTTTCACGCTGGCCAAACTGACGGGCTACTTCGGGGAAATACTGCGCCACGGCATTGCTTCCTGTGGCGGTACGATCGAAACCCAGGCCTTTTTTGTCGGCACGGTGGTAGTACAATGAGGTCCAGTCGGGACGGCCTCCGCTAACCCAGGGGCCCGGACCGTAATGGTGGTTTCGCGCCATAATATGGTGCAGCCCCAACGGAGTCATGTAATTGACCAGCACCTCGCGCGAATCCATCATCAGCCTGACCATTGGATTTAAAAACGCGGTGTCGGTACTGAAGGTCATACCCAGCCATTCGCGGGAAATGGCTTCAGCGCTAAGCTGGTGATCCCAGGCCAGACGGCCGTAAGCATACCAGTTGGCCTGCGCAAAGGGATGTCCGGTCCAGTTAAAGTCGTTTCCTATATTTGACACGCCGGCCATGCCGGTGAGTGTGTTTTTATAAAGGCTACCGTCGATAACTTTGGCTACAGTAGAGCCTTCACCCTTGCACCAGGTATCGCTATCGAGTGTCTCTTTATACAGCGGGGCCTGGTAAAAGAGGTGGGTGGCACAACCGGTATATTCCTGGGTAATCTGGAACTCCATCATCAAAGGTGTTTGTTTCATGGCACCGAACAAGGGATGAAAGGGCTCGCGCGGTTGAAAGTCGATGGCGCCGTTCTTTACCTGTATCAGCACGTTGTTGCGGAACTCCCCGTCGAGTGGAAGGAACTCGTTGTTGGCTTGTTTGTGCCGGTCGTCGGGTACTTCGTGACTGTACACAAACGCCCTCCAGATGACTATTCCGCCATAAGGGGCCAGGGCATCGGCCAACAGGTTAGCTCCCTGGGCGTGGGTACGCTTATAGTCCTGTGGACCCGGCTGCCCCTCGGAGTTGGCTTTTACCAGAAATCCGCCAAAGTCGGGGATAAGTGAATAAATCTCGTGGGCTTTGTTGTGCCACCATTGCTGAACCTCAGGGTCGAGGGGGTCGGCTGTGCTTAAGCCGCCCTGCTCAACGGGGGCGCTGAAACGTGCGGTCAAATAAATTTTTATTCCGTAAGGCCGCAGGATATTTGCCAGGGTTACCAGCTTATTAAGGTACTGCGTGCTTAAGACCAGTGCGTTGGCGTTTACGTTGGTTACCACTGTTCCGTTAATGCCTATCGAAGCATTGGCACGGGCATAGTCGGTATAGCGCGGGTCGGCATAATCGGGCAGCTTGTGCCAGTCCCAGATGGAAAATCCGGCATAGCCTCGTTCCACAGTTCGGTCTAGGTTATCCCAATGGTTCAGTATGCGCAGGTTCAGGCGCGGCCTTTGGGTCAGGTTAAGCCTGTCGAGTGGAAGGTGTTGTTGCAGGTGGCGCAGGAGATGAAAGGTTCCGTACAGCAGTCCGATGTCGGTGTTGGCGGTAATAAGTAGCGGGCCGTTGGTGGTCTGAATCAGCTGGTAGCCTTCGTCGCCCAGGGCATCGACAGTAGCCAGCCCCGGAACAGCGCTTAAGCCGGACAGGTTATTTCTAAGGGCAATCAGTAGGGTCGGCTGTTCCACTCTGGCAGTAGCTATCTCAAGCGGCTGGTTCAGCATCAGGGGAATTGCCCGTAGCAGTTCGTTCCGGATAACTTGCCGGGTGGCTGAGTTTCCGGGCAAGGCCACCCGGCTAAAGGTCATTTGGTAGCTCTGCACCCGTTCCGTATCGGTAAGGGGAGCATACCTAAGCCAAAGGTCGTAACCGTTTTCGGCTTTGAGCGCCAGGCTTGCCACTAAAAAAAACAGTAATATAAAAAGAGCAGGTGTTTTCATAGCGATGTGATTAGTTTTTGTTTTTAAGCGAGGAGCCGCGAACAACAATATCGGACTTTAGCACGGTACGGTTGGTAGTGTTCAGGTTGCTGTTTCCCAGGATGTGCTCAATCAGCTGGTTGACAGCCATGGCTCCCAAATCGAAGGCCGGATAATTTATAGAGGTAAGTCCGGGACTCACTATGTCGCATACCAAATCGTTGTTGAAGCCTACCACGGCAATGTCGTCGGGAACGCGAATTCCCATATGCTGAAAGGCCAGAATGCAGCCCACCGCGGTTTGATCGTTTGCTGCAAAAACCCCATCGGGGCGGTGATTCATTTGTGCAATAAGGGCAGCAGCTTCCTTTCCTGCCTCAAGATCGAGGCTTTTTAAGCAGAGGGTTTCACCACAACGGGTGCTTTTTGTCTCGTTCAGTGCCTGAACAAAGCCTTTTTTTCGTTGGCGGTATACTGGGCTATTAGCGTCAAGGGTAAGGTGTATCAGGCATTTGCAACCTTGTTCCAGCAGGTGACTGGTGGCGGTGTAAGCTGCCTGGTAATTATCGATGATAAAGGCTGCCGCATCGGTTTGTTCGGGAGTACGATCGAAAAATACCAGGGGAATCCCCTTGGCGATAAAGGGGTTAAAGTGGGCGGTATCGGTGGTGTTTGCCGTAAGCGAGACCATTAGTCCATCGACTCTTTTGCGGAAAAAAGTTTTGGCTATGGATTCTTCACGCCGGAGATCATCGAGCGACTGGCTGATTAGCAGGTTGTAGCCTTTTTCTGATGCCACCTTTTCGGCCCCTGCCAGGCAGGTTGAAACAAATTTGCTGTCGATTTTAGGAACAATAACCCCAATGGTATGGGTCTCTTTTTGCCGGAGGTTGGCTGCAAAAGTATTCGACTGGTAGCCATTTTCGCTGGCAAATTGCATAACCTTATCGCGGGTATTCTTATTGATGGCCTTGTTCTCGTTAAGTGCCCGGCTCACTGTAGAAGCCGACAGATTAAGCGCTTTGGCTATGTCGTAGATGGTAAGTTCCTTTTTCAAACTGCTAAATTCTTTTGTAAAGTGCGAACAAAAATAATAATTATTGCAATTAAATGTGCAATCGGTTGCAATTTAATATAAAAAAATTAAATTTGTATCTTTATCCTAACGTTGAATTGTCTTTATTACCATCATGATCAAAAGGGGTGCACTTAATTTCTTGTTGCTCTTTATCTTCGGTAGTGTAATTCTGAAAGCTCAGGAGCCCTGTATTTTTTCTGATTACCTGTTTAACTCCATTTCAAAGGAACAGGGCCTGTCGCAGTCGTCGGTATTAAGCTTGTTACAGGATCATCAGGGATTTATCTGGATGGGTACCAAATACGGGCTAAACAGGTACGACGGCTATCGTTTTGTGTCGTTTAAATACAATGCTGCCGACACCAACTCACTACAATCGAACGAAATCATCCAGCTTCAGCCCGACTACAACAACGATTTATTGATAGGTGCACGTGGTGGCGGACTGAATAAATACATCTATACGGACAACAGTTTTTTACGCATCAAAGGAATACCCAAGCACAGTTCGGTGAATGCCATCTTTGTTGATGCTGACAGCACCCTATGGATAGGATCAACTGCCGGGCTCTTCCGGGGAAAATCCCACAGTAGCCCGCACGATTACGACTTTAAAAATGTGTCGCTGAATGCTATCTTTAATAATCCCCGGGGAAACTTTCTGCCAGCCACCAAGCAAATGATTGCTGTGGTTTCCATTTTTAGGGAATCATCGCACAGTTTTCTGATAGGGACAGAAGACGGATTGTTCCGCTTCGACGAAGAGAAGAACACTTTTCAGAAGATAGATTTGGATGCCATTAATGCTGCTAAAGTAAATTCCATAATTACCGATAAGCAGGGGAAGACCTACATTGGCTCATCGGAAGGAATTGCCCTGATTGATTCAGGCATGGCAAAGCCACGGGTTACCTATTATGACATTGTACAACCCGAATCGCGGCAGCTGAAAGTGAACTGGGTAAATCAGATGTTGATGGACCCTAATAATAATATATGGGGCGGAACACGCGGGGGAGGTTTATTCCGGATAGACACCCGGGGTAAGCTACAGTTTTTTCAAAGCCATAAAGACAGCAAGGGATTTATTAGCGACAATGTGATCAACTCGCTGCTAATTGATAAAACCGGTGTGCTGTGGATAGGAACCGAGAGCCGGGGATGCAATACCCTTGATTTGTATCGTAAGCGTTTTAAGCACATTGAAATAGAAGATTTTTACGGCAACAATCACCAAAACCAGCAGGTAACAGCCATTACCGGCGACCGGAAGAACACCCTCTGGATAGGGACGGCCTTCAATGGCCTCAATAGAATTGAAGCCTTGCCCGATGGAACTTTCACCTTCGAGAACTTTAACAACATATCGGTACTGAGCAATATGCCCACCAACGAAATTATTTCGTTGCTGGTTGACAATCAACAGAACCTGTGGATAGGTATGGGCATCAACAGCATTGTTAAGGTAGATAAAGAACATAACATTACCGGAATTCCCACTGCAGGCTTTGTATTTGCCATTCATCAGGACCGCCAAGGCCAAATCTGGTACGGAACCTGGGGCAATGGGCTGGGAAGAATCAACGCGGAACGAAACAACGTGCAGACCTATAATACCTCAAGTGCCAACTATCAGACCCTGAACAGCGATATTGTGGTTTCACTTACCGACGATTCACACAACAACCTTTGGATTGGAACCAAGGGGGGAGGCGTAAATATTGCTCCACTTAATGTGTTGAATAGCGGTCAATCGGGTTTTGTGCATTATGTATTTTCCGAAAACGATTCGTGGAGCCTCAGCAATAACGAGATCAATTGCATGCTCGAGGACAGGAACGGAACCTTATGGCTGGGTACCAGCAATGGATTGAACAAAGCGCTGATTCCCGAAGGAAAAACAACCAATGAGGTTATTTATCAGGGAAAACTGCGATTTCGTTCGTTTTTTGATACCGATGGCTTACCCAACAATGTAATCTGCGGTTTACTTGAAGATAAGGAAGGTTACCTTTGGATTAGCACCATGGACGGGCTGTCGAAGTTAGATCCCGTAACCCAAACCTTTACCAATTACAACGCCAACGACGGCTTGCAGGCCAACGAGTTTCATACCAATGGCTTTTATAAAAATGCATCGGGCGAATTGTTTTTTGGCGGAGTAAACGGAATAAGCGCCTTCAATCCGGTCGACATTAAGCAGAATCCGCACCTGTCGAAGGTTACCATCACTGTTTTTAAGGTATTCGATACTGATGTTAAACCCAATCAGAAAATACGGAATAAGGTATTGCTTACCGAAGATATTTCCAGCACCGAACAAATTGTATTAAGCCATAAGCACAAGGAATTTTCGTTTGAGTTTTCGGGAATGCACTTTTCGAATACAGCCAATGTGCGTTACATGTATCGCCTGTTGGGTTTTAACAACGAATGGCGTAACACCGAGGCCAATGAACATTCCGCCACCTATACCAACATTTTCGAAGGCGATTATGTTTTTCAGGTAAAGGCGACCAATAACGACGGTATCTGGAACGATCAGATTGCCCAGATAAAAATCACCGTGTTGCCGCCGTTCTGGCGTACCCCTTTGTTTTATAGCTTGTATTTTTTGGCTATCCTGATCCTTCTCTTCTTTTTTCGTAAATACTCGCTTATAGCAGCCACCGAGAAAACAAAGCTAAAGATTGAAGCTCTGGAGAAGAGGAAACTGGCAGAAATTACCGAGTCAAAAATGCGTTTCTTCACAAATATTTCGCACGAGATTCGAACTCCATTAACGCTGATTTATTCTCCGCTTGAGCGGGTACTTCAGCAGGGGAGGCTCGATTCCGAATCGCGCAACAGCCTTAGCCTGGTAAAAAAGAATGTATCGCGCCTGCTGTCGTTAACCAATCAGCTGCTTCAGTTGCGGAAAATAGATATTGGTATTTTGGAACCCCGTTTCGAACCCGTTTCCTGTACAGCTTATTTTAAAGATATTCTGGGATATTTCGAGAACCAGTCAAAGCGAAAATCAATTACCCTTACCTTTGAATCAGGCGACATTGAAGAAACCCAGGAGTTGTGGATAGACAAGGAAATGATTACTACGGCCCTGTATAACCTTTTGTCGAATGCCTTTAAATACACACGGATTAACGGTACCATTAAAGTACGTATGGTCAAAGTAACTGCACGTAGCTTGGGACTGGCCCAGGCCATCAAAAACACAAAGGGCATCGAAAGCTGGCTGCAGCTCGAAGTGATTGATAACGGCATTGGAATTCCGGCCAAAGAACTGAAGCATATTTTCCATAGGGTTTACCAGTGTTCGAACAGTACCATCACTGAACAGTCGGGTTCTGGAATTGGTTTATCCATTGTATAGGTATAGGTGGAGCTG
>JBFWMB010000119.1:0-10570 GCA_050251815.1 Salinivirgaceae bacterium | reverse complement strand
TCCTACGGTAGCTCTTCGGAAATTATCGATTAAATGGGCCAATGCCTTGATTCTTTACTCGATATTGTTGAATATCTTCCTCGATATCTTTATGGGAGTAAATAACCCGGCTATTGTTCAGATTTTCTACAGCAATGCCATGTTGTTGGGCTTGATTATTCTTTATTCCGGTTTTACATTAGGTAGGATTCATGCCAATATGATAGGCATTTCAATTTATGTACTTATCTGGTGGTTGACATTAAACACGGGTTCCGTTTTTCTGAAACAGTCGATTCCCATGCTTACGGTAATTCTGATAGCTTTTCTAGTAGGAATCAATTTAATTATTCGGGTACTGGAAAATTACCACGAATTGCAGCAGCGCTTAATCATCGATTTAAAATCGCGAAACAGAATATTAAATGAGCGAAAGGACTATTTGAATAAAGTAAATCGGACCAAAGACAAATTGTTTTCGGTTATGGCCCACGACTTGCGTTCGCCGCTAACCAGTATAATGGGCTTTACCTCGCTGCTCGAAGAAAACCTGCCTAAAATTGATGAAAAAGAAGCCCGGTATTATTTATCGATGGTTAATCATTCGGCACAGAAAATTCAAACCCTGCTCGAAGATTTATTGGATTGGGGACGTATTCAAACCGGACAGGTGCTTTTTAATCCGAAGGAAACCAATCTTTCGGCACTGATAAATGAAGTAAAAGAATACCTGGAAGGAAATGCAGCTTTAAAACTTATCTCCCTAACCAGCCATGTGGATAATGATTTGATGATTGTAGCTGATAAAAACATGATGCAGGCCGTAATTCGTAACCTGCTTTCAAATGCCATAAAATTCACCCAGCGTAAGGGTTCTGTAAACATTTCGGCCATAAAACTCCCTAAGCAATTACAGATTACAGTAACCGATACCGGCGTAGGAATGAACCAGGAAACATTGGAAAACCTGTTTACCAGTGTTGCTGTTGATTCAAAAGCCGGAACGCTTAATGAAAAAGGATCGGGTTTGGGACTTTTGGTTTGCCGCGAATATGTTGAGATTCACAAGGGCAGTATTTCAGCAAGCAGTGTTGAGGGCCGAGGTTCTGTTTTTACGGTTCTTTTACCAGTGTAAACTAAGGGCTTACTGCCGGTATTCAATCTGCTAAAAATAAGGCTCTGGTAATAATTCGTTTTGTTCCTTACTTATTTAAGTGTTCGCATCCGCGAAAGCAATTGCTCTTTTTTATTTTTAGCCAGCGGAACCTCCACACCCGATACGGTAACCGACATGGGGCCAATCTGCTCTAAAAAATTCAGGTTTACCAGATACGATTTGTGGGTTTGGAAAAACACATCGCCCGGAATATATTCCAGCATGTTTTTTATGGTGGAGCGGATGAGGTATTTATTCTCCCGATCCACAAAAATGGTCATGTAATTTCCTTCCGAATTCAGGTATTTTATTTCGCTCAGCTTTACTTTAATAAACGAATGGTCCTTTTTTACAAAAAGACAATCCTTCAGAATCAATTCTTCACCCTCAGGTTCTTTTTCATTCAGACTTTCCATGGCTTCGTGTCGACTGCGTTTGGCTGCATTCGAAAGGGCAATTTCGATGGCGGTGTACAAGCCTTCTTTTTTGTAAGGCTTTAACAGGTAAGCATCGGGTTGGGTTTCCTTGGCCCGGGCCAGGGTAGTGCTGTCGGAATGACTGGTAAGGTAAATGAATGGGATTTCTACTTCGTAATGCAGAAAATGCCCCAATTCAATACCGTCTTTGTCGCCTTTAATGTTAATGTCGAGCAGAACCAAATCGGGCAAATCTTCCATAATTAATTCAATGGCTTCCATATAACTAACTGCCATACCAATAACGTGGTAACCCAGTTTGGTTAGTTGCATCCGTAAATCTTCGGCAATAAGCAGTTCGTCTTCAACAATTAAAAGTTTAAGCATACTTAAGGAATTAGAAACACGATGGCAAGTTAACCATTTGTTTCGAACAATAATAAAAATATGCTTTTTATCGTGACACGTTTTTTAGCGCTTCTTTAAAATCAATAAGCACAACGGCTCCCTGCTGGTTTTGTATGTCTATTTTTCCTTTAAGTTGTCGGGTGAGTAAGGAAACCATTCGCATTCCCAGGGAATCGCTTTTTTCGATGGAGAATTCCTGGGGCAGACCGGGGCCCGAATCGCTAACCCTTAATTGGTACTGATGCAATCCGGTAGCTGTGAGTCCTATGGTTAGATGGTTCTTGTGTCCGGCTTTAAACGCATATTTATAAGCGTTGGTCACCAGTTCGTTTACAATAAGACCCAGGGAAACGGCAGCATCGATATCGAGTTTTATATTTTGTATCGAAATCTGGTAATTTACTTCCATTCCCTGATCGTCGAAAGCCTGATGAATGGATTCTACAATCTCGGTCAGGTATTCCTTCATGTTAATAAGCGAAACCGAATCGCCCTGATACAGTTTGTGGTGAATCGACGCGATGGCCATAATCCGGCGTTGCATCTCGTTAAACACATTTTCAGTATCGGGGTTATCGATGCGCATGCGCTGCAGGTTAATGATGCTCGATATAATTTGCAGGTTGTTTTTTACCCGGTGGTGAATTTCCCGTATCAATACTTCCTTATCCTGAAGCGCCTGATGGATGATGTGGTTTTTTTGATTCAGTTCTTCGTTGTATTCTTCAAGCGAACGGTTGGCCTGTTTTCGTTTTTTATTTTCGACATATAAGAAACGAACCAGGGTAAGAACCGCCACTAAACCAATAATAAGAATAAGGGCCAGCAGGTTCTTAATGTTACTAATCCGTTTCAGGTAAATTACTTCTTCTTCCTTTTTCTGAATCTCGAAATCGGCACGCATTTCGGCCAGTTTTGAAACCACCGAGTCGCTGGCAATTTGTTCGCGTAGCGAGTTAAAGGTTTTCAGGTAACGGTAGGCATCAACAAAGTTGTTTTTTTGTTCGTTAAGTTGAGCCAACAACAGGGCGGCATTTTTTAGTTCACCGGTATAGTGGTTGCTGTCGGCGGTTTGGTAGGCAAGCTTTACCAGTGGTAAGGCTTTTGAATAGTCTTTTTGTTCAAGATAAATTTTGGACAACTCGAGGTAAGTTTGTGTAAGCGCCATAAAGTCCTTGTTGGTTTTTAGTATGTCGGTGGCTTTGTTTAGCATCGAATCGGCCACTGTGGTTTCATTTTGTGCGGCATAAACCAATCCCAGGTTTGCATAATTTTGTCCGTCGTAATAGGCAAAATTATGGTCCCTTGCTTCGTTTAGGTAGCGTTGCATGTAATAAAGCGCACTATCATAGTGTTGCATTTTCCGGTATATTTCACCCAGGTTTGTATAAATGGCCAGGGTGAGTGCAATGTATTCGGTTTTTACTTGCATAGCCCTTTGATAGTAACTAATGGCGGGTTCAAAGTTTTCCATGGTAAAATAGATGCCGGCAATGTGGGTGGCTATCATGGCTGAACCCATGGTCTCGTTAATTTTTTGGTAATAAGGCTCCGCCATTAAGGCGTAAGTTAGTGCCTGTCCATAATTTCCTAACGATTTATAATTGTTGCTAATAACTACAAGCCCTGAGGCTATCAGGGTGTCGTTATTCATTTGTTGCGCCAGTTCCCAGGCATCAAAGGCATATTTTAAGGCTTTTTCCTTGTTGTTTTCGCTATTGGCCTTTAGGTAAATTTCCTTAAACAGCGTGCGTTGATCATTGCTTCCGTTCACACGGAATGCCAGGGTACTTATAAAAAACATCAAAATAAGGTAACGGTATAGGTTCATAGGTTGTTGAATAAATAAAAATCGAAGATAAAATAATTTACCCAATCACCCAACACACAAAAAACATGACTTTTGTCTGGTTTGTGTATCCCATACGAGTAGATGTTAGAGACCTGCCCGACGATCAGTCGGGTTAGACTTAAAGTGAATAGTCAATAAGTTAAATGTAAAAAATGAAAAAAAGACTTAGGACTGCGGCATGGCTTAACCTTCCTTAATGCCTTATTGGTTCATTACTAGGTGCATCACTTTTCCGTTTTTCCTGTCTTAAATCTTAAGTCTAGTGTCTTAAGTCTAAATTCTAAATTCCAGCAAAAAGCAACAAGCAACCCCTCTCTCATTACCCATTGCTCATTGTTAATTGCTCATTGCTCATTGCTCATTGCTCATTGCCTTAAGGAACAACGGGAGGAAAAGGAACATCCACGCCCGGGTCCCAGGTCCAGGTGATGGCAGGCTCTTTTTTTATACAGAACTTAAAGGCATAGCGGGTATTGATGGTCTTTTGTCCCGTATCGGCCTTAATAACCCCATCGTATTCATCGTCTGTTCCGGCTTTGCCCGGTTTCGAGTTAAATACCTTATTCATATTGCCGTCCAAATCCACATAATCCAACAAGTCGAGGTTTATTCCCTTTTGTTTGCTTTTTATTTTCCATTTTAACGACGAACCGGGACTGACAATGGAAACCAGCTTATCGCGATTTCCTTCCGGGTACTCAAATTTACCCTGATCCTGAACCATGTCAATAATGTTGTGGTCAGTAATGTTACCACCCTTGGGATACCTGGCTTTTAACAGCTCGGTGTCGACTGTAATGTCGATTTTAATTTTTAAGGCCATAATTGCTTGTGTTAATGATTGAATAAAAGACGGTTAAAAGTATAACATTACGGTTAAAAACACAAATTTACCGGTAAAAAATAAACACCTTAGGCTAAAACCACAAACCTAACGCTTTAAGGAATAGTTATAAATGCAAAAAGCTCCTGTTTCATAAGCCGCTATCTTTTTAACCCCGGTAATTGTGTTTAGTTTATGGTTACTTGAATTGCATGTTGCGTTAAGGAAAAAAACAGACTGCGCTCTTTCTTATCCTTCAGGCTAAATGCCGATGCCCGACTTTCAAGCAGGGTAAATTTTGATTTACCTGGCAACAAGTCTTGCAACTGCTCAAATACTTCAGCGGCTTTTTGATTTTCCGAATAAGCAAAATAGAGTAGGGTGGTGTCGCCTTGTTGGTAAGCAAGGGCTTCTTCCACCTGAAACAAATTAGTGGCATCGAAATAATAGACCGAGCTTAAGCCAATGGGGCCAAGTAAATACCGCACTTCATCAGCATTCAGTTTCAGTAGGTCAATAAGCGCAGGTGTACTTCCTTTAGCAGGAATTTTCTTAATGATGTTTTCAGCCAGCAGGCAAAAACCTTCACTAACCTGGGTGCTGGAGCTTGCACTGCGCATCAGTACCAGGTACGAACCCGAGGTAAACAGCAGGGAGTTTGGTGTCTTTACCGAGAAGTCGCCCAGGGTTGCTGTTTCACCTTTCGGACTTTTACTCAGACTATAAATACCAAACGCCGCCTCGTTACTTTTCATAGCGTATATCTCGACACTTATTTTTTCGTTGGCATTGTTCTGATAGCTTTGCGCCACCACCTCTTTAAAACCATATTCAAGGTAGAGGTCGGCCCCGCCGTTTATTAAAAAGTAAAGTTCATCGCTTTGGTAATGTTCGGTTTGCCCCACGGTAAGCCAGTCGCCACTCGATTTATTTTCGGGCAGCAGCCCGTGAATACTTGTTGCTTGCAGCAGAAAAGCGCTCAACAATAAATTAGTCAACAGGAATAAACGCATCATAAGTATCAGGCTTTTTCTTCGTGAATCCTTAGGTTTTGATAATTGGCAGTTCCCAGTCCGGCCTGTTCACCGGCAGCCAGCGAAGGAATCTCCTCGTAGCTGTAACCGTGATAGCTGCTGCCCAGCGCATCAAGAGCAACCATATCGCTTCCGGCCAGTATCTTATTACTTTCGGCAGTTTCACCCGGACCGCTGGGGCCGTTGGTGGTCAGGTAAAGCGTGGCATCCATTACGGTTAAATCAGCCGGACGAAAGCGGTTCAAATCGGCAATACACTCGGCCAGGTAAACCGGGTCGTTACGTTTTGGCCCATTCAGGTGAAACGTTACGTTGGTAGCGCGGGTATTTACCCCCATCATATTCTTTAGAGCGCCGGTAAATAGTGTGGTCGCGTGATGTTTGGCAATGGGCAGGTTAATAAGTACATCCACAGCGAAAAGTTTTTCAACCACTTCAATTTCCTTCAGGTGTTTGGCGCCGATGACTTCTTTTTTTACAAAGCCGCCGTTTTCGAATTTGGCCGGAAACCGATTCAGGGTTTCATTACCCAGCCGGGCAAGGTAAGGCTCCATCGCTGTTTTATGGGCCGAGCGTTCCCAGTATTCGGGAATCACGCATTGCAGACAAGTAACTTCCGATGCCCCTGCATCGAAACACATTTTTACCACCGCCAGCGAAATATCGGGGTGGGTGTAAACACCGGGTAGCTCAAAATCGGAATTGATGAGCAGGCCAACTTTTTGCCCACTTTTTACAAAGCGCTGCATGCCTCCCAGGCGATCGAGGGCCAGCAGGGTATTGTCAAATAACGTGGTGCCTTCAATAATGGCAATGTCGGGCAGTTTTTGTGCCGTCTGTGCGCCAGCTTTCTTTAACAGGATGCCGGGAAGTACCATGGAGCCTAATCCCAGTACCGATGCCTGTTTTATAAATGTTCTTCGGTTAAGTTTCCTCATCTTGGTTGGTTTAAGGTGGTGTAAATTTAGAACATTCTTTTAGTCGTGCAAAACATGGTCTGGTTACAACTTTTTTTCCGGAAAAATTTACGCGCTTCATTGAACATAAATATTTAGTTAAGGTCAATTTTACGACTTATGGAGCTTTTGTTGTTTTGTTGTTTTTCCACAACCGACTTCGCAAAGGGGTAAGTTTAGGTATTTGATTATACACGAAATAAGCAATTAAATTCGTGTAATTAGTGGACGAAAGACAGTTGCTTTTATTAGGGTAATGCGAATCCAATTTTATTTTTGTAAGTTTGCGCCCTCAAATATCCCACGCGGGGTTGGTAACAAATTATTAAGTAAGAGGGAATCCAATGATTACAGTATCAAATCTATCCATTCAGTTCGACAAGAAACCACTATTTTCCGATGTCAATGTGAAATTTACTCCGGGCAACTGCTATGGGGTAATCGGTGCCAATGGGGCCGGTAAATCAACTTTTTTGCGTATGCTCTCGGGCGATCTCGATAGCACCACGGGAACCATTTCGCTGGGACAGGGAGAACGCCTGGCCGTATTAAAACAGAATCACTTTGAGTTTGACGAGTTTTCGGTTTTGGAAACTGTAATTAAAGGGCATCAGGAGTTGTATGCCATTATGAAGGAGAAAGATGCTATTTACATGAAGGAAGATTTCTCCGATGCCGATGGGATGCGTGCCGCCGATTTGGAAGCCCGTTTTGCCGAAATGGATGGATGGAATGCTGAAAGTGATGCGGCCACATTACTAAGTGGACTGGGAATTAAAGAAGATTTGCATCAGAAACTGATGAAAGATCTGAATGGTAAAGAAAAGGTAAAAGTACTTTTAGCCCAGGCTTTGTTTGGTAATCCCGATAACCTGCTACTCGATGAGCCTACTAACGATTTGGACTTGGAAACCGTGCTTTGGCTCGAGAATTACCTTTCGAATTTCGAAAACACGGTAATTGTGGTATCGCACGACCGTCACTTTTTGGATAATGTGTGTACCGATATTCTCGATATCGACCACGGAAAAGTAGCTATTTATTCGGGTAACTATTCGTTTTGGTATCAGAGTAGCCAGTTGGCAGCCCGCCAAATGGCCAACCAGAACAAAAAAGCCGAGGAGAAAAAGAAAGAACTTCAGGAGTTTATTGCCCGCTTTAGCGCCAATGTGTCGAAAGCCAAACAAACCACCAGCCGCAAGAAAATGCTTGAAAAGCTGAAGGTAGAAGATATTCAGCCCAGCACCCGACGGTATCCGGGAATTATATTTCAACCCGAACGTCCGGCTGGAAATGTGGTGCTTGAGGTGGAGAACCTGTCGAAAACCATCGACGGTCAGGTAATGTTTAAAAACCTTACCTTCAATATGGAAAAGAACGATAAAATCATTTTCCATTCACGCGATAACCGGGCCATCAGCATTTTGTTTGAGATTTTAAACGGAACCATGCAACCCGATTCAGGAACCTGTCGTTGGGGACAAACCATTACTACCGCCTACCTGCCAATGGATAACAGCGAATATTTTGTGAAACCCCTGACGCTGATGGACTGGATTGCCCAGTTTACCAATGATACGCTGGAGTTTGAGTTACGCGGCCATTTGGGAAAAATGCTTTTTAGCGGCGACGAAGTCTATAAAAAAAGTACAGTACTTTCGGGAGGCGAAAAGGTACGTTGCATGATTGCCAAAATGATGCTGGCTAAAGCCAATACCCTGATTCTCGATCACCCCACCAACCACCTCGACATGGAATCAATTCAGGCCTTCAACAACAGTTTGATAAACTTCCCTGAGCAAATTCTTATGGCTTCGCACGACCACGAGTTTATTAATACCGTAACCAACCGCATCATTGAGTTTGGCCCCAACGGACAGATTGATAAATTAATGAAATTCGAAGATTACCTGACCGACGAAGCGCTTAAAGCAAGACGTAACGAACTGTATAGTTAGATAAAGACCTTATTCATAATTGGCGGCTCATCGGTTTCCAGACTTAGGAAACCGGTGAGCCGTTTTTGTTTGCTGTAACCTGCAATTTTATTCTTTTATAACGCAGTCATAAAAATAAATTTGGCAGTTCGGAAAATATGTTTTTATTTTGTGCATCATGAAAATTAAAGCGACCCTATCAACTGTGTTTCCCGATGTGCCAAAAAACTACTAGGTACATAGTCTGATATTGCGTTAACATTTCCCAAATTATTTATTCATTTTTTATTTAACCAATTAAATCGGAGGATTTATTATGAAAACGATCGTTACCTTACCGTTTATCGATGCTGCCCTGGTGGCTAATGTCTTTAACAGCGAAACAGCTTGTTTAACAGCTCAAGTGACTGGATACCGATGTATTAAAAAGTATAAACGAAAACAACATGACCGAATATTACCATAAAATAACTAACAAAAACGAACAGGCGGGGAATAAATTTCTCCGACTAAAAAACTTTCTTTGGGAAGCGGTTTCAGGCTCTGACCGTGATTTTACCCAGATTCCTCTTAGCAAAGCCATTTTTCTTTTGGCCATTCCCATGGTGCTCGAAATGATAATGGAGTCAGTCTTTGCAGTAGTCGATATTTTCTTTGTTTCAAAACTAGGTGCCGATGCGGTGGCAACGGTGGGCATTACCGAATCGGTACTGACCCTGGTATATGCTATTGCCTTTGGCTTTGCCATGGGAACCACGGCTTTGGTGTCGCGACGTATTGGTGAAAAGCGCCATCGCGAAGCTAGTGCCGAAGGGTACCAGGCCATTATTACCGGAGTAATTGTTTCTTTAATGATTGCTGTTCCCGGGATGGTGTTTGCCAAAGATTTGCTTCGTGCAATGGGAGCTTCGGCCGAAATTGTAAACAATTACAGCGGTTATACCACCCTGATGTTTGGGGGTAACCTGGTTATTATGTTGCTCTTTATTAACAATGCCATCTTCCGTGGAGCAGGCGATGCAGCCATTGCCATGCGTGTTTTGTGGCTGGCCAATGGCTTGAACCTGATTCTCGACCCTTTGTTAATCTTTGGCTGGGGACCTTTCCCCGCTTTGGGAATTGCCGGTGCCGCCCTGGCAACCAATATTGGTCGGGGTGTGGCCGTAGTTTATCAGCTTTACGTTTTGTTCCGGGGTTCGGGGCGCATTAACCTGAACGGACTTAAATTTCAGATTCGTTGGGAAAAGATTATGCACCTGATTAATATTTCGGCCGGAGGCATCGGGCAATCGCTGATTGCTACCACCAGTTGGATTTTTATGATTCGCATTATCTCGAATTTTGGCAGCGAAGCCATTGCCGGTTATACCATTGCCATTCGGATTATTATCTTTTTGTTATTGCCTTCGTGGGGTTTAAGCAATGCGGCTGCTACGCTGGTAGGACAAAACCTGGGAGCCAACCGGGCCGATCGTGCCGAATCGTCGGTATGGAAGGTGTCGTTTGTAAACATGGTATTTTTAGGCTTAATGAGCCTAATATTCATTTTGTTTCCCGAGTGGTTTATTCGCCTGTTTACCGACGAAGAGGCCCTGGTTAGAATTGGTTCCGAATGTTTGCGTATTGTTTCGTATGGCTTTGTATTTTACGGGCTGGGTATGGTTATGGTGCAATCGTTCAATGGGGCAGGAGATACCAAAATGCCAACCCTCTTTAATTTTATTGCCTTTTGGCTGATAGAAATACCTTTGGCCTGGTTTTTAGCCATGTCGCTCGGTTTGGAACAACGCGGTGTTTTTTACGCCATTATAATTGCCGAATCGTTTATGAGTTTATTGGCTTTATACTTCTTTAGACGCGGCAAATGGAAAGAGCAAAAAGTTTAATTTGATTCGTCGCGATTATGCCAGTTAAGAAAAAATGTATATCTTATCAAAAAACTTTTGATGTGAATATAATCAAATTTATCGAGCAGTTTCCTGATGAGAATAGCTGCAAAGAGCACCTTA
>JBFWMB010000118.1:0-10571 GCA_050251815.1 Salinivirgaceae bacterium | reverse complement strand
TACGCCCGATCATTTGGATCGCTACGAATATAAGTTCGAAAATTATGTGGCTTCAAAATTCCGCATCATTCAAAACATGACGAAAAATCAAAAACTGATATTTTGCCACGACGATGAAGTAATTGTGGAAAGGCTGAAGCAAATAAACCCCGACATTGAATTGTTGCCTTTTTCGTTAAACGAAAAGTTGTTGCAAGGGGCTTTTGTCGAAGACGATCAGTTAGTTGTTAAACTCAATAATTCTGAATTTACTATGGATATTAAGGATTTAGCTTTGCAAGGCAAGCACAACACCTACAATTCCATGGTGGCTGCAGTTGCTGCCAATGTGCTTCAAATTAAAAAAGAAACCATCCGCGATTGTTTAACCAATTTTCAAGGAGTTGAGCATCGTTTGGAACCGGTTATACAAGTACATAAAATTGAGTTTATCAACGACTCAAAAGCCACCAATGTGAATTCAACCTGGTATGCTCTCGAAAGCATGAAAAAGCCCATTGTCTGGATTGTTGGCGGCATCGACAAAGGTAACGACTATGAAAAACTTTTGCCGATGGTAAAAGAGAAAGTAAAGGCCATAGTTTGTCTGGGAGTCGATAATACCAATATTCACAAGGCTTTCGACGGACATGTGAAAACTATTGTTGACACGCAGTCGATGGAAGAAGCCGTACGTTCGGCCTATTTTTTAGCCGCAAATGGCGATGTAGTTTTGTTGTCGCCGGCTTGTGCCAGTTTCGATTTATTTCAGAATTACGAAGATCGCGGACGAAAGTTTAAACAGGCTGTAAGAAATCTGTAAAAGATGAATTTGTGAAAGAAAAATTTATAAAATATTTTAAAGGCGATACAGCCATTTGGCTCATCCTTTTTTTGCTGGCTATTTTTTCGATGCTCACCGTATTTAGTGCCACCGGAACCTTAGCTTACAAAAAAATGGGAGGCAACACATCCTACTTTTTATTCAGGCATGGAGCATTCCTGGCATTTGGTGTGGGTATTGTTTTTCTGGTTCACAATATTTCATATAAGGTTTATTATGCCTTATCACAACTATTATTATATATAAGTGTTCCGCTACTGGCCTGGACCCTTTTCAAGGGGGTTAGCCTGAACGAAGCAGCTCGCTGGATTACCCTGCCGGGAACCGGAATCTCATTTCAAACTTCCGATTTTGCCAAGTTTGCGTTAATAATGTACGTTGCCCGAGTGCTTTCCCGAAATCAGGAACAAATTGCCGATATTAAAGCAGCGTTTCAACCCATATTAATCTGGACACTTATAGTTTGCGGATTAATTCTTCCGGCGAATTTTTCAACCGCTGCCATGCTTTTTGTTATTTGTGTGGTGCTAATGTTTATTGGCAGGGTTAAAATGAAACATCTGTTGGGTTTGGTTGGAGCAGGCCTTGTTGCTTTGGCATTATTTATTGCACTGGTTTGGAACATGCCCGATAAGGGACGTGTAGGCACCTGGAAAGCCCGTATCGAAAGTTTTGTTAACGACGATAGCGAGGGAAACTACCAGTCGAATCAGGCCAAGATTGCCATTGTACAAGGCGGATTGTTTGGCCGTGGTCCCGGGAACAGCATTCAACGAAACTTTTTGCCCCACCCGTATTCTGATTTCATTTACGCCATAATTCTTGAAGAATATGGTTTGCTGGGCGGAGTTATTATCCTGTTATTGTACCTGTTTTTGTTGTATCGGGTGGGTATCATTGTCCGAAACAGCCAGCGAACCTTTCCGGCTTTCTTGGTGGTCGGACTGGCTTTTAGTCTGGTTTTCCAGGCCCTTTTAAATATGGGTGTGGCGGTAAATGTTTTTCCGGTAACCGGACAAACCTTACCTTTTGTAAGTATGGGTGGAACTTCAATAATATTTACCAGTGTGGCTTTTGGTATAATTTTAAGCGTAAGCCGCACGGTTCAGCCCATTAAAGATCCTATTGCAAACGAACAAGAAATTGAAACCGATGAAGATAATTATTAGCGGAGGAGGAACAGGCGGCCATATTTTTCCGGCATTGGCCATTGCACGCGCATTGCAACGTCGCGACAATCAGACGGAAATTTTATTTGTAGGCGCTCACAACCGGATGGAGATGGAAAAAGTTCCTGCCGCAGGATACAAAATTGTTGGACTTCCGGTAACCGGATTTCAGCGGCGTTTATCGATGAAAAACCTGGCTTTTATTCCTAAGCTGCTTATCAGTCTTACCAAGTGTAAGAGTATAATTAAAGCATTTAAACCCGATGTGGTTATTGGTGTGGGCGGGTTTGCCAGCGGGCCGCTGCTCTGGATAGCTCAACGAATGAAGATTCCTACCCTTATCCAGGAACAAAATTCTTATGCAGGAATTACCAATAAATTGTTGGCAAAAAAAGCTGCCAGAATTTGTGTGGCTTACGATAGAATGGATCGCTACTTTCCCAAAGCAAAAATTACCAAAACTGGAAATCCGGTTCGTAACGATTTAACCGATCTTAAATCGAAGATTACGGAAGCTCTGCAATTTTTTCATCTCGACAAAAATAAAAAAACCATCCTGGTAGTGGGAGGTAGTTTGGGAGCCCGAACCATTAACGAGAGCCTGGCTTTTAATCTTGATGAGTTGATTCGCCGTAACTTCCAGGTTATCTGGCAAACAGGAGCCTATTATTACGAAAGCGCCAAATTAACACTGGAGCAATACGCCGGTCACCATGTGCAGGTGCATCAGTTTATAAACCGCATGGATTTGGCTTTTGCTGCTGCCGATTACATTGTTTCACGTGCAGGGGCTGGTACCATTTCGGAATTATGCATTGTGGGGAAACCGGTAATTCTGGTGCCAAGTCCTAATGTGGCAGAAGATCATCAAACAAAAAATGCAATGTCGCTGGTTGAAAAAGATGCGGCAATAATGGTTAAAGACAGCGATGCCAGGGAAAAGCTGGTGCCCCGCTTGCTCCAACTTACCGGTAACGAAAGCCGCGGCATAGAATTGGGTGTTAACATTCAAAAATTGGCAAAGCCCAATGCCGATGAATTAATTGTAGATGAAGTTTACCGTTTAATATAGTAGTATTTTGGAATCAAGTACCTATCATAGCGTATTTTTTATTGGAATTGGCGGCATCGGAATGAGCGCGCTGGCTCGTTGGTTCAATCATGCGGGATTTCAGGTAGCCGGCTACGATAAAACCCCTTCTGAAATAACTGAAAACCTGCAACACGAGGGTATTTCCATTACCTTCGACGATAGCGTGGAGGCCATTCCCGCACCTTTTAAGAATAAGAATGGTGTTTTGGTGGTTTACACTCCCGCCATTCCTAAAGAGCATCCGGGTTTCAATTATTTTAGAGAACAAGGTTTTCAGCTTATTAAGCGGTCTGTTGCGCTTGGTATGTTAACCAAAAGCAATGCAGGAATTGCTGTTGCCGGAACCCATGGTAAGACTTCGGTTTCAACAGCTATTGCCTGGCTTATGAAGGATCAGTGCAGTGCCTTTTTAGGAGGTATATCAAACAACCTGCACTCAAACGTAATTATAAATGGAACTGCACCATATGTGGTGGTTGAAGCCGATGAATACGACCGCTCGTTTCTGACTTTGTATCCTCAAATTGCTGTAATAACCGCGATGGATGCCGACCACCTCGATATTTACGGAAGTAAGGAGGCCATTTGGGATTCGTTTTATCAGTTTATAAAGCAAATCGATGCGCAAGGCACGTTAATTTATAAGTTGGGTTTGCCTATTACAAAGGAACACAATAACGAGATCAGCCAGTTTACTTATTCCTTAAAGGACAGTAAGGCCGATTTCTATGCAAAGGACATAAGCGTGGTTGATGGTCATTTTCATTTTTCCCTGGTAACTCCAACAGTAAAAATACCGGGCTTTGTACTTGGTATTCCGGGATTGTACAATTTGGAGAACGCCATTGCTGCTTTGAGTGCTGCCTTTATTGCAGAGCAAAAGCCCGAGCTGCTGAAGGAACGTTTAAAACAGTTTAAAGGGGTAAAACGACGTTTTGAATTTCATGTCCGTTCCGAGAATCTGATTTACATCGACGATTACGCCCATCATCCGCAGGAAATTGAAGCTTGCATTCAATCTATCAGGCATTTGTATCCCGGTAAGGAAATAACGGCTGTTTTTCAACCGCATTTGTATTCGCGTACCCGCGATTTTGCAGCTGCTTTTGCTCAAAGTCTTGATGCCTGCGACCGGGTAATTCTTTTACCGGTTTATCCGGCACGTGAATTACCCATCGAGGGTGTTTCGAGCGAAATGTTGCTGGAGCTTATGCAATTAAAACACAAAGAAGTCTGTTCAAAAGAAAACCTGGTAATCCGGCTTTTGGAGTTGGACACTTCAATAGTGGTAACCATGGGAGCAGGCAATATCGATCAATTGGTAAAGCCTTTAAAAGAAGCTTTGTTAACTAAGTACGGAATAAATAAATGAAGCATCTGAAAAATATAGCGCCCTGGTTGTTGTTGCTGCTTTATGTGATATTTGCCTTAACTTTTATTTCTGCCCAGCGCAAAGCGGTGGTTTGTAATAAGGTAGCAGTAAATATTATCGATGGTACAAGCAATTTTTTTATCGAGGAGCAGGATGTAATAAAAATGCTTAACGATAAAGGGGAAAAGCTTGTGGGGCAACCCATCGATGCCATTAATGTGAATTTTCTGGAAGATTATTTTAAAGGAAATCCATTGGTAAAAGAAGCCAATGTGTACCGAACCATTGGTGGGGAGTTAAATGTTTCAATATCACAACGAAAGCCTATTTTGCGAGTTATCAACAGCAACCACGAGAGTTTTTATATCGATGACGAAGGCTCAGCCATGCCTTTATCAACCAAGTACACCGCCCATGTACTGGTCGCTTCGGGGCAAATAAAATTATCGTACACTCAGTTGAAAGCTACTCAAAACAAGACGAATAAAGCCCAGGCTGTGGATAATTCGCAACAGCAGTTTCTTGATATATTAAAGCTGGCCAGCTATATTTATCACGATCAATTTTGGAGGGCGCAAATAGAGCAAATCTATGTGAATAACGGCGAATACGAATTAATTCCCCGCGTAGGCACGCACCTGATAGAATTTGGGGACACCGACAACATGGAAAAGAAATTCAGAAACCTTAAGGCGCTTTATCAGCAAGGCCTTTCTGTTACAGGATGGAATAACTACAGTAAAATAAATTTAAAATATAATCAGCAGGTAATTTGCACTAAAAGATAAGTTGTATGAATTCAAAGGAAAAAATTGTAGCGGCTATCGACATTGGTACAACAAAAATTGTTGCCATAATTGGAAGAAAAAACGAAAAGGGGAAGATTGAAATTTTAGGTTATGGTAATACGCCCTCAACCGGGGTAAAACGTGGTGTGGTATTGAATATTGAACAAACGGTAAACGCCATCCGTCAGGCTGCCGACCTGGCTGAAGCACAAGCCGGATTAAAGATAACCGAAGCCTATGTGGGTATTGCCGGTCAGCACATCCGCAGCATTCGTAACCGCGGATACATTAACCGTGACTCATACGATACTGAAATATCAAACGAGGATGTTCAGTTTTTGGTAAGCGATATGCATAAAATTCCCATCGATGTAGGTGAAGAAATCATACACGTACTGCCCCAAAGTTTTATTGTGGACAACGAAACCGGGGTTAAAAACCCGGTAGGCATGTACGGAAAAAGGCTCGAAGCTAATTTTCACATTGTAATCGGGCAAACGGCAGCATCGAATAATTTAAAGAAATGCGTTACCCGTGCCGGAATTAAGGTAAAGAAACTTATTCTTGAACCTTTGGCCTCCTCCGATGCAGTGCTTACCGATGATGAAAAAGAAATTGGCGTGGCCCTGGTCGATATTGGCGGCGGAACTACCGATGTAGCAGTATTTTACGATGGAATCATCAGGCACACCGCTGTAATTCCCTTTGGAGGAAACATTGTAACCCAGGATATTAAACAGGGATGCAACATTCTGGAACGCTACGCTGAACAACTCAAGGTAAAATACGGTTCATCGCTGGCCGATAAAGCCCAGGAAAACAAGGTGGTTAGCATCCCTGGAATTAATGGGCGGCCGCCCAAAGAAATCTCTTTTAAAAATCTGGCAAATATTATCCAGTCGCGTATGGAGGAGATTATTGCCCAGGTGGTTTTTGAAATTGAAGCTTCAGGGATGGGGAAATTGCTGGGTGCTGGCGTAGTAATTACCGGTGGCGGTGCCATGCTTAAGAACCTGAGTCAGCTGGTGGCCTACAAAACCGGCATGGACGTGCGCATTGGTTACCCCATCCAAAGCCTGCACAGCGAAGTGGTTGGTGAGATTAACCAGCCCATGTTTGCCACTTCGGTGGGTTTAACACTTACGGGTTTTAACGAAGACGGTGCCTGCGAACTTCAAAGCAAAGACGCTTTTGAGGCCGAAAAGGCCAGCGCCAAAGTGAAGGAAGACGAATTTGAAGTAAAAACCAAAGCAGAAGCGACTTCAAAAAAGAACGGGAAAAAGAATATTGCTTCCCTGTTCGACAAGCTGGGCGAATTCTTTGATGTGGACGATCAACAAATGTAAATACAAATAGCCTGACCCATCGGCTTTTTAATAACCAAAGCATGATGTTACGGGCATAAAAACAAATAGTTATGGCTGAAGAATTGATGCATTTTGACTTACCTCGCGATAAATCGTCAATTATAAAGGTAATTGGTGTGGGAGGCGGCGGAGGCAATGCCGTAAATCATATGTATAAGCAGGGCATTACCGATGTCGATTTTATTATTTGCAATACCGACGCCCAGGCAATCAACAGCAGCCCGGTGCCTATTAAGGTTCAATTGGGCGAAACACTCACCCAGGGGCGCGGGGCTGGTAACAAACCCGAACAGGGACGGCAGGCTGCCATAGAAAGTCTGGATAAGATATCGGAAATTCTTTCGCACAACACCAAAATGGTGTTTATTACTGCAGGTATGGGCGGAGGAACAGGTACCGGGGCAGCTCCGGTAATTGCCGAAGAAGCCCGCGACCTGGGAATCTTAACCGTGGGTATCATTACCCTGCCTTTCCGTTTCGAAGGCAAGCGACGGATGAACCAGGCCATCGAAGGACTTACCAAAATGCGCGAGCATGTGGATGCCTTACTGGTTATTAATAACGAAAAGTTACGCGAGATATATGGCGACTTGCCCCTGTCGCAGGCTTTTGGGCGCGCCGACAATGTATTAACTGTTGCGGCAAAAGGGATAGCTGAAATAATTACCGTGCATGGTTCGGTAAATGTTGACTTTGCCGATGTGCACACCGTAATGGCAAAAAGTGGGGTAGCACTCATGGGCTCTGCATCGGCATCGGGTCCAAACCGTGCCATGATGGCCATTGAAGAAGCCCTGACCTCGCCCTTATTGAACAACAACGATATTAAAGGCGCAAAAAACATCCTGCTGAATATTGCCAGCGGTCCTGACGATGAGGTGCGTATGGACGAGATTGGCCAGATAACCGATTATGTGCAGGAATCGGCCGGAATGAATGCCGACATCATCTGGGGAAATACCCTCGATGATTCGCTGGGCGATAAGATTGGAATCACTATTATTGCTACGGGTTTTGGTTCCGACAGCATTCCCGAACTGGTGGCCCATCAGGAGGGTCAGAAAATATCTTATCCTCTCGATGTGGATAAAAAACCGGAGGGCGATTTTACTGCTTCAAGGACAGCGGAAGCTTCGGCAAAGCCTCTTAACGAAGAAATTCCCTTTGAGGTTATTGATAAGGGAAACCCCGATGAGGAGGAAGACTCGCATTTCAGCCTAAACGACGACGAACAAGCTGAAGACGATATGATTGAACGTTTCGATTTGTTTGGTGAAGAAAAACCCGTTCGCTCGAAACCCCAGGCCGAACAACTGGATTTGGGAATTTTTGGTGCAGAAAAGTCGACCGGTGTGCAGTCCGATAAGGCACCCAAACCCCGAATCACCTACAAAACAGAACAGGACATTGAAGCGCTCGAAAGCGAACCGGCTTACAAGCGCAAGCAAATTCAACTGGAAGAAACCGAAGAGTTGATTCAGGACGAAAAAGAAGTGTCGCGTTTTACTTTAACCGACGAAGAAGGCGGAACCCGTATCAGCCAGGAAAACTCTTTTTTGTTTGATAAACCCGATTGATTTGAACTGTTGGCATACAGTTTACGGCGGAGTATTTCAGGTTTGATTGCTCCGCTTTTTTATTTCAAAACTACCCGTAAGCTGTTTCTGCCTGATGACTTCCTGTACGGCAACGCCGCTGATTTTACTCTCGAGCCACGAAATAATATCGAGGTACAGAAAAGGCCGTTTCTCATAAGGATCCTGGCGCAGTTGTTTAAGCTCGGCCAGCAGGTTGCAAAAGGCATCGGTAAGCTTATCCTGGGGTAAGCTGGGCAGGCGGCGGAGGAAAAACAGAATCTCTTTTTGTGCCCGGTGCAAATCTTTCATCTTCGATAAAAAACGGTACGTAGTGCGTACCAGGTATTCTATCAGTTCATAGTTCTGCATCTCGAAATGAGCCATTAAATTCAGGATGCGGGCAAAGCATTGCAGATCGGAGCGTAGCTCAGCATCTTTATAATTAATAACCAGGTTCAGGTACTTTATGGTGTTTTTGTAGTCGTCGCTGCCAAAATACAGGCAGGCTATCTTGTAATAAAAGATAAGCACCATGTGGTTGTCTAAGTAGATTTCGTTTTGTTCGATAAATGCCACAATTTTGGGCACGTGCCGGGTTCCTTCGGTAAACGTCCCGCTCATAAAGTGGCGGTTGATGGTGTGTATAAAGTAATGGTACCAGAACAACAATTCCACATTTTTGGTAAAGCCTGCCTGATGCGCTTCGGCAAAGGCTTCAAGTTCAAGCAGGCCTTTTTCAAAACGGCCAAAGTCACCGGCAAAATAAAGGCCTTCGAGCATGTTGTTCATTCCCTTTACATAAAGCCCGTTGTTTGCGCTCAGGGTTTCGGGAGTATTCTTTATCAGTTCAACCCATTTGAGTGAGTAGCGGTATTGCATTAAAAAGTCCTGAATAATCAGGTAGTACCACACATGCGACTGGTACAGGTACATTTTTTCGCTGAAGCCCAGTTTGTCGTAACTGAATGCGGGCATGTTCCCGTGAAAAAAGTCGGTAATGGCCAACTGGTCTTCTTCGCTGCGTACGTAACCATGCTTCAGGTAAAAACCGTAAAGCTTAAGCGCCAGGTTCGACAAGGCCCCAGCCAGGGTAAGACGCTGATTCAGCACATCCGATTCCAGCGACAGCTCATCGGCCCGGTTCTCGAGGCTGCGGGTAATGTACTGCGATTCAATCAGTTTTTCGAACTCTATCATTTCAAAGTAAAGCAGTTCCCGCTCCGTTTTCTTTGCCTGCATCTTGGCCTTTTCAAGCATAATTAAGCTTTGCCGGTACAGTGCTTTATTGTAAAGTATCTTGGCGTAATCGAGCTGTTGACGCAGGCTCACATCCACATCGTTGCCCTGGGTCGAAAGCCGCAGGCTCACCAACAGGTTTTTTTGCAGGTTGGCTTTTAAGTTGGGAAGCTGTATGGGCTTAATTTCGGGTACCTTATGCAGTATCTCTTCCTCGTTGTATTCCTGTTGTTTATCAATCACATTGAACAAGGACAGAAACTTGGCGTTGTCGTCGCCGCCAATGCGGTTGGCATACAGTTTAAAGTTGCGCTTTTCGGCTTTGGTAAGCGATTTTATCAGCTTAAATAAGTGATCGGTTTGCTGTCTGGCCATTGTAGTAACATTTTGTGTTTTATGGGTTCAAACTATTGAATACCAACAATTATTTTCGATAAACTTACAGTTTGACAAGTGTAGTCGGCAAATTTATTATTTTTTATTATTAAAACGGCAATTTTATTTTTACCCGGTCAAATTTAAGTGCTTATTACTTAAAAAACCACACTAAATAAACAAATGATGACAACTTTTGAGAATAATCCCCGGCCGCTGCTTAGTCAAAAAGCTTTAAACCAAATGGTGAACATTCTTCGCGAAAAGATAAGGTACGATGCCCGCCTGGCCTCGCAACTGCTACGCTTTATGCAGGAGCATGGCTTGGTCCTGCCCGAAAGCCTTAGCGAAAGCAAACCAGCGCCTATACCGGTGAGTTTTGCCACAAAATCGGCAGCGCATCAGTATACTTACCTGCGAAGTGCCTTTGAAGGTATTGAGACGGTGGAACAGGTGATGGAATAAAAAAAATATATTCTGCCCCGTTTTTTACAGGGCTGCAATAAACAGGTATAACATTAAAACCAATAACAATGGCTGCAGATAAAGTTTTTATTTTTGATACCACCTTGCGCGACGGCGAACAAGTGCCCGGTTGCCAGTTAAATACCATCGAGAAAATCGAAGTGGCTAAAGCCCTTGAAGAATTGGGGGTCGATGTGATTGAGGCCGGGTTTCCCATATCGAGCCCCGGCGATTTCAATTCGGTAGTTGAAATTTCGAAGGCGGTAAGTACGCCCACCATCTGTGCGCTTACACGGGCCGTGAAAA
>JBFWMB010000117.1:0-10609 GCA_050251815.1 Salinivirgaceae bacterium | reverse complement strand
AGTTCATCTTCCGAAATATTGTGACATTTTTTGCAGTTTTTTACCTGCTTTTTCATCTCCTCAATGGTTTTTGTAAATTGGAGGGTGTCGCTTTCCGACTGGTTTAAAAGATGCAGCACCAGGCGCAGCGCTGTCTTTTTGCCGATACCCGGTAGTTTGGCAAATTCATTGACAGCGTTTTCCAACAAGCGCGACGGGAGTTGATTTAAATCCATATGCACATTTTCATTTGGGTCAAAAGTAATCACTTCTTTTGTTTGCTCCATTTTTTTTTGCTGTCAATTCCTTTAGATTTGTGAAAAATAATAAAAAATGACAGCAACTGAAGTTTTGTTTATCCTGCTCGGATATTTTGCTCTATTGATAGTAATTTCCTATTTCACTGGACGTGGAGCCGAGAATCAGGCATTTTTTTTGGGAAATAAACAGTCGCCATGGTATGTGGTATCGTTTGGGATGATTGGAGCCAGCCTTTCCGGGGTAACTTTTATTTCTGTTCCGGGTTGGGTGGGCAGCAGCAGCTTCTCATATTTGCAGATGGTTTTGGGTTATCTGGTGGGTTATGTGGTAATTGCAAATATTTTATTGCCCTTATATTACCGTTTGAATTTAACCAGTATTTACACGTATCTTGATCAACGTTTTGGTAAAGTATCTTACAAAACCGGTGCTTCATTTTTTCTGTTTAGCCGAATTATTGGTGCATCATTTCGCTTGTATTTGGTAGCTAGTGTTTTACAATTAATAATGTTCGATGCCTGGGGGGTACCTTTTTATGTTACCGTGCTGGTTACCATCCTGCTTATTTGGCTTTATACTTTTAAGGGAGGCATCCGAACCATTGTTTGGACTGATACCTTACAAACGCTTTTTATGCTGGGTGCCGTAGTGTTGACTGTGGTATTTATTGCCCGCGATATGCAATTGAACTTGTCGGAAGTTATTTCTACGGTTAAAGGGAGTAAATTATCGCGCACCTGGTTTTTCGATAATCCGAAAGAGAAAAGTTTCTTTTTTAAACAGTTTCTGAGTGGAGCTTTCATTACTATTGTTATGACTGGACTTGATCAGGATATGATGCAAAAAAATCTTAGCTGCAGGAATTTGACTGATGCAAAAAAGAATGTGTATTGGTATGGGGCTGCTTTTCTGCCGGTAAATTTGCTGTTTATGTCGCTGGGTGTTTTACTTTTTATATTTGCTCAATCGAATGGAATGGCTCTGCCTGAGAAAAGCGACGATTTATTTCCTTTAATCGCTACCCAGGGTTACCTACCTAAAATTGTGTCGCTTTTTTTTATTCTGGGATTAATAGCAGCGGCTTATTCCAGTGCCGACTCGGCGCTGACTTCGCTAACCACTTCGTTTAGTATTGATATTCTTGAAATTCAGCATCGGTATAAAAACTTAAAAAAACAAGAACAGGTTCGCAAACTGGTACATGTAGCCATTTCATTGGTATTGGCATTGGTTATTATAATTTTCAGCGAATTAAATAACGACAGTGTTATTAGTGCCATTTTTACATTTGCAGGATATACCTACGGACCTTTGTTGGGTTTGTATGCTTTTGGTCTGTACACGAAACGAATTGTTAATGACAAATGGGTTTGGATAATTGCGCTTCTTTCACCGCTATTGTGTGTTTTGTTGAATTTTTATAGCGAAGTATGGTTTTTTGGATACAAAATTGGTTTTGAATTGTTAATATTCAATGGTTTATTTACTTTTATTGGCCTTTGGCTCATCAGTAAAAAAAGAAGCAAGCAATAAAAAAACAGTGAAAAATTAAGAAGTTACGCAACCATTAAAAATAATGAGCCGTCTTGTTCGCGGTGTCAGGGTATAGAATAATTAAAAACCCAATTAAAAATGTCCGATACATTGAAGGAATTAGATGATCTAATTAAGGAATGCAAAAAGAACCGGCCCGATGCGCAACGCAAACTTTATGAACGTTTTTCGGGTAAAATGTTTGCTGTTTGTTTGCAGTATTCAAAAGACTATACTGAGGCTGAAGATATTTTGCAGGACGGGTTCATTAAGGTATTTACAAAAATATCGCAGTTCGATTTTAAAGGTTCGTTCGAAGGCTGGGTCCGCCGCATTATGGTAAACTGTGCCCTGGAGCGCTATCGCAAACAAAACCTGCTCTACACTGTAGGTGAGATTCGCGATTACGACAACAAACTGGCTGTTGATGATGTGATGGGTGAGATTTCGAGTAAGGAATTGCTCAAGTTAATAGGAGATTTATCGCCACAGTATAAAATGGTTTTTAATCTCTACGCAATTGAAGGGTACTCACATCAGGAAATTGGAGATATGTTGGGTATTTCCGTTGGAACCTCAAAATCGAATTTATCGCGCGCCAGGGTAATATTGCAGGAAAAAGTAGAAAAATTATATAGTGAACGTAAGCAGGATGTTAAACTCGTAGTTAAGTAAATGTTATGACCATACACGCTGATATTGACAAAATTTTTAAAGAAGGACTTGCTGACTATTCTCAAAAGCCACCCGCTTTTGTATGGGATAATATTGAGCACTCATTGAATAAAAAACGGATTCGTATGCGACGCAACCTGTTTTATTCTCTTGCAGCATCGGTAGCTCTGCTTATCTCGTTTGGTGCAGGTTATTTGTTAACTGCATTTCATACTGAACAAGGGGTTTTGGTGCAAAACGTGAAAGACGAAAAGCCTGGTTTGCAAAATACGGCAAAAGAACAACCCCCCGTTTTGTTAGTTGAACCTGAACCGATGAACGAAGCAGCAGCAACAACTGGTATTAAAAGAGATGAAGCGGAAAAAAGTTCCGTTCAGCCGGATTCAAAACCCGTTGAAACAACCGATGTAAGTGCGGAACCCCAAAAAACGGAATCAAACATCAAAAAAGCGAGTACCGGTGGTACTTTACTTCCGCCCATGTTTTCATCAGGAGCTGAATACAATGCTTATTCACCCGTTGATGATTCAAAAGTGAATTCAGCACCCGATGCAATGGATGAATCTTCAGACATGGCCACTTTACAAGCGATTCCGGCAATTGAAAGTCGTATACTACAAGCTAAAACCGATTCAAGAGAATTAAAATATTCTTGTCAATCGTTAGCCATGTTTAATGACGATTATCAGGTTCAAACCAAAAAAAAAGAAAATCCGTGGGCGGTTTCAGTAAATGCTTCTCCTTTGTTAAGTTACCGCTCGGTAGGGGCAGCAAATAGCGATTATGTTTATACTGCCGAAGTTACCTCGAACTATGAACAGGAGTACAAAAACGAAAAGCCATTAATGTCGTATTCGGCCGGGATTGATTTAGGCTATAAGATGACAGGCCGCTGGAGTTTGCAAACGGGAGTTTATTATTCTGAGATTGGCCAACGGTCCCAAGATGTTACCGTTTACGATTTTCAGAGTTTTGGAAGCGCTGATCAGAGTTCGTACCAGGTGAATACCTCGGTAGGCAATGTTCGAATAAAAGGAACCACCAGCGAATTGGTAAATTCCAGTTCGAGCGATGGTCAAATAATTAATACACCGGTTTATACCGATGGCATGGAAACTTTTGTTCGCTCATCAGGAGTAGAGGTTGATTTTGTTCAGGTTTTCAGTTTCTATGAAATTCCCATGATGGTTCGCTACCTTTTGATTGACCGGAAATTATCGATGAATGTGTTGGGAGGAATAAGTGCAAATATATTGCAGGGAAATAAAACCTATTTGGTTGATAACAACGAGCGTCAAAACCTGGATGCAGAAACTGAATCGGTTAAAGGTATGGGGTATAATGGTTTATTTGGTTTTGGTTTTGAATATCCTTTGGTTAACCGCCTGAACCTTAATTTGCAACCAACTTTCAGGTATGCTTTAAGTCCAATGAATGATGCAGGTACGGTTCACCCTTATTCATTTGGAATCTATACAGGAATAAAATATAGCTTTTAGATTTTTTATTAGGCTCGGTAAGAATGAAAAGCCGGTGATTTTTTATAATCCCGGCTTTTCTATTTCTTTTTTAATCTAAGCTTATTTAATTTTTTTAGAATGAAGCCTGGATTTAAGGCTTAAAAAACTTCTGCTTAATAAATCCCTTATCGGTTTTAATTTTTAATAAATAGATGCCACTTTTTATTGTATTTACAGGTAAAAACAAAACCCCGCTATCCGGTTTTTGATTTTTTGTAAGCAGTATGCGGCCATTCAGGTCGAAGATTTGAGTTTGAGTAATGGTAACCGATGAATTTATGCATAAGGTATGATGATTAGCGCTAATTTTTATTTTTGTTTCGCCGGTATCTTGTTTTTTTATGCTATTGTAAGTTTTAAATTCAAAATCGGCCACATGGGGAAAATGGTCCGATGCCCGTCGGCTGTCGGACGAATACAATTGGTTCTTAGTTAAAGCATCCTGCGACATGTATTCGGTTTCCATGATAAACGATTTTTGTTTCACCAATTGACTGGTAGTGTAGAAGATATAATCGAGGCGGCCGGGCCAATAACTGCCACCATCGCTACGCCAGGTATAAGCCATATTTTTGTTTACTCCAGTTGAAATTACATCGCCCATGGGGGAGTTGTTCCAATCAGGGAACCCACCTTCACCAAAATACTGGGTGTTTTGAATGTCTCCGTTTATTAAGGTGTGTAGTTGCTGATTGTCGCCAACCAGATTAAAGTCGCCCATAAAAACAAACGGAGTATTTTCAGGCACACTAAAGACACTGCTTCCGGTCCTCATGGAATGAATAAAATTAATCAATCCATCCACTTCATATTGCCGGGTTGCATTGTCGCCCTCTTCGTTACAGCATTTTAAATGGCAGTTTACAACAACTATATCAGAATGAAAAGCTTCGGACAAATCGATAAGTGAAGCTCCCAAACGACTGCCCCCAACCACCGATTGGTTTTTTATTATGGGATAACGCGATGCGGTAATGTTTCCGGAAACCACTTTTGAAGTGTGCCAGCCACTTCCACCCAGAGGAATCCAGAGATCGAGTAATTGCTTTAAATATTCTGCGCCGGTGTCCCAACATTCGTTTAAGGTAATAATATCGGGGTTTGCTGCCCGAATCATTCGCTCAAAATAAGCAATCTTTTCCGGATTTGAGATTCCATCGTTTTCCACATTGTAGGTCATCAGGCGCAGGTGCGAAGGCGCTTCTTTTTCGAGACTCAATTCCGTAAATTCAGCAACTGGTGTTTGATCGAAAACATAGGAAAAAGTTTGTCCCAATTCAGGCAACATGTCCCCATAAGGTTCGTCAAGGTAAGCCTGTATTTTTATGGTGTTGTTCTGAAAAAGCGATACCCCTTCAATTGTTGTATTGCGATTAAAAGCCATTTCAAATTTGTTGGATGTGACTGTCGGAAGCGCTCTGAACCCTAATTCGCTTTGTCTAACAACAACATCCATTCCGGTGAGGTATACATAGCCTTTTTTGTCGCCAAAATGCCATTGCAGTTCGGCTCCAATGCCATTCATGGAAAGACCGGTTGTCGGATTGTTGTCGGTATCGATCAGTAATACCAGGTTATTATTGGCGTTGAGGTTAATTTCCTCATAAAAACTCAGGTAAAGATACAGGTAATTGTTGTCGTTAAGTGCTTTAATTTGAAGTAAGTCGAGCATATTTCCATCGCCTGCTTCATCGTTGATTGTGTGGGTTGAATGAGTCCATTCGGCATTTTGGCCATCGAGAAAAACAGGGTACGATTGAGCCTTGCTTAAAAAACTTATCGCGCTTAAGATTATAGCATAGAGTACTTTCATATTAGTTTTTGTTAGGAAAATTGCCCAAAGATAATACGATTTGTAGTTTGCTGGCAGCTAAAATAGCTCTATTTTTAACTAATTTGTATTTGTATTATCTTTGTTTGTTGTCTTAGTTCTTAAACATTTTGGATACAACTAAAGAAATTTTAGGTACCTATTGTTTTTATTGGAGAACTTCTTAAAAAAGGGTTTTATGGGAAAAACGGCATTGGTTTTAGGGGCAACCGGATTGGTTGGTTCGGCATTGGTTGATCAGTTATTGATGGACGACGCCTACGAAAAAGTGATTTTGTTTTTACGGCGTTCATCGGGAAAGCAAAGTGAAAAGCTGATTGAGCATATTATCGATTTTGATGATCCGGATTCCTGGAAGCATCTGGTAAAAGGCGATGTATTATTTTCGGCCTTTGGAACCACCATTAAAAAAGCAGGAAGTCAGGAAAATCAATTTAGGATTGATTACACCTACCAATACCAAATGGCTGAAATGGCTAAAAATAATGGTGTTACAACTTGTGTTCTGGTATCGTCGGCCGGAGCTGATTCAAAATCAAGAATATTCTACAGTCGTATAAAGGGACAATTGGATGATGCGGTTCAAAAGCTTGGATTCGAGAACCTGGTTGTTCTAAAGCCATCTGTTTTGGTAGGGCCGCGTAAGGAGACTCGTTTTGGCGAGACTATGGGTATAGTTGTAGGCCGGTGGTTAACCTGCTTGCCGGGTTTGAAAAAGTACAAACCCATTGAGGTGGTAACCGTTGCCAAAGCCATGATAAACGGAGCCTCTGGTTCTGGAAATCGTATTGTTGTATTGAATGAACTTTTTGATTTAGCTAAATAAAAAGAGCCGCTATCGAGCGGCTCTTACTAGTTGTAGCAGTTGTTTGTTAGTACCTTTCCCTGGCGGAATAATGGGTGTGAAGTAAATGATGCGATTTTTCGCCCAGTGGTTTGCCCAGGAAATCCTCATATATTTGTATTACTTCGGGGTTCTCATGCGATTTACGAATGGGTAAGTCCCCATCTTCAGCATAAATAGCTTCGGCCCGTTTTTTACGTATTTCAGGACTGGTGGGGATGGGTTGACCGCCGCCACCCAAACATCCTCCGGGACAAGCCATAAATTCAATGAAATGGTAGTTGTTTATTCCATTTTTTACCTGTTTCATCATTTGATGTGCATTTTCCAATCCATGAGCTACAGCACATTTTAGTTCCACGCCGTTTAAAAAGTTCCAGTCGGGGAGTGCGTCTTCAATTACAATGGAAGCTTCTCTGATGCCTTCGAATCCGCGCACCGGGGTTATGTTTAAATCTTTAAACGGAACTTCACGGCCGGTTACAATTTCGTAGGCTGTTCGCAGTGCAGCTTCCATAACACCACCGGTAGCACCGAAAATTACTGCGGCTCCGGTAGAATTGCCCATCAGTTTGTCGAATTGTTCATCTTCCAAATCGTTAAACTCAATACCAGCTTGTTTTATCATTATAGCCAGCTCGCGCGTGGTGAGCACGTAATCGACATCCTTAAAACCACTATCGCGCATCTCAGGGCGATTGGCCTCAAACTTTTTAGCGGTGCAGGGCATAATGGATACTGAAACTATATTCTTTGGATCGAGCCCGCGTTTTTGCGCGTAATAGGTTTTTGCCAGCGCACCAAACATTTGTTGTGGCGATTTGCAGGTTGACAGATTTCCCAACGAATGATTTTGTGTATGCTCAATAAACTTTATCCATCCGGGAGAGCATGAAGTAAACATGGGTAGTTTTACTTCAGGATCTTTATCGACCAATGCTTTTTTAAGACGGGTTAGTAGCTCGGTTCCTTCTTCCATAATGGTAAGGTCAGCAGTGAAATCGGTGTCCAAAACGGAATCAAAACCGATGCGTTTTAAAGCTGATACCATTTTTCCGGTTACCCGATTGTTGGTTTTACCTTTACCATTTCCGTTCATGGGAAATTCCTCGCCTAAACCTACGCGAACTGCCGGAGCTGTTTGTACAACTACGTGTTTCATGGGATCGGTTAAGGCATCCCATACTTCCTCAATGTAGTTTTTCTCTACCAATGCTCCTGTTGGACAATGAATAACACACTGTCCACAGGTAGAACAGGCTACTTCGTGCATGGGCTTTTCTGCAAAGGTTGAAATCTTCATGTGATTGCCTTTGTATGCCACACTAAGTGCAGCCATATGCTGAATTTGACTGCATGTTCTAACGCAACGCTGGCAACGGATGCATTTGCTGTCGTCTTTAATTATTGAAGGCGACAGGTTATCGAAAGCGTAATTTTTGGTTGGAACCAGGTCGATAAAGTCGGAATTGGTAATTTTAAATTCAGCGGCCAGTTCCTGCAATTCGCAGTTTCCGTTTTTATAGCATTTGGTACAATCGGCGTTATGCTCTGAAAGTAACAATTCAATAATGTGCTTGCGCGAGTTTCGGACGATAAGGCTGTTGGTCTGAATTTCCATGCCTTCCCAGATAGGAGTAGCACAGGCTGCCAAAAGTTTTTTGGTTCCTGACTGCTCAACCACACATACCCGGCAGTTTCCGGCTATCATAAGGTCTTTATGATAACAAAGTGTAGGAATTTTAATGTTAAGTTTTTCAGCAGCTTCGAGAACGGTTTTTCCCTCTTCGAGGCTGATTGCTATGCCGTTTATTGTTAGGTTTATCATTTTTGCCATAATTGTCAAGTTTAAATAGTTTGTACCCGGATGCTTTAGTAAATCATTTCTTCTTTAAAGTTTTCGACAATAGATTGGAATGAATTGGCTACCGATTGTCCCAAGCCACATTTGGCGGTGACTTTCATGGTTTCGGTAAGTTTTAACAGTTTCTCGAGGTAAACAGCAGGTTTTTCGCCCCGTTTAACGGCTTCAATCCCTTTTACCAATTGCTGGCATCCTACCCGGCAAGGAGTGCATTGACCGCACGATTCTTCCTGGAAAAATTCGAGGTAATTATTCAGTACATTATACATCGATCGCGAACTATTGAAAAGCATCATGGAACCTCCGGTGGGTAAGGATATGCCGGTGAGTTTTCCCTGATACCCTATGGTGGTTTCAGAAAAACCTTTACGGGGAACCAGGAAGCCTGATGCTCCGCCAACTTGAACGGCTTTGCAGTCGCCGTCGCTAAAGTCGTCTACAAAATCCTGAACCGTCATTCCCAGTTCCAGTTCGTAAATTCCCGGAATGGGTGTGTCGCCCGACACCGAGAAAAGTTTTGAACCTCGGGAATCCTGAACTCCCAAATCGCGGAATTTTTTTGCTCCGTGTTTAAAAATGGTGTACGTATGAGCTAAGGTTTCCACATTATTAATGACGGTGGGTTTTCCCATGTACCCAAAATCGGTTGGATACGGTGGTTTATTGCGGGGTTCCCCGCGTTTGCCTTCCATCGATTCCATCAGGGCGCTTTCTTCGCCGCAAATGTAGGCCCCACTGCCCAAAAATATAGCCACTTTAAAATCGAGGTTGAGTTCGCTGCATGCTTTATGAAAGCGTTTGAGCTCTTTCTCGAGCAGCGGAACCAGGTAGTGGTATTCGCCCCGCAGGTAAATAAATCCCTGGGAGGCTCCAATAATTTTAGCGCAAACCGCCATTCCGGTAAGCACTTTATATGAAACCTGGGTAAGGATTTCCCGATCTTTAAACGTTCCCGGTTCGCCTTCGTCGGCATTACATATTACATATTTTGTATCGGATTTGGCTTCGGCAGTAAGTTTCCACTTCAGGCCTGTTGGGAATCCGGCACCACCCCGGCCTTTGAGTCCGGAACTTATCATTTCGTCGAGAATTTCTTCGTTTGGCGTGGTAAGTGTTTTTTTTAGGATGTCGGTAAAATCGTTCTCATTGGTAAAGATTAAATCCATCCGACGTAGTTGTTTTTTTGCCATTTTTTGAAAGGTTTAATTGTTTGTCAACTTTACTAATTAAGGTTATTGATGCTATACTTGCTGCTTCTCCCGTTTTTTATAATCTTCGATGATTTGCCTTACCTTTTCGGTGGTAAGCTCGGTGTACACATCGTTGTTAACAAGCATAGCCGGTGCTTTATGGCACCAACCCAAACAATTGGTTTGCAAAATGGTGAACTTTTTATCGGGAGTGGTTTCACCCACTTTTATTTTCAGGCAATCTTCCAGTGTAAGTAGAATCTGGTTTTTGCCTTTCATGGCACATGTGATAGTTTTGCATACCCTGATAACGTATTTTCCACGAACTTCGGTGTCGAGGAACGAATAGAACGTAGCGGTTCCAAAAACTTCGGCTGTTGAAATTTCAAGTTCGCGGGCTACTTCTTTCATGGCGAATTCGCTCAAGTAGCGTTCGTCTTCAATTAAGCCCTGTAAAATGGGAAGCAGGCTTTCGCGTTTGTTTCCGTATTTTTTGGTTAATCGTTTAACCCGTGTTTGAATGTCTGTCATGTAAAATCCTCCTTTTGTTGTAGTTATGAACTTGTGGTTGTGTGTAGTTTTCTTTTCTATTGGTTGTGTGCCGATAAATTTATGGATTGTGCAAACGGATAAGCATGATATTCCGCAGGTTTGTAACTGATTAATGGCAGAAGAAGTCGGGAGATTTATAAGAAACAGATGGCAGCGCCTAATGATTCGGGGTTTTTTATGCCAATCGGAAGTACTTTTTTTTGGCTTTTTAACCCGGGAAGGTTAAATCATTTGAGAGTGTAAAATAAACTGTGTCAATAAATAATAATTATTAAATTGACATAGTATGAAAGAAGAAAAGTTTGATTTCGAAGCCTTTAAAAGAGAGGCTATTGAAAAATTAAGAAACAAAGAACCCCT
>JBFWMB010000116.1:0-10593 GCA_050251815.1 Salinivirgaceae bacterium | reverse complement strand
GTGATGTATTTATGATGTAGTAAAAATTTAGGGTGTGTTATTTTCTCTTCTTAGCTTTGAATATCGGGTTTTTATAAAAAATAAAGCCGACACTTGAAGCAAGTACATTTTATTAAATGTTAATAATAACAACAAATAAGAATTGTTAATCTTTACCTAAAATTTTTTAATTATGAAAAAATCATTTCTTAATTTATTAAAGCGGGCTTTCCTTTTAATGGGGGTTGTATCGCTTGTAACTTTGTATTCTTGCGATGATGATTCGGAAGAGGCAGTAAAAGATCCAATAGCCAGCTTTCAATTTGCTGTAAGCGAGAGCAATTATTTGGAAGTTACTTTTACCAATTATTCGCAAAACGCTACTTCGTACAGCTGGAATTTTGGTGATGAGCAAACTTCAACCGAAACCGATCCGGTTCACGTGTATGCTGCTGCTGGTACCTATGATGTGGTACTTACCGCTACCAATGCTGCCAGTGTAAGTAAAACCTACACGCAAACGATTACCATAACCGATCCTTTGGCAGCGCTAAGAATCCTTACCGGAGAAACTTCCAAAGAATGGCGATTAATTCGTGAAGGAATTGCTATGGGTATTGGTAGTTCATCTGCTAATTATACCGAATGGTGGTCTTTAAGCAACAATGGTTTGCGTCCCTGCGTTTTTCATCAAACCTGGACATTTAATACCGACGGAACCATGGTATTTGATGACGGAGGTATGATGTGGGGCGAAGGTTTTGTGTTTGAAGGTACTGATTTAAATGAAACCTGTTTCGAAGCTACTGCTGCAAATATGGTAAATAAAGATGGTGTGGATGTTAGCGCATGGTTAAGCGGAACACATGCTTTTGAATATAATCCCACATTGGGCAAATTAACTTTAACGGGCGAAGGTGCCTGGATGGGCTTGGTTAAAGCTACTGCCGGCGGTGATGTGGCTGTGCCACAACAATCTGTTGAATATGATATTGATATTACAGAAGAAACCGGTTATGATTTATTAACTCTTTCTGTTACAGGCGATGGTTTCTACTGGCAATTTAATTATGTTAGTTATGCCAATCCAAACGATGAACCCGATGTTGTTGAAGATGCTGCTCCATTTGGAGAAGATTTAGCAGATATCACTCCTACAGAGATAAAAGTAACTTTTGCTTCTAGAGATGCAGCCGACCTGGTTGTTTTGGATACCATTACTTCAGGTTCTATTATGGAATTTGGTGTTGACGATCCAGCAGATGCTACTGCAGCAAAAGTAGGTAAATTCACACGTGTTGCTGATGTAACCTATCAGGAACTCCAATTCCAGACTTACCCTGAAAAGAAAGACATTCAGTTTACCAATTTCACCACTGTTAAAATTGACGTATATTTCCCAAGTTCCAATGATTATACCGGAGACTTGTCTCAATTTATCGAGATTGGATTTGGTGATATTAGCGAAACACAAGCTGGATGGTGGACTGATATCGTTGATCAGCAAACAGCTACTGACATTGCTTTGGATCAATGGGTAACTTATACCTTTGACTTGACCAATGCATTAACCAGAACTGACTTGGATATGATGTATCTAAATATGGGTGGAGCAGGTCACAATGCTGGTGGCACCTTCTATGTTAGAAATTTAATTTTTGAATAACATTTTTTAAATATAGCTATGCCTCTACAAGAGGCATAGCTTAATTTTTATCTTATGCGGAAACTGATACCATTGGAATTTCTTCTGTCTTTTTTATTTCTTTTTTTGTTTGCCAACTGCGCAGATGAGCCAGTCGACACATCGCTCGATCCAGAAAACTTAACGGTTGAAATTCTTTCAATTTCCAAAGAAACCAAAGAAGTTAAGTTGCAGGCTTCGGCATTAAATGTTACCCAGTATAAGTTTTATGTGGAGGCTGAAACCGAACCGGAAGAAACCAATACAAGCGGCATATTTACCCATGTTTTCCCAGCCTATGGGCAATATGAAGTAAGTGTAAGGGCTTATGGCGCATCGGGCAAATATTTGAAAACTACAGTCGAAATCCGTATTGATATACCCGAAGAGCTTGATGTATCGATAGATCAGGGGTATTTTACACCAACAACTTATGAAGGATATACGCTGGTTTGGAACGATGAATTTGAAGGTACTTCTATAAATACAAACGATTGGGTATTTGAAAAAGGTGCCGGAGGATGGGGTAATAATGAATTGCAATATTACCGTTCTGAAAACACTTCCGTGGGAGGTGGATTGTTAACCATCGAAGCAAAAAAAGAAGCTTATCAGGGAAGTTCCTATACTTCGTCGCGGATTACAACACAAGGAAAAAAAACATTTCAGTACGGTCGGGTCGATATCCGTGCCCTATTACCCAAAGGACAAGGAATTTGGCCTGCTCTTTGGATGCTGGGAGCAAATATTACCAGTGTTGGCTGGCCGGCGTGTGGTGAAATCGATATCATGGAAATGATTGGTGGAGCTGGCAGGGAGAATCAAACCCATGGAACCCTACACTGGGATTTGGATGGTCACGTTCAGGCCGGTGGCAGCAACACACTTTCTGAAGGTACCTTTGCCGATGCCTATCATGTTTTCACCCTTATTTGGGATGCTTATTCCATGAAATGGTACGTCGATGATGTATTATTTCATCAGATAGATATTACTCCCTCACACATGTCTGAATTTCACGCACCGCATTTCTTTATTTTTAATGTAGCTGTGGGTGGCAACTGGCCCGGATATCCCGATGCAAGTACTTTATTTCCACAAAAAATGCGGGTTGACTATATTAGGGTTTTTCAGCCAAATTAATTACCCTGGCTGAGTACAACGTTTTTCAAAACAAGAATAGTAACTACAAACAATAAAACCAGATGAAGGCAAATTATTTAAAATTCGTACTTCCTGTCATTTTGTGGCTTTTCACTTTCGGTGTATATGCACAATCATATACGGTTACCGGAGTGGTAAAAGATGCAAATGATGGATTGGGCCTGCCCGGTGTAAATGTAATTGAAAAGGGGACCCAAAACGGAACCATTACCGACTTTGACGGGAATTATAAAATTACCCTTTTGAATGCCGACGGGGTTCTGCAATTCTCATTTATTGGTTATAAGACCATGGAAATGCCGGTAAATGGCCAGGCTTTAATTAATGTTGACATGACCAGTGAACTCACCGAGCTCGATGAACTGGTGGTAATTGGTTATGGAGTTCAAAAGAAAAAAGTAGCTACTGGAGCCATTGCCTCAGTTAAAGCTGAAGAAATTACCAGCCGTCCCATATTGCGTGTTGAAGAAGCCATGCAGGGACGTACTCCTGGGGTACAGGTAACCAGTTTATCGGGTCAGCCGGGTGAAGCGCCAACGGTACGCGTGCGTGGAGCAGGAACAACCGGTAATGCCGAACCACTTTATATAGTTGATGGTATGAGAGTAGGGGGTATCGATGCATTAAACCCGAGTGATATAGAATCGATGGAGATTCTAAAGGACGCTGGTTCCGCTGCTATCTACGGTGCCAGTGCGGCCAACGGGGTCGTTTTAATTACAACCAAATCGGGTAAAGCAGGTAAAATGAAAGTTACCTATTCAGCTTATTATGGAATACAGAATCCAATTAAAAAACTCGATATGTTGAATGCCGATCAATACCGGGAGTACTGGAATGAGGCTAAAACAAATTCAGGCATCACAAAACCTGAAGAGTTTTTCGATATGAATGAAATAACCCACAATACGAACTGGCAGGATCATATTTTTGAATCAAATGCCGGAATGACCGATCACAATATTGCCATAAGCGGAGGGAATGAAAAATCAAATTATGCATCTTCGCTTTCCTACTTTGATCAAAACGGGATAATTGGAGGCGATAAATCGTATTTTAAACGGCTTTCAGCCCGGTTTAATAGTAATCATCAAGTGAAAGATTGGTTGCGCTTTGGAAATAATTTTACGTATTCTCACATCGAGAAGAAAAATATTGGCAGTAATGAATCATTCAATGGCGTGTATAGCGGTGCTTTAAATCTGGATCCTTTAACTCCATTGTATGAAACCGATGAAAACATTCTGAGCCAGACTCCTTATTCGAACCAACCGGTGGTTAAAAATAGTGACGGTCAGGTTTATGGTATTTCTAATTTAGTGGGTAGCGAGGTAGTAAATCCCATGGCTTTGTTGGAGATACAAACGGCTAAAACCCGGGTAGATAAAATCGTGGGTTCAGTTTTTGCTGAAGCAGAAATTATTAAGGGGCTCGTTGTCAAAACTAATGCAGGCATTGATCTGGCTTATGTTCTGGACGATTCATACCGTCCTTTGTATTACCTGAATAGTGCCCAAAGCAATACCGAAAAAACATCGGTTTCGAAAAGTATAACCCGTTATTATACCTGGCAGTGGGATAATACTATATCTTACTCAAAACAAATTAATGAGCATTCATTTACTGGCCTGGTGGGTATATCAGCCATTGAAAGTGCTCAGGAAGATCTCTCGGGTTTTAATGCAAAGGTTCCTGTGAACGATCCTGATAATATTTATTTAAATATGGCTACCGATACGGTATGGACTGCTTATGGTGGCGCTTCTGCCGGCTCTATGTTTTCAAGCTTTGGTCGGATAACCTATGATTTTAAGAGCCGCTATGCGTTTACCGGAATTATCCGTCGTGATGGCTCATCGAATTTCGGGGCGAACGAACGCTATGGTATTTTTCCATCGCTGGGTGTATCCTGGTTTTTATCCGAAGAACCATTCATGCCAACACTGGGACCTGTGAATTATCTAAAACTCAGGGCTTCATGGGGTATTAACGGTAACGAAAATATTGGTAGATACCAATACGTGGCCAGTATGGATAAAACGCGGGGTTATATTTTTGGAGGGGGACGATTAACCGGAGCTTCACCCTCTTTTATCGAAAATGCCGACATTAAATGGGAAGAATCAGAACAGCTTGATATAGCTTTTGATGCTGGAGTATTCGAAAACAAACTGACCGTAACCTTCGATTATTATATTAAAAATACCAAAGATTTGTTAGAACGGGTTCCTATTCCTGGTCATGTGGGTAACGATGCTCCCTTCGCTAATGTGGGAAGTGTTCAGAATAAAGGGATTGAAATTGCCTTAAATTGGCGTCATCGCGTAAATGATTTGAATTACTCCTTTGGTGTAAATGGTAGTTATAATATAAATAAAATGACCAAAATCAACAGCCAATTGGCTGGTGCCAGTTGGTCGGTATTTCCCGACATTACTAAAACTACCGAAGGAGATCCCATTGCTTACTTCTATGGATTTAAAACCGATGGAATTTTTCAGAATCAGACCGAAGTATATCAGCACATAGGCTCTACCGGTGCAGTTCTTCAACCCAAAGCAGTTGCTGGTGATGTGCGTTTTGTTGATGTAAATAACGATGGTATATTAAACGATGACGACCGGACCAAGATAGGTAACCCAACTCCTGATTTTACTTTAGGTATCAATGGTTCGGTTGAATATAAGAATTTCGATTTCTCTTTCTTACTTACAGGGGCTTATGGTCATGAAATTTTTAATGGTACTCAACGCATTGATTTAAGGTATACCAACCGAACTACTGCTGTACTCGATCGCTGGACGGGTGAAGGAACATCGAACGAAGTTCCCCGTGCTGCCTGGACCGATGTGAACCGAAACTATCGCATATCTGATATGTATGTTGAAGATGGTTCCTACCTTAAAGTTAAAAACGTACAGTTGGGCTATAATATTCCGCAAAACCTTTTAAACATCGTTGGAATAGAATCATGGAGAGTATATGTTTCAGGAGAAAACCTGTATACATTCACCGATTATAGCGGAGTGGATCCAGAAATTGGCGCACGCAGTGCATTGGATTTGGGAATTGATCGGGGAGTTTATCCTCAGTCAAGAACCATTCGATTTGGAACCGTTTTAACATTCTAAACGAAAAAATTAAAGAAGATGAAAAAATATTTTAACCTTTTAAAGAGTGCCCCAATAATCATCTTATTGTTAACTTCGTGTAACGATGATTTTTTGGAGCGGTATCCTTTAGATAAAGAGGGTAGTGCAAATTTCTATCAAACCGAAGAAAATGCCATAATGGCCCTGGTTTCAGTATACGATGTGTTGGGCCACGACGAAACAAGTGTTTCCTGGGCACCATTCGTTACCATCTCTGATATTCTTTCCGATGATGCATTTGCCGGTGGCGGTGATTCAAACGACGGAGCAGAAGAAGACCAGATGAATACCTATGATATTGCTACAACCAATCCGTTGGTTCATGCTATCTGGATTAGAAACTATACCGGTATTTTCAGAGCCAATTTGTTGATGGAAAAAATTGATGGTGTAGATGCTTCTGATGAGTTTAAAGCGCAGGTTGTTGCCGAATGTAAATTTCTGAGGGCTTATTTTTATTTGGAACTGGTTCGCTTTTTCGAAAATATTCCTTTGCTTACTGAAACCATAAAAGGCCCGTCACAATATCCTCAACCCCAGGCTCCGGTTGCCGATGTTTACAACCAAATAGCGCTTGACCTGGTTGAAGCAGTGGCAGTTTTACCCGAATCCTATTCAGCCGCTGAGGCTGGAAGGGTTACCAAATGGGCTGCTCAGGCTTTGTTAGCCCGAACCTACCTGTTTTACAACGGAGTTTATGGTGCTGAGTTAGATGCTGATGGAACCGTGGTTGATAAAGCTTTTGTGTTGGCTTATTTAGAAGATTTAATTGCCAATAGTGGACATGATCTTTTCCCTGAATACGAAACCAATTTTAAACTGGCCGGTGAATTCGGAATTGAGTCGGTTTTTGAAATTTCACATGGCGATACACCAGCCTGGTGGGATTGGAATTATGTGCGTGGTGGAGAAGGAAATTTAGCAGCTCAAATGCAGGGACCCCGCGTTGAAGGTGGTTCGGTATTGTACGACCGTGGTTGGAGTTTTGCTCCGGTAAGTCAAAAATTGGTAGATGATCTGCAAGGCGATCCAAGACTCGAGTTCACCGTTTTATTCGAAGATGACATTCGCGCTGATGAACCCGGGGTAACCTTAAATTATGGTTATCAACATACCGGATATTTTTCGAAAAAGTATACCTCTGATGCAGAACACTGGGGTTCTGGGGGCCAGTTTGAATTGAATCGCACATCGAATATCCGGGTTATTCGTTTTTCCGATGTCTTATTAATGGCGGCAGAATTGGGAAGCCCCAATGCGCAGACTTATCTTGACCGGGTTCGTGATCGGGTTGGTTTAGCCAGTGTTCCGGCAACACCTGAAAACATTTATGCTGAACGTCGTCTGGAACTTTCGCTCGAAGGTATTCGCTATTTCGACGTATTGCGAAAAGGTTTGGATTATGCCAGTCAGGAATTTACTGTTGTTGGCCTTAATGGTCCCAATTACGATGGCGATCAAACACTTTATGACCATACCTTTAATCCTAATACAAAGGGATTTTTACCCATTCCTTTAACGGAAATTGATTTATCAAAAGGAACCGAACATGAGTTCCAGCAAAACGATGGTTATTAACCAAATAATAAGCTCTTCAGCGGCATAATCAAAGCGCTGAAGAGCCTCTTTTCTCAACTAATTACTTTATAATGGCAACAAAAAACAATAGTACTTATACTTTTCTAATTGCCCTTATCGTTGCTTTGGGTGGTTTTTTAATGGGTTTCGATGCCTCTGTGATTTCAGGTGTTGTTGGGTTTATTGAACCCGAATTTGAACTGACCAAACTGCAACTCGGTTGGGCTGTAAGCTGTTTGACCCTTACTTCAACCCTGGGAATGGTAATTGCCGGACCACTTTCTGATAAAATAGGTCGTCGTAAAGTCTTAATCTATGCATCGGTATTGTTTTTTATTTCAGCACTTTATTCAGCATTGGCTCCCGGGTTTATTCATCTGGTAACCGCACGCATGATTGGCGGCTTTGGTGTTGGTGCAGCATTAATTATTGCTCCCATGTACATTGCTGAAATTGCCCCTCCCAAAAAGCGGGGCCGTATGGTTTCTTTAAATCAGCTTAACATTGTGCTGGGTATTTCGGTGGCTTTCTTTACCAATTACCTTATTTTACAATTGGGAAAGTCGGATGCCGCATGGACTAAAACTCTTATGTTTAATGAATTTAACTGGCGTTGGATGCTGGGACTGGAAGCTTTACCTGCCATTTTGTATTTTGCAGGAATGTTTTTTGTTCCTGAAAGTCCCCGTTGGCTAGCCATGCACAAACAGCCGGAACAAGCTTTACATGTGATGACCCGATTAATGGGCAGTACCGAAGCCGAAAACGAACTAGAGACCATTAATCAAAGCATAAATCAAAGCAAACATAAGGAAAAAGTTCCCTTGTCGGAATTATTTAAACCAGCCATGAAACTGGTTTTAACCATAGGAATTGTGATTGCTATTTTGCAGCAGATTACCGGTATTAATTCCGTCTTTTTCTATGCACCCATGATATTTGAACAAACCGGTATTGGTACCGATGCGTCGTTTGTTCAAGCCATCATAATTGGTTTAACCAATTTGGTATTTACCATTGTTGCCATGTTATTTGTCGATCGTCTGGGGCGTAAACCCCTGTTGGGTTTTGGGATTGCCGGTATTGTTATCTCCATGTTTGTCTTAGCCGGCAGTTTCAAAGCGGCTGAGTATAAACTTACAGCCGATGCCATTTCACAGCTGGAAAATGTTGAAGGCTATGAATCGTTAACCCAAATTGAAGGCACTGTTTTTACAAGCGATGTGGAATTTAAAGACGCTTTAAATGAACTCTTGGGTAGTCAGGTTGCAGCAAAACACCAGGGAGCCATAATTTCCTCATCCATAACCATCAATCCCTGGCTGGTATTGTTTGGGATTGTGGGTTTTGTAGCATCATTTGCCGTCTCTCTGGGGCCGGTAATGTGGATACTTTTCTCCGAATTATTCCCCAATCGCTTGCGAGGGCTGGCAATTTCGTTTGCCGGATTTGTTAACTCCGGGGTGAGTTTCTTGGTGCAACTTATGTTACCCTGGGAACTCTCAAACATTGGAAATGCAGGAACCTTTTTTATCTACGGACTTTTTGGGGCAGTTGGACTGGTATTCATATTGATTTATCTGCCGGAAACAAAAAATAAATCTCTCGAAGATTTAGAGAAAATATTGATTAAAGAATAATTGACTAAATAAAATAGCTATGATACGAGCCAATTTATTGCTTAAAAGCTTTTACAAATTTAAAATGAATCGTTCTTTTTGGGACCGATTAAATGGTTTGCTATTGGCGTTGGGCATCGTTATGGTTTTATTGCCTGCTTGTAATCAACCGGCAATTGAACAAAAACCGGCCAAGGTAGAGTTAAAGAAAAACGAACAGCAACAATACCGTTTGTTTGTAAACGACAAAGAGTTTTTTGTAAAAGGGGCCGGTTTGGAATTTGGAAAAATTGATGCTTTGGCAGCCAATGGAGCCAATTCGTTCAGAACATGGCGTACCGAAAACGGTAAACAGGATGCACTGGAAGTTTTGGATGCAGCCCAAAAAAAAGGTTTAATGGTAATGATGGGGCTCGAAGTTGCCAGAGAACGGCACGGTTTTGATTACAATGATACCGCCAAAGTGCTTGAACAATTCAATTACCTGAAAAAAGAAGTACTACGCTTAAAAGATCATCCGGCATTATTGGCCTGGGCCATAGGAAACGAACTAAATCTTGGGGCCGAAAACCTGAAAGTTTATGATGCTGTTAACGAAATTTCACTTATGATTCATCAACTCGATGGCAATCATCCCACAACTACTACAATGGCAGGTATCGGAAAACGAGAAGTGGATTACATAAAAGAAAACTGTACCGATATCGACTTTATTTCCATTCAAATGTATGGCGATATTGTTAATTTGCAGCAACGTATTGCCGAGGCCGGATGGGAAGGACCATACATGGTAACTGAATGGGGAGCTACCGGTCATTGGGAAGTTGGCAAAACCAGTTGGGATATTCCTGTGGAACAAACCAGTCAGGAAAAAGCCAAAGCCTTTATTAATCGCTACGATTTGGCCATTGAGTCCGATAAACAAAACTGTTTGGGTTCCTATGTATTTCTTTGGGGACAAAAACAAGAGCGAACACCCACCTGGTATGGCATGTTTTTAGAAAATGGAGCCAAAACGGAAACCGTTGATGCCATGCATTATATCTGGACCGGTAAATGGCCAGATGATCGTTGCCCCTCGCTGGAAGCGTTTACCATAAACGGATTGTCCGCTTTTGATAACGTTAAAGTTTCAAAAAATCAAGCCTTAAATGCCGAAGTAAAGGTTCGTAATTACGAGAACGATTCGCTTACTTATATTTGGGAGATTTTACCCGAAAGTACCGATCTGGGTTGGGGAGGTGATTTTGAAACCCGTCCGGAAACCCAGTTTATTAAAGAATCGGATAGTGTAGAAACTATTCCGGCTCCGGAAATTTCCGGAGCATACCGACTGTTTGTTTATGTGGTCGATAATGCTGGTAATGCAGCAACAGCTAACATACCATTTTTTGTTGAGGAGTAATTTAAACGTTCA
>JBFWMB010000115.1:0-10722 GCA_050251815.1 Salinivirgaceae bacterium | reverse complement strand
AACCGACATCGTGCGTCACCGGCTGGTAAAGGCCATTGTTAAGGCAATTGAGCGGCATACCCATTAATTTGTGGCCACAAAGGTCACAGAATGACTTTTTTATGGATATTATTTATAAAGAGGAATCATACAAGATAATTGGTAAGTGCATTGAAGTTCATAAGCATTTGGGAAAAGGTTTTCTCGAAGTTGTTTATAAAGATGCTTTGGAATATGAATTTTAAAAGGAGGGAATTGCTTGTGAAAGGGAGAAGGAATATAGTGTAAAATATAAGGATATTATATTACCGCATAAATTTTATGCTGATTTTGTGGTAATGGATAAAATAATTCTGGAAGTAAAGTCATGTAAGAACCTGGTTGATGAACATGCTGCACAGGTATTAAATTATTTAGCAATCTCAAACAATAAGTTAGGCTTGTTGGTTAATTTTGGGAAGGATTTATTAGAACACAAACGATTCGTTTTATAAATGGTATCACAAGAGTGTCAATGGTATTTTGTGACCTTTGTGGCAAAAGATTAAATTAAATGGAAAAAGCAATTGTAAAGACCGACTTCAGTTTTCCCGGACAAAAAAATGTGTACAAGGGGAAAGTACGCGATGTGTACAACATTAACAACGAATACCTGGTGATGGTGGTATCTGACCGCATCTCCGCTTTCGATGTGGTGCTGCCCAAGGGAATTCCCTTCAAGGGGCAGGTATTGAACCAGATTGCGGCTAAGTTTCTCGATGCAACGGCCGACATTGTACCCAACTGGAAAATAGCAACGCCCGATCCCAACGTAACTGTTGGCCACTGGTGCGAACCGTTTCCGGTTGAAATGATTGTCCGCGGATACCTTACCGGAAGTTCGTGGCGATTGTACAAGGATGGCGGACGCGAAATCTGTGGGGTTAAACTGCCCGAAGGGTTAAAAGAACATCAGGCTTTTCCCGAACCCCTGTTAACACCTACCACTAAAGCAGAACAAGGGGCACACGACGAGAACATTTCGCGCGATGAGATTATCAGCCAGGGACTGATTTCGAAAGAAGATTACGAACAACTGGAACAAATAGCACTGGCCTTGTTTAAGCGGGGAAGCGAGATGGCCCGTGAAAAAGGACTGATACTGGTCGATACCAAGTATGAGTTTGGTAAAAAGGATGGCCAGATTTACCTGATTGATGAAATTCACACCCCCGACTCATCGCGGTATTTTTATGCCGATGGGTATGAGCAGCGTTTTGCCAAAGGCGAGAATCAAAAGCAACTCTCGAAAGAGTTTGTTCGCGAATGGTTAATGCAGCACAATTTCCAGGGCAGGGCAGGCGATGTGTTGCCTGAAATGGAAGAGGCTTTTGTTCACGAGGTTTCGGAGCGTTATATTGAGTTGTTTGAAAGCATTACCGGTGATAAATTTCAAAAGGCCGATGTAAGTAATGTATTGCAGCGCATTGAGCAAAATGTAAACGCGTTTTTAGCCAAAGCATAGCATCATAATAGCTCTTACGTTTAAGCACCTGCTACTGTGGGTGCTTTTTTTTGCTTTTTTTGAATTTTTTGGTCAATCATAGTAATCCTCATTTCAGGAAGTTAGGAAACAGGCAGGTAAAAAGTAAAAAAAGATGTACTGAAATTGGCGGGTTTGTATTGCACAGTATAAAAAAACTTATACTTTTGCACACCGTTTTGAGAATGTCAAAAACAGAGTTCTCTTAAAGTGGTTGTGTTGTGAAGCCGGTGTAGCTCAGTTGGCCAGAGCAGCTGATTTGTAATCAGCAGGCCGGGGGTTCGAATCCCTCCACCGGCTCAATTTAGTTCTTATGTTATTGCAATAATTATTGGGGAGATACCAAAGTGGCCAACTGGGGCAGACTGTAAATCTGCTGTCTTCGACTTCGTAGGTTCGAATCCTGCTCTCCCCACATTTTTAGATGTATTATAAGCGGGAGTAGCTCAGTCCCGATAAAAAAGAAATCTTAGATTTCTGTATTTTATCGAGGATGCACGAAAAACTGTTCAAATTGAAAATTTGAGTTTTTCGGCATTGATAGATCATTAAAGCAGATTACAAGCTAAAGATATTATCGATAAACAAACCCGTTGCGTTCTGATAAAAAATAAAATACTCTATAAGCGGGAGTAGCTCAGTTGATAGAGCATTAGCCTTCCAAGCTAAGGGCCGCGGGTTTGAATCCCGTCTCCCGCTCAAAATAAAAGCCTGATTGTTAATTATAGCTGTCAGGCTTTTTTATTGGTATAAATTTGATGGGATGAGAACTAAGTGAAGCGATCTCATGAGCGCTAGCGAGTAACCCCGCGCGGGTTTGAACTAAGCGGAGCGTTCTCATGAGCGTCAGCGAATAATCCCGTCTCCCGCTCAAAATAAAAGCCTGATTGTTTATTATAGCTGTCAGGCTTTTTTATTGGTATAAATTTGATGGGATGAGAACTAAGTAAGCTTCTAAACCATTATAGTCATCCGGGGTAGTATAATTCGTTTTATTTCAATTATAATTTGTTTCGATGGTGAACAGAACATAAAAAATGTATGTACATTTGAGAATCGATTGCGGGAGTAGCTCAGGGGTAGAGCATCAGCTTCCCAAGCTGAGGGCCGCGGGTTCGATTCCCGTTTCCCGCTCAAAATAAAGCCTGATTGTTAATTATAGCATTCAGGTTATTTTGTTATTAAACCAGGCAGCGCCAGTACAATATTTTCATATATTTTTACAAACCAAACAGCGACAAACAATTATTTAGAAATATTGTAGCAATCCAGCTGGCGACAAAACATTATTTTAATATATTTTAATCATTCAACTGACGACAACGCAATATTTCAGCATATTATTATCACAACAGCGTGCGACATCCCTCGCTTATAAAGAATGGTCTAATCTAGATGTCGACAAGCATTCAACAGCAGATTAAAGGCCTTGCAAACCTGCGGCAGATTTGCAACTACAGTTTAAAAGCCTCGCATGCCTGCGACAGACCTGCAACTGCAGTTTAAAGGCTTCGCAAACCTGCAACAGACCTGCAACTGCAATTTAAAGGCTTCGCAAACCTGCAACACACTTGATCCAGCGGATCAAGGGCTTCGCAAACTTGCGACAGACTTGATCCAGCGAATCAAGTAACAATCCAACCGGCGACAAATTTTTAACTGCTGTAGAAAAACTCATGCAGGTTGGCGATAGCTAATAAACCGATGTTGAAAATCTCACGCAGGCTGGCGACAACATTTTTTTGTCTTTTATTGAGCTCTTCTGCAATAAAGCTGATTGAAAATTAAAACCCAAAGGGCTTTTCAATTGTTACAAGGACCAATGAATGGCTTATAACAAGAGCTGTTTAAAAAATATTACCCATTACTAATTAATTAAAAAAGTAAATACATGCGTGTGATAAAACAAGGAGTTACTTTCGTGTTGCTGGCTTTAGGCCTGAGCGGTTTTGCCCAGCAGGCATCGTTGCATCAGTTTAAAACTTCGACCCTCGAGGGCGAAGACTTCGATTTGGCATCGTTGAAAGGTAAAAAAGTGCTGGTGGTAAACACGGCGTCAAAATGCGGTTTAACCCCCCAGTATGCCGATTTGGAAGCCCTGTATAAAAAATACGGTGGCGATAAGTTTGTGATAATTGGTTTTCCGGCCAATAACTTTATGAAGCAGGAACCCGGAACCCACGAGGAGATTCGGGAGTTTTGTACCCAAAATTATGGCGTAACTTTCCCGATGATGGAAAAAATATCGGTAAAAGGCGACGACATGCACCCCATTTACCAGTGGCTTACCCAAAAAGCACAAAACGGCGTGATGGACAGCGAGGTGGGTTGGAATTTTCAGAAATACATGATTGATGAAGACGGCCAATTGGTGGGTTTTTTAAAACCCCGCGAAACGGTTGATTCCGAAAAGCTGATTAGCTGGTTGGAAGAATAAACAGTATTTCAATTAAAAAAAGCTGCACCCGGTTCATTCGTGGTGCAGCTTTTCTATTTTTACTGGTAATTATTAGTTTAAATGCAGCGGATTTGCCACTTTTTGTTTTAACAAAGCCAGTTCAAGTACCTGGTCGATGGTATCGACATAGTGGAACTTCAATCCCTTTACATATTCGGGTTTAATGTCGGCAATGTCTTTTTCGTTTTGCGACGAAAGAATAATCTCTTTAATATTGGCCCGCTTGGCAGCCAGAATCTTTTCCCTGATGCCGCCCACCGGCAATACTTTTCCGCGCAGCGTAATTTCGCCAGTCATGGCAATACCTTTTTTAACTTTACGCTGGGTAAATGCCGATGCCAGCGAAGTCACCATGGTAATTCCCGCTGAGGGTCCGTCTTTGGGAATGGCTCCTTCGGGCACATGCACATGCACGTTCCAGTTGTCGAATAAATCGGCTTTCAGCTCCAGCTGAGCCGCCCGCGATTTGATGATCTCCAGCGCGATTACGGTCGATTCTTTCATCACTTCGCCCAGGTTTCCGGTAATGGTGAGTTTGCCTTTGCCCTGGCTCAGACTGGTTTCAATGTAAAGAATGTCGCCCCCAACAGCAGTCCAGGCCAAACCGGTTACAACGCCGGCAAATTCGTTGCCGTCGTACATTTCTTTATTGTAAAGGCGCTTGCCCAAAAGCGCTTCAAGATGTTCCGGCAGAATGGTTTTATCAAACGTCTCGTTAAAAGCGATGCGTTTGGCAATGCGCCGGGCAGCCTGGGCCATGCGTTTGTCGAGTTCACGCACGCCCGATTCGCGGGTATATCGCACAATAATTTGTTCGAGCGTTTGCTTTGGAAATTCTACCGCTTTTTCGTCTACTCCGTGGTTGCTCAGTTGCTTGGGCACCAGGTGGCGACGGGCAATTTCGACTTTCTCTTCCACAATATAACCGCTTACATCAATCATCTCCATACGGTCGCGCAGGGGCGGACTGATGGTGCTGATGTTATTTGCCGTGGCAATAAACATTACCTTCGACAAATCGTAGTCAATTTCGAGGTAATTGTCGTGGAATGCTGAGTTTTGTTCCGGATCAAGTACCTCGAGCAAGGCAGAAGCCGGGTCGCCATGAAAGTCCTTGGCTACTTTATCAATCTCGTCGAGAATAAATACCGGATTCGATGTACCGGCTTTTTTCATGTTTTGGATAATCCTTCCGGGCATGGCGCCAATATAAGTTTTGCGGTGTCCGCGTATTTCTGCTTCGTCGTGCAAGCCACCCAGCGACATGCGGATGTATTTTCGTCCCAGGGCCTCGGCCACCGATTTTCCCAGCGATGTTTTTCCCACTCCCGGAGGGCCGTACAAACAAAGGATGGGCGATTTCAAATCGCCTTTAAGTTTCAATACGGCCAGGTGTTCCAGAATCCGTTCTTTTACTTTTTCCAAACCAAAATGGTCGCGGTCAAGAATTTCAGTAGCCAGCTGCATGTCGAAGCGATCTTCGCTAAACTCGTTCCACGGTAGGTCGAGTAGCACCTGCAGGTAATTTAGTTGCACCGAATATTCACCGGTGGCCGGATTCAGGCGGCGCAGTTTTTCGGCCTCTTTATCAAAGGTAGTGGCAACTTCTTCGTTCCACTTTTTGGTTTTGGCTTTCGCTTTTAGCTCTTCAATGTCTTTCTCAACCGGATTTCCACCCAACTCGTTTTGGATGGTTTTAATCTGTTGATTCAGCAAGAATTCGCGTTGTTGCTGGTCGAGTTCCGATTTAACTTTTCGCTGAATGTCATTTTTAAGTTCCAACATCTGCAACTCTTTTGAGAGCAGTTCCAGCAGTTTAATGCTACGCTCAAACAGCTTGGGTTCCTGCAACAGGTTTTGTTTGGCAGTTACCTTAAGCTCACTGTTGGCGCATATAAAGTTGATAAGAAAGAACGGGTTATCGATGTTTTTAATGGCGAACACGGCTTCCGAGGGAATGTTTGGCGAAAGTTTGATGATGCGCATCGATAAATCTTTGATGGACCCCACCAGGGCTTCGAATTCTTCGCTTTGCTCTTCGCCGGGCATTTCTTCGTTTAAAGGGGCCACATAGGCTGTGAAATAGGGTTCCTCCGAAAGGTACTCTTTAACCGAAAAGCGCCTTTTGCCCTGAATAATAACCGTAGTTGAATTATCGGGCATTTCAAGAATCTTCATAATGGATGCTACGGTTCCATGGCGGTGGAGATCGTCTGATTTGGGTTCTTCAACCGAAGGGTCAATCTGGGCAACGGTTCCAATAATTTTATCGTTTTTATAGGCCTCCTGTATCAGACGCAGCGATTTATCGCGTCCCACGCTGATGGGAATCACCACCCCGGGGAACAGTACCATGTTACGCAGCGGCAATATTGGCAGTAGTTCGGGGAATGTAAAATTATCGATACTCTCCTGATTTTCGTCTGATATGATGGGGAAAAACTCGGATTCACCTCCTTCGTTCTCGCTTGCTAATATTTTATCCAGGTTAAATTCTTCCATATATTCCATAAATCGTATTTCTGTTTTTCCGACAGCTTGTCAGTTATTGTGTATTTTAAATAATGGTAGCGTAATTGTCAATAGTTATGCCAAAAGAAAACCGGATGGTCAGAATCCGGTTTTAACAATTAAAAAGTGTTTTTCGATTTATCCGTGAAAGCTTTCGCGGTACTTTGCCGTTTGATTAAAAACGTTTTCGAGGATGTTTTGTTCGATGTTGTCGAAATTCAATCCGCGACGTTCCATAACCCGCTGTGCAATTTCGAAGGCGGTGTTTTTCCGGCATTCGGTAAAGCCGTGGGAACCTCCCCATGCAAACGAAGGAATGAAATTGCGGGGAAAGCCGTCGCCAAATATATTGGCAGCTACACCAACAACGGTTCCGGTGTTAAACATGGTATTGATACCGCATTTGGAGTGGTCACCCATAATCAGGCCACAAAACTGCAGGCCGGTTTTTGTGAAACTGTTAGTTTGGTAATTCCAGAGTTTTACTTCGGCGTAATTGTTTTTCAGGTTCGAATTGTTGGTGTCGGCGCCCAGGTTGCACCACTCGCCAATAACCGAATTTCCCAGGAATCCGTCGTGAGCCTTGTTTGAGAAACCAAATATTACCACATTGTTGAGTTCGCCGCCTACTTTGCTGTAGGGACCAATGGTGGTGGGGCCGTATATTTTAGCACCCATTTTAACCACGCTTTGGGTGCAAAGGGCAAAGGGCCCGCGAATGCAGGAGTTTTCCATTACTTCGGCACCTTTCCCAATATATATGGGGCCGTTTTTTGCGTTCAGGGTAGCAAACTCAACTACAGCACCCCGTTCTATAAAAATATCGTGGTCGCCAATAACATTATTAGTTTTGCTTAAATGTTGCGATTTTCGTCCTTTGGTCAGCAGTTTAAAATCAATTTCGATGGCATCGCCGTTGTTGGTAAAAATATCCCAGGGGTGGTTTATTTGCTGGCATTCTGAAATAGCTGCGATGCCCGGTGTCCGGTTTACATTTTCAGGATTAAAGTCTTTGGCTCCATCGGCATCGAGGCGCAAAGCGCAAAGGGTGTCGCCGCTTATTAATACCTGCCCCATTTCAAGGTTCTCGAATTCAGATATGAGCTCCGCTGTGGGGATTATTGAACTGTTGATAAAAAGGTTATCGGCTTCAATTTCGATGGGAAACTTTTCTTGCAGGTATTCTTTTGTAAAATACGAACAGGATGACTGAAGGTACTTTTCCCATTTGGCTTTTAGGGTAAGGATGCCTACCCTTATTTCAGACACCGGACGGGTAAAAGTAAGTGGCAGCAGTTGTTCCCAGGTTTTGTCATCGAATAAAATGTAGTTCATTTCGCGTGGATTTAGGTATATGCTACAAGCGGCAAAATATAAATATTAATTAAAACGAGGGGCAATTTTCACGCTTTTTTTTGGCAGAAAACTTTTTTACCTGCCACAGTTCGTAAGGACACTATTTTTTATAATTTTGTTTCCGGTTTTTTGCCTCTTTAGCTCAGTTGGCAGAGCAGCTCATTCGTAATGAGCAGGTCGTGGGTTCGAGTCCCATGAGAGGCTCTAAGCGTTAAACTCGTGTAAACTTCAGTAAACGCAAAAATGTTGTAATAGACAACAATTCAGACAAGTAAAGCTAAATTTTATTTCATAGACGTATCTTATAGTTCACCTAGGTTAAAAATATTCGGTGCAATAATTGGTGCAAAATTTATATCTTTGTAAAAAAAACATTGATATATGGCAACAGTTTACTATTTTGTTCGGTCTAGTGCCAAAAAACAAAAGCCTCAAGCAAATATTCGTGTAAGATTCGGTATTGGTAATAACTACTTTTATGGTAAGACTCCAATAATAACTACTGTAGAATCATGGAATTCAAAAAAACAAAAAGTAGAGCAGGAATTGTTTAAGAGTGGAGAGCTTGCAATTAATACAAAACTTTTAAGGTTGGAATCGCATATTATTGATGCTTACAATCAATTGAATAATAAGAATGATATAAATAGTTCCTGGTTGGGCGATCAGATTGATAATTTTTTTTCTCCAATTTCTATTGAAAATAAAGATGACAAGAAGTTTTGGGATTTTGTAGAGGAGTTTATTAAAAAGGCTCCAAATATGGTGATTAAGAAAACAGGAAAGAAACTCAGTCCTGCAACTATTACCAAATATAAGCTTACACAAAGATATATCAACGAGGTTTTAAAAGAATATAATCCTAAATTATTGTTAAGAAATGTAGATTATACTTTTTACGAAGAATTTTATGAATTTCTGGTTAATGAGAAGCTATTTGCTGCAAACAATGTGGGTAAGCATATTGATACATTAAAAGTGTTTTTAAATGCTGCCAGAAGGAGGGGATATTCGATTCATAATGATATAGAATTTTTTGTTGAACCATCGGAGGATAGTGAGAATACCTATTTAAGAGAAGATGAATTGGATCTACTGTTTAATAAGGATTTGTCTCACACAGCTCATTTGGAAAGAGTAAGAGATCTTTTTATTGTGGGCTGTTGGACAGGACTTCGCTATTCCGATTTGACATCACTTGAAAAAGATGATTTATTAAGTGATAAAATCAAGGTTACCAATTTTAAAACCGGAGCAAAGGTTATTCTGCCATTACACCAGCAAACTAAATCAATTTTAGAGAAGTATAATTATAATTTACCAACAAGTATCTCTAATCAAAAATTTAACGAATATATTAAAGATGCTTGCAATGCTGCTGAAATTAATGAACCTTTTACTAAAACAATGACAAAAGGTGGAGTTAAAAAAACTAATACCTATCAAAAATTTGAGCTAGTTACCTCGCATACAGCTCGAAGAACTTTTGCCACCAATTTGTACAAACGGGGTATTTCTCATATTTCTATTATGGCCTTAACAGGACATAAAACTGAAAAAGCTTTTCTTGCTTATATAAAGGTAACAGCAGAAGAGCATGCTGATATGCTACAAAAAGTATTTGATGGGGAAATGAATAAGTCAACATAGCATGAATGTTTTGCATATTTCATGACGCGGGTCTGTATGGTTAATAATATTCACACTGCAATAGCCGACCGAAATTGGTGACATAAATCGAACCAGAATAGCCAGTATATAAACCTGATTGTCATTCCAGGATATCTCCGGGCTTTTTGTATGTTCCTTTTCCCAAAGGATCTATCCATACACCTTTTTGGTAATAACAGCTATATCTTTATTATCCAATATATAGCTGTTATTACTTTGTTAGCGTGTAATAGTTTAAATAGACTCTTTAATTTTGTATCATTATACTTAGTCATACCACACTCTAAAAAAAATATAGTAAATCAATGTAAGTAGGTCAAGTTTTGTCTAACCCAGCTTTTACTTTTGTAGTAAATCTTTTAAAAAGTTATTATGGAAAGTAAAAGTCAAATGGTTAGCCACTATGCTGTAAAAGTAATCCAAATTGAAAGTCAGGGGGCTGTTTTTTATTTTGCAATTTTGCATGATAAGCTTAAAATTTTCAGCACGAAGAAAAGTCCAGGTATGCCTTCAAGAAAAATTGAGGAGATGAGCCTGACAGACGAGATTTTAGAAATCATTTTTAATCATAAGGAAAAGGAAGCAATTTTTGAGCTATTGAATTGTTTATGGGTTTTAAATGAATTTTTGTTTCCGGAGCATATACTTACACCAAATATCTTGGAACTGGTTTTAAACAAGGAAATTAATGATTCTCATGGTTTAGTGGATTATTTATTAAAGGATTTGAAATTACATAATAAGATTTCACCAACCGATTATCTTGATAAAGTACTTAATAATATCCATATTAATACCAAACAGAGAAAGCATGCTGCCGATATACTAATTGCTAATTCAATAAATCTAAAGGGTGTCATGGCTCATCTTGAATTAGAGATAATGAGGTTTATTGCTGATGGGAAAAAGGAAAAATTACTAAAATTGTTCAAAGCAGCTAAGCTTCCGATTGATATTTCACAATCCGTTGATGTATTAAAAATTCAATGGATGAACAGCACTATGGAATACGTCGGGAAGCTAAAAATTCCTACTAACTATGTTTTAGTAACTAATTTTAACCAGCTAAGTAGTTTTTCTTCCAAATGGATTACTTACCAATGGGATAATGTTATGATACGGCATGCATTTATCTTATTGAATACTTACGAAGGTATATTATGTTTTATTCAATACGCGAATTCTTACTTTTACCCGTCTCGATTTTTAGAAATGGGAAATAGTA
>JBFWMB010000114.1:0-11015 GCA_050251815.1 Salinivirgaceae bacterium | reverse complement strand
CTGCTAAGGTAAGTTTTTTAGTGCTGGGCTTTTGCAGGGGACCAATGAAGTAATTAACGAAGTTTTGAACAATTAAGAAGTGCTTACTTTATACCCTGGATTTTGGGCAAAAAAAAGCCCCTTGTTCAGGGGCTTGTCTTTATTCTTGTGTCTTTGCAGCTCTTTTTTTCTCTTTAATCCGGGCTTTTTTACCGGTAAGATCGCGGAAGTAGTAAATACGGGCTCTGCGTACATGTCCCTCTTTGTTTACTTCAATTTTATCGATAAAAGGCGAGGTAATGGGGAAGATACGCTCAACACCAACGTTTCCTGACATTTTACGAACTGTAAACGTTTTGGTAAGACCGGCACCTTTTTTCTGTATCACAACTCCGCGGAATTGCTGAATACGCTCTTTGTTACCCTCGCGAATTTTATAGTGTACGGTAATGGTATCGCCGGCACTAAACTCAGGATGTTGAACTTCTGAAGCAAACTCCTTTTCAACAACTTTCATTAAATCCATTTCAATAGCTTTTTAAAGTTTTAATTTATGAACGTAATGTATCAGGCTCTATGTCAACTGAAAGAGATTACGTACAATTGAGCCGCAAAAATAGTGTTTTATTTTTAATATTCAATAGCAAAGCCCTTTAGTTTTTTCTTTTTAAGCCACCAACAGTAAGTTATTGGATAACTTGTATTAAGAAAGCATAAAAAACCCCGGAGCAAAGTTCCGGGGCTGCAATATCAGAGGGCAATGATTTAGTGTCCACCACCATCCGGCATTAAAAACTGGTCGCCGGTTTCTTTTATAATCTGACGGTAATATTCCTCACTATAGCCAGGAAATTCAACCTTGGCGGGAATGTACTTGTGGTTTTCAGGTACCGGACGCTTGTATTTTACGTTACCGTCCATGTATTTGGTAAACAAGTAGCCGTAAAAAGTTTTCCAGTCGGCAACCAAACGATTGGCTGTATTTACGCTATAATCGGTTACAAATTCAACGGCCAGTGCGCGATCCACTTTCATCAGTTCGGCTGCTGCCTTGTCGATGGCTGCGGTATAAGCAATATACTTTTTCTCCAGTGCCTGTTGTTTTTCAGCAACTTCAGGATGAATCAGGCTGTAACGCGTGTAGGCAAAGTTGGTTACCTGGTTAAACACCCAGAAGCCGGCGTTTTCGTTAAAATCCATCATGGCACCATACCCTTCGGCAATGGATTCGGCTACGCGGGTTGAACTGGGATAGATGGGCATGTACACGGTGCTGGCTGCATCGTCGAGGCCAAACCAGAAGATGCCTCCGTACTCGTTGGGCAACCACGAGCGCATCTGGGCAACAAACGAGAAACCGGTTTGCTGGGTTGCGGTGGTACGTTCGTGGCAATAGCTTTTGCCATCTACTTTCCAGGTCATGTTACGCCAACGGTAAGGCAGGGCATACGGACCGGCACCCACATCCTTGCTCATGTCGAGTTCGGTTCCTTCAAGGTGGTTGCGCATGTTGTTCATTACATCGTGAGCGGTGATTTTACGGTTGGGCTTTACCCAAAGTGGCATGCGATTGTTGGCATAGTTGGTCTTCTCGTCGTGGGTAATGTTTCCCTTGGCGTAGTCCCAGTATTGGTCCATACCATCGGCAATGTCGTTAAACCAGGCCCAAACGCGCATATCGCAGAAACGGGCTCCGCCAAAATCAACGGGGGCGTAAGTATCCGAAAAGCTGAAATTCTCTCTGGTCACGTTGTCGTTAATATAGCCTTTGGCCTTGGCAAAGCTCATTACATCGGCACTGTAAACCGTAGTCACATTTTTGTCAAAAATTTTATCCATTTCGTCTGAAGAAATGGAAGTGGGGTCGTTGTTCCAGGGGAAAGTCTGGATACGTGCCTGGTTGGCATGTCCGGCCACGTAACCATCAGGAATCATGCGAGCTACCCAAACGGCACCTTTGTTTTTGTTGGTTCCTTTGGCTTTTCCTTTGGTATGTAATTCGGTTCCCTTTCCAATCATCTCAAGCATCCAAACTTCGTTGGGGTCGGCCACTGAGAACGATTCACCCGAACTGTAATAGCCATATTCCTGCACCAGCCAGGCCATAGTTTTAATGGCTTCGCGGGCAGTTTTAGCGCGCTGCAGGGTAATGTAAATAAGGCTTCCGTAATCTATAATACCCGTGGTATCAACCAATTCGCTGTGACCGCCATAGGTAGTTTCGCCTATGGTTAGCTGATACTCGTTCATGTTGCCCGTTACGTTGTAAGTATGGGCCACCTGGGGAATCTCGCCCAGGAATTTACCGGTGTCCCATTCGTACACCTTAAGCAGGGTTCCGGGTGCGTGATCGGCAGCAGGCCAGAAATACAATTCGCCAAACAGCACGTGTGAGTCGGCGGCATAACTTACAAAAGTAGAACCATCGGCCGATGCCCCTTTGGTTACCAGAAAGTTGGTACAGGCCCACGAATAAGCCGTGGCAAGCATCATCACGCTGAGGGTGGTTGCAATACGTCTAAGTTTTCTCATTTATATCTCGTTTTTAGAATTTACAATGCCAACAAAAATAGCAAAATAACGGAAGTACAAAAATTTGGATGGGGTGTTGAAGAATAGGTATTGCTTTATAAAAACCGGAGGCTGATTTGTGTTGTCGCGAAACGGAACCAGCGCAGGACTGCTCAGGGGTTTAAGCAGCTTTTGGGAATTTTAACGCGTGATTCAAATAAAAACCTGCCGTGAAAAGTTTAAACGAATGCGCATCGAATTTAAACCGATGGGCATAAAAATAAATCCGATGCGCATCGGTTGGAACTTCTGTAAGCACAAAAATTTTATTTTCTGCTTACCAATTAAAAAATGCCTGGTTTGGAGATGTTAAGTCACACCTTCTCAAAATCGAGGTTCAGCAGCAAATCTTTAATTTCGGGTCCCGGAGTAAAGATAACCCGGGTACCGGTGATGCCTGAGCGGGTAACTTTTTCAGGAGCATCGAAGCCCTTACTCGAAAGGCTCACCCTGAGGCTGCCCAAATCGCCCAGGCGGAAAACCTGCCCGTCGGCCAGGGCATCTTTCATTACTTCTATCAGGGCATACAATACCCCGTAAATGTCGGCACCATTAATGGTACTGGTTTTTTCGATGCGTTTGGTAGCATCGCGTAAGGTACATTGGCCACTCACATTGGCCGAGGCAAAATACCTGCGCCTGCCCCCACCCGGTACCCCGGGCTCGGCACGCTCAATTACTTTATATCGGATAGCCATAGCAGTTAGTTTATTGATTGGAACCAAATACTCAGTTAAAGCCTGATAACTCTGTATCAAACCTTAAAAAAACAGGTATGAATTTACGAAAAATCAGTATAGCGTCGGCATAAACACAAAAAATTAAAGACTCAAGGTAGGCTCAGGCAACTTGTAGCGATGCGGTTCCTGGGTAGTGCTTACTGCCTCATGCCCGCCAGACGCCCCGTTTTTGGGTCAGGCCTTTACCTTTGCCTCTCATCGCGTTTCCGGAAGAATAATTGGCTTATTGTATGCCAAGCCCCGGGTTAAAATAGCATAAAAACGGGATTTACAGAAACAGGCTACAGCTAATTATGTGTCGGCAGGGGTGAACAAAAGCACCGGCACGGTTGTATCAATCGGGTATATTTGCCCATACTTAACAGACCCTATTCATGATTAAAATAATGGATGCCGGCATCGAATTCACAGCCATTACCATCAAATGCTGTTTGTTCAAATACAGAAAAAGAATGTTAAGCCAAAAAATGCTTTTTATATGTTTTTTTTGCTTAAATTTAGCACTAAGACCCTGAAAAACATATAAACTAGAACAGTTAACACCTATTAATAAAAAGGCTATGAAAACAACTACCCTCAAATCGTTTGCAACTTTATTGATTGGAACCCTGCTGTCGGCCCAATTATTTGCCACCAGTCTGGTTGCCGATTCATTTATTACCAGTGCCACCTGGAACGTGGACACCGTATTTGTTTATTCCGATGTAAATGTTACCGATACCCTGATAATTGCCCCGGGCACCCAGGTGCTCTTTAGCGGTTATTACAGTATAATGGTCAATATGGATGGATTAATTGAAGCGATTAGTACTCCGGGAAACCCCATCGTGTTCAAACCCATAAACGGGAACGAGGCTACGGGATGGGCCGGTATCGATTTTACGGCCCAAATGTACACCAAACCCAGTACCTTTTCGCACTGCGAATTCCATTATGCCTTTGCCACCGGACAAAGCAACAACGGAGGGGCCATTGCCACCAATGAGCATTACGACATAAACATCGATAATTGTTTGTTTAAAAACTGCTATGCCGAAAATAACGGGGGAGCACTGTATTTTAACCTGTCGCAGGCTAAAGTTAGCAACAGTTTCTTTACCCAGAACATTGCCGACAGCCACGGCTCAGCCATTGCGGCTGTAAGTTCCGACCTTTGGCTTACCCAAAGTGTTTTGGTAAACAACGGGGGAAACTCGCTTCTTTTAGCCGACGGAGCAGAAAAAACCCTGTACCTTTATAACAATACTATTGCCCGAAACGAAAATCAGCCCTTTCAGTTTTCCAGTATAGCCTTATATGCCTATAATAATATTATCAATTCCGATTATTATTTCGACCCCAATTACAATTATTTGTATGAAGCTTATTTTGAAAACAACCTGCTGCCAAATCATCAGCCACCGGTAAACTCAAACGAGATTAGCTACCTGTATTATAAAAACAACCTCATCGGTGAGCCTTACTTCGATTACCCGGCAGAAGGCAGCGGCCCCAGTTACGATGGAACCCTTTATAACTGGGCTTTGTTGGAAAACTCCCCTGCAATAAATGCTGGCTTAGCCGACACCGCTGGATTAAACCTGCCTGCCACCGATTTTGAAGGCAATAGCCGCATCTATTCCGGTACGTATTCGCGTATCGATATGGGTGCTTTTGAATACCAATTCAATGGCACCAGCCCTCAACTGGTATTTGATGCCGATTTCGACATGAGCCTGGACCAAAACGGACTTACCGGCCCCGAAACGGGAACCCCGCTTTTCACGCCCAATTACCTGCCTTCGCGTTTTGCAAATAAAGCAGCGCTGGCCTTCGATGGTACGCAGTCGCTTACCTTTAACCATAGCAACGAAATGGTGAGCAACAACCAGTTCACCCTTTCGGCCTGGATTAAACCCCAGGAATTGTTACCCGAAACAGAATATGTGCTCTTCTCAGCAGCCAGCCTGGGTAACGAATGGAAACTGGCCTTGTACAACGGCAGCATCAAATTCAGTTATTGGACCGGGGGCACCGAACAAGTGGTCGAAATGGGTTGGGATCCTTTCTTTACCAATACCTGGTCCTTACTTACCGTGATGTACGACGGCGCTGAAATCCGCTTTTATAAGAATGCCACACAAATTTATTCCGACTATTTAAGCAACTGGTTCGACAACTATGGTTCGGACTTAACTATAGGTTCGTTCAACGGAACCAGCAACTTTTACAAAGGGGCAATGAGCGATGTACGCATTTACAACCAGCCCATCAACTTTGTTGACCAGTTATACATGGAACCCGGACCAGCTGCCGAACCGAAGAAAACTTTCAATAAAATCACTTTTAGTGTGAACCTAAGCAGGCAAATCAATCAGGCCTTGTTTGACCCCGATACCGAAACCGTTCACCTGGCGGGCGATTTTAATGGCTGGGATGGTACGTTCCACCAATTGTACGATGCCGATAAAAACGGCATTTACGAGCTATTGATGGATTATAACTTCCCGATAGGCGATACCTACAATTATAAATACCAAATCAACAATAGCTGGGAAGGATTGATTGACTTACCCGAACAACCCAATCGTGTACTTATGGTTGGTGATAACACCACCCAGGTTTACGATTGTTTTAATAACGATTGCCTGGGCACCGATCTGGCCCTGCTTAAACTGGTAAGTCCGGTATCGGGATGTGGTTTAACAGGAAGCCAGCCCATACAACTGGTTTATGGAAATGCAGGCTCCAATGTAATAAGTGGAAATATTGTAGTATCGTATTACGACTTAGTAAATGGCTGGTCGCACGATACCATTTATGGGGCAAACCTAAATCCGGGAGCCACGGCAAACTACCAAACCCTGGGTTACATCGATGTAAGCACCCAGGGCGTACATAACCTTTCGGTTGCAGTAACTTATGCCGGTGATGAATGGCCCTATAACGACAGCATCCAAACACTTATCTACAACCAAAGCTATCAAAGTGCGCCTTTTACCGATAACTTTGAAACCGACAACATTTGGATGGTCGAAGGACGAAACCCCAGCTGGCAAAGAGGTTACCCAAGCAATCAGGCCGTTAGTGAACCGGCCAGTGGTTCCTACATCTGGGCCACCAACCTGACGGGTGATTGCAATCCCGACGAGGAATCATATCTGGTAAGCCCCTGTATTTATGTATCGGCAGCTCAGGCTGTTGCCGTACGTTTTAAATACAGTGCCGCCACCACCCTGCAAAGTGGAGTAAAGCTACAATACTATCGTACCAGTGATTCGCTTTGGATAGATGCTTACAATTATGAACTTCCCGAAGAGTTTAACCAGGGTACCATGGATTTGGGCGAAGGATCCTATAACTACCATATGGGAACCAATTACCAATGGCGTACGGCCCTATACAAAATCGATATGCCCCCATCAGAACTTAAAATAAGGTTTAAGTTCGTAAATAAGGGCAGCCAAACCAGTGCAGGTTTTGCCATCGACGATGTGGAAGTTTTTGAATGGCCTTATCAGAACCTGGCCATTGTAAGAACCGAACCACAATCATCCCCCTACCATACTACGGTATATCCCGGTATGTATATAAAAAATTATGGATTGGACCTTTTCGAAGGAAACGTAAACTGGAAAATACAAAGTGATACCTGGAGTACAGGCGACACGCTGTCAACCGTTTACCTAAATCCTTTTGAGGAAGTTTTTGTGGGTAGCGATTATGAAGAATTTCTTAACCCGGTGGGTGTTTACAATCACACCTTCACCCTTTCGAACAACTACGGCACTCTTTTTAATGACACTATTTACAAGGCCATTAATCACATAGGGACCGTGGCCAGCTACCCCTATACCGAAACCTTTGAAGGAGTGCTCGACACCCTGTGGTATGCTTATTCCGACAACCCCTGGAAAGGACAACTCTGGGAGCAGACTACACCGGGAGGAAGCCATCTGAATACCGCTTATCAGGGCAGTTACACCATGACTACCAGTCCTCAAAAAGCCATGTCGAGCTTTGAGCAGGCGGCTTTGTACAGTCCCAATTTTAATACCACTAGCCTGATAAAACCGGTAGTTTCGTTTTATGTAAAACGACACCTGGTTGACGAAGAAAGCTTTGTTACTTTCGAATATGCCACCGATGGTGTTTCGTGGCAACCCCTCATGGCTGAGAATTCGGTTAATTGGCCTACAGTACAAAACCTGATGGGGTATGGCGAAACCGCAGGATGGGCCAAGGTACAAGACAACGATTGGGTACTGGTTCAGGCAACCTTACCTACTTTGGCCGGATTGGAGAACCTCCAGTTCCGGTTCCTGGCCAATTCCGGGTTGAATATGAGTCATGACGAGGGAATTGCCATCGATAACTTTTCGGTGCAAGAAAGCCCCGGTATTGATTTAAGCATCAGTAAGGTATTGAGTCCCGTAGTGGAACCCAATATAGGCAGTAGCCCATTGAGTATTCAAATACAAAACTATGGTTTAAATGCAGCAACTGCGGCAAGCTATACCCTGTCGTATTCCATTAACGGAGCCGCCTTTGTAACCGACGCAGCCACTCCGGCTGTTCCGGGAAGCGGACTGGCCACACACACCTTTGCCCCAACTTTCGATTTTTCTGCAGCAGGTGTGCACACAATAAGTGTTGCCGTTAGTTCGGGTTCCGATGCCAATGCTTACAACGACACCCTGCACTTCACTTTTATTAATCAGGGTTTGGTCAGCAGCCTTCCCTACTTCGATGATTTTGAAGGAACCGCTACCTGGATATCAGCCGAGCAAAACAATGTCTGGCTGAGCGACATCCCCAATGGCAGCAAAATACCGGGTGCATATAGTGGCAACAAGGCGCTCTTCACCAATTTGGGTGATAAAACAGCGCCGGTTTACGCAACCTTTGAAAGTCCCTGGTTCGATTTTACCGGAATAGCCCGGCCGGCCATTTCATTTAAGCTATGGAAAAACCAGAGTTACGACCTCGATGCAGCAGCCACCTTCCAGGTTAGCATTGACTCGGGACGCACCTGGCAAACCTATGGCAATTCTGATTATCGTTGGTTTAACAGCTATCATCCCATATTTAATGAATTTAACAGAACCGATTGCTGGCACTATGACAGTTACGAATGGGAAACCCAGGTTAGTCTTGATGACTATGAAACAATTCTGGCCGATAGAAGCAATGTAAAATTCCGTTTGATATACAAAGCAAACCAGATTGACACCAGTATCTCAGAAGGCTATGTTTTTGATGATTTTACCGTTTACGACGGTACCTACGATTTGGCTATTAATAAACTTACCAATCCCATTAATCGCTATACCGGCCCCAGTGAAACCTTAAGCTTTGAAGTGGAGAACCTGGGTTACGAATTAATTGATGGTTTGGATATAAGAGTCTCAGTGGATGGAGGTGCTTGGGTAACCGAAACTCGTGCAATTTCATTAAACAATTCGGATTATATGGAACTTTCCACCACCAATACCTTCGACCTTTCTGCTTCAGGCAATCACGAAATTAAACTGGTTGTACAGGTTGAAGGTGATGGAAACCCCTTTAATGACACCCTGGTGTACACCTGGTATAATCCCTTAATGGTGTCAACGTTCCCCTACTTCGATGATTTTGAAGGTGCTGACCAAATGCAAACAGGAGGACAAAACAACTCCTGGCAACTGGGTACACCGACAGGTTCAGTAATAAATACAGCCTATTCAGGTTCCAATGCCTGGATTACCGGTCTAACTACAGGGTATAATGCCAATGAGGTATCGTATATTGAAACCCCGATTTTCGATTTTACAAGTGTTCAGAATCCGGTACTATCGTTTTACTATTGGGCACAGACCGATTCACTGGCCAGCTTTACCCTTCAGGCATCAAATAGCGGTGGCATGTATTGGGACGACTTTTGTGAAAACAATATGCCCAATCAGGAACATTGCAACTATATTATTGAATACCCCAATGCACCTTATTTTGGCATAAACGGTCAATACGGTCAATGGCGTAAATACACCACTTACCTCCCTTATGGAAATCAGGAACAAGTTCAGTTCCGTATTTACTTTAGTTCTGCTCCCGATGCAAACACCAGTTTCGACGGTATAGCTATCGATAACTTTAGCATTTACGATGCACAGGGTATTGACCTTGAGATACAAAGAGTTGAACAGTACAATATGGTTGAACTAAATGCCTTCTTTAATGAATTCCATTTTGAGGTATTTAATTATGGAAATACCGATGCCTACCAGATTCAACTAAATTATACGGTTGACGGAGGGGATACCATTGCTGAAATACAGGATGTATACTTTGGTTCACAATATTCCAATACCATTTATCCTACACAAAGTTTAAATTTATCGGGTTATGGACCACATATGTTAAAAGCCTGGATTACTGCCACCGGAGATATTAACCCAGCTAACGATACAATTAATGCGGTACTGTTTAACGCCCCTGGAATACTGGTCGATTCAAGTCATGTGTTTACTTTTGATGAACCGCAGCAATGGTATGTAAAAAACGAATGGAATACCGCATACAGCAGTTGGGAGCGTGGAATTCCTGAAGCAGGTTCCTTAGCACAATCTGAGAATAACATCTGGAAAACCGGTTTGGGAACTCAGGGCGGATTTAGGGAAACCAGTTACCTGTATAGTCCGGGATTCAGTTTCAAGAACCTCACTTTCCCCGTGGTGGAATTCGATATGTTCCGCGATTTAGGTCCGGAGCAGTTGGTACAGCTACAGTACTTTAATATGAACGAAGGCTATTGGGCTAATCTGGGCAATATTGGCGATCCCGGCAACTGGTATACCCCTTATGCACCTGGGAAAGAAGAACTGGGTTATGCATTAGAAAATTATAATAGTGCCAATGCCGGATGGACCAATTACACCGACACTGGCTGGATGAAAGCAAACCATATGGTTGAACAACTGGCCATGCAGGAACAGGTACAATTCCGTATTGCCTATGTATCGCGCAATAATTGGGAAGGCAATCAGGGTTTTGCTTTCGATAACTTTAAAATATATAACTACCAGCCGGGTAACGACGTGGGCATTTTAAGTGTTCTATCGCCAACCAGTGGTGAAGTGAATGCCAACGACACCGTTCGTTTTGTGGTAAAAAACAATGGGTTAAACCCCATTGATTCCCTTTATGTAAGCGTCAGGCTCTTTGAAACTGAAGTAATTAATCAGGCTCTGGGAGGATTAAATATAGCACCTGGTGAAGAAAGGGAAATAACCCTGGACCAATACCTCAATTTATCAGAGGCCGGTGGGTATTTCTTTGAACTAAATATCTATTGCCCCAACGATGAACTGGTACAAAACAATTACCGTTCCGATGAGCATTTAATGAAACTGGTTCGTATTGTAGTTGACCAGATTCTGGGATATCACGACAGCTTTGAAGGCGATACCCTGTGGCAAGTCACCGATGATTCAACCCAATGGGAGCTTGGCATTCCATCAGCAACAGTTATTAATCATGCATCAGACAGTTCCATGGCCTGGGTAACCAACCTGACAGGATATTGCGGTTTCCAAAAATCAGAAATAATAAGTCCAATCATCGACTTTAGCAACATTCAACTGCCCATGATCTCGTTTGATAAGTGGAGCCAAACCAATCCCGGAAACGGCGCTACACTAATGTACACAGCCGACTGGGGCAAAACCTGGGTTCATGTGCGTAAAGGTGAAAACTGGTATAACGACG
>JBFWMB010000113.1:0-11108 GCA_050251815.1 Salinivirgaceae bacterium | reverse complement strand
TAATACCGTCTTCAACATTTACGAAATTTACCAAACCAGATACTTCAGAAACAATAACGGCATTATACGGATCCCATTCACAAATCAATTCACCATTTGTTACTTCAGCACCATCCTTTTTGTAAAGTTTTGAACCGTAGGGTATTGGATAAGTTGAAAGAATTAGTCCGGTATTTTTATCGAACAATTTAGCTTCAGCTAATCGGCCAATTACCACATCAGCAGCAACTCCTTCCTGATCTTCAATTGCTATTGTTCTCAATTCTTCAAATTCCAATCTTCCATCATAACCGGCAATTACACTCGAGTCGGTAGCAATGTTACCTGCAGTACCCCCCACGTGGAAGGTTCGCAGCGTAAGCTGTGTACCCGGCTCACCAATCGACTGGGCAGCAATAACACCCACAGCCTCACCCTTTTGAACCATGCGACTGTTTGAAAGGTTACGACCATAACATTTAGCGCAAACCCCATTCTTCGATTCACAGGTTAATACCGAACGCATTTCAACCTGTTCAATGGGTGATTTTTCAATTACACGGGCAACTTCTTCCGTAAATTCTTCACCTGAGGCAACAATTAATTCACCCGAAATTGGATGGTAAATGTCGTGAACCGAAGTACGACCCAAGATACGTTCGTAAAGGGTTTCAACAACTTCCTCGTTCTTTTTCAACGTTTGGGCCACCAAACCACGTAAAGTACCGCAATCTTCTTCGTTAATAATTACATCTTGCGATACGTCAACCAAACGACGGGTAAGATAACCGGCATCAGCTGTCTTAAGTGCCGTATCGGCCAAACCTTTACGAGCACCGTGAGTTGAAATAAAGTACTCAAGAACCGAAAGTCCCTCTTTAAAGTTTGAAAGAATTGGGTTTTCAATAATCTGTCCTCCCTCGGCACCCGACTTTTGCGGTTTTGCCATAAGTCCCCTCATACCTGAAAGCTGACGAATCTGCTCTTTTGACCCCCGGGCTCCTGAATCAAGCATCATGTAAACAGAGTTAAACCCTTGATTATCGTTGCTTAATTGATTCATTAGAATCTGGGTAAGCTTGGCATTGGTGTGAGTCCAGATATCGATAATCTGATTGTAACGCTCATTATTGGTAATGAAACCCATGTTATAGTTATTCATTACTTCATCAACCTGAGCATAACCTTCGTTTACCAATGTAACTTTTTCATCGGGAATAATCACATCACCCAGGTTAAACGATAACCCTCCTTCAAAAGCTGTACGGTATCCAAGGTCTTTGATATCGTCGAGGAACTTGGCTGTAACAGCTGTTCCACAAACTTTATAAATATTTCCAATAATATCGCGAAGCGATTTTTTGGTCAAGATTTCATTGATATAACCTACTTCTTTGGGCACGTGCTGATTAAAAATAACACGTCCAACAGTAGTTTCAATTAGCACATGCTTCAGTTCGCCATCAACCAAATCAATGGTTTTAACTTTGATGTTTGCGTGCAGTGCCACCCTTTTCTCATTGTAAGCAATGGTAGCCTCTTCGGGCGAATAGAATTTCAAACCTTCACCTTTTACACCGGTACGGCCTTTGGTAAGGTAATACAATCCCAAAACCATGTCTTGCGATGGAACGGTAATTGGTGCACCGTTAGCCGGATTCAAAATATTGTGCGATCCAAGCATCAACATTTGAGCTTCAAGAATAGCTGCATTACCTAAAGGTAAGTGAACAGCCATCTGGTCACCGTCAAAGTCAGCATTAAATGCAGTACATGCCAATGGATGCAATTGAATTGCTTTTCCTTCGATAAGTTTTGGTTGGAAGGCCTGAATACCCAGACGGTGAAGTGTCGGAGCACGGTTAAGCAGTACCGGATGCGACTTCAACACATTCTCAAGAATATCCCAAACCACCGGATCTTTACGGTCTACAATTTTCTTGGCGGATTTTACCGTTTTTACAATTCCCCTTTCAATTAACTTACGTATGATGAATGGTTTATATAATTCAGCTGCCATGTTTTTTGGCAATCCGCATTCGTGCATTTTAAGCTCAGGGCCAACCACAATTACCGAACGGGCACTGTAGTCAACACGTTTACCCAACAGGTTTTGACGGAAACGTCCTTGCTTACCTTTCAAACTATCGGATAAAGATTTCAAGGCACGATTACTTTCGGTTTTAACCGCATTGGCTTTACGTGAGTTGTCGAAGAGTGAATCAACAGCTTCTTGCAGCATACGCTTTTCGTTCCTGAGAATAACTTCAGGAGCTTTAATCTCGATCAAACGTTTTAACCGGTTGTTACGGATAATAACCCTACGGTATAAATCGTTCAAATCGGAAGTAGCAAAACGACCTCCATCGAGAGGCACCAAGGGGCGTAACTCAGGTGGGATTACCGGAACAACTTTAACAATCATCCATTCCGGACGGTTTCTGCCAGTCGATGCACGGAACGATTCAACAACCTGTAACCGTTTTAATGCTTCATTTTTTCGCTGCTGCGAAGTTTCTGTTCCTGCTTTATGTCGTAATGAATACGATAATTCATCCAAATCTAAACGCTCAAGCAAAGCATAAAGTGCTTCAGCACCCATTTTTGCAATAAACTTATTGGGATCGCTATCTTCGAGATGTTGGTTTTCTTTAGGAAGCTTATCCATTAAGTCCAGGTATTCTTCTTCGGTTAAGAAGTCTAAATACTGCACTCCTTCTTCGGCTAATACTCCCGGATTTATAACTACGTAACGTTCGTAGTAGATAATGGTATCTAATTTTTTAGTAGGTAAACCTAATAAATACCCAATTTTATTGGGTAATGATTTAAAATACCAAATATGTGCTACAGGTACAACCAATTGGATGTGTCCCATACGCTCACGACGAACTTTCTTTTCGGTAACTTCAACCCCACATCGGTCACAAACAATGCCTTTATATCGGATTCTTTTGTACTTACCGCAGTGGCATTCGTAATCTTTAACCGGACCAAAAATCCGCTCACAAAACAAACCATCTCTTTCCGGTTTATAGGTCCGGTAATTAATGGTTTCGGGCTTTAACACTTCACCGCTCGATCTTTCAAGAATCTCTTCCGGTGAGGCTAAACCTATAGTAATCCTTGTGAAATCACCCTTTACTTTATTTTCCTTTCTAAAGGCCATAAATAGAAAGATTTAAATGGTTATGTAAAAGTGTACCGGAGTTTCCGGTACACTTATTAATTAATCTAAATTCATACTCAATCCAAGACCACGTAGTTCGTGCAATAACACGTTTAGTGATTCCGGGATTCCGGGATTTGGCATTGGTTCGCCTTTAACAATTGCTTCGTAAGCTTTAGCTCTACCACTTACATCGTCCGATTTAATGGTAAGAATCTCTTGAAGAATGTTGGCAGCACCAAATGCTTCGAGTGCCCATACCTCCATCTCACCAAAACGCTGACCACCAAATTGAGCTTTACCACCCAAAGGTTGTTGCGTTATAAGTGAATAAGGTCCTATTGAACGAGCATGCATTTTGTCATCGACCATGTGGCCCAGTTTCAGCATATAAATTATACCTACCGTTGCAGGTTGGTGGAATCTTTCGCCACTACCTCCATCGTAAAGGTAAGCTCTACCAAATTCAGGAACTCCTGCTTTAGTTGTGTATTCACTAATTTGTTCCAGAGTAGCCCCATCAAAAATTGGCGTAGCAAATTTAAGTCCAAGCTCTTTTCCGGCCCAGGCCAATACAGTTTCGTAAATCTGTCCCAGGTTCATACGCGAAGGTACACCCAGAGGGTTCAAAACAATATCTACCGGTGTTCCGTCTTCAAGGAAAGGCATATCTTCCTCGCGAACTACGCGAGCAACAATACCTTTGTTCCCGTGACGACCAGCCATTTTATCACCCACCTTAATTTTACGCTTTTGAGCAATGTAAACTTTGGCTAATTGAACTATTCCGTTTGGCAATTCATCGCCTACTGTTATATTGAATTTCTTGCGTTTGATTTCGCCTTCAATTTCGCGGTGTTTGATGAGGTAATTATTCAACAATTCGCTGATTACCGTATTTTTATCTTTATCGGTAGTCCACTTGTTGGGATTTATGTTTAAGTAATCTAAATCTTGCAGAATTTTTTGGGTGAATTTGGTTCCTTTCGATATTACATCACCACCAAAATAGTCTTTTACACCTTGTGAAACCTTACCATTAACCAGAACAAAAAGTTTGTCGATCAATTTGTCTTTCAAATCGTTCAGTTTTCGTTCCAGCTCGTCATCAAGCTTCTGAAGCAAAGGTTTTTCTGCTGATTTAACTTTTTTATCCTTAACTGAACGAGAAAACAATTTTTTATCGATAACTACACCCGTTAATGAAGGAGAAGCTTTTAATGAAGCATCTTTAACATCGCCGGCTTTGTCACCAAAAATAGCACGCAATAGTTTCTCTTCGGGTGATGGATCTGATTCTCCTTTTGGTGTGATTTTACCAATAAGAATATCACCGGGTCTTACATGGGCACCAATGCGAATTAAACCATGTTCATCGAGATTTTTAGTTGCTTCTTCGCTAACGTTAGGAATATCGGAAGTTAATTCTTCGAGACCCCGTTTGGTATCACGAACTTCCAACATATATTCGTCGATGTGGATAGAAGTAAATACATCGTCGCGAACCACTTTCTCAGATAACACAATGGCATCCTCAAAGTTATATCCCTTCCAGGGCATAAAAGCTACTTTCAGGTTTCGTCCCAAAGCTAACTCACCCCCTTCGGTTCCATAACCCTCGGTCAATACGGTACCTTTAACCACTTTATCGCCTTTTGCCACGATGGGGCGCTGGTTAACCGTAGTATTTTGGTTTGTTTTTTGAAACTTCGATAAACGGTAGCGAACTGTATCATCGTCAAAACTGATAAAACGTTCCTCTTCGGTACGATTGTAACGAATTACAATTTCATCAGCATCAACAAATTCAACTACACCTTCGCCTTCGGCACGAATAAGGTTGCGTGAATCTTCGGCAACTTTCTTTTCGATACCTGTACCCACAATAGGAGCTTGTGGTACCAACAAAGGAACAGCCTGACGCATCATGTTTGAACCCATCAATGCACGGTTGGCATCATCGTGCTCCAGGAATGGAATTAACGATGCTGCAATGGATGCAATCTGGTTAGGAGCTACATCCATCATTTGTACCTGACCCGGTTCCACTACAGGATAATCGGCCTCAAGGCGCGATTTTACCCTTGGGTTAACAAAACGTCCGTCGGGATGTAAAGGAGCATTTGCCTGCGCAATAATCTGGTCTTCTTCTTCCTCTGCACTTAAATAAAGTACGCCTTCGTTGGTTAAGTCAACAACTCCTTCATGAACCTTACGGTAAGGAGTTTCGATGAATCCTAAATTATTAATCTTTGCATAAACACAAAGTGATGATATAAGACCAATGTTTGGTCCTTCAGGTGTTTCAATAGGGCACAAACGTCCGTAATGGGTATAATGAACGTCACGAACCTCAAATCCGGCACGCTCGCGCGATAAACCGCCTGGTCCAAGTGCCGACATACGGCGTTTGTGAGTCATCTCAGCCAATGGATTGGTTTGATCCATAAACTGTGACAACGCATTGGTTCCAAAGAATGAATTGATAACGCTCGAAAGTGTTTTTGAATTTATCAAATCGACCGGAGTAAACACCTCATTGTCGCGAACATTCATACGTTCACGAATGGTACGAGCCATACGAGCCAAACCAACACCAAATTGATTCATTAGCTGCTCACCTACTGTACGAACCCTACGGTTACTCAGGTGATCGATATCATCGACATCGGTTTTGCTGTTAATAAGTTCAATTAAGTATTTAATAATTTCGATAATATCTTCTTTCGTCAGAACCTTAACGTCAATCTCAGTATCTTGTCCTAACTTTTTGTTGAGTCTGTAACGCCCAACTTCTCCTAAATCGTATCGCTTGTCGGAGAAGAATAATTTATCAATTACGTCTCTGGCCGTGGCTTCATCTGGTGGCTCAGAGTTCCGAAGTTGTCGGTAAATATGCAGTACAGCTTCTTTTTCAGAGTTACAGGGGTCTTTTTGCAGGGTATTATATATAATACCAAAATCGGAAAGATTAGCCTGTTCTTTGTGAAGCAGAATGGTTTTTGTTCCGGAATCAATAATCTCGTCGATGTGATCATTTTCAAGAACTGTTTCGCGGTCGATAATAATTTCGTTACGCTCGATAGAAACAACTTCACCGGTATCTTCATCTACGAAGTCCTCAATCCAGGTTTTAAGAACCCTGGCTGCCAGGCGACGTCCGACAAGTTTCTTAAGTCCTGATTTGGATACTTTAATTTCATCGGCTAAACCAAATATTTCAAGAATATCTTTATCGCCTTCATAACCAATTGCTCTTAGCAAGGTGGTAACCGGCAATTTCTTTTTACGGTCGATATATGCATACATGACACTATTTATGTCTGTAGCGAATTCAATCCAGGAACCTTTAAAAGGAATAACCCGGGCTGAATAAAGTTTGGTACCGTTGGCGTGTACGCTTTGTCCGAAGAAAACACCTGGTGAGCGGTGTAGCTGCGACACAATAACACGTTCGGCTCCATTAATTACAAAAGTTCCTTTGGGAGTCATGTAAGGAACCGTACCGAGATAAACGTCCTGGATTACGGTGTCGAAATCCTCATGTTCAGGATCGGTACAATATAGTTTTAGCTTAGCCTTAAGTGGAATACTATAGGTAAGTCCCCGCTCAATACACTCTTCGATTGTGTATCGTGGAGGATCGATTGAATAGTCCAGAAACTCGAGCACAAAGTTGTTACGTGTGTCGGTAATCGGAAAATTCTCAGTAAATACTTGGTATAAACCTTCAGCTTTTCGTCGTTCGGGCGTGGTATTAATTTGAAAGAAATCAGTAAAGGATTTCAACTGTACCTCAAGAAAATCGGGGTATTCGAGTTGATTATGAATAGTCGCAAAACTAATCCTTTTTTGATAAGTATTTGAAGCCATAATTACAAATATAAATTGAACTAGAAAGTAAACTTAAAAATAACAACAAAAAGGCTTAATCCCGATTTGTATCGGGACTAAACCTTGTAAGTCTATATTATTGGAGTATTTTACTTAAGTTCAACTTCGGCTCCAGCTTCTTCTAATTTAGCTTTTAACGCTTCAGCTTCATCTTTGCTTACTCCTGTTTTCAATTCTTTTGGTGCTCCGTCAACTACTTCTTTAGCTTCTTTAAGTCCAAGACCAGTAAGTTCTTTAACTAATTTTACTACCTGAAGTTTTTGACCACCGGCTGATTTAAGGATTACATCAAATTCAGTTTTTTCCTCAGCAGCAGCAGCTTCACCACCACCCATAGGACCAGCAACAGCTACAGCAGCAGCAGCAGGCTCAATTCCGTACTCTTCCTTAAGGATTGCAGCCAATTCATTAACCTCTTTTACAGTTAAGTTTACTAACTCTTCCGCAAATTTTTTTAAATCTGCCATTTTCCTCTATTTTTAATTAATTGTTTACTAAATATTACTAATAACTATTTCTCTGATAATGTTTTGAGTACACCTGTAATGGTTTGTCCACCCGACTGTAGGGCAGAGATAACATTTTTGGCAGGTGATTGTAACAAGCTGATAACATCAGCAATAAGTTCATTTTTGGATTTAATAGTAGCCAGTGTATCCAGCATATCATCTCCAATATAAACTGTTTCTTCAACGTAAGCAGCTTTTACGACAGGCTTATCGCTCTTCTTTCTTAACTCTTTGATAAGTTTACCGGGTACGTTTGCCGCCTCGGTGAACATAACAGAAGTAGCGCCTTTCAAAACTTCAAACATTTCAGAATAATCTCTCTCAGACTGCTCCATAGCTTTTCTGAGTAAGGTATTCTTTACAACAAGTAACTCAATATCTTTTTCAAAACATTTTCTTCTTAAGTTACTGGTATCTTCAGCGTTTAATGCTGATATATCAGTTAAATAAAAATGCGATGCCTCTTTAAGTTTTTGAGCTAACTCATTAATTACTACAGCCTTATCTTCGCGCTTCATAACTAATAATTTTTACTCATCAATTGATTTAACATCCACTGGAATTCCAGGGCTCATGGTACTTGAGATGTAAATACTTTTTACATAAGTACCTTTAGCTGCAGCGGGCTTTAATTTTAAGATAGTATTTATCATTTCCCGGGCATTTTCAGTTATCTTATCGTTATCGAAAGATACTTTTCCAATACCGGCATGAATAATACCAAATTTATCCACCTTAAAGTCGATTTTACCTTGCTTAACCTCTTTTACTGCACTTGCTACATCCATAGTAACAGTACCGCTTTTGGGGTTAGGCATTAAGCCACGGGGTCCAAGGATTCTACCAAGGGCACCAACTTTAGCCATTACTGGGGGCATGGTGATAATCACGTCGATATCAGTCCATCCTCCCTTAATTTTTTCGATGTAATCATCGAGGCCAACATGATCGGCACCAGCTGCTTTAGCTTCCTCTTCCTTGTCAGGAGTACATAGCACTAAAACACGCGTTTCTTTCCCTGTTCCATGAGGTAATGAAACAACACCACGAACCATTTGATTTGCTTTACGTGGATCGACACCCAAACGAACGTCGATGTCCACTGAAGCATCAAACTTAGTGGTAGTCACCTCTTTAACCAACTTTGAAGCTTCAGATAATTTATACAGTTTACCTGCCTCAATCTTATCTGCAACTTTTTTTCTGTTTTTTGTTAGTCTAGCCATTATAACTCGAGGTTTTTAATTAATTTTTGCCGGGAAATTCACCAGAAACTGTAACTCCCATACTGCGTGCGGTTCCTGCAACCATACTCATAGCAGAATCCAAGGTGAATGCGTTTAAGTCACTCATTTTGTCTTCGGCTATTTCTTTCACTTGATCCCAGGTAATTGCAGCTACTTTTTTACGATTGGGCTCGGCCGAACCGCTTTTAAGTTTTGCTGCCTCTAAAATCTGCACTGCAACGGGTGGTTTTTTAACTATAAATTCGAATGATTTGTCCGAATAAACGGTTATAATTACCGGAAGTACTTTACCAGCACTGTTTTGAGTTCTTGCATTAAATTGTTTGCAGAACTCCATAATGTTCACACCCTTAGAACCAAGGGCCGGACCAACAGGTGGAGAAGGATTGGCAGCCCCTCCTTTTATCTGCAACTTGATTAATCCATCAACTGTTTTTGCCATAATAAATAATTTACTCTTTTACAACCTGCATAAAACTTAGTTCAACGGGTGTTTTGCGCCCAAAGATTTTCACTGAAACTTTCAGTTTTTTCTTTTCCTCGTTTACCTCTTCGATAATACCGCTGAAACTATTAAAAGGTCCATCAATAACTTTGACAGTTTCGCCAACAATGTAAGGAACGTTGATTTCTTCGTCGCTTTCGGCCAATTCGTCAACTTTACCTAAAATTCGGTTTACTTCTGCCATCCTTAATGGAGTGGCTTCTCCTCCTGTACCCAGGAAGCCTAATACATTCGGAATGTTTCGAAGGATATGGGGGATTTCGCCCACCAAAGCCGCCTCAATAAGCACATATCCGGGAAAGAAACTCCTCTCTTTGCTGATTTTTTTGCCATTCCGAATCTGGTAGATTTTCTCTGTAGGAATTAAGACTTGGGAAACGTATTCCTCCATCTTCAGATGTGCAATTTCACTTTCGATTTGTTCCTTAACCTTCTTTTCTTTGCCGCTTACTGCGCGTACTACATACCACTTCTTTTCCATCTCTACTAAGGAAGATTAATAAAACATACTGTAAACGAGTTCCATTACTTTCGTAAAGGAAACATCCATAACATAGATGATGAGGGCTATAATAAAGGAAGCAACCATTACAACAACCATACTATTCTGTAACTCAGACCAAGTGGGCCAAGATACCTTATGTACTAATTCTGTATATACTTCTTTAAAGTATTCTTTAATTTTACGCATATCTTGAAATAAAATTAGCACGGGAGGAGCGACTCGAACGCCCGACACCTGGTTTTGGAGACCAGTGCTCTACCAACTGAGCTACACCCGTGTTTGATAAAGAACCTGCCCGTAAAGCAGGTTCTTTACAATTTATTTATTCAATAATTTCAGTAATCTGACCAGCACCTACGGTTCTACCGCCTTCGCGGATTGCAAAACGTAAACCTACGTTACAAGCAACCGGGGTAATCAAATTAACAGTGATTGTTACGTTATCACCTGGCATTACCATTTCAGTTCCTTCTGGTAATTTAATCTCACCAGTTACGTCCAATGTACGCAGGTAGAACTGAGGACGATAATTGTCGTGGAATGGGGTGTGACGACCACCTTCTTCTTTCTTCAATACATAAATCTCAGCTTTGATTTTGGTATGAGGAGTAATTTTACCCGGATGGCTGATTACCATACCACGTTTAATTTTGTCCTTATCGATACCACGAAGCAACAGACCTACGTTGTCACCAGCTTCTCCTCTGTCAAGGATTTTGCGGAACATTTCAACACCAGTTACTACTGATTTCATTCCGGCAGCACCTAAACCAATGATCTGAACTTCTTCACCGGTTTTGATAACACCAGTTTCGATACGACCAGTAGCTACAGTACCACGACCTGTAATTGAGAACACATCTTCAACAGGCATTAGGAAAGGTTTGTCAACATCCCTTTCTGGAAGTGGAATCCAGCTGTCAACGGCATCCATTAACTCCATAATTTTTTCAACCCATTTGGCTTCACCGTTCAATCCACCTAATGCAGATCCACGGATTACAGGAGCATTTTCACCATCGAATTCATAGAAGTCGAGCAATTCGCGAACTTCCATCTCAACTAATTCAAGCAACTCTTCGTCGTCAACCATGTCAACTTTGTTCAGGAATACCAGTACTTTAGGTACGTTTACCTGACGAGCCAACAAAATGTGCTCACGAGTCTGGGGCATAGGTCCATCAGTAGCCGCAACTACAAGGATAGCTCCATCCATCTGAGCAGCACCAGTTACCATGTTTTTAACGTAGTCGGCGTGACCCGGACAGTCTACGTGTGCATAGTGACGGTTTGCAGTTTG
>JBFWMB010000112.1:0-11126 GCA_050251815.1 Salinivirgaceae bacterium | reverse complement strand
TTCGCTTACTTATATTTGGGAGATTTTACCCGAAAGTACCGATCTGGGTTGGGGAGGTGATTTTGAAACCCGTCCGGAAACCCAGTTTATTAAAGAATCGGATAGTGTAGAAACTATTCCGGCTCCTGAAATTTCCGGAGCATACCGACTGTTTGTTTATGTGGTCGATAATGCTGGTAATGCAGCAACAGCTAACATACCATTTTTTGTTGAGGAGTAATTTAAACGTTCATTCTTTTTCATAATCACATAGTTTAGTTAATAAATAGAAGCGAAAGGAAGGTTTTTGCACGAAAAGACTTTAGGTTTAGGTTATTATCGAGTCACTTTTGCATCACATCTTTCGGAATAAAACCTTTCTTTTTTCGCTTTTATTTCTCATGCTGATTCAATTCCAATTAACAATTCATGAAACTACTACCGGCCTATAATCGCAGCCTGTTTTTTTTTGCTTCAGTAATTTTATTGCTGACATCGTGTGCTAAACCTGTTTCCGATAACGAAGATGAAATAATTTATCAAAAAGCAGATAGTGTACTCAATTTGATGACCCTGGAAGAAAAAGTAGGTCAGATGCTCAATATTGGTTTACCGGCACTTCTGCAGGGGCCTTTCTACTCATCGCGCGACAGCCTTATTTTTGACCCTGCAAAAGTTCATAAACTTTTGGTTGAATATAAAGCCGGTTCAGTTCAAAACTTAGGGACTTTTCCTTTGACACCGGCACAATGGCGCTATTATATTGCTTTTTTGCAGGAGGTATCAAAAACTCAAACAAGACTTAGAATTCCTATTTTATATGGCATCGATGCGGTACATGGTGCTAATTATACGGCAGGTTCTGTTATGTTTCCACATCAGATAAATCTGGCAGCTACTTTTGAACCCGAATACGCTAAAAAGGTAGCAGAAATTACAGCCTACGAATTAAAAGCCAGCGCCATTCCCTGGAACTATGCCCCGGTTTTGGATGTCGCCCGAAATGCTATGTGGGGACGCATGTTTGAAAGTTTTGGCGAAGATACTTATTTAACAACGCAAATGGGGCTCGCCACCATGGAAGGCATGCAAGACAATAATCCGGGAAACGAAACCAAAGTTGTGGCCTGTGCCAAGCATTTTGTGGGTTATGGAGCTTCGTATAACGGAAAAGACCGTTCGCCTGTTTGGTTACCCGAAAACAATATGCGCCAGGTTTTATTGCCACCTTTTCAGGAAGCTATTAAAATGGGACTTTTGTCGCTTATGGTTTCGTCTGGGGCCATGAATGGTATTCCCTCACATATCGATTATCAACTAATTACCAAATTACTAAAAGAAGAACTGGGCTTTAAAGGCCTGGTAATTTCCGACTGGAACGATATTGATAACCTGCATTCTGTACATCGGGTTGCTGCTGATGAACGCGAAGCGGTACAGATGAGTGTAATGGCCGGGGTTGATATGTGTATGGAACCCTACGACGAAAGTTTTGCTGTACATTTAATCGATTTGGTAAAAGCCGGTGAGGTTCCCATGAGCCGTATTAACGATGCCGTTCGACGGATTTTATATGTGAAATTCAAATCCGGAATTTTTGATAATCCTTTATTTGATAAAATTGATTACAACGAATTTGCTTCGCAAAAATCGGATAGTATTAACCGACAGATTGCTGCCGAGAGTATAGTGTTGCTGAAAAACGAAAACAACTTACTACCTTTATCAAAGCATTCCAGAATTTTGGTAACCGGAGTTGCAGCCAATTCACTTACTTATTTAAATGGAGCTTGGTCGCGTACCTGGAGTGGTCAGGACACCAGTTTTAACGATGTGGGTAAACTTACTATACTTCAAGCGCTTGTGCAAAGCCTTGGAAAAAACCGGGTAAGTTATGCCAAAGGAAGCGGTTATACCGATGGCGATTACATCAGCGAAGCAGTAGCTTTAGCCAAGAATGCAGAGACCATTGTGGTTTGTGTAGGTGAAAACCCAGCCACCGAAAAACCCAGCGATATTGATGAACTCGATTTGCCGCTGATTCAACAACAATTGGTGAAAGAACTGGCAAAAACCGGAAAACCAATAATTCTGGTTTTGGTGCAGGGGCGCCCGCGAATTATTCGTAACATTGAACCCCTGGCCGAAAGTATTTTAATGGCTTTCTTACCCGGTAATGAAGGAGGTTTGGCCGTTTCTGATGTGTTAACCGGACAGGTAAACCCCAGTGGAAAATTGCCTTATACTTACCCCAGGTATTCGGGTTCTGTGTGGACATACGACCATCTGCGCAGCGACGAACGCGATGCCAACTTTGGAATGAATGGATTTACTCCACAATATGAATTTGGTTTTGGCTTAAGTTATACCAATTTCGAATATTCAAATTTGGTATTGAGTAAAGATACGCTAGCAATTACCGATAGTTTAAAGGTAAGCGTAACATTAACAAATAAAGGAACAATAGAAGGTAAGGAAACGATTATGCTTTTTGTTTCCGACGAAGTAGCTTCTATTTCACAACCGGTAAAACGCCTCCGACGTTTTCAAAAAATTAACCTGTATCCAGGAAATTCTCAGACCATAAATTTTACCCTTGGGGCACAGGATTTGCAATTTGTAAATCAATCAAATAAGTGGGTTAACGAACCCGGTTTTTTTACGTTAACGGTCGGAAATCAAAATGCACGTTTTTATTTAAGTAAATAGTTTATTTTAATGCTGGTTTGGTCAGCAGGGAATTTATCAGAACATTTAGTATTAATTTTTACATTCAGACCTTAGGGACTGAATTAGTTTAATAGGAATAGAATGAGTAAGCAAATATATCTGGGACAAAGTCCTTTAATTAATCAGGAACAGAAAATAAGTGGTGAGTTGGTAAAAATAAACGAACAGCGTTTTTACAAGATAAGTAATTACCACCAAATGCCCGATTTTTTTATGACATTGGCAAGCGTAAGCGATCAGTGGATGTTTATTTCAAGCAATGGATCACTTACAGCGGGTCGTAAAAACAGGAACAATGCGCTTTTTCCCTATTACTGTGTCGATAAAATCCATGATTACCATGATATTTCAGGAAGCAAAACGGTAGCCCTGGTTAATAAAAACAACAAAACTTACCTTTGGGAGCCGTTCTCAAAAAAGCTTACCTGGGTTTATGCGCTGGAGCGGAACCTGTACAAAAGTGTTTATGGCAATCAACTGATTTTTGAAGAGGTAAATCACGATTTAGAGTTAACCATTCGTTATGAATGGAGTTTTTCAAATGAATTTGGTTTTGTAAAAAAAACAGCATTTTTAAATCGCTCATCCACTGAGGTAGTAATTGATGTTTTGGACGGTTTAACCAACCTGCTCCCGAATGGTTTCGATTACCATTTTCAATTGGAATACAGCAATTTATTAGATGCTTACAAGAAAAACGAACGTGTTGCCGGAACCACACTGGGACTTTTTACCTTAAGCTCAGTTCCGGTTGACAGGGCCGAACCCAGCGAATCGCTATTTGCTACCACGGTGTGGAGCACAGGTTTAACAGATGCTAAAGTGCTGATTTCTGAAAACCAGTTGGAGGCTTTTAAAAGGGGCGAATCTCTCATTGAAGAAAATGAAATAAGAGCAACCCGTGGTGCTTATTTTGTAAATGCTTCTGTTGTGCTTAAACCGGCCGGGAACAAATCCTGGATGTTGGTTGCCGAAATAAATCAGGATACCACCCGGGTTATCAATCTACAATCCGTGCTTTCGGTTAAACCCGATTTAGTAAAAACAGTAAACGAATCTATTGCAGCGGATACCCAAAAACTTAAGCAAATTGTTGCTAAAGCCGACGGTTGGCAACTAACAAACAACGCGCTGGTTTGTGCACGGCATTATGCGAATACCCAGTTTAATGTAATGCGCGGTGGTATTTTTATCGATAATTATTCGCTAACCCGTTCTGATTTTAGCAATTACCTGAAAACAATTAATACGGCCGTTTTTAAAAAACAGGAAATCTGGTTACAAAAACTTCCGGAAAAACTTGATTTGGCTGAATTGTTAATGCTTGCCTACGAATCGGGCGATAGAGATTTGTTGCGTATTTGCAGTGAATACCTGCCTTTAACTTTTAGTCGCAGGCATGGCGATCCCAGTCGCCCCTGGAACCAGTTTTCCATAGAGGTGGCGAATGCCGATGGTTCGGTAAAATCAGATTATCAGGGTAACTGGCGCGATATTTTTCAGAACTGGGAGGCCCTGGCTCTTTCGTATCCCGGTTTTGTGGAGCAAATGATTGCCCGTTTTGTAAACGCTTCAACAGCCGATGGATACAATCCGTATCGTATCGCACGCAATGGCATTGACTGGGAACGTCCCGATCCCGATGATGCCTGGGCTTTTATTGGTTATTGGGGCGATCATCAGGTAATTTATCTGCAAAAATTATTAGAAATTTCAAACAAATACCATCCCGGCAAACTGAATGAATTGTTATCGGCCGAAATATTTGCTTATGCCAATGTACCTTATCGGATTAAATCGTACGATAAAATTCTTGAGAATCCGCAGGATACCATTGTTTTCGATTATGAGTCGGACAAGTATATCGATAGTTTGGTTGAAAAAATGGGTGCCGATGGTAAATTAATTCTGGATAAAAACCAGGAGGTTTATCGGGTCAATCTGGCCGAAAAAGTTATGGTTTCCTTATTGACCAAACTAAGTAATTTTATTCCTGAAGCAGGTATTTGGTTAAACACGCAGCGTCCCGAGTGGAACGATGCAAACAATGCTTTGGTAGGCAATGGCGTTTCAATGGTAACCTTGTATTATTTGCGCCGTTCACTTAATTTCTGGAAAGAACTCTTGCAGCAACAACCCGATATGGATTTCAGCTTTTCGCTCGAAGTGAAACAGTATTTCGATGCTGTTTTTAGCCTGTTTTCCGAAAGCAGTTCCTTGTTAAAAAGCAGGATGAGTGATACCGACCGTTTGCAATTAACCAATGCTTTGGGCGAGGCTGCCGGAACCTATCGTGAACAAATTTATCAAAAATCGTTTTCAGGCCGGAAGATAGCGCTGAGTTCCCCTGAAATTGTTGATTTTGCTACGGTTTGCCTGAAGCATATCGATCATTCTATTGAGGCAAACAGGCGGGCAGATGGTATGTATCATGCTTACAATCTGGTTCAATTCAGCGGAAAGGAACTGCGCATCAGGCATCTTTACGAGATGCTCGAAGGACAGGTTGCCGTGCTTAGTTCAGGTTATTTATCTGCCAGCCAGGCTGCTGAAGTTTTGGATGCCTTACGAGTCAGTTCAATGTACCGGCCCGACCAGCAAAGCTACACGCTTTATCCCGATAAAAACCTGCCCATGTTTTTGGAAAAGAACCAAATTCAGGAATCTGAGCTGCATAAATCGGCTTTGTTGCGCAAACTCTTAAACGATAGAGATAGCAGCATTATAACCAAAGATATAAATGGAGGTTTACATTTTAACAGCAAATTCCGGAATGCCCAAATGTTGCAGGAAGCGCTTGATGCACTGGATGAATCAACTTATGGCGCTTTGATTGAAAAAGAACGCCAGCAGTTGTTGAACCTTTTCGAACAACTTTTCGATCACCAGTCGTTTACCGGACGTTCGGGTACTTTCTTTGGTTTCGAAGGTTTGGGAAGTATTTACTGGCATATGGTTTCAAAACTCTTACTGGCTGCCCAGGAAGCTTTTTACAGTGGATGGTATCAGGGAGCTGATGCTGCAATATTGGAACGATTAAAAAACCACTACAACGAAATTAAAGAGGGAATAGGTTTAAACAAATCGCCCAAACAATACGGAGCTTTCCCTACCGATGCGTATTCGCATACACCCAAACATGCCGGTGCACAGCAACCTGGAATGACAGGGCAGGTGAAAGAAGATTTGCTGGCCCGCTTTGGTGAGTTGGGCGTTCAAATCGTTCAGGGACAGATACAATTTGGACTTCCTTTACTCGATCAGCAGGAGTTTTTATCTGAAAATGCTACATTTGACTATGTTGACTTGAAAGGAGAAATACTTACCCTGCCTTTACAAAAAAACGAATTAGCTTTTACCTGGTGTGGTGTTCCTGTTGTCTATAAAAAATCAGACCATGATGAAATTAAGGTTCATCTGTCAGCAGACGAAATCAGGGCAATTGATGGGTTGATTCTTAATCGGGAGTTGAGTCAAAAAGTTTTTGCCCGAAAAGGAGAAATTCAATGCGTCGAGGTTTATTTTAAAAGCTAATACCTCGTTGAATTTTTCTCAGGATTCAAGCTATAAGCTTATGCCAATAAAAGTTAAGAAATATTGTTTCAAGGTAATTAACACATAGTAATCAGTTTGTTATGAAAATTAAACAATCTTTGTTGTACCTTTTATTTATATTTGCCACTTCATTTGGCGGAAATTCGCAGGTGGTAGTGCGCGACACGGTAATACAATGGCAACACCATACATTTGAATTAAATGCAGACCATGGTTTAAAGAGCTATTCCACCAACGATGAGGATATCCAACACGTGCAGTTTAATGGAAAAGTAATTGAAAACGAGTTGATTCGTTTGGTTTTAGTTCCTGAATACGGTGGGAGGGTGTTATCTTTTGTTTATAAACCAACCGGCCACGAGAACTTGTATCAAAGTGCCTGTGGTTCGCCATACGGAATTAACGAAGGAAACTTTTATTACAACTGGTTAATGGTTTGGGGAGGTATTTTTCCCACTTTTCCGGAACCTGAACACGGCAAAACCTGGTTACTTTCCTGGAATTATGAAGTGCTAAAAAATACAACCGATACGGTAAGTATCAGCATGGACTACACCGATACCACCAGTTTCTCCGGAGCACCCGGAAAATTCAATAACGGTATCACCGGATTAACTTGTCAGGTTAAGGTAAGCGTTTATAAAGGTTCTTCAGCCTGGGATTTCGAGGTGAAATTGCTTAATAACAAAGACCAATCGGTAAATTATGAATACTGGACCTGTACCACCTTAACTCCGGGTTCGGAACCGGGCGAAACGGCAAGTCCTTTAAGCTCTGAAATGGTAGTTCCAATTGAAAAATATCGTGCCGACTGGAGTCCGGGCAGCTGGATTGGCTCCTACGGTAGTCTTTACGATTTTTCACGAATAAACCAGTTGCGGGAATGGAATGATATGGGAATTGCCTATGCTCATAATTTAAGCAGTAATTTTTGGGGAGTTATAAATCACGACAATAATGAGGGCGTTTTTCGCATTTCCGAAAATATTGAAACACCGGGCATGAAATTCTGGACCTGGGGAAAAAATAACGTCGATAACAACATGTACGATTTTAGTAATGGGGGAGCCGACAATTACATTGAACTGTGGGCGGGTGTTTCCGGTTCGTTCTTTAGTGATGCCGCCATTTCGGCAAATAGTTCAAAAAGCTGGAAAGAAACCTATTCGCCTACGGTGGGAATGAATTCGGTGCTGGCCATGAATGAGCTGGGAGCCGCCAACATTGTTTGGAAACAGGCTACCTGGCAATTGGGCTACGAATTAAATGTTTATCAACCATTCAACGACTACCGCATGGTATTGTATTTTGATGATGAATCAAAGTTAGAACTTGCCAATAAAACACTTACAGCCAATTTGCTGGGCAATACTGAACTTTTTTATGTTGGTGCCGATGTCATTGAACCCGGTCAGCATCTGGCCCGCTTCGAAATGTACAACAGTCAGAACGATTTGGTACTGGAAGCCTCAAAAGAAATCTATATCTATCCGCTGGCACTTGCCGAAAAACAAAACTTGAATTATAAGGTCAAAAACCTGGGCGATAAAACCATAGAGCTTGAACTAGGTGATGGAATAGCTTATGAAGTTCGGGTTTATAATGCCTCAGGCCGCTTGGTAGCAGAGGAAGCAAGTGCTAACACCCGGTTGCAAATGCATTTACCCCAAAGCGGAATGTATATAATTCAGCTGATTACCCATGAAGCGCAAAGTACGAGCAAAATAATGATTTTTTAAAGTTCAGCTTGAACTACTTTTGGAAATGAACGGATGAAAGGTTGTGGTTAATTTACTACAGCCTTTTTTATATTTCCATAATATAATCAACCAAATTGGCATCACGTTCCAAATCGAGCTTCTTACGCAGGCGGTAGCGGCTAATTTCCAGTCCGCGAATGGAAACATTGAGCAGCGGAGCAATTTCTTTGGTGCTCAGGTTCATCCGTAAATAAGCGCAAAGGCGTAAATCCTTGGGAGTTAAATTCGGATGTTTTTCTTTTATCCGGTTAATAAAATCCTGATGCACCCGGTCGAAATATTTATCGAATAGTTTCAGGTTTTGATCGTTGGTAATGTCTTTATCAATCTTTTTAATTAAGCCTTTTATATCTTCTTTTACATAGTTGCTTTGGGCTTTGTCAGAAACTGATAAGAGTTCTTTTTTAACGTTATTTAACAGCTTGTTCTTTTGAATAAGGTTCATGGTTGAGTTGGCCAGTTCTATGTTTTTAAGCCGCATTTCACCCTTCATTTTCTCCTGTTCCAGTTGTTCAATTTTCTGTTCCGATATTTTAACCTCTTTTTTAAATGCCTTCTCTTTCGAAACGAATTTTTCCGATTCAATTTTCCGGGTTTTTTCAATCTTATGTTTGTAGTAAAAAAGGTTAAACAGCACTACCGATAAAAATGTAACCGCATAAATAAAATAAGCCAGTTTGGAACGGAAAAAAGGAGGTTTTATCACAAAGTGGAAACTTCGTACTTCACTTTCGTTTTTATAGATATTCAGGGCTTTAACCTCAAAAGTATAAGAACCTTCGTGTAGGTTGGTGTATTCTTTAAAGTTAGTATTCGACCATTCCGACCAAACATCGTCGAAACCAATTAAACGAAAAGCATGTTGGGTTTTACCGGCAGCTTCGTAAAATGGGGTGTAAAACGAAAAAGTAATGGAATTGTATTTAAAAGGAATTTCAACTTCTGGTTTATCAAGTTCCAGTTTAAGTTCCAGTGGAAAAGATTCTTTTGCGTTGTTTTCCTGATTTCGGGTTTTGATACTAACTGCATCCAGATGTGTTGCATAAGGTTTATCAAAATTCTTGGTATTGTTTACACTGTAATGCAGTATGCCTTGCTGACTACCAATTAACGTATTTGTGGCATTGTAGGTATAAATATTTTCGAATGAACTCCGTAGAAAAAGATTGTGGATGCGGCAAAAGGGTTTGGTAATTTTATTGTAAGTGCCGTCTTCGAGTTTGCGCAAAACACCCAATTGCGTTTCGGTAAAAAACCATAAATCGCCGTTGGCATCACTAACTATTTTAGTAATTCCGTGAATACCTTCAAGCAATGCGGTATATTTTTGATTTACCCTAAATACATCCAAATCGGGCAGGTATTTGTAGATAGAATCCTGGGCCAGAAAATACAGCTGATTTTCAATGGGAACCAGCAGATAGGGTAGTGCCGGTAGTCCGTTGCTATGGTTGTAGTGAACTGAATTAACTGTGTTTTTGGCATCGTTGCTCAATTGTATCTTATATACACCTTTCAATCCATGGTTTACCCATAAATTGTTTAAAGCATCAAAAGCAATATCTTTGCTCGATTCGTTAAAATTGGTAATCAATCCGGTGCTTTCCCATTGCCTGGATACCCGATTTTTTTCGTAGCGGTTCAACCCATTGTAAGTTCCTCCAACAAGCAGGTTCGCATTCCAGGGAACCGGTTGATAATTCCAGCCGCCCATATTTGTCGATAGTAATCGGGATGTTGTACCATTAATCAGAAAAGTTCCCAAATTGTGGCCGCAAAAAAGCTGATTATCAATCATAAAAAGGCTCCAGACCTGTCCCTGGGTTCCTTCAATTTTTGTAAATCCCGACGCTAAAAGATGATCGTTGGTTATTTGTTGGAGTGGTTTTACAAAAAGTCCCTGGTTGGTTCCAATATAAAGATTGTTGTTATGAATTAATGAAGTGTATGAAGTTTCAATTTGGTAACTGTAATCAATTATGGTTAGTGGGGAGTTTACTTCAAGCATATCAATGCCATTATCGAGGCCCAGCCAAAGGTTTTGGTTGTTGTCGTAAAAAAGACTCAATACGGTATTGTTTTGCAAACCATGCAAGCGGTTTAATTTCAATATAATTTCGTCGTTTAAATTAATTATATAAACGCCATCCTGAATGGTGCCAATGGCAATTTGTTCTGCATTCAGCTGTTTGCCGGTATAAATTTGGTTTTTAATAAAATGTGCATTAATCTTCGATTTCCAGGGTTTAATTCCTTTTTTATCGAGAAAAAATACTCCCTGATTGGTAGAACCCAGTACCAGTTGTTTATCGGAACCTTGCATCATAAAACTAATTTCATGATCTACAAAGAACGTGTCGTGAAGCAGGTAAGGAACCAGTTTATAGTTGTTTAGCGTGTACAGTCCGAATTCTTTATCAACCACAAAAATGGTATTGTTTATTTGATAAGAAAACCCAAACTGCGATTTGGGCTCAAGCACCTGAACCCGGTTTTCATCAACAATAAAAATATGAGTGTACGATTGAAATACAATTCCCATATCCGATTTGAAAATACGCCATATTTCGCCACAATCAGCTGTACTTTTGGGCATTGATGTCAAAAGCGAGGTATATTGTAGTTCGCCCTTTGAATTACGCTGGTAATAGCCAAATTCATTGAAACCTCCGGCATATATTTTCCCATCGATGTAGTTTACCGATCGTATGATCGAATTGTTGGGTAAGGGGTAAATGCTCCAGGCACTGCCGTTGTATACCAACAAGCCATTATTGTTGCCAAAATACATAATGCCTTTGTCATCCTGGGTAATACACCAGTTTTGGGTTTCGGCATTGTATTGTTCCCGGGTATGATTGGTAATAAAGGGTAACCCAATATTTTTTATTTGAGCGGTAGTCTCTATTACCTGAAACAAAAAGCAGCCCAATATAATACCGTGTATAATTGTAAATTTCAAGACGATTGTTAAGTTTTATGATTAGTCATTATTATACCAGTAATTATCAGACATAGCAATGGCAAGTCTGTCAAAAACCTTATCACCAAAGTATCTACGGTTTAATTTGTAGCAAAATTCATCCAAATAGGATTGAAGAT
>JBFWMB010000111.1:0-11257 GCA_050251815.1 Salinivirgaceae bacterium | reverse complement strand
AAGGCGAAGCTAAAGGTCAGGAACTAGGAATTTCGGGACAAACCTTATTACTGGTTGCGGGTGAAACAAAAATTAACCTGACCAACGAAGGGTTTATGCATGCCCGTAACAATCCTGAAAAATTGAAAGAGATTCTCAAAGAAAAAATTGAGCCCTTACTAAAACAATAAATTCAGTTTAATCTATCGATGATTAATAATCATTTTCAGGAATATTTATTTATTCTTTGTAATTCAAGGCATTTTACATCTTTTATTTTAACAATCAAAACATGGAAGAACTTTTGCATCAATTAGCGAGCAACAGCTCGTTACCTTTTGTAAGTGCCTTTTTATTGGGACTGATGACAGCCATCAGTCCTTGTCCGTTGGCTACAAATATAACTGCCATTGGGTTTATCAGTAAGGACGTAGAAAACCGGAAAAAAGTTTTTATCAACGGAATGGTTTACACACTGGGGCGTGCCTTGTCGTACACTTTATTGGCTGCAATTGTTTATATTGGCGCCGACCAGTTTAAAGTTTCAGGATGGTTTCAACAATATGGTGAGAAAATTATCGGACCATTTTTGGTGCTATTTGGTTTATTTATGCTCGATGTGTTAACGATAAAATTTCCTGGTTTCAGTAAACTTACCGACCGTTTTCAGGAAAAAGGCACCAGCAATTATTGGGAAGTACTTTTTCTGGGTATTTTATTTGCTTTAGCGTTTTGCCCCTATAGCGGTGTACTGTATTTTGGTATGCTTATTCCTATGACAGTTAGCAGCGCATCGGGGCTTTACCTTCCTGTAGTATTTGCCCTTGCAACCGGAATTCCTGTCATAATTTTTGCCTGGCTTTTGGCCTATACCGTTTCGGGAGTTGGAAAACTTTACAAACGCATAAAAACTTTTGAAATCTGGTTTCGAAGAATCATTTCGGTTCTTTTTATTGGAGTTGGCCTTTACTACATAATAACAAACTTCCTGTAACATATTCTTCATCAGCACAATTATCTGTTTTTCAATGCAAATGTTATTATAAATATTAATTCATGGATAATAAAAAAGAATTCAAAATACTCTTGTGGATAATTGCTCTCTTTGGAGTTGCCTTTTTTTTACCCACTGAGAGTGCCCGATTCAATACAGCCATTGCAGCAACATTCGATTTGGTAAAATGGTACGCCCGCGAGCATGTGATTCTATGTTTACTACCCGCATTTTTTATTGCCGGAGTAATTTCAGTTTTTGTAAGTCAGGGTTCTGTTTTACGCTATTTTGGCGCCAACGCAAAAAAATGGCTGGCTTACACCGTAGCATCGGTGTCCGGAACCATTCTGGCTGTATGCAGTTGCACCATTCTTCCGCTTTTTTCGAGTATTCACAAACGCGGAGCCGGACTGGGACCTGCAGTAGCTTTCCTATATTCAGGTCCGGCCATTAATATTCTGGCCATAATTTTAACTGCCCGTATTTTGGGAATTGAAATGGGAATTGCCCGTATTGTTGGTGCTGTAGTTTTTAGCATTGTTATTGGGCTTGCCATGTCGCTAATTTACAGTAAAGAAGAAAAAGAAAAGAAAGAAGCCCAGATGCACATTCAGGTTCCCCCTGAAAAACGCCCCATGTGGCAAACCTCGTTTCATTTTTTTGTATTGGTTCTTATTTTGGTTTTTGCCAACTGGGGAAGTCCTTCGGCTGACGATACCAGCAGCGCGTGGTTTTACCTTTGGTCATATAAGTGGCATATTACCGCTTTCTTCGGACTTTTATTGGCCTATTCGCTGATAAAAATATTGAAAATTAAATGGTTCTGGGTTTTACTTTCAGCCTTAGCTATAACGGCTTCAGCATTCTTAGCCCATACATTTATTGCCGATGCAAAATTAACTCCACTGGTACCCATGATTGTAGCCATTGCTGCTTTGAGCATCGTTACACTTTACGACAAAAACGAACAGGAAAACCGCGAATGGACCTTTGCCAGTTGGGATTTTGCCAAACAGATTATGCCCATGCTGGCACTTGGCGTAATAACTGCAGGGTTTCTACTGGGTTCAACCCACGACGGACAAACCATTGCCGGAATTATTCCCAATGAATGGATTCAGTGGTTGGTTGGTGGAAATTCCGTATTCTCCAATTTTTTTGCATCCATAGTTGGTGCCTTTATGTATTTTGCCACACTTACCGAAGTTCCAATTTTACAGGGTTTAATTGCCGCCGGTATGGGAAAAGGTCCGGCATTGGCTTTACTTTTGGCTGGTCCTTCACTATCGTTACCAAATATGTTGGTTATCCGCAACGTAATGGGTACCCAAAAAACGCTGGTTTACGTAGCCTTGGTAGTGGTAATGGCCACTTTATCGGGAATACTTTATGGTACCATCTAACTAAAAAAATCAAAACATGGCTCAAAAAATTAAGGGATTGAACCATATTACCGGAAGCGAACTTTTAAAACTGCCTGCAGAAAATATAATTTTTATCGATGTTCGACCGGAATACATGCGTTCTAAACTTTTTGATGTGCCTAATCTTTTAAATTATCCATATACTGAAATTGAGAATTGGTTTAACAATATACCTCCCGATTCTACTTTAGTGATAGCCGATGCTGTGGGTATCCGTAGTAAAGAAGTTGCCATAAAATTACTGAAAGCAGGATTTAATAATGTTTATAATCTGGTAGGTGGAATTGTGGAATGGGAACGAAACCACCTGCCAATAATAAACGATAAAAGTAAAGTATTAAGCGGGTCGTGCATGTGCCAATTAAAGGTGCGGAATAAGTAATACCTGCGTTGAAAAAACAAAAAATTCTTCCTCATTTCACCGAAGTAGCATCCAAAAACTACTACTATACAATTGATTTTATGCATAATAATAAACTTAACAATTAATTAACAGCTTTTAATGACGTAATAATACGTCATTAAAAATACCTGACGTATATTTGCGTCAAATTATTTAACTATGGTACAATCAAAAACCGAATTATTTGATAAAACGTTGATAGAACAAGCCAACTATTTTAAAGTATTGGCGCATCCGGCACGTTTGCAGATTCTGAAATTTTTGGCCGAAACCCAATCGTGCATCACCGGAGATATTTCTGACGACTTGCCACTTGGCCGAACCACGGTAAACCAACACATTAAGGAATTAAAAGATGCCGGATTAATTCAGGGTCATATAAACGGTGTAAAAACCAATTATTGCTTAAATCCTAAAAAAATAAAATACGTTAATCAACTTTTAACTAATTTTTTACAAACAATTGATTCACCTCTTTACCAATGCAAAAAATGAAAAAAATCCTAATCCTATGCACTGGCAATAGTTGCCGAAGCCAAATGGCTCACGGTTTCTTACAATCGTTCGATAAAAATATCGAAGTTCATTCGGCAGGAACTGAAGCATCAGGCAAACTAAACCAAAAAGCCGTAAAAGCAATGACCGAGATTGGCATCGACATCAGTCACCATACTTCTGATTCTGTTGAGAAATACCTTGATAAAGAATGGGATTATGTAATTACTGTTTGTGGCGGAGCAAACGAAAATTGTCCGGCATTTCTCGGTAATGTTAAACACCGCTTGCATATTGGTTTCGACGACCCTTCGCATGCTACCGGAACTGACGAATTTATCTGGAGTGAGTTTATCCGCGTTCGCAACGAGATAAAAGATGCCTTTTACAAATTTTATGTTGAAAATCTGTATCCGGCTAAATAAAACCATTTGACCTATTTTTTTAACCCCAAACATAAAACCATACAATTATGAAAGCTGAAAACTTAAAACTAATGGTTCAGGAGAAATACGGAGCCATTGCTAAACAAAGCGTACTTGAAAACTCAAATACCTGTTGTGGTTCGTCGGGCTGCTGCGGCGAGTTGGAATTTAGCATGATTGGCGATGAATACAAACAGGTTGAAGGGTACAATCCGGATGCCGATTTGGGATTGGGCTGTGGATTACCCACGCAATACGCCGGAATTAAACCCGGTGATCAGGTCCTCGATTTAGGATCTGGAGCCGGAAATGACTGTTTTATTGCCCGCACAATTGTTGGAAAAACCGGATGGGTTACCGGAATTGACTTTACCGATTCGATGATTGAAAAAGCCAATAAAAATCTTGAAAAAACCGGGTTCAAAAATATTACGTTTGTAAAAGGTGATATTGAAAACATGCCTTTGCCCGACAATTTGTACGATGTTGTGGTGTCGAACTGCGTTTTAAATCTGGTTCCCGACAAAGCAAAAGCCTTTGCTGAAATAATGCGGGTACTAAAAAACGGGGGACATTTTTGTGTTTCAGATGTGGTTCTTAAAGAAAGTTTGCCTGAAAAACTGCGCGCCGATGCTGAAATGTATGCCGGTTGTGTTTCCGGAGCCATAGCTATGGACGATTACCTGGCAATTATTTTACAAAGCGGCTTTATATCGATAGAAATTCATAAAGAACGAAAAATTGAAATTCCGGAAAAAACATTGGCTAGGCATCTGGATGAAAATGAGATTAAGGATTTTTTATCCGGAAATACAGGCATCTTTTCAATTACGGTAAGTGCCAAAAAGGAAATTCGTTAGCCGGAAATTAAAAATACAAACCATAAAAAATAAAACTATGCCATCGAAACCAAAACTCAAATTTCTTGATCGCTACCTAACGCTCTGGATATTCTTAGCCATGACAATTGGGGTTTTATCCGGATATTTTTTCCCGGCCATAGCCGGTTTTTGGGAATCATTAAAACCATCGCCCGAAAGTACCACAAACCTCCCAATCGCCATCGGGTTAATTTTAATGATGTATCCACCCCTGGCTAAAGTAAAGTACGAGGAACTGGGCGATGTTTTCAAAAACTATAAAATTTTAAGCTTATCGTTAATTCAAAACTGGGTAATTGGCCCGGTATTGATGTTTGCTCTGGGAATTGCTTTCTTTAAACTTTTTCCCGGCGATAACAACGCCAATTTACCTTACATGTACGGAATTATTATGATTGGTCTGGCCCGATGCATTGCCATGGTAATTGTGTGGAACGACCTGGCCAAAGGCGACACACAATACGCTGCCGGACTGGTTGCTTTTAATTCCATTTTCCAGGTGCTGTTCTTCTCAGTATATGCCTATGTTTTTATTGCTGTATTGCCTGGCTGGTTTGGCGTACCAACCAACAATGCCGTTGAGAACATTACCATTGGTCAAATTGCCGAAAGTGTATTTATTTATTTGGGAATTCCATTTATTGCTGGCTTTATAACCCGCTTTATTTTAACTCGTGTAAAAAGCAAAGAATGGTACCACCGTAAATTCATACCAAAAATCAGCCCAATCACACTGATAGCCCTGCTTTTCACTATAATCGTTATGTTCTCGTTAAAAGGTGAGTACATCATAAAAATACCATTCGATGTAGTTTTGATAGCCATTCCGCTGCTCATTTATTTTGTAGTTATGTTTCTGCTTTCGTTCTTTATGAGTAAAAAAATTGGTGCCAATTATGAACAATCAACAACCTTGTCGTTCACAGCAGCCAGTAATAATTTTGAGTTAGCTATTGCAGTAGCTATTTCAATTTTTGGCATGAATTCCGGTGAAGCGTTTGCTGCTGTAATCGGCCCCCTGGTCGAGGTTCCCGTAATGATAGCACTGGTAGGAATTGCCTTCCGGTTCAAAAACAAATATTTCACAAAACAATAACTAATTTACGTTCATAAATAGTGTAAAAGAAGCCTCAGGGTTCTTTTTCCTTTTTAAATACAGGCTATCCTAGGCAAACCAAATCATTCTTTTAAAAAGAAAATATTTCTAAAAATCAGTCTTCACAGTTTGCTAATGCCCCCATAAAATTTTACTATTATTGCACTGTAAAAAACCGAAAACTTGTGAACTACTTACTTCAGACATTTTCTCTTGAGCAATTGATTGTGTTAATTCTTGTTAGCCTGGCTTTGTTTATACAAGTGTACTATTATCTATTTGTTTATTTGAAGCCCGTTTTTTGGAAACAAAAATCAACTAAAATTGAAACAGAACCGCTTTCAGTTATAATTTGCGCACGTAATGAGGCTGAAAACCTGAAAAACTTTTTGCCTAAGGTTCTTGAGCAAAACTATCCGAAATTTGAAGTAATTGTAGTTAACGACTGTTCCGAAGACGATACGGAAACTGTTTTGGCCGAATTACAATTAAAACACAAACACCTGAAGTACACTACCATAGAACCAGACCGAAAATTCTCACACGGAAAAAAGCTGGCACTTACCATCGGAATGAAAGCTGCCAATTACGAGCATCTTGTTTTTACCGATGCCGATTGTTATCCCGTAAGTGAGCACTGGTTAAGTGAAATAAATAAAACCTACACTCATAAAAAACAATTTGTTTTAGGTTACGGCGGCTACGAAAACGCAAATGGTTTGTTAAATAGAATAATTCGCTTCGACACACTTTTTATTGCGTTACAGTATTTGGGCTTTGCCTTGTCAGGTCGACCTTATATGGGTGTTGGTCGAAACCTGTCGTACCACAAATCGGTATTTTTTGGAGGAAAAGGATTTTTAAAACATTATAAATTGCTCTCAGGTGATGACGATTTGTTTGTTAACGAAAATGCCAATAAAAAGAATACCACTGTGGTTATTTCAAAAGATAGCATCACACGTTCATTGCCTCAAAACAAATTTTCGCAATGGGCGAAGCAAAAAAAACGACATTTAACCACCGGAAAATTTTACAAGTTTGGCGACAAGTTCTTTTTGATGCTTGAATTGTTTTCACGCTTCTTTTTTTATTTTGGTTTGGTCGGTTTATTTTTTGTAAATTTCATTCCCGAAATCATTGCCGGAATATTTGCTTTTAGGTTGTTTATTCAACTATTAATAATAAAATTGGGGATGAACAAATTGGGCGAAAAGGGGTTTTGGTTACTAACACCAGTTCTTGATATTATTATACCTGTTTTTAATTTATTTTTTATATTTTCAAATCAACTAAACAAGCGCAATCGTAAATGGAAGTAAATCCGGGTTTTTCCGAAAAGGCTCAAAAGGATTTTGAGTTGGTACAGGCTGCTCAGCAGGGCAATCAACACGCTTATGCTGAGTTAATGAACCGCTATAAGGATGCCATTTATTTTATGATTCTTAAAATGATTAACAACAAAAGTGATGCAGAAGATCTTACCATCGAGGCCTTCGGCAAAGCTTTTAAAAACATCGACCAGTATTCACCCAGCTTTGCTTTTAGCACCTGGTTGTTCAAAATTGCATCGAACAATTGCATCGACTTTTTACGAAAAAAGAAAACACGGCAAGTAGGTATTTATAGCAGCTCATCCGATTCAAGCAATAATTTTACCAACGGTATAAACGAAGAAACTTCGTTGTCGATTCAATCGGACCAACCTGATCCCGAAGAAGCTTTGATAAAAGACCAGAAAAAAATACTGATGCGTGAACTGGTTGAAAACCTAAAACCGCGTTATCGTCAATTGGTTGAGATGCGTTACTTCCAGGAACTCTCGTACGAAGAGATCGCCGCTGAGCTCGACATTCCCATTGGAACAGTTAAAGCACAACTTTTTAGAGCACGCGAACTGCTTTACGGAATCTTGCAAAAAAAACACGGCTCTTCCATTTAACAAATTCATATGTTTTCTCTTATTACCCGGTATTTCCCCAATTTAAGCAAACAACAATTGGATGCATTTGAGCAATTAGGTACATTATATGCCGATTGGAATGAAAAAATTAACGTAATCTCGCGAAAAGATATTGAAAACCTCTACCTACATCATGTTTTACACTCGCTGGCTATCGCTAAAATTATTTCATTTGCTCCAACATCACGGGTACTTGACGTTGGAACCGGAGGTGGATTCCCGGGTATTCCCCTGGCAATTATGTTTCCCGAAACCCAGTTTCATTTGATTGATGCCATCGGAAAAAAAATTACAGTAGTCAACGAAGTGAGCCAGGCTTTGAAACTTAACAATGTCATAGGCGAACAAATTCGCGTTGAACAATTAAAAAAGAAGTATCATTTTATTGTAAGTCGTGCGGTTACCCGCTTTGACAAATTTCAGGCGATAGCCCGAAAAAATATTGACACAAAGCAGTTTAACAACTTAAAAAACGGAATTATTTATTTAAAAGGCGGCGACTTTCAGGATGAAATTGCCGGACTTGAAAAAAAATTAGCGCTTTATAACATTGCCGATTTTTTTGGTGAAGCTTTTTTTGAAACAAAAAAAATAATTCATCTGGCTATCTAACCAAATAACAGGAAATCAATACCGCTGCTGACATCCGAAACAAACAGTCAATCAATCTGGTAACTTTGCGGATCAGCCCAAAAGTGCTCAAATAACTAGCTTCCGGTCATTATAAAAGTTGGTTTCATCTCGAACGAATTGTACTGCGGACGCAAGCGCTGGGTATTGTAAAACTGACTTACATCGACCCGTTTTTTGGTTGCTGTAACCACTTCGAGTGGTACATTATCGTAGCGACCGTTTTGCAGAATTACCATTCGTCCGTGGATGCCTTTTAGTATTAAATCGAGTGCCAGATTACCATAAGCCATGGGAACAATTGAATCCATGGCATCCGGATCGCCACCGCGGACCATATAACCCAGGTTCTGACTGATGTAATTAATCGTTCGCCCCTTATTGTATTTGGGAGCCAGCTCTTTAACTTTGTCAGCAATAATCTGCCCAATCCCTCCTAATTTTTTATGACCATAAGCATCGGTACTTTGCTGCGAAAAAAACATACTATCCATTCCCTTAAAAGTAACTCCTTCAGAAGCCAATAAAACCGAATACTTGCTGGAACTGGAATTTCTATCTTCAACCATCAATCGGGCTAAATCGTCTAAATCGAACTGATACTCAGGAATTACACAGCGGTTTGCCGCTCCGGCCATAGTAGGTAAAAGAGCCGTAAAACCCGCATAGCGACCAAAAACTTCAATAATTAAAAAACGCTCATGCGAGCCGGCCGATGTTCGCAAACTGTTCACAAGGCTTATGGTGCGTGTTACACAGGTACTAAATCCGATGCAATAATCGGTCCCGGGAACATCGTTATCCATGGTTTTTGGGATGGCCACTACTTTTACTCCCTCAGAATACAACCTTACACCATAACTCAGGGTATCATCGCCTCCAATAGGAATTAAATAATCAATCCCCAGAAATTCAAAGTTTTTAATCACCTCTGCCGTTAAATCATTGCTCGTTTTTGTGTATTTTTCCTTAAGGTGATCGGGAATTTCAGTAAGTTTAACGTGACTGGGTCGTGTTCTTGAAGTATGCAAAAAAGTGCCGCCAGTTCGTCCGGTACGGTTAACAATTTCTTCGGTAAGCTCAATAACAAAGGGAGAATTATCCACATTTTTGTCACGGATTATATTAATGGGACCGGCCCAGCCCCGACGAAAACCCAAAACCCGGTAACCTTCGCGTAAAGCCCGAATGGTTATTGCCCTAATTGCCGGATTTAACCCGGGCACATCGCCACCACCGGTTAAAATGGCAATTGTCCCTTTATACGAATGCTTAACCATAATACAAGAATTTTATATTTATGAATTGCTTTTATGCAATTAGCTACTAATTTATGGAATTATGCAATGCTATTCAATAAATTAACCAACTTTTTAATGCATTGATTTTCAGAGTTGCGTACAAAACAACAAAGCCGCACAAATGGCGGCTTTGATGCATTGAATTTCTTATTATACTACTCGTCCCAGTTAAGTATTTTAAAGAAATCGAACTCTTCGGGATCTTTTACATATTTCTTAGCAGCTCTATAGTCTGCTTTGGTTATGTAATGCAAATTATTTCGGTAAATAAGTTGAACCTTTTCTGAATCAACATTTACCAGCCTCGGCTTAACTTTACCGTTAGCATCCTCAACATCTTTTAAAAACAAAGGAGTAATATCGCCATTTAAACTAACGGTAACCATGCATCCGGTGTGGCCCTTAACAAATAACCGAAAAACGCCGAGTCCAAGTCGGGTTGCATAATTCAGGTCATAGGCAATTGGACGGCAGCAACGCAATTCATAACCTAACTCGTTGGGCCGGCTTTTTGCTACAATGCGGTGCTTTTTTAATTCCTGTTGAGTCAACATGTTAAATATATGCGACTTACTCACATTCCCCAATTCCGGATGACCATGTTCGTCGTAAGTAAAGTTTACTCCTGTATTTATAATTTCCTCTTCGCTCATAAAATGGAATACTCCTTCGCTAATTATGGCCACACCATAATCGATTCCCATGATGCGTCGTTTAACCATCGATGAAATGACCAGTTTGGTAATTTTTTCAAAACTCATCTTGGTTTTATTAAACATCTCGGGGATAACTATCATGGGATAATGACAAGCTGTTCCAATACCAAAAGCCAGGTGGCCGGCTTCGCGTCCCATAGCCGAAACCACAAACCAGTTTCCACTGGTACGGGCATCCTCATAAATGGTAGTTGCTAATCTTACGCCTTCTTCTTTTGCCGAATGGTAACCAAAAGTTGGTGTTCCTTCGTCCAAAGGCAAGTCGTTGTCAATGGTTTTGGGAACATGTATATTACTAATGTCCAACTGTTTTTCTTTTAAGTACTTCGACAATCGGTTGGCGGTAGATGCGGTATCGTCGCCACCAATAGTCACCAACAACCGAACATTATGACGCCGAAAAAAATCATCTTTAAACTCGTTGTCTTTGGGCTTGTATCTGCTCATTTTAAGGGCTGAACCTCCCCGACTGTAAATTAAATCGGCAAATTCAAAATCGAGGTAATCAAATTCAGGTTCGTTTGAGAATAAACTTTTGTATCCACCGTGAATTCCCAAAACATCATACCCATTCTGTAAGAATATTTTGGTTACCGAACTGATTACGGTGTTAATACCTGGTGCCGGACCACCGGCACACAAAATAGCCACTGCGTCTTTCATACTAATAAAATTAAGTTTTTATGCATTATGTCTGTTTTTGAGTCGTGTACTGAAAATCTTAATTAAACCTGCAAATTAGCCTTATGATTTAATTAAGAAATTGTTGGTTTTGTACCGTTAAAAATCCCCAAAAATTAGCAAATCTTTTTTACAAGTTCAAAAAAAAGAGGCTGTCCAAAAAGTAAAAGGACAGCCTTTTTAATTTGTTGTCTCCTCAAAAATTACGATCTTGAGGGTGGATATGACAACACGATCAAAAGTACGGTTTAAAGCGATTACTTCCCAAC
>JBFWMB010000110.1:0-11549 GCA_050251815.1 Salinivirgaceae bacterium | reverse complement strand
CCGATGGATACCGCCCTCAAAAAACCCTTCTTTTTATAGCCTTTACCGCTGAAGAAAGCGGATTAATCGGAACAGAATATTTTGTCAAATATTTTAATCAGTTAGTGAATATAAAACTCATGATAAATATCGATATGATTGGACGAAGTGATACGGAACATGCAGACGATCCAGGATATTTTTATTTTATTGGTCACCATCTCGAGGATTCCATTTATCAGCAGGGGTCCCGTTTCTGCAAAAAATACCGCTTAACTCCCGATTTCACCTCAAGCATTGATGTTTCAGACCATAAACCTTTTTTTACCGCAGGAATACCCACCCTGTTTTTCTTCGACGGCATCAATTCCGATTTGCATCAGCCCGGCGATACCCGTGATAAAATAAACTATGAGCGAATGGAAAAAATTTCGCAGGTAATTTTTGAGACCGTATGGAGTAATGCCCTTATGACAAGGGAACACTGAAATAATTAAGTCAGCTTTTAGCAATAATTCAGACTTTAGAGGCTAGACTAAAGACAAAAGACCTGAGAATTTTGATTTTTGGAATCGGATTTTTTGATTTTTGATTCAGGTTAGGAAATTCGCTGGCTGTTAAAGGCAGAAGATAAGCGCTAAATCATAGCAATTTTGCCTGTTTTTAGGCAATTTTCCCTAATTTTAAGCAAATTTGCCTGAATTTAAAGCAAAAGGTCTGAATTTAGAAAAAAAGGTACGATTTAGGTACCTTTTGGTCTGATTTTAGGCAATTTTGCCTCTTTTTGGTACCTTTTGGTATGAAATTCATACAAAAAGCTATGAATTTTGCCCAATTTTGTCTGAATTTAAGCAAATTTGCCTCCTTTTCATTCCAAAAGGTCTCTTTTTTATACACTTAGGTCTGATTTTTAACCAATTTGCTCTGAATTTAGACCAGGAGCTATGATTTTCGTTCCAAAAGCTCACTTTTTAGTACCAAAAGTTATGATTTAGCTACCAATTGACCTGAATTTAAATCTTTTGGGCTGAATATAGAGTAATAATACAGTTTATTATTGCCGTTTGGCTTGCTTACTATTCTTTTTTCTTTTGTTCACAAAAGAAAAAAAAGTTATACCCACCGCACCGGGCTAATTAAATCTCCTGCAACTATTGGAGATTAGCTATAGGTCTAAATAATAATTGGTATAGAGCTGCTTTAGCTGGTAATATTTTACTATAAAGTGCCTTACCGGCCTGAAAATGCAGCGCTAAAGGGAGGAGACTTTTATTGGTTGTGCTTTTTTTAACGTTTTGCATGGCTCCGTGATGGATTAGCTTCGCTGAAAATAGTTTTCTGGAGATTTCGTGTCTGCGAGGACAAAGAAATCGAGGTGAAAATCTGCTATGCGAATGGGCTAAAAGCCCACCATGAGCTACATGCGGTGTTGTACATTGTTTTTTTTTATTTGGTTAAGAAGTTTAAAATCGAGTCTTTTTCGAAATTAATTGCATATGAAATCATAGGTTCCTTTTTAATATTAAAAACAATCATATTTCCCTCGATTTTATTTCTTTCGATAATCGTCTTTTTGTCATTTAAGCCTTTAAGAATTATGAAATCTTTGTCGCAATGAAGATTATTGATTTTTAATGAATCCAAGATTTCACCAGCAATCCCAGGATACCACATCATATCGGCAATAATTTCAGAATATTCGTCCTCCGGAGTTTCTTTTTGCATTTTTTCAATTTCCTGTTCATTTGGAAAAAGAAAGATTACAGCATTTTCTGAAATAATCAAGCTAGTGTCTGTGGTAACAATTTTTTCTAATGATTTTTCTGTAGCTTCCGTTGTATTTTTAGTTGTCTTTGTGTTACTGTTTGAGCAACTTAGAGTAAATACAATACTAAAAATAAAAAAAATGTGTTTCATAATTTTTGGTTTAGTTGGTTCTTCTTAAATAATGTACAACGTTGGTGCTAAGCGTAGTTGCGTTGTTTGTTTCTTGTATTTATGTTAAAAATTAAGACTAAAAGTAAATTGAAATTGTGACTTTTCCAACCTCCGCAAGCAATTGCGTTTAGCGTGGGTTGGGTGCCGTTTTTATTTAATCAAATCTTTTTTCAAATCTTATTATTTGTCCGATATTTATCAATTCAAGGTCTGTTAATAAACTATCAACATTCACATTGGCACCAACATACCAGTTTTGATTTTCAAAATAAGCTTTCATTTCAGTTGTCTTGAACCGATAACCATGTCTTGCAAAAATTTCATTTCGTATTATTTTTAATTCTCTTTTATCGAAATAATACAATATATCGTCAGTCATAATTATTTCTGAGGCGAATTGATATTTACCTTTCAATGATTTATAGTCCACAATGTCCGACTTTGATACTCTTATTAAATTATTAAGAATTTCCCCTTTGTACCAATTGTCGTAATTATTCTTTTTAGCGTTATATAATTTTAATCCAGTTTTCGTTTTTTCATACCAATAGGATTTTCCGGATTCAAATGTTATTACTTCTATTGGATAATCATAATCTTTTTCGAATTTATAGTTTCCATCTTTTTCTATACCTTTTACAATTTGGATATCAGATTCAAATATAATCTCATTTTGACTTATTGAATCAAAGTATTTTCCAGCTAATTCAAAATTAATTTTATTTCGATATACAATGTTTGTTAATGTTTCATATTCAGGGATTTTCATTAGCAATCCTAATATTTCATTTTTCTCTTGAATAATTAAAACCTTAGTGTCTATAATTTCTTTTAGTACTACTAATTGATTCTCTTGTCCAAAATTCGGAGGATATTTATTTTCTGGATGCTTACCAATATTTTTGTAATTATCATTATCAATAATTTGCAATGCAAAACTTGCTCCGCCTTCATGAAGGTTCCCTCCTGAAAAAAATAAAATACTATCAGAATATTGGCTACACCAATAAATATCAATGCCATTTGTCCATTTCCCTAACAGATTTTGGTTTTGCGAAAAACCAGAAAACGATATAATAATCAATATGTTAAATAAATATCTCATGTTACAAACCTAATGGCACCCAACTTATAAGCATTTTATCCTTTGTTCGACTAAGATAACTAAATCTATTAACATAATGCAATAGTTTTATTTCGTGCAGCAAGCAGCTAAGAATAAAGGATAAAATGAAGTTGAACTAAGGCGGCAACCTATGGGAATCTCATTGAATGTATTTTCTTTTCAATGGGATATTCTCTGAAAGCTGTTGAATAAAACAATTTTTCTGACAAATCATCTATTCTTTTTTCATCGCTTTAAGGCATACCTTCCCCATTGTGCCAGTTTGGGGCTGTCACTTGGTTGGGAATCAACAATCAAAGAACGTTCGGCAGACTCATCTCATCCCATGGCCTGGTTCAATGGTCGCCGCACCATAATTCCTTTACCACATTTTGCGCAAACAGCAGGATCTTTGCCTAAAACAGTCCTCAATAGCTCGTAGGTGTTTAGCCCTTCAAGTGTTGAGAGCCAAATCGTTTGACCGATCAATGCAATAGACTGTTGTCGTTTGCCATAGATATGGACTGTTGCCAACAGGCCGACATATCTTATTTTACAAAAGCCGGCAGGCAACACGTGCATCAAGAACCGGCGAACAAACTCACAAGGGCTTAGAGACAGGCTTTTAGACACGCCTCCCTGTCGGTTGTCTTTATAGCTGAAGGTCACATGTGTCTCATCCAGTTCTTGGATACGGCTATTAGAGATGGCCACCCTGTGAGTGTAACGGCCAAGGTAACTCAACACGCTGGTCACACCGCCAAAGGCCTTTTTGCTGTAAACATTCCATGATTTGGCGTAGAGTTTACATTTTAATGCATTCCAGCTTTCGTAATCTTTGGGCAGCCTCAGCTGTTTGCTCTCAAGATGTTTCTGCAGCTGTCCGACAAATCTACCCCTAAACATAGCGGATAAGGCTTTTACCGGAACAAAAAATGATTTTCCGGCGGCAACCCATTCCATGCCATCACAGGCCAAGCCTCCGGCTGGTACCAGCATGTGAATATGAGGGTGGTACGTTAGGGTTTGGCTCCAGGTATGGAGCACGCATAAAGCACCGACGTCAGCTCCAAGGAAAGCTGGATTACGCCCTGCGCTTTGAAGAGCATCTGAGGCCGACTGAAACAACAAATCATAACACGTATCCTGATTGTACAGGAATAGGTTGTGCAGCGCAGACGGTACCGTGAAAACCAAATGGAAGTAACGGCCGGGCATCAACCGGCTTGTCAGTTTATCTACCCACTGGTGCTGCTTTAAAAACTGACATTTTGGACAATGGCGGTTGCGGCATGAATTATAGGCCTGCTGATAATGGCTGCAGTTTGTGCAATATGAGATATGGCCACCGGCATCTTTGGTGCGGCACCTTTCAATGGCATCGATTGCCTTCATCTGTTCGTGGCTTAACGACAAGGTCTGTTCTATCTGGCTTCGACAAAGTCTGATAACATCAGCCACTTCTATTGTTTGTCTTAGGTTTTCTGGCTTACTCATGTCCTTCCGGTTTTAATGGTGACAACAGGTCCGGTATCTCGCCATGGTATGGATGGGCTAGGTGCAGATAACCCGACGTGGTTTTTATTGAGCTGTGCCCCATAAGTAACTGTAACCGTTTGAGGTTGACGCCTCGTTCAAGCATATGTGTCGCAAAGCTGTGCCGCAACATATGGGGATGTACTCTCTTTGATATACCTACTGCCTTTGCTGCATTGTCGACGATTTTCTTAAAGCTGCTGGGTGAATACTTTTCTCCTTTCTTTTTCCCCTCAAATAAATAAACTGCAGGTTGGTAGTGCCTGTAATAGAAACGGAGCTGTTCTATCAGCACTATAGAAATCGGCACTTCTCGCATTTTGTTGCCCTTCCCTTTGATGCGTATGACCAAACGTGAAGAGTCAACGTGTTCCGGTTTTAAACTCAGTGCCTCATCGCTTCGCATACCGGTAGCATAAGTCAACATCAACAATGTCCTATGCTTGGCGTTTTGAGGGTTGTTGAACAAATTGATTGCTTCTTCCTGCGATAAAACAGTTGGCAGTTTTTTTGCGACACGGGGCCGTTTTATTTTTATTCCATCCCATGAATTACCCAACACGTCAACCTGCAGTATTTTCCATGCACTTATCACCTGGTTGATTGTAGTCGGCGATCGCTTTTTTTGCTTTAGCAGATAATAACAGAAGTCTTTAACATGATCCTGGCTGAGCTGATCGGGGCTTTGGTTGTGGAACTTTGATAAAGCCATAAGTTCTCCCACATAAATCCTTATGGTTCGCTCGCTGTAACCGCGAATGTGCATCTCTTGGATCACACAATCACGCAAACTTTTTTTTCATGCTACTAAATTTTAAAAATTATAAACCTTTAATATAGTGATTATTGTAGAGTTTGCAAGTAGCGACGAAAGGAGCTTTAGTTCAACTATAAAATAAACGTCCCCACCTCCCTTTATTTACCCAAAAAGGGGTGGATAAACGTACCCGGGTGCGTTTATTTTCACTAAATAGGTCGTTGGGGTTCCGGGTTGTTTGGTTCATTTATTTTGGTTTTGGTTTCAGTTAACCAAAGCTAGAAAATAATTTTAAAGACCGGGTACTTTTGGTAGGTTTTTATCAAAGAATTGGCCTTAGCGGCTGCCGGCTACTATTGTTTTAAGCCAGCGGGTAAAGCCCCCAGGCACATAACTTAGTTATAGGAAGGAATCAACGGGTATGAAACCCCAAAGTATTCCGATAATAATTGGAATTGGAATCTTATTCCGCAGCAGACCTGCCCTACGTTCAGGCGGGGCTGCGGGGTTTTATACCCTCCGACTTCATCGGGATTCGTTCAACTAACAAATTTCAGTTCGCTCACTCCTGAAATCTGAGTTTCACGAACAAAAACGGGGCAGCTAAGCCTGCTATAAAAAAGCACAGCCAGGCTGCCCCGCCAGGTAAGGTTTCAATTAAGGCGCTGCTGTTTTACAGGGTAAACTCGTGCAGGCGCAACCAACTTAGTTGGTACTGCAATTCGAGTTCGTATAACTGATCGAGCATTTCATAAAAGTAATCGAGCTCTATAAAATACTCAATGGCCGAAATTTGTCCCAATTCCAACGAGCGCGACAGCAAATGCTGGTTGTTCATGCTGGTCAGGCTGCCTTTTAACTCACCGGAGTTGGTAAAGAGCGATTGTGCCTCGATGTAACGGTTGTGGTAATCGGTAAATAATGCCAGAACGGCCTGTTCTTTTTGTGCCTGCGAATAAAGCAACTGCGCTTTTGAACGCTTTATTTTGTTTTTATCCTGCCAAAGCGGAATAGAAATACCAGCCTTAATACCCTGGAACTTATCAGATAAAATGGTTTCCGACTCATAACCTACCATAAGGTTAGGCAAAGCTTGTGAACGGGAGAGCTTAATCTGGCTGGTGGCCATTTGTTCCGATAGCGCGGTAAGTTGAATCAGGGGATGCAAACTATCGATGGCTACTTTAAGAACTTCCCAGGATTCCAAATCCTGAATGGCAAAGACCGAATCGGTAATAAGCAAGGGTGTTCCCCCGTTTAATTGGGTAATTTGCTCATTTACCTGAAGCACTTGTCCTTGCAATAAACGCAATTGATTCTGCATTTTAACAGCAAAAAGTTGGGCTTTATTCACTTCCAGTTGGGTGGCATCGCCACTGGCTTGTTTCTTACGATAAAAATCGACCAGTTGAGTCGCCTGACTGCTGCGCTGGTTTACCATGGCCCGTTTTCCGTTTAAATAAACAAGCTTACACCAGGTTTCAGCAGCCGATAACAACAACTGTTGTCGGGTAAGCTGGTAATTGAGTGAATGGAGTTTGACCTCCTGATTAGCCATACGGTATTTATGCAGGTAAGCCGTCGGAAATTCAAGCGACTGCGAAACACCCAGTACCTGTTTGGTTCCAATGGCATCGGTATTACCCGGAAAATAACCAAATTCTACTTCGGGGTTTCCGGGATTCAATTCGGTTCGGGCAGCCAGTTGCTGCATTTGTGTATATTCTTTGGCTGTCTGCAGGCTTTTATTATGGGTTTCGATACTATTAAGAAAGTCCTGTAGCGAAGGTTGTGCAGTAACACTCAGGCTTAGCATCAGAAAAACAGCCACATGAAAAAACTTAGGGTTTATAATCATGATAGTTATATTTTTGGATGTTGGTATAAGTAACAAATTTACGCTTCTTTTTTATTCATTAGCAGATAAACTACAGGAATAATAAAACCATTCAACAAGGTTGAGCTTAACAGACCTCCTAAAATAACAATTGCCATTGGACTTTGTATCTCATTTCCGGGCAAATCGCCTTTTAGGGCCAGCGGAATTAAGGCCAGCGCAGCAGTTAAAGCAGTCATTAAAATGGGAATTAACCGATCGACCGAACCAGCAATAACCCGGTTACCCAGCGCCATACCTTCGTCGTGTAGGGTTTGATAACACGACACCAAAAGAATACCGTTGCGCGTGGCAATACCAAACAAGGTAATAAACCCAATAAGGGCGGGAATATTCAGTTCGCCCGATGAAAATTGAATGGCCAAAATACCACCTATAAGAGCCAAGGGTAAATTCAACATGATGATTCCAGCCAGTTTCAGGTTTTTAAACTCCTGATAAAGCAAGAGATAAATTACGAGCAAAGCCAACAAAGAAGCAACCAGTAAAATCCGACTGGCTTCGGCTTCACTTTCGAACTGTCCGCCATATTTTACACTATAGCCTTCGGGTAAAGCAACCTGGGTCTCAATTTCAGATTTTATCGCGTTTACCGCATGGCGGATATCGGTTCCGGCCACGTTGGCCGAGATAACCAAAAGTCGTTGTACATTTTCACGATTTATGGTATTTGGCCCTTTAGTCGAAACCACATCGGCCACAAAGCGAAGCGGTATTTTTTGTTCGTTGTGTGTAGTTATCAGCGCATCACCAATTTGGTTTAAATCGTTTCGGTATTCGTCACTAAGGCGCACTACCAGGTCGTACGATTCCTGTCCTTCGAACACATCGCTAACTTTTTGGCCGTTAAAAGCCACATGCGTGAAATCTAAAAACTCGCTCAGGGTTATTCCATAGCGGGCCAACATTTCACGATTGGGCTTAATTTGAATTTGTGGGATGCTCACCTGTTGTTCCACATTCAAATCAACAATTCCCGGCACATCCTGAATAGCTGCTTTTATCTGATTGGCATATTGGTACATTTCGCCCAAATGATTGCCATAAAGTTTGATGGCAATGCTTGCTTTTGAACCCGAAAGCATGTGGTTAATCCGGTGCGAAATGGGTTGCCCTACTTCGTAAGCAACGCCCTGAATGGAACTGAGTTTTTGCCTTACATCGGCCAAAAATTCTGCTTCGCTACGTTCGCTGATACGATAAGGGGCATCAATTTCTGATACATTGGAACCAAAAGAGTGTTCCGATAGTTCAGCCCTTCCGGTTCGGCGTTCCACCACCGATATTTCAGGGATACTCAGGAGTAGAAGTTCGGCTTTTTGTCCCAGTTTGTTGCTTTCGTCGAGTGAAACGCCCGGCATTGCCGAAAGGCTTATGGTAAGGGTACCTTCGTTAAAATCGGGCAAAAAACTGCGTCCCTGGCGGGTTAATAATCCGATGGAAAACAAAAGCAAAACACCGGCAATTACCAGGGCACTTTTGGGATGAAGCATAACGCGTTGCAGCAAAAGCTGATAGTATTTTTTGAGTCGCACCTCGAGCCAGCTCCCGTTGCTATGGCGTTTTAAGCGCTTTTTGTTGGTCAACAGCAGGGAACTTAAAACCGGCGTTACGGTTATGGCCACAATAAGCGATGCAAAAAGTGAAACAATGTAGGTAATACCCAGGGGTTTTAACATACGGCCTTCCATTCCCGACAGGAAAAACAAGGGAATAAAGGCCACCATAATAATGAGTGTGGCATTTAAAATAGACGCGCGAATTTCGACCGAAGCATTGTAAACTATTTTTAATGCCGGTTTTCGATGACTCTTTTTAAGTTGTGCATTCTCGCGCAAGCGTTTATATACATTTTCCACATCAATAATGGCATCGTCGACCAGGGAACCAATGGCAATGGCCATCCCTCCCAGGCTCATGGTATTGATGGTAAAACCCAGGAGTTTTAAAATAATTATGGCCACCAGCAACGAAAAGGGAATGGCCAGCAGGGAAATAAGCGTGGTACGGTAGTTCATTAAGAAGAGGAACAAAATAATCACCACAAAAAACCCTCCTTCAAAAAGAGCGCGACTAACGTTGTTAACCGAACGTTCAATAAAATCGGCCTGATTGAAAATATCGGTATGTATGGCCACATCGGCGGGTAAGGTTTTTTGAATGGCATCGAGCGTTTCGTTGATACGTTCTGAAAGTTCGAGGGTGTTTACGTTGGGTTGTTTGGTAATGGTCAGAATTACCGAATTTTCTCCCTTATAAGAGCCAGAACCTATTTTTGGGGCCGATCCAATAGTAATTGTGGCCACATCGCGCAGACGCACCGGGCTGTTTTTGGTAAATTTAATCAGCGTATTTCCCAGTTCACTTACTTGTGAAGTTCGGCCCATGCCCCTAATAATGTAAGAATTGTGATACTGGTCGATAAAACCACCCGGAACATTTACATTGCTGTTGTTTGCTGCTTCCATCAGTTCCGACAAACTTACCTGGTAGAAATGCATTTTAAGCGGATCGATCAAAATCTGGTATTGTTTTAAATCGCCGCCAAAAACGGCCACCTGGGCAATTCCACCGGTGGCAAGTAAACGGGTACGCACCTGCCAATCGGCCAGGCTGCGCAGGTCCATCATCGAGGTGGAATCAGCCGTTAATGCTACCACGGTAATCTCGCCCATTAAACTTGATTGAGGCGCTAAAACAGGGTTTGCGGCTCCATCGGGCAATTGCTCCTTAATGGTAATCAGTTTCTCGCTCACTATCTGACGGGCATTATAAACGTCCATGTTCCAGTCGAACTCAGCCCAAACAATGCTAAAACCCATAGCTGAAGAAGAACGAACCCGGCGAATTCCGGTAGCGCCGTTAACCGCTGTTTCGATGGGAAAACTAACCAGTTTTTCCACTTCTTCGGGTGCCATACCTTCGGCTTCGGTCATAATTACCACGGTAGGTGCCGTTAAATCAGGAAATACATCAACCTCCATCCGGGTTGTTGTATAAATACCTACGGCCATTAAAAGTACGGAGCTTACCAAAACCAGCAGACGGTTATGTAATGCGTATTTTATAATTGAATTCAACATAGTTTCAAATTTTGAATTTAATTCCAGGTTTTATTAATGACTGTGGGTATGTGCCGGAGCTGAATTCCCTAGCGAGGCCAGGTAAACCTTGTACGTTCCTTTACTCACCACATAACTTCCAGCCTCGAGTCCCGAAAGTACTTCAACCTTTGAACCATCGGACTGGCCCAATTGCACATAGGTTTTTTCATAATGCTCGCCATCGTGCATCAGAAAAACAAAATAATTGCCTTGATCTTCCATTAAGGCAGAAACCGGAATGGTTAACGCATCGTGAACCGTTGCCGATTTTAAATACACCTCGGCATAGGAACCGGTAATGATTTTAGGATGCGCATCGAATTCAAAATAAACCGCAGTAAATAAACTGTTGGCCGGTAAGGCTGTTAAATAGCTCAGCCGTTTGCCGTTAAGTGCTGCTGTATTGAATAATTCTTCGGCATAAACAGGTTTAAAACTGGCTTCAAAAATTCCGGGAGTCAGGTGATAGTATTGCTGGGGCACATCGGCCTTCAAAATAATGCGTTTATTCTGCATTACCGTTGCAATGGGTGTTCCTTCCTGAATAAATTGCCCCTGGTTAACAAAAACCGAACGGATAATTCCTGCAACAGGAGTTTTAACGGTTTCGTTTCCATCGCTATAAAACTTTGAGATGTTGGTAAAGGTATTTTTAGTGCTTTCAAAATTCAGTTTAGCTTCCAGGAACTCTTTTTCTGAAATTAGTTTTTCGTTAATCAAATCCTGAGCACGCTGATAGTCTAATTTTGCTTTTTCGAAACTGTTTTTTGCCAGCAAATAATCGTTGGTCAGGTTTTGGTGAATCAAATCGCTTGAGATGATGCTGATGGTTTCGCCTTTACTCACCTGTTGTCCTTCGATTAATTTATTTCCCAGGCTAATGGTTCCCGAGTGCATGGCCGTAATAATGGTTTCGTCGCCGGGAGCCGGTAATATTTCGCCCGATGTTTTAATTACCCGTGAAAAAGGTTCCGCTTTTAGCTGATGCAAAGCAAAATCATCATTCCAGGCACTTTCTTTTAAATAGGTTATCAGGTTTTCTTCATCGGCTTCGTGCGAAGGGAATGTTTCGTGGCTGGCATGCACCCTGATAGGATACACGGTTATTTTTCTTGATTTATTTTCATCGTCAAAGTTAATTACTAAAGAAAATTCACCCAGTTGTTTTGGTGTAATGGTGGCATGAAAAATTCCTTTTTCCTGACTGTGTGCATGTGCATCGATATTGCCTGG
>JBFWMB010000109.1:0-11830 GCA_050251815.1 Salinivirgaceae bacterium | reverse complement strand
CCCCGCCCCCGTTAATTAAGCCCAAATGAAAAATTCCCGTGGTATTGTAAACCTTGGTTACGGCACCGGTCACAACCGCAGGTATCGCAGCTCCGTGGGTACCCACGGTATGAGCCGCCCCAAAATTATTATAAGTCTTATCCAGATACCACCAGTCGCTGCTGGCATCGACCCCGGTGCCGGGAATCTCGGTAAACCAGCCCCCCGGTATCGGATAATTGGTTCCATTGATGGTTATAAAAAAATCGTCGATATGTGCTTGTTTGGTCATAATATTCAGGAAGAAACCTTCGCTGGTAGAACGCTGAAAACTTACTTCGGTGGAACCCGTACAGCCTTTAATGGTGGGTAATACCGCAGTTCCCATTTCGCAACCAAAACCAGTAACATGAAAAACAATAAAAGGTTCTTTATTAGGCGATTTTAAATGAAGTGCATCAATTACACCATTAGGATTAGCTGGTACTGGATCGTTTACGGTTCCATTTTTATTATTCAAGAGAATTCTTGATATGGAGCCAGGTGCCCCTAAGGTAATGCTACCCGTGGCCAAACCATCAGGATCAGCAAGATCAACAATTGTCCCATTTGATAATGACATTATAAAAACATATTCCCGATTGGTTGTTAATTGACCCCGCATCACAACGTATTCATTCCCTGCAAGATCTGTAGGTATCATTTGATCACCCATTAAATCATAACAACCACCAAGTTTTGATCGAACTGAATCATCCTTCCAGGAAACAGCAATTTTACCATCTGACCAAACATGAGTACCCCCCAAATGGGCTCCGGCAGCTTCATCTGTAGCCACTAACGAGATAGATTGTCCTTTTAATAAATACTTGCTATAGACAATGGAATGATTGGCTGCACCAGGTCCAATGTTTTTAACTGCTGCCGTAGGCGCAAAATAAACCCATGTGTCCTCAGTGGCAACAATATCTATAGCATTCAATGCTTCCGGAGCAGAAAAGGGTTGGTTGTTCCAAAAATTTTGTGAAGGAACATAAAAATCAGTACCTAATGCATTTTTACCTTTAAGCGCCCATATATCAGGATTGTTCGTAGCATTTCGTTCAAGGTAAGCTGTAATTAAAGAGGTGGAAGTTATGCGGATACCTCTGTTTTCAATATTACCCTCGTCGCCCACTAAACCAGACTCAATAATATTATTATCATCATGAGTGCCAGTTGGTGCATTGTTTAATATATCAAAAGGAGGGGCTCCGTAACCTGTACGCACATACCAGGTTAAATCGAGGCGTTCCGCACCATTTGCCGGAATGGTAAATGTAGTGGGAGCAAAAGTAGCATTTTGGGGCATGTCGATGGTAACCGTAGCGGCAGCATCCAAAGCAGCTATATGTACGTAGGTTGGCTCTGGATCGACATGTCGCCAGGAAACCTCCGGCACCGCAAACCAGAATTCGGTATCGGTCTGGGCTTTGCCCCATAAAGCAAAACAAAGTAAACTAAGCAGGAGAATATAGCGGGTACCCATAGTCAAAAATTTTCCAATTATACGCAAAGATTGCGGTATGTAGTTTCGAAACACTTTAATAATAAATCAATAAAAAACAAAACATTCGTCAATAGTTTGTTTGTGTTGGTCATAAAAAGGCCGAAACCTTCACCCTAATAATTACCACCCACCCACCAGAACGGGGTCTCGGTCTAATTTCACCTGCTAAGATACCAATATTTATTTCATAACCTCCAAAATTTATAATTGATTTTTGACAGGTGATTAAAAGGGAGAACGGAGGACGGAATACGGAGGAAGGTGAGGGGGCTGGTGGCTGGTTGCTGGTTTCTGGTAATTCCATTGTTACATTGTTCTATTGCTCTTTGGCTGTAAACTGGTGGCTGGTGGCTGGTTTCTTGTTTCTGGAAGTTAGAAATTAGACCGCAAAGACGCAGGGGCGCAATTGGTGAACCAAGGGCTGGTTATTAGTTACTGGTTACTGGAGTATAGAATTTAGACTTTGGACCTAAGACCTAAGTCAATAAGATGACGGCTAATTGGTAATTGCTCATTGCTCATTGATTTGGCTGAGGACTGCACACTGCGGCCTGATGGCTGATTGCGGCCTGCCGCTTTTTGCGGTGCATGACAGACAGGCATTTCATGTCAAATAACTGCTTGCACCGCTTCTTCTTCCGTACTCCTTATTCCCCGGGTTGAAACCCGGGGCTATTATAATAATACCCCTTCGGGGTTTTGCTTTTTATCGAACGCTGCTATTCTACCGAGCTTAACCCCGGGCTTATTCACCCTTCATTACTCACTGTTCATTGCCCATTGTTAATTGACAACAACCCAAAGGGTTGAATAACATTAGCCGTAGGTGAAACCTACGGGATAACACCCCTGCCCATCCCCGAACCCTGAAAGGGTTCAACCGGACTGGGAACTGCATGCTAATTGTTCATTGCTCTTTGGCTGGGAACTGCCAACTGTCGCCTGTGGGCTGATTGCGGCCTGCCTTTGCGGTGCATGATAATCATGTATTTCATGGCAAGTTACTGCTTGCACCGCTTTTTTCGTTCGTTCCTGTTATTCTACAAAGATTTCGCCCCGCTGGGGCCTGCCGTTTATTGCAGGCTGGTGACTGTAATACAGTAACACATAATCACGGGTTCCTGTTTTTTTTTCATTGTTCATTGCTCAATGTCAATTGATATTTGTTAATTGGCTGTGAACTGCGTACTGTAAGCTGCCGGCTGATTGCGGCCTGTCGCCTTTTGCGGTGCATGACAGACAGGCATTTCATGTCAAATAACTGCTTGCACCGCATTTTCATCTGTGCTCCTTATTCCCCGGGTTCACACCCGGGGCTATTATAATAATACCCCTTCGGGGTAGGTCGTTGATTGGGAGCTTACGAGAAAACGACCAATGCTACCAGGGGTTCAAAAACCTCGTAGCGTTTACCAGGTGCTGCCCCACTAGGGCTTGATGCTAATCTGAGGCTGACAACTACCCGCTGACCTCAGCCCCAGCGGGGCGGAATATTGGTAGCCCCGGGTGAAGCCCGGGGATCAGATGCCCTAACAACAACAGCGGGGCAAGCACCACAGCCCGATTGGAAATCTATGGCCCCATGCCCCGCAAGGTAGTTCGTATAAAGATGCACCTAATAATTGTTCATTACTAATTGTTAATTGTTAATTGCTCTTTGGCTGGGAACTGCCAACTGTGAACTGCGGGCTGGTTGAGGCCTGCCGCTTTTTGCGGTGCATGGTAATCGTGTATTTCATGGCAAATTACTGCTTGCACCGCTTCTTCTTCCGTGCTCCTTATTCCCCGGGTTCACACCCGGGGCTATTATAATAGCACCCCTTCGGGGTTTTGCTTTTTATCGAACGCTGCTATTCTACCGAGCTTAACCCCGGGCTTATTCACCCTTCATTACTCACTGTTCATTGCCCATTGTTAATTGACAACAACCCAAAGGGTTGAATAACAATAGCCGTAGGTGAAACCTACGGGATAACACCCCTGCCCAACCCCGAACCCTGAAAGGGTTCAACCGGACTGGGAACTGCATGCTAATTGTTCATTGCTCATTGGCTGAGGACTGCCAACTGTGAACTGCGGGCTGGTTGAGGCCTGCCGCTTTTTGCAGTGCATGACAGACAAGTATTCCATGGCAAATTACTGCTTGCACCGCTTCTTCTTCCGTGCTCCTTATTCCCCGGGTTCACACCCGGGGCTATTATAATAGCACCCCTTCGGGGTTTTGCTTTTTATCGAACGCTGCTATTCTACCGACCGCTAACCACTCCGGGCTTATTCGTTATTCACAATTAATTGTTCATTGCTCATTGTTCATTGTTCATTGATTTGGCTGCCAACTGTTGACTGAGACCTGTGGACTAATTCCTCATTGCTCATTGTTCATTGTTCATTGATTTGGCTGCCAACTGTTGACTGAGACCTGTGGACTAATTCCTCATTGCTCATTGTTCATTGCTCATTGTTCATTGCTCCTTGCTTGATTAGGGTTGGAATTCTCGTATTTTCATTTTACTTTTATTCGCGCTATTAATAAAACAAAAACAACAACCAATACAACCAACGTATCATTCAAAAATAAGCCTTATGAATAAGCGATTATCCTTTTTAATGCTGATGCTTGTGGCTACTGTACTTTCGTGCAGGCAGAAAAAACAAAGCGAACCCATTGCCTACACCGAAGCCCAGGCTAAAGTGGTGAGCCTGGTTACCAACGGCGAGATTCAACAAAGCGATGCCATTAGCATTCAGTTTGTCGATGCCCAAATAGAGAAAGCGCAGGTAAACACCGAAGCCGACAAAGCCCTGTTTAAGTTCTCACCTTCGATAAAAGGAAAAGCCGTTTGGAAAGCTACCAACCGCCTCGACTTTGTTCCCGACGAGCCGCTGCCGTTTCGTAAAACCTACGAGGGCGAGTTTTATCTCGACAAGCTAAATCCGGCTTACGCCGATAAAAAAATCAAACCCTTAGAGTTTCGCTTTAGCATTATAGGAACCGAGGTAGCGCAGTTTGCCGGCGATTTGGTTTTAAAAAACCGCAACAACCCCAGGATACTTCGTTATTCAGGCAAATTAAGTTTTAATCAGTCGGTGGAACCCGCCTCACTCGAAAAAGCCCTGGAACTCAAACTGGGCAGTAAGTCGGTAAAGGTGGAACTGACCCCCGAATCGGGAAACCGGGTATTTCATTTTGTATCGGCCGATATGGAGCGCGAGGGAAGTACCAAAACAGGTCAGTTGAGCATCAATAAAAACAACCTGGGTTTACCAGACGACTTTGTAAAAACCTTTGACATTACCCCACTCGAATTAATGAAAGTGGTGAACATCGAAAAAGAAGAAAACGACAAAAACCCCAAGATACGCATTCATTTTTCCGATGAGTTCGATCCCGAACAAAGCCTCGATGGCCTGATAAAGACCCAACCGCTTACCGAATTAAAGCTATCGCGGATAGGTAGTTCTTTAATTCTTGACGGGGCATTTAGTTTTGGCACCACTTATCAGCTTACTGTTTCAAAAGGCATCCGGAGTCGTTGGGGAACCGAAACCGATAAAGAGTTTACCCAATCCATTACTTTTAACGACATTCAACCGCAACTGGAGTTTGCTTCCGACGGGGTGTTCCTTCCCGACGGGAATCAGTTTAAGTTACAGTTCTACACCACCAACCTGCAACGGGTGCACATCGAAGTTAAAAAGGTTTACGACAACAGCCTTTCCGAATTCATCCGCACCGAGCAACTCAACAGTACCGCCGACCGCAAAGCCGGATTCGATGCCCAGTACATCAACCGCATTGGGGTGATTGTGCACAACGAAACCTTTGAAATTGGTGAGCTGAAAAACAAGTGGCTGCTCAGCGAAGTCGATTTATCGGAGCTGATAAAAAATAACGACAAAGGACTTTACCTGGTGCGTTTGAATTTTAATCCGCGCGATATGCTGGTCGATGTCTCTCAATCGGGACTGCGATATATCGAAGAGAACGGTCAGATTTTTAAACCGGTGTTTTTTTCGAACATTGGCTTAACCTGTAAGAAAAACGAAAGCGATTACCACATTTATGCCACCGACATCGCTACGGCCAAACCCATGGCCGGAGTTAAAGTAAAACTGGTGAGTTCGTACGACGAAGGCGAAACCTCGGCCTTTACCGATAATAAAGGGTATGCCCAGCTTACGGGACGTAATTACTGGAGTTATTATGTGGTGGCCGAAAAAGGGCGCGATCGCAGTGTGATTAAGTTCAGCGATATGGAATGGAATATTTCAGGTTTCGATGTGGGTGGAACCGATGAATACCAGCCCCATACCAAAGCCTATATTTATACCGAACGGGGAGTTTACCGTCCGGGCGACGAAATCAATGTTTCCGTTATTGCCCGCTTTGTGGGTAAGGATTTTCCGCAAAACCATCCCCTTACCCTCGAGATGTATAACCCGCAGGAGAAAAAAGTGTATGAGCAAACCAACCGCAATAATAAAGACGGGTTTTACAATTTTACCATACCAACCAAAGAATCGGATGCCACCGGAAATTACCGGGTGCAGTTTAATATCGGGAACAAAAGTTTCAGTCACACCCTAAAAGTAGAAACAGTGGTTCCTTACCGGCTTAAAATCCGCATTGAGCCAGAACAGCCTAAGATACTCTGGAATCAGAATACATTTAACATCGGTTTAGTAAGTACTTATTTGTTCGGAAATCCCGCTGCAGGCTTAAGTGCCGAAATGGAGGCCGAAGTGTACAGCATCCGAAAAACCTTTAAGGCTTATGAGAATTTTGTGTTTTACAACCCAACCATCGATTTTCAATCCATTACCCAAAAGTTATTCGAAGGTTCGCTTAATGCCGAGGGTAAACACCAGGTAAGCTGGAACCTGCCCGATGTTTCCAGTGCTCCATCGGCACTCCGGGTGCGTGTAACCAGCAAGGTGCTCGAAAAAGGCGGTCGTCCCAACGAGAATGTTTCTTTTATCGATTACGAACCTTACGCCAACTATGTAGGCTTGCAGCCTCCCAAATACTCATACGTACAAGCCGGTTCCGATATTCAGATTCCTGCCATGCTGGTATCGCCCGACGGAAAAGCTGTTGCCGGAAAGTCGCTTACATACCGCATTTACCGCAATTCGGAACATTGGTGGTGGCATTACGATGGCGATCGTAACCTGCGCTTTAAAAGCGATAAAAATACCACGCTCATTAAAGAGGGGACTATCAGCACGGGTTCAACCCATACTTTGGTTAAATTTGTACCCATCGATCAGGGCAATTACCTGATTGAGGTGACCGATGATAAGGGTACCGGTCATTCTTCGGGTGTATTTGTGAGTGCTTATCGCTACGGAAGTTCGGGCGGCGAAGATAAAAATGCCGGAACCCTTCCGCTGAGTTCCGATAAAAACAAATACTTTACCGGCGAACAGGCGGTGGTTCAGTTTCCGGCGCCAGGCGAAGGGCTGGCCCTGGTAACCATCGAAAAAGAAAACGAAATACTCTACCAGCAATGGCATTATCCCGGAACAGGAGAGCAAATGGAGGTGAAACTGCCCATTACCGATAAGATGGTTCCCAATGCTTATATTTCAGTAGCTTTAATTCAGCCTCATGCGCAAACAGCCAACGACAGGCCCATCCGTATGTTTGGTATCTTGCCCATCATGGTTGAACGTGAAGATTCGCGCCATGAGATTGAAATAAAAACAGCTTCACAGTTCCGGCCCAAAGAACCTTTTGAGATTACGCTGCAGACCAGCGATTTTAAACCCACGCAATTTACCATTGCAGTGGTTGACGAAGGCTTGTTGGACATCACCAATTTTAAAACACCCAATCCCTGGGTGTACTTCTTTGCCAAAGTGCGTTTGAAAATCCGCACCTTCGATTTATTCTCGCATGTAATTTCAGCTAACAAGGGCGATGTATTTAAAACCTTTGCCATTGGGGGCGATATGGATTACCGCGAGTCGCAGTTGAATCCCGGAAAGCAGAAGAAACGCTTTAAACCGGTGAGCCTGTTCCAGGGCCCGGTTGAAACCGATGCCAACGGAAAAGCGGTGGTAAAATTCGATATGCCCAATTATGTGGGCTCGGTTCGTATTATGGTTATCGGGGCACGAAAAAACAGTTATGCCCGTGCCGAGAAAACGGTTCCGGTTAAGTCGGAACTCATGGTATTGCCCACCCTGCCACGGGTGATTGGTCCGGGTGAATCGTTTACCATTCCGGTATCGGTTTTTGCCATGGAAAAAGGTATTGGAGCGGTTAATGTTACCGTCGATATTGAAGGGCCGCTTCAGGTTCAGGGCAGTGCCAGTCAGCAATTACAGTTTACCGATGCCAGCGATAAAGATTGTTTCTTTACCGTAAAAGCAAAAAATGAAATGGGGCAGGGAAAAATCACCATAAAAGCGGCTTCATCAAAATATAAAAGCGATTACGTGGTCGATTTGTTTGTACGTCCCTCGGCGCCGCGTGAATACTCATCTGCGGAAGGTTCGGTGGAACCGGGTAAAGCAGTTCTTATTGAGGTGCCTGCTAAAGGAATTACCGGAACCAACCGGGCAAGCATTACCCTTTCGCGTTATCCGGGCATCGACTTTAGTCACCGTTTAAAATACCTGATCCATTATCCTTACGGATGCATTGAGCAAACCACTTCGGCTGTTTTTCCACAGTTGTTTATCAGGCAGTTTATGGATTATCCTGAAGCTTATGCTGCTGAAATTGATCAAAATATAAATGCCGGATTGCAAAACCTGCGGCGTTTCCAGATTTATTCAGGAGCTTTAAGTTACTGGCCTTATGAAGAAGAAGCTTCGGAATGGGGAACCTTATATGCCGGCCATTTTATGGTCGAAGCCAAAAAGCTGGGCTACCCGGTTACCGGCGATTTGTACGACAATTGGTTGAACTATACCACACGCATGGCTCGTCAGGGCGATGGAAGTCTGGCATCGCGGGTTTACCGGGTTTATATTCTGGCCCTGGCCGGTAGTCCGGTGAATAGTGAGATGAACCTGTTAAAGGAGAACAAGCTGCGCGAAATGGATAATACCCAGCTTTGGCAATTGGCAGCAGCTTATCATTTATCGGGTATGGCCGATAAAGTAGATGGCATTATCAGCAAAGCAACTTTCGAGACAAAGAATTATCAGGAGTTTTCAGGCTCGTACGGTAGTGGTTTACGTGATAAGGGAATGATTCTCGATGCATTGGTTATGATGAATCGCCTGGAGGATGCGGAAACCTTAACCCGCGAAGTATCGAAATACATTTCTTCTTCGCAGTGGTACAGCACCCAAACCATTGGTTATACCCTGTTGGGCGTTGGAAAATACGTAACTGCTTTGCAAAAGGGAAGCGAAAAATCGCGTCTGGTCGGAAGCATTACCCTGGCCGATGGCACTGTGGTTCCGTTTAACACCGACAAAACCTTTACCCATCGCATTACGCAGGGTTTTGGACAACCCATACGGGTACTTCTCGACGATGTGGCCGGTGCCAAAAAGGTCTTTACTACCCTGGCCTGGGATGGAGTACCGCTGGAAAGTAACATTAGCGATGCCCAGGAAAATCTTTCGCTAAAAGTGAAGTGGCTGAATGAATCGGGCGAAACCCTGGATGTGAACGAAATAAAACAGGGAACCACTTTCTGGGGCTATTTTTACGTGGAAAACACCAGCGATATAGATCGGGTGGATGAAATTGCCCTGGTTCAGCTATTACCTTCAGGATGGGAAATTGAGAACACCCGCTTATCCGGCGAATCGATGCCCGACTGGAGCGAAGCAATGAATTTGAACCACGCCGATTATACCGATATCCGCGACGACCGCATCATGTGGTTCTTCGATTTGTATAAAAACCGCTATAACGATAACGAGCGAAACAAGCTGGAGTTTATGGTTAAATTGAATGCGGTTACCGTAGGCGAGTTCGATTTGCCACCCACCCTGGTTGAGGCTATGTACAATGGTTCATTTAAAGCCACCAAAACCGGAACGCGGGTTAAGGTGGTGAAGTAGGTTGAAAGTAATATTGAAACCCCGAAGTGATGATAATGTCACCCCTTCGGGGTTCGTAATTTATTGTAACACCGTGCTATAATAATGTCAGCCCTTCGGGCTTAATTATTATATTTAAACATTCTGAATATATGAGGTTGTTTTAAAATATATAAAGTCAAGAGAATTAAGGATATAGTTCGAAGTTTGAGATGAAACCCAATCCCGAAGGGATGGTATGAATATAGCCATAGCGAACAACTGAAAACATAACCCCGAAGCGTTGACATAGATAGAAAGAAAAATTAAAAAATCATATTATTTCAGGGTTCATAATTTGTTGGAAAATAGTGCAATAATAATACGAGCCCTTCGGGCTTAAATCTTATAATTAAACATTCTGAGTACATGAGGTTGTTTTAAAATAAATAAAGTAGAGAGAATTAGTGATATTATTCGAAGTTGGGGATGAAACCCAATCCCGAAGGGATGGTATGAATATAGCCATAGCGAACAACTGAAAACATAACCCCGAAGCGGTGACATAGAATAGTAAGAAAATTTAAAAAATCATTTTACTTCAGGGTCCATAATTTGTTGGAAAATAGTGCAATAATAATATTAGCCATTCGGTTTTAAATCTAAAATATTCACACAATCGGAGCGCTAGACATAATTGTAAATTAGTTAATTTTAAAACAAATATTGGTAAAGTGAATTAAGAATATAGTTCGAAGTTTGAGATGAAACCCAATCCCGAAGGGATGGTATGATTATAGCCATTGTGAGCAATTGAAAACAAAAACCCCGAAGGGGTGATATTATAATTTTAAAAACCCTTACCTATGCATGGAACTTATACCCAAATATACATACACATAGTTTTTGCGGTTCAAGGGCGCGAAAATCTGATAGCCAGCACATGGAAAGATGAATTGTTCAAATATATCGCTGGTATAATAAGTCACAAAGGTCATAAATCCATCATTGTTAACGGTGTTTCTGATCATGTGCATATTTTAGTGGGTTTGAAACCTATTATGGCTTTATCTGATCTTGTCCGGGATATTAAAAACAATTCATCCAAATTTATTAACCAAAAGCGCTTTGTAAAAGGGAAATTTTCATGGCAGGAAGGATACGGTGCCTTTTCGTATGCACATTCACAACTTGAACAGGTTTATAACTACATTTTAAATCAGGAACAACATCATCATAAAAAATCATTCAAAGAGGAATATCACGAATTTCTTGATAAGTTCAATATCAAGTACAATGAGAACTATTTATTCGATTGGCTTGAGTGAGGGAATTGGTTCAATATTATTTAGATAGAAAGAAAATAATCAGTGTATTATCTGAATCGAGAGTTTATACGTTAAACAACGTTGTTTGGAAAGAGCAAAAAGCAAATGAAATTATTATCATCAACACAAAAACTAAAGGGGAGAATTCTTTTGGTCTTTAGCCTGGTTTTAAAGAAACTTAAATTCGTACACCTTATGGGTATTGCTTTATTATCCTTTTTGCTTTACCTGATACTTCCCTTTTCTCAGCCATTTTTTTCGACCGATTACAGCATGGTGGTTACCGACGAGGAGGGTCGTTTTTTACGGGTTTTTCTTAACGAACAGGAGCAATGGTGTTTCGCACCACAACCTGAACAACAGGTGCCGGAAAAGCTAAAAAATGCAGTGATATTGTTTGAGGATGAGTACTTTTACCGCCATCCGGGTATAAATCCGGTTTCTGTTATCCGGGCGCTTAAGCAGAATCTTAATAAAGGTAAAGTAGTAAGTGGAGCTAGCACATTAACCATGCAGGTGGCACGCATCCGGCAGGGAAATAAACGAACCTATTGGAATAAACTTAAAGAGGTGGCCGAGGCGTTTAAGCTCGAAGTGCATTTTACCAAAGATGAATTGTTGAATCTTTACCTCGATCATGCTCCGTATGGGGCAAATATTCAGGGTTATCAGGCAGCCAGTTACCGTTACTTTGGGAAAAGCCCTTCGGAACTGAGTTGGGCTGAAGCTGCTACTTTAGCTGTTTTGCCCAATGCACCGGGACTAATTTTCCCGTCGAAAATGAACCACCTGCTTAAAGAGAAACGCGATCGTTTGTTGTTAAAACTGCATCAATCGGGTTTAATGGACAAAACAAGCTATGAACTGGCGGTATTGGAGCCGGTTCCCAACTCAATCTATACTTTTGGGATGGCGGCCCCGCACCTGGCTCAGTTTTTAAAAAGCAAGCATACTGACAAAACGAATATACGAACCACACTAAATT
>JBFWMB010000108.1:0-11942 GCA_050251815.1 Salinivirgaceae bacterium | reverse complement strand
GCTCTTCCGATCTATTCAAAGCTAAGAAGAGAAAATAACACACCCTAAATTTTTACTACATCATAAATACATCACCCCATCAATAATACATCACAAATTTGTTATGTAATTGTTATTAAATATTTTAGAAGTTATATTTATTTCATCAAATGAATATAAAATGCTCATCAAAAGGCTTGGATATGGGCAAAAATGATGTAGTTTTGGCTGTTTTTGTGAAAGTGTTTCGCAAACGATTGCTGAAAACGTTTGTGTAAAACGTGGATTTTCGAAAATTTTTTGAAAAAAGTTATCGCTTCTATATAGAAAAAATCATCTTCAGGTTTCGAAACGGACTTTAGAATCATTTATAGTAGAACCAGGTATTTGGAATTGTTTGAAACGGTTTGTTCCCCGTTTGGTAATAAAGATTAAGATTTGCCCCGTATTTTGCCTGAAAATAATTCAAGGTAAACAAATGATAACCGGCTTTTAATGCCAATGAGCCTATACTATGCTCACCAAATTTGAAACCTGTGTTTTCGGCCACCAATTGCCCGGCTATAAACAATGCAGCTCCATCGTCGGACTGCATACGAAAAGTATATAAGCCGTCGTGCGGTATTTGAATGTATCCCTGATAAACAACACCAAAAAATGTTGAAGGGGTTTCTTTTGGAAGCTCAACTCCATTTACTATAGTTCGCTTGGGATTATTGAGCAATAAATTCTTTGCCGATACAAACTCCCCCGGCTCCCAGGAGCATCTCAATCCTGGTTCCAATATTCCAAGCGTAAGCGGCGCTAATAATTTAAGCTGCTTAAAATAGCCGGTACTTACTGCACTTTTTCTTCCCGAAGGCATCACCGTAATTGCATTTAATTCTATCGGTTCTTTGAGATTCAGCATGAGGGGTGCTGTATAAACCGGACTATTTTCATTGGGAATGGAGCCATCGAGGGTATAATGAATTGTCGCCGATTCAATTCCTGTAAAGAGTTCAACCGTATCCACATTACTTAAACCATAGTTTTGCGCATCAAAACCCATGGGATAAGGAACCCGATAGTTAATTTGCTTCTTATCGAGCCAGGCATATTGTGTATTCATTCGCTTTTGAAAGTCTGTAAAATCCTTTTGTTTCGCTCCCATCCAGGCATTTTCAGCCAAAGCAATCAGTCGGGGATAAAGCATGTATTCCAAATGTTCGTTGGTGGCCACATACTCGGTCCACATATTTGCCTGGGCTCCCAGTATATGTTTTCTGGCTTCCTCAGGCAACCCTTCGGGAACAATATTCCAGTTGTAGACTTCTTTTAAATCGGTTAACCCGCCAATGGAAAGCGGTTCGTATTTTTCGGATTGATAATGATCGAGATAAGCTGTAGCATTTGGAGCCATAATTACATCGTGGCCCAGCGTAGCTGCTGCAATGGCATGCGATGGATTACGCCAGGACATTACCGTGGCACGTTCAGGCAATCCGCCTTCCAGAATTTCGTCCCAGCCAATTACCTGTTTCCCTTTGGAATTTACAAACGCTTCAATTCGTTTTATAAAGTAGCTCTGCAATTCCTCTTCAGTGGCCAAACCTTCGGTCCGTAATCGCTGCTGGCATTTTGGACAGGTTTTCCAGCGGGTTTTGGGACATTCGTCGCCTCCAATATGTATATAGTTTGATGGAAACAGTTCCATGACTTCATCCAATACCTGGCTGAGAAACTCAAACGTGGCTTCATTTCCTGCGCAAAACACATCGTGACTGATTCCCCATTCAGTAAAGGTCTCGTTGGTGGCTCCGGTGCACGACAATTCCGGAAAAGCACCCAAGGCTGCCAGGGCATGACCCGGCATTTCGATTTCGGGAACAACGGTGATTCCCCGTTTTCCGGCAAAATCAATGACTTCTTTAATATCTTCCCGGGTATAAAATCCGCCATGGGGTTTTCCATCGAATTTTTTGGGATGCTCAGCCATGTGGCCTATTATGGTTTCCCGCCGCCAGGCTGCTTTTTCAGCCAGTTCTGGAAACTTTTTAATTTCAATGCGCCATCCCTGGTCGTCAGTTAAGTGCCAGTGAAAGGTGTTCAATTTATAATCCGACATAACATCCAGCAAATGCATGACCTGTTCCTTACTATAAAAATGGCGTACCACATCGAGATGCATGCCCCGCCATGAAAAAGCAGGTGCATCGGTAATTTGTAAGTCGGGTATCCATAAGGTTTTATTGCTGCTTTTGTTGTTTTGAAAAATAAGTTGTTGTAAGGTTTTTATTCCATATAAAACACCATTGTAATCGGCTCCAACGATTGCTATTCCTTCATTGTTTACAACTAATGAATAAGCTTCGGCAGGTAAACTATCCGCTATTTTTAAAGCGATGCCACCCGCTTGTTTTTTTGCATTCGCTGAAAGCTTAAAGCCATATTCCTTGTCAAGAAATTCGTTTAAAAGACTCAAAATTGTTTTGCCCTGATGAAATCCGGAATCAATAAATACGGTTGTTTTTTTATGAATAGTAAAGTCAGCATCAGTTGGTAAAACTGCTGCCGGTTTAGGAACCCAATCGATGGATTTACTGCGCTTATTGTTTGCCAGTTGATTGCACGACAACAGAAAAACAAAACCAAGCAACAGAATCAGCGAATTTTTCATTGCCAAAAAGTTATGATAATAATTTTTGTTTTTAGTAAAAATAATAAAAATCACTTACACCCTTATTTAGAAATGAACCCGTAATTATGCCGAAAGACAAGTCTAGTGTTGTTTGGGTATTTCGTAGCGTAATTGATGCTCCATTCTTTCTGAAAGTTTACTTTCTTATTTCTAATGCCTGATTTTTCATAAAATATTTTACCGTACAACAATGAAATACTATTATCGTAAAGCACTACCAAATAAAAGAAATTTCCATACCGTATGGTAAGCATCTAAAAAATGGCTTTGTCATTTGAATTAAAAATGCTTAATTTTAGGTGTCTCAATCTGAATACTATGAAAACCCTAATTTATTTGTTTCGCATCGTGGTCGTGGTTTTGTTTTTGTTTGGATGCAGCTCCAACAGAAAAAACAAAGCCGATGTAAAGCAACAGGCAGAGCAGCTTCAACAGTTTGACGAAGAAATTTATGAGGACCTCGGTCATGCCAAGCGGGTGTTTTACTCACTCCCTTCGCCGGTTGAAACAACCCTGCTGTTAAAACGGGCCGAGGTTGTGTACAATCCGGAACTGCTAAACCCCATTCAGAATGCGGTAAACTACACCACAGCCACCAAAAAAGCGCTTAATTTTGGCGTTTACGGAGCCGATTTAAGTTACGCCAACCTTTTTTCACAAACCCAAACCAGCATCGAATACCTGGCCACCTCAAAAAAGCTGGCCGAGGAGTTGGGCATTATGGCCTTTGTTGACGAAAACATCGTTCAGCGCCTCGAAAGCAACATTAATAACCGCGATTCGAGCATGGAAATTATTACCGAAACCTTTATGAGTTCCAGTTCGCAACTGAAAGAATCGGGGCGGCCCGAGATTGCCGCTTTAATAATTGCCGGTGGTTGGATTGAAGGACTTTACCTGGCCACCAGCCTTACCAAAGATTCGCCCAACAACAACGAACTGATTGACCGGATAATTGATCAGAAAGCATCGCTCGAAATCTTACGGAGTTTGCTTATGAACTATGAAAAAAGTCAGAATATAGCGCAAACCCTCGATAGGCTTAACGAAATCAAAGCAGTATATGATCAGATACAGGTGGTAACTTCAAAAGTAGAGCCCGTAAGCAACGCCGATGAAAAGATTACCACCCTGCAGGCAAAAACCGAAATATTTGTATCGCAGGAAGTTTTTTCCAATCTTTGTCATAAAGCAGATAGTGTTCGAAACCTGATAATTGGTATGTAAACCCTCATGATACGATTTAACATCCTTCTGATTCTTTTAACATCCTTTGGGACCCACTTGCCTGCCCAATGGAGCAAAACGCAGGCAAACAGTCCGCAGGCTTTCTCAAAAAAACTGCTAGGCAATGAGGTAAAATTTGAAGCAGGGACATCGGTTGGGGTATCGAGCAACCGCTCGTTTTTTCTTCAGAATTACTTTTCGCCCTCAAAAAGTTTTCAGCTCAACAAAAAACTTACGCTGGTAGCAGGTGTTGGCGTGGTGAACACACAACTCAATAACCTGCCTGTTTACAACGCCGACTACACGCTTACCACCACCGATATGAATTTCACTTCGATGTACACCTATGCGCGAGGCATTTACCAGCTAAACCAAAAAGTTTACTTAAACACGCAGGTTGCTTACGAGCACCTGCTACTAACAAACACTGAGCTGCCGGGCACGCAGCAAACTAATTTTAAGGAACTAAGCTTTGGTTTAAACTATCGTCCTTCAAAAAACTTTAGTTTTAATGCCGGGTTCCAGTTTTCCGATCGGCCTTATAATCCTTTTCGTTACGGCTACGGAAGCCCGTTCGGCTCCTACCCATTCAGCACCTTCTAATACCGGAAAATACCCATCCCAATTTTAATGGGACACTAGTGACTGGAAAAGTATTATACGAAAAACCCAATCGGTAAAAAAAGAGAATTATCCTATGGAGTACACGGGTTCTTGTTTATGTAAAGGAATTAAATTCAAAGTTATCGGTGACTTTGAGCACTTTTATTTATGTCATTGCAGGTATTGCAGGAAAGACAGCGGGTCCGCTCATGCGGCAAATTTGTTTTCCACAACTGCAAAACTGGAATGGGTAAAAAAAGCCACTAAAATACAAACCTTCCAACCACACAAAAGCAAGCATGTGAAAGCCTTTTGTACCCATTGTGGTTCAGCTTTGCCCAATTTACAAATAGATGGTAAACTTTTAGTTGTTCCCGCAGGATGTTTAGATACTAAATTAGAAAAACGACCCGATGCGCATATTTTTATCTCAAATAAAGCCAGTTGGGATGAGTCGCTGGAAGCTATAAAAAAATTTGAGCGTTTCCCAGGATAAAATTATAATGATAACTGGTCTTGATTTTCGATTTTAATAGGAACAAACCTTCTAAAACTCCTTACTGGATGAATAACTATCAGTTAAAACTAAAAAAATATATGCACACGGAGCCGTCTGTTCTGAATCAATAAGAGAATAGGTGTGGGATTCTCAGTACAAAACTGTTTCTTTAATCTTTGGATACACTTTTTATTAAAAAAAAGTCAAATTGAAAGCCTATCAGGCAATAAAATAAAACGGAAGCCGGCCATCCCCTATTTTACAAAATGACCTTATTTCGATTAAAAATAAAGCTTTTTAAAAAAATCTCTTGCATATTTTTTCAAACTTTCTATTTTTGGCATTCGTTTGAAAATATTTAAATAAATAACTATGAAACAACTTCTTTTTGCCTTATTTTTAGGATTGTCAGTAAGCATGGTGGCGCAGGATAAAGATGCCAATACCTTTAAAAACGAAGGTAACGAATCGTGGAAAAATAAAGATTACAAAGGTGCATACGAAGCATGGGCCCAGGCCTTAAGCCTTCTTGATGCCGAAGGAACTGTTGACGACGCGTTGATTTACAATACCGGATATGCTGCTTTTAAAGCAGACAAGTATAAAGAAGCTATTCCTTACTTTACCAAAGCTATTGAATTAAGCTATAAAGATTCAAAACCTTATGCATTTCTTGCCCAGGTTCATATGAAGATGGACGATTTGGATGCTATGGAAAAAACCCTGATCAAAGGCCTGGCAAAATACAATGCCGATAAAACCTTAAAAAAACTGGCGGCCCATTGCTACCTGCGGAAAGGATTGGAGTTTTACAACGTTGGTAACGACATTAAATCGGCTGCCAATAACAGCGGATTAAACGAAACAGATCCGGAAGCTTTTAAAGCGGAATATGCCCGAGCTGATGAAGAGTTTAAAAAAGCATTGCCTTATATGGAAAAATCGTACGAATACGATGCATCGAACGACAAAGCACTAAAAGCTTTACAAAACATCTACACCAATCTGGAGATGACCGATAAAGCCAACGAAATTCAAACCAAACTGGATGCCATGTAATATATTGGCTATAAGCTATAAAAAACAGACAGTCCGGTTTGTACCAGGCTGTCTGTTTTTTTTACAGCCGGTAGGCCAAACGAAAAGAGTTTCCTAAAAAGTTAAACGAAACTTTGGTCCCTTCTTTTTTGTGCATCAGCGGAACAACATAGCCGATTAGCCCTCCCACCAAGGCACCGGTTACGATATCGGTCGGGAAATGTTGCCCCGAATAAAAGCGCAATGCGCTTACCGATAAGGCCACACAGCCTGTTCCTGCAACCACCCAACGGGTGCGTGAATTCCATCCGTACCAATCAATGACTGTTTTTGATGCAAACACAGCGGTACCAAAAACCAGCGCAGCATGCAGGGAATAAAAAGAACGACGGGCATCGCCTGTTGCCGCCAAATCCTGTTTTTCGTTAAGCGACAAACCGCTGTTGTACATATAGGGACGGATGCGTAAATCGCGGTTTTTGGTAAATTCAGTCAGGCCATAAGTAAGCAAAACCACCTCAGCATACATCAGCCCCAAAATAGCAGCCTGCCTGTATTCGCGATTTTTTACTGAAGGAATAAGCAACAAAGCCGGAGCCGACACAAAACCCAGCGTTAACACATCGCTAAAACGGTCGGCACCAGGATTCCAATAAGTTGTTGCCAAACGATCGAAACGATTGACGGAACTGGCAGAAAGGTTTTGAATTTCAGCATCGCTAAGCAATTTTGCCGGGTTATTATGGGTTAGGTTGTATAGACTTAAGCCCACTCCCACTGGCAAAAGCACATAATCGCCGGTTTTATAAGTATAAGGAAAACCCGACTGGCTGAAAAGCCCTGAGGAAATCAAGGTAAGTAGCAGAAAAAAAAATGCGCTTTTACTTTTTTGCCCCATTCGATTCGTATTCTCGGTTTAAACTCGTTTTTATGAGGCTTAAAGCATCGGGGCCGGTATTAAAAATTAAATCTAAAATTGAAAGATTGGGAATAAACCCATGCCGCTGTTCAAATCCCTGCATGTAGGTGGCCTGTGCAAACAAGGAATCGGCTTGGTTTTTGGCTGCTTTTGGATGCATGGTATTGCGATAGTCGTCGCCATCAAAATTAAGTTGAAAATCGCTGGTTAAAGCCCATTCCAAATCGAGGTTTAACCAATCTAACGATTGCTCAAACACAGCCTGGTTTAAATCGATCAGGAACTTCGGTTTGTTTCGATAAATCGAAATTACCTCATCCATATAATACTCGTAAAAAGGCGATGAGCGGTAAGCAGCTTCTATGGATTTAAAATGATTTTTTTGCCAGGCGATATCGTAAGCAATTTTCAAATCACAAAAAAGGGTTTTATGAAATGAACCTCTTTCAACAGGAACCTGCAAGGCTTGTTTTCCGTTGGGCCCATATATTTCGCAGCGATTCCGAAAGGTTTGCTTGGGGTAGGTTTCGAATTGTTCGAGCCAGATTTTCGGTCGGTTAATCAATTTAGTGTAGTACTGAACTGGCCCCCAGTAAAACAGGGGAAGGATACATTGTTGCATGGAATTATCGATAAATGGTAAAGATAAGTAATTGAAACAAAAAAACGCGAAAGCAACTTATACTTCCGCGTTTAAAAAACTAAACCTTACTACTATTTCGCATTATTTAAAACATCTTGCAATTGCAGTACCTGAACAAAATTCGCTCCTTTACTTTTTCCAAAACTACCGGCTAAAAAGATAACCGTATCTTCTTCATGAAGCAATTTTTGGTCAACCATCACATTGGCAGCATAGTTTAAAAAGGCATCAGTATTTTTCAAAGGTTCCATATAAAAAGCATAAACACCGTACGACAAGGCCAGCTCGCGCATGGTATTTTTACCATAAACCATGGCAAAAATCTTTGTCCGACCTCTAAAACCGGTAACATTACGCACGGTTCGTCCGGTAGTGGTATCGGCAATAATGGCTTTTGCTTCCATGCGCAGTGCCAGTTTAACAGCTACTTTAGCCAGATGTGCCGATATTTTACTACTTAAAATGGTGTATTTTGAATCGACAAAACCTTCTATATCTTTTTCAACCTGTAAAGCTATGCGGGTCATGGTTTCCACCGATTCCACCGGATAATTTCCATACGCAGTTTCTCCACTAAGCATAATGGCATCGGTTCCATCGAAAATAGCTGTGGCCACATCGGTAACCTCAGCACGTGTTGGACGCGGATTCTTTATCATAGAATGCAGCATCTGAGTAGCCACAATTACTGGTTTACGCCGATCGATACACTTTTCGATAAGTTTTTTCTGGATGTAAGGTATCTTTTCACGGGGAATCTCAATGGCCAGATCGCCACGGGCAATCATAATTCCATAGGCATTATCCAAAATTTCGTCGATATTATCGATGCCCTCCTGATTCTCTATTTTTGCAATAATTTTAATGGGACTATTGTTCTCGTCAAGTATTTGCTGAATGGCCAGCACATCTTCCTTGTTGCGGACAAAGGAATGAGCAATAAAATCGAGGTTGTTATCAATGGCAAATTTTACATAGTCTTTATCTTTTTCTGATAAGGAAGGTAATTTGATGCAAACCCCGGGAATATTAACACTCTTTTTCCCCTCAATTAATCCCTTATTTTTGGCTTCGCAGGTTAAATATTCCTCGTTTTTATCAGTCACTACCAGTTCTACTTCGCCATCATCAATTAAGATACGTCCTCCCAAAGGTACATCGGTAGTAAATTGACCGTATGAAACACAAAGCATTTCGCGGTTCGACTTTTGATTGGGTGCCCCTTTAACCTTTATGGTGTCTCCACAATTAACAGCTATTTCACCCTCAACCGGAGTTGTTCTAATTTCGGGGCCTTTGGTATCGAGCAATAAGGCAATTTTATCGGATACCTTACGCACATTTTCAACTACACGTAAGGTGTCGGAATGACTCTGATGCGCCGTGTTTAAGCGGACCACATTCATTCCGGCATCATACAAACGCTGTAAAAATTCAACATCACATTTACGATCGGAAATGGTAGCTACTATTTTGGTAAGTTTTTGCATAGAAACTGGCGTTTTCTTATATTTTACAACATATTAAATTGGCTGCAAAAGTAGAATAATTGTTCAATTAACCTGCAGGTTTGATATGAAAAATATGATAAAAAACATATTAACTCAAACAATTGTTCACTATACACCTTATAACAGATAGTAACTTTTATTGGTCGCTTTACAATAAAATTTGTATCTTTTATGATTCTCAAATTTGGTCACCTCAAAAAAAATGTTATTATGTGGCTGTTAGTATAATTAAAAAAACAAAGGAGTAAATTATGATTGAAACAAAGATTTTTAATGAGAACAACAAACCAAGTAATGAAGAAAAACAGGCTATTCTGGACTTTTTATTCCAGAACCTTGAAAACTATGGCGATCCAAAAGCTGACATAGAAAAAGCTATGGACTATGCCTTAAAAAACTATACCTCGTTTGGAGGATTAATACTGGTATCGTACAATAACGACAAACAAATTACCGGTGCCGTAGTACTGAACCAAACCGGAATGAAAGATTATATTCCTGAAAATATATTGGTTTACATTGCCACCCATAAAAATATACGCGGACAAGGTATTGGAAAACACCTGATGGCCGAAACCATAAAGCACGCAAATGGTAACATTGCTTTGCATGTGGAACCCGATAATCCGGCAAAATTCCTTTACGAAAAAGTTGGATTTACCAATAAGTACCTTGAGATGCGATTAATTAAATAAAACCCGGTATGGCATTTATAACCTTAGATCAAAAGAAACTTAAATCGAACTACGACTACCTGGAAAAACTGTTTAAAAAACATCACATTCAATGGTCGGTAGTGTCGAAACTGTTGTGTGGAAATAAGGATTTTTTAAGCGTACTTCTGCAATTGGGAATAAAGCAGGTATGCGATTCCCGGATATCAAATCTAAAAACCATTAAAGCCATCAATCCGGATATTGAAACCATTTACATTAAGCCGCCTGCAAAACGGTCGGTGGCCAATGTGGTGAAGTATGCCGATATAAGCATGAATACCGAGGTTGAAACCATTCGCTTACTGGCAGCTGAAGCCAAAAAGCAGGGAAAAACCCACAAAGTAATTATCATGATTGAGCTGGGTGAGCTTCGCGAAGGCGTAATGGGCGACGATTTGGTTGCTTTTTATGCCGATATATTCCGGGTTGAAAATATTGAAGTGGTTGGTATAGGTACCAACCTTTCGTGTTTATATGGGGTATTGCCCAACAACGACAAACTGATTCAAATGAGCCTCTACAAGCAATTAATCGAGGCCAAGTTCAACAAAAAGATTCAGTATGTTTCGGGGGGGTCATCGGTTACCATACCTTTAATTTTCCAAAACCTACTGCCCAAAGGAATCAATCATTTCCGCGTAGGCGAAACCCTGTTTTTGGGAACCGATGTTTATAATGATAAGCCGCTTCCCCACTTGCATTCCGATGTATTTAAACTCTATGCCGAGATTATTGAATTGACTGAGAAACCCCAGGTTCCCATGGGAGAAATGGGAACCAATGTGGATGGCATATCGTATGAGTTCGACGAAAATCTGGTGGGACAAACTTCGTACCGGGCTATTGTTGATATGGGTCTGCTCGATGTGGAAGAAAAGCACATTCAGGCCATCGACAAAAACATCAGTTTTGTAGGAGCCAGCTCCGATATGCTGGTAATTGACCTGGGCGAAAACAAAAAGAATTACAAGGTTGGCGACCTGTTGGAGTTTAAACTCGATTATATGGGAACCCTGCGCATTCTGAATTCGCGATACATTGAAAAGAAAGTAAAATAAAATACGCAAAGCAAAAAAGACTTAAACCGGGCAGCTCACTGTATTATGGGCTACCCGGTTTATTATTGGTAAGCAAACCCTGCTCCCTTTACCGATAGATTTTAGTATGTTTGCAAAAAAATAAAAATTATGTTTAAAACAGAACTCGACAAAGTAAGCTATTGCTTTGGGATTAACATTGCCCAAAACATGGAACAACAAGGAATGACAGAAATGAATGCCGAACTTTTGGCTCAGGGTCTCGACGACTACCTAAAAGATAAGACCCTACAAATTCCCGAAGAGGATGTTTCTGATATTCTTCAAAAGTATTTTAAAGAATTGCAGGAAAAGCAATTTGAAAACAATATTCTGCAAGGAAAAGAGTTTCTTGCACAAAACAGCCAGCGCGAAGGGGTAATTACTTTGCCCAGCGGATTGCAATACGAAGTATTAACCAAAGGTTCGGGTGAAAAACCCAAAGAAAATGATCAGGTAACCACCCATTACCATGGAACTTTAATTGACGGAACGGTATTCGACAGCTCAGTAAACCGGGGAGAACCGGCTACTTTTCCTGTAAACGGAGTAATAAAAGGTTGGGTTGAAGCCTTGCAATTGATGCAGGTTGGTGCCAAATGGCGTGTGTATGTTCCCGAAAACCTGGCCTACGGAGCCAATCCGCATCCGGGTGGGCCCATTCAACCCTACAGTACACTAGTTTTCGACATTGAGCTTCTGGCTATTAACTAACAATTGAGTAAATAGCAATATTCGTTTTGAAATAGCAAGAAAATAATCTATTTTTGCACCGCTAAAAAAGCAAAACGTGATGGTCTCGTAGCTCAGTTGGATAGAGCAACAGCCTTCTAAGCTGTGGGTCGCAGGTTCGAATCCTGCCGGGATCACGAAAGACAACAGAAAAGCAGTTTCGTAATTGGAACTGCTTTTGTGTTTTAATAAAGGTTAATAACAAGCCCGGCAGGTTCATGAGCAGGCGAACTAATCCTGCCGGGATCACGAAAGACAACAAAAAAGCAGTTTCGTAATTGGAACTGCTTTTGTGTTTTAATAAAGGTTAATAACAAGC
>JBFWMB010000107.1:0-11994 GCA_050251815.1 Salinivirgaceae bacterium | reverse complement strand
TTTTTGGAAGCCCATTTGTTGTTTGGGTATTATTTAATGCAATTGATTTTCCATTCTTCTTGATAGTTTGCTTTCTTATTTATAATACCTAATTTCTCATAAAATAATTTACCGGACAACAGTGATTTTAAAAAAAACAAAAATATTTCATCTCAGGGGTAGGGTTTGCTATTTGCCACCTGTTATTGATGTGTATGTTTTTTAGAACACCTTTAAAACAATAGAAATAAATATTATGGAAAAAGAGATAAAATTAGGGGTTTACAGGATACTACGAAAATTAGGCGTGCATCGTGATGAGATTTACCCGGAAGCAAAATTTAGCACCGATTATTTTTTTGATGACAAAGATTGGAACTGCTTTTTGTTTTTTATCGAAAGCAAGTTCGACATTTCCATTACCGACGAAGAACAAAAACAATTAGTGTCTGTAGGCAATACCATCGAGATTGTCGACAAACACTTACAAGCTATACCTGCTTAATTCAAATAATTCTACATTTTTAGTTTAACTAATTTCCCCGCGCCTGCGGGGATTTTTTTTGCTTGTAATTTTAATTATTTTTTAAGTTTTGCTAAATTTTCAGCAACTGTTATTACCGAAACATGTCGGTACTAATTTCGAATCAGATACTATTCACCGAAAAAAACAGCGATTCTTCTCATTCTTCTAAAAAAACAGTTATTTTTGTCAAACTCCTAAAAAAATAGGAAAAATACTTTCTAAAAATCTGGATATTAAAGAAATATAATAAAAATATAAAATGGATATTGTAAATAAATTTTTGACAAAATTTTTTGGTAACAAATCAGACCGCGATATTAAAGAAGTAATGCCGGTTGTTGAGAAAGCAAAAGAAGCATTCGCCACCTTAACGCAGGTGTCTAACGATGAATTACGCCAAAAATCTCAGGAGCTCCAGCAAAGGATAACCGATTACATACAAGCCGAAAATGATTCAATTACTGCTTTAAGGGAAAAACTCGACAGCGAACAATTGGAGATAGAGGAACGTGAAGCTATTTATAACGAGATTGATAAAATTGAAGCCCTAATCGACGATAAAATTGAAACTGTTCTCGACGAAATTCTTCCCATGGCTTTTGCTATTGTAAAAGAAACCGCCCGCAGGTTTAAAGAACAGGAGTCTATCGAAGTTACCGCGAATCAATTCGATAAAGACATTGCAGCCAAACGCGACAGCGTTGAAATTAAAGGCGAACGGGCCATCTGGTACAACCAGTGGATGGCTGGAGGAAATGAGATAACCTGGGATATGGTTCATTACGATGTGCAATTAATTGGTGGTGTGGTTTTGCATAAAGGTAAAATAGCTGAGATGGCCACCGGTGAAGGAAAAACTCTGGTAGCCACATTACCCGTTTTTCTGAATGCATTAACGCATCGAGGAGTACATATTGTTACAGTGAACGATTACCTGGCCAAACGTGATGCCGAATGGATGGGGACCTTATATGAGTTTCATGGACTTACTGTCGATTGTATCGACAAGCATCAACCGAACTCCGAAGAACGCCGGAAAGCCTATCAGGCCGATATTACCTTTGGAACCAACAACGAATTTGGTTTCGATTACCTGCGCGATAATATGGCCATCAGCCCCGACGATTTGGTTCAAAGGCGACACAATTATGCCATTGTCGATGAGGTGGACTCGGTTTTAATTGACGATGCCCGTACACCGCTTATTATTTCAGGTCCTGTTCCACGCGGAGAGAATCAATTGTTTGAAGAACTTAAACCTAAGGTATCAAAACTATACTCGGTTCAACGCAATCTGGTAACCCAAATTTTGTCTGATGCCAAAAAGTTAATCAGCGAAGGTAAAGAGGAAGAGGGTGGATTACTTTTATTAAGAGCCCACAAAGGTTTACCTAAAAATAAAGCCATCATTAAATACCTGAACGAGCCGGGAATGAAGGTGATGTTACAAAAAACCGAAAACTTTTACATGCAGGAGAACAGCAAAAATATGCATAAAGTTACCGAGGAACTGTATTTTGTTATCGACGAAAAATTAAATTCGGTTGAATTGACCGACAAAGGGATCGATTTAATTTCGTCCGATGCGGAAGACTCCAGTTTCTTTGTGCTACCCGATGTGGGCGCAGAAATTGCTGAGTTGGAAAAAAACATTGCCAATCCCGAAGAGAAAATAAGGCTAAAAGATCAACTACTGCAGGATTATTCCATAAAATCGGAACGCGTGCATACCATTAATCAGCTTTTAAAAGCTTATGCCATGTTCGAAATCGATGTGGAATACGTGGTAATTGACAATAAAGTAAAAATTGTAGACGAGCAAACCGGTCGTATTATGGAGGGCCGCCGCTATTCCGATGGTTTGCATCAGGCCATTGAAGCAAAGGAAAATGTTAAAGTTGAAGCAGCTACCCAGACTTTTGCTACCATTACTTTGCAAAATTATTTCAGAATGTACCACAAACTGGCCGGTATGACCGGTACCGCCGAAACCGAAGCGGGTGAATTGTGGGACATCTATAAATTAGATGTGGTGGTTATTCCAACCAATAGGCCCATTACCCGAAAAGACCATGAAGATTTGGTTTTTAAAACCACCCGTGAAAAATACAATGCCGTAATCGACGAAGTGGTAAGTCTTGTCGATAAAGGCCGGCCGGTATTGGTGGGTACTACATCGGTGGAAGTTTCGGAATTGTTAAGCCGCATGTTGAAGATGAAAGGCATTAAACACAATGTGCTGAATGCCAAATTGCATCAACGCGAAGCCGAAGTAGTTGCCGAAGCTGGTAAACCCAAAGCAGTAACCATTGCCACCAACATGGCCGGTAGGGGTACTGACATTAAGCTTACACCTGAAGTTAAAGAGGCCGGAGGTTTAGCTATTTTAGGTACGGAACGTCACGAATCGCGTCGGGTCGACAGACAGTTGCGTGGTCGTGCCGGTCGTCAGGGTGACCCCGGTTCGTCACAATTCTTTGTGGCGCTCGACGATAATTTAATGCGCTTGTTTGGTTCCGACCGCATTGCTGGTTTGATGGACCGTATGGGTTTGAAAGAAGGTGAAGTTATTCAGCATTCCATGATTTCAAAAAGCATTGAACGGGCACAGAAAAAAGTCGAAGAAAATAACTTTGGCATCCGGAAACGACTTTTGGAATACGACGATGTAATGAACAACCAACGTGAGGTAATATACAAACGACGTAAACACGCGCTGTTTGGCGACAGGTTGCAGGTTGATATTGTAAACAATATGTACGATGTTTGTGAAAACATGGTAGCCGATTATCAGGATGCCGGTGATTTTGAAGGCTTGAAAATTGATACCATCCGTTCGTTGTCGGCTGAGGTCCCTTTTACTGAAGAGGAATTCCTGAAGCATGATGTGACGGAACTTACCGAAAAATTGTATAGAACAGTGCTGGAATCGTACAAACGAAAATCCAGAACAATACAGGAGCGGGTATTTCCGGTGGTTAAAAATGTTTACGAGCGGCAGGGGCAGGTTTACGAAAACATTGTGATACCCATTACCGACGGTCAAAAAACCTATAATATTATTACCAATTTGAAAAAGGCTTATGAATCGGAAGGAAAAGATTTGGTTAAATCCATCGAAAAATCCGTTAGTTTAATAACCATCGACGAAGCCTGGAAAGAGCATTTGCGCGAAATGGACGATTTAAAACAATCGGTTCAGAATGCCACCTACGAGCAAAAAGATCCGCTGCTTATTTATAAGTTTGAATCGTTTGAGTTGTTTAAGACCATGATTAATAAGGTTGGCCGCGATATGGTTTCCATCCTGATGAAAGGAAACATTCCGGTGCAGGAACCTGAACAGGTTAAACAAGCCGAGCAACGTCGTAAGCTCGATATGAGCAAATACAACACCACCCGATCTGAACAGGGCAGCGAAGCCGGCGAACAGCAAAAAAGGGTACAACCTGTGCGGGTTGAGAAAAAAGTAGGACGAAACGATCCCTGCCCTTGCGGAAGTGGAAAAAAATATAAAAATTGTCATGGTATAAATGCTGACTAAATGGCGATTCACAAAAAATACAATCCTTTCAAAGCCCGTTTTAATAAGCTTTTCTTGCGGAACTATACCAACGATATGGGACGCGAAACCGCCATTACTCCATTAAATAAGGTGCAATCAGTGGGGGTGACCTTTGTTGTGACTAACCCCAATGAATTTGAGTCGGTTAAAAAAGTTATTAAGCAAATAGCCAGTCGCGGGCCAAATACTTTTGCGCTGGGTTATATTCCGACAAAGAAACCAGAAGAATTTTACCTGAGTGAAAAAACAATCAACTTTTTTTACGACAAAGAACTCGACTGGCTTTTGAGACCAAATAGCGAAGCTTCATTCGAGTTTCAGCAAACCCCTTTCGACATTTTAATCGATTTGGGCTCTGTTGACTACCCACCCATGCATTACCTTTTATATAAATCGAAGGCTAAATTTAAAGTGGGTTGGTTTACCAAACAGGAAAATAGTCCATTCGATTTAATGATGAATATGTCACCTGAAGAAGGAAGCGAATCCTTTATTTCGCAAGTTCTCCATTATCTCGATAAATTTAATTAGAAACTCAGCCCGATGAATGCTAATCAATTTAAAGGAACCGGAGTAGCACTGATTACTCCATTTAGAAAAGACGAAAGCATCGACTTTAATGCACTGGAACGCCTGGTTGAGAAGCAGGTTGCCCAAAAGGTGAATTTTCTGGTTGCTTTGGGAACCACAAGTGAGGCGCCAACACTTTCGTCCGATGAAAAAGCTGCTGTAGTTGATTTCATTATCGATATAAACAAGAACAGACTTCCCTTGGTCGTGGGGTGTGGAGGTAACAATACCCGCGATTTGGTGCATCAGTTGCGCAATTACAATGGCAAATCCGGAGTTGATGCTATACTATCGGTGGCGCCGTATTATAACAAACCCAATCAGACCGGTTTGTACGAACATTTTAAAGCGCTGGCCAATGCAAGCCAACTGCCCATAATACTATACAATGTGCCGGGTCGCACCGGTTCAAATATTGCTGCTTCAACGGTTGTAAAACTGGCTAAGAATCATAAAAATATTATCGCTATTAAAGAAGCCTCGGGCGATTTTAAGCAGGCCATGGAATTAATACAACACAAACCGGCAGGTTTTCTGGTGCTTTCGGGCGACGACGCCCTGGCATTGCCACTTATTTCGCTGGGCTTTGATGGAATAATCTCGGTGGTTGCCAATGCGTTCCCCGGTGAATTTTCATCTATGGTAAACAGTGCTTTAAAAGGAGATTTTATCCACGCCCGGACACAGCATTACCGCTTAATCGAAATCATTCATTCCCTTTTTGAAGAAGGTAATCCGGCAGGGGTTAAAGCTTACATGGTGCTGAACGATGCCATTGAAAACAGCTTGCGTCTGCCTTTGGTTCCGGTAAGTAAAAACCTGATGGAACGAATAAAGCTTCTGAATAAAAATTTGGCTTAATCTATGGGGCACTCACATTGTGCTATCAAAAACTTATGACTGTAAGTAAATCAGTTTATACCAAAGCACAAATTGGCAGTATCTTTACCTTCACCTTAAAAAAAGAACTGCAAGTTGAGCATGATGCAGCTATTTACTATGTTATCGAAGATGAGCATCAAACCCGTTTTCTAATTCCTAAACTTAATTACGAACATTATGGTTTTAAACCGGGAGATACCTTGTACTGCACGCTCGACCGGATAAACTGTAAAGGTGAAATATTTTTTGAACCGGTAAATCCCTATTATGAAAAAGGGAAAAGTTATCGGTTTACCCAGCAGAAGCGACAGGTAATATTGAATTACTTTGGTTTGTCGGAACAGGTTATTAAGGTAAGCGATGTGTTTGGACAGGAACAATGGGTGCGTTTTGCTGCTGGAATCGACAATAACGACGGGGAGCTTTTGGCTGAGGTGGTTTACATTAAAAAAGGAAAACTTTTTTTAGTTCCAAGCGGGCTATTTGCGAATAAAAACGGACGCTTATGGGGACGTTTTAAGGTGCTTTCAGGCCTTGTTACAGAACGCTTTAATGAGAGTCTGCTGCTTGAAGATACTGCCGGAAATACCCATGTTATGATTGCCGATGCTTATAAAAACTTCAATTTGGAACCGGGTACAAGTTTTTGGGGCTTAATTAGTGCATTCAGCTCCAAAGGTTTTGTTCATATTGAACCGGAACATCCACACTATAAATTGGATGAAATTTATGCCTTTACGGTGGTCGATAACTTGAATGATAAGACCGGGTGGTTTGCTTTTGTTGAAGATAAATGGGGCGAAGTTTTTAAAATTATTAGTTATAATGAACCGCTGATTAAAGGAGCCCGGATAAATTTACGGGTTATTGATTGGAGTAAAGGAAAGCCGGTATTGGAAATTCTTTCATAAAAAAAACCTGATTTGGATAACTAAATCAGGTTTTTTTGCAGATAAGATATAGGGTCTATTTTACATCTACCCATACTTCATTGTCTTTAATCCGCCTAACATGTGTCCGGTTGATGTTGTATTTTCGCGAGACCTCGCCCATGGAATAACCTTCTTCGAGCATGCGACGGATTTCAACAACATCTTCACGATTAATACCATCCCATTCCAGATTGGTAACGTAATTGTTCATTTCGTTGCCATCTTTATGACGAACGCGACGACGTCCTTTCGAGGGTTCCTGAATAAAGGCATCGGCAACTAAAATGGCCACTTTAACCGAACGGTACGAACCATCGGGTCGGCTAAGCCTGACACTATATTTGTCAGGATCCAAGGTTAAAAAACGCTCGGAAAACTTACCGCTTTTTAAGCGGCGAAGAAATTTAACAGTTCCCTTGTTTGAAACGTAGTAACCATCAAATCCTTCGATTTCTCTGAATACTTCTTTCATAATAATTTGCTTTGCTTTGTATGTTGTCCAATTGTTAACAAATTTAAAAAAAATGCGTTAACGTGCAAGCATTTTATCGAAATCTTCTTCGCTAATAACGGGAATGCCTAAATCGAGGGCTTTCTTTAATTTGTTGGGGCCAATGTTTTCGCCGGCAAGAAGGTAACTGGTTTGTTTTGAGATGGAACTTACGGCTTTTCCGCCATGGGCCTCAATTACCTGCTTAATTTCTTCGCGGCTGTATTTTTGCAGTTTCCCGCTAGCAATAATTTGTAGTCCTTTTAGCACGTCCGATTCCGCAGCTTTGGTGGCTGCTTCAAAATTTAACCCTTGTTGCGCTAAAAAATCAATTAATTCAAGGTTTTCGGGGTCATTAAAATACTCGCGGACACTTTCAGCAATTTTTCCACCAATTTCTTCCACGTCGGTTAATGTTTCTAACGAGGCTTCCCGCAGTTTTTGCATCGAACCAAAGGCCCTGGCCAGATTTTTTGCTACTGTAGCCCCCACATGCCGGATACCTAATGCAAACAATACACGTTCAAAAGGTGCGTTTTTCGAAGTCTCCAGATTGGTGAGTATATTAGTCACCGATTTATCGGCCATGCGTTCCAGCGGCAATAACTTTTCGCGATTGAGCGTGTATAAATCGGCCACTGATTTTACCAGTCCCTGCTGATAAAACAATTCTATGGTTTCTTCGCCCAGGCTGTCAATATTCATGGCCTTGCGACTGATAAAGTGGATAATTTTCCCTTTTATCTGCGGTGGACAGGCTTTGCTGTTTGGGCAGTTGTGGGCTGCTTCACCAGGGTTACGCACCAGGCGGCTGCCACATTCAGGACAGTTTTCGATGAATTGAACTTTTTCAGCTTTTGTTTCCCGCATTTCGGCCTTTACGCCAACAATTTTCGGAATTATCTCACCGCCCTTTTCTACCTGAACCACATCGTTCAAATGCAAACCGAGCGTGTTTATAATATCGGCGTTGTGCAGCGATGCACGTTTAACGGTGGTTCCGGCCAGCAATACCGGTTCCAGATTGGCTACCGGCGTTACGGCCCCGGTACGACCTACCTGGTAGCTTACCGATATTAGACGGGTTTCGGCCTGTTCGGCTTTAAACTTGTACGAGATAGCCCAGCGGGGCGATTTGGCCGTGTTGCCCAGTTGGTTTTGCTGCGAAATGGAATCTACTTTTATTACAATTCCGTCGATATCATAGGGCAGGTTCCGACGTTCCAAATCCCAATATCGGATGTATTCCCATACCTCGTCGATATTTTGACACAGTTTACGCTCATCGGGTATTTTAAAGCCCCACGATTTGCACAAATTCAGATTTTGATAGTGAGAGTCGGTGGGCAGGGAATCGCTTAAAAAATTGTATAAAAAACAATCGAGCGGTCGTTTGGCTACCAGCGACGAATTCTGAATTTTTAAGGAGCCCGATGCCGCATTGCGCGGATTGGCAAACGGATTCTCGCCGGCTTCTTCGCGCTCTTTGTTCAATTTTTCAAAGGCTTTATGGGGCAGGAATATTTCGCCCCGAATCTCGAATTGTTCAGGATACGAGCCCGGGTTTAATACCAACGGGATGGAGCGGATGGTTTTTACGTTCTGACTCACATCGTCTCCTTTTTCGCCATCGCCACGGGTAACCGCATGCAAAAGCTTGCCGTTCTGGTAGCTCAGGCTTATCGAGGCCCCGTCATATTTTAGCTCACAGGCATATTGGCAATCCTGGTTCAACTCTTTTTTTACCCGTTTGTCAAAGTCGCGCAGTTCCTGCTCGTTGTAAGTATTTCCCAGCGATAGCATGGGGTAGGTGTGTTGTATTTGCTTAAATTCGGCATTGCTGTCGTTCCCAACGCGTTGACTGGGCGAATGGGCATCGGCAAATTCAGGATGCGCTTTTTCAAGCGCTATCAGTTGGTTCATCAACTGGTCGTAATCATAGTCACTGATTTCGGGTTGCGATAGTACGTAATACTGATGGTTATGATGGTTTAAAACCTGGCGTAATTCTTCAATTTCTTTCTTTACTGCTTTTGTCATGGCTCAATTATTTTGAAGCAACTAAAATAAACAAAAGTACGGAGTCTTTTAGTAAAAAATAGGGTTGATGCATGGTTTTTATGGGGTCGCGCTTTATTCTGCTCAACCAAAGCAATAAGAGGGTTGCTGGTTCTCTTTTTTTTTAATGTCCTCCCTATTGAAACATCAAATTTGAATTTTTGTTATCTTTACAAAAAATTATTGTTATGCTTACGAAGACTAATGTAATTAAGGCTCTAAATAATTTTCCTGATAGTTTTTCCGTCGACGAACTGGTTGATAAGATGATATTGCTGGATAAAATTGAAAAAGGTCTTATACAGGCAAATCAGGGCAAGGTAATCTCGGATGAGGCTTTGGATAAACAAATTGAGGAATGGTTAAAATAGTTTGGACAGAACAAGCTGTTTCAGATTTAAAAGATATTCTTGATTATATATCAAAAGACTCAAGGCGATATGCCGAAAACCAAATCCGGAGGATCAAAAACCGTACTATTTTACTAAAAACCCGGCCAGAATGTGGCAGGATAGTTCCTGAAGTTAATGTTAATGAAATTAGGGAATTAATTGAAGGTAATTACCGAATTATCTATCGGATTTATTCAAAACAATCCATTGAAATATTAACAATTCATCATGCAGCCCGGGATTTTAAAAAAAGACAAAAAGAATAAATCCCTAATTTTATAGAGCAAGTCTAATAAGCGCAGCAAGTAATTAAGTGTAGCGTTTTATTCCCTTTAGTCATTAGAAAAGTTCATGTGCACAGCGCATAACTAAGAGAAACATTCTCATGAATAACCCCGATGAAGTCGGGGGGTATAATACCTTGTCTCTTAAGATGATACTAAGAAATTCTTTGTAGATACACAGTCAGCTTGCAGCAGGGAGTTTTATTCGTTAATTACCCCTGAGCCAATGAGTTCTTCGTTGTGGTACCAGGCAGCAAATTGTCCGGCGGTAAGTCCCCGTTGTGCTTCGGCAAAAGTAATGTACAAACCTTCGGGTCGGCAGTGCAGCGTAGCTTTCTGCAAGGGTTGACGGTAACGGATACGAACCAACAGGTCGAGGTTTTCACCCACATTCATTTTCATATCGGGGCGAACCCAGTGTATTTCGTCGGTTTTAATAAATAACCCTTTGCGGTACAGGCCGGGATGTTGCTGTCCCATACCCGCATATACCACATTTTTTTCAATATCGGTGGCAATCACAAACATGGGTTCGGCTTTTCCACCCACATTCAGCCCTTTACGCTGACCAATGGTAAAAAACTGGGCTCCCTGATGGGGACCAATCACTTTTCCGTCGGTGGGCAGGTAAGCCTGGGGTTTGGCAAGCGCTTCTAAGTTTTCCGAATCAACAACCGACAGGTTTTGATAGAATGCTGCCGGAATTTCAACAATGTCGCCCTGGCGCGCTTTTAGTTTTTGTTGCAGAAAGACCGGTAAATCGACTTTACCTACAAAGCAGATTCCCTGTGAGTCTTTTCGTTCGGCGCTGGCCAGGTTTAATTCGGCAGCAATGCGGCGCACTTCGGGTTTTTGTAGATGCCCGATGGGGAAGAGTGCCTTTTCGAGTTGTTTTTGGCTCAACTGGCAAAGAAAATAACTCTGGTCTTTATTGGGATCGAGTCCGGCCAGTAGGCGGTAGTAGGTTTTTCCTTCGGTTACCACTTCGTCTTTGCGGCAGTAATGCCCGGTAGCTACGTAATCGGCACCCAAAGCCAGGGCAGCGTTCATAAAAGCCTCGAATTTTATTTCGCGGTTGCAAAGTACATCAGGGTTTGGTGTCCGTCCTTTTTCGTATTCATCGAACATGTAATCGACCACCCGCCTGCGGTATTCATCGCTCAGGTCAACGTATTCAAAAGGAATGTCGAGTTTGCGTGCTACCATTTCGGCAAAAAGCCGATCGTCGTCGTAGGGGCAATCGCCGTGAAGGACACCAACCGTATCGTGCCAGTTTTTCATAAACATACCAATCACCTCGTAACCCTGCTCTTTAAGCAGGTATGCGGTAACGCTTGAATCAACTCCTCCCGATAAACCTACAACAACTCTCTTCATTTCCTAAAAATTTGCGGGCAAATTAAAAAATAAAGTAGAAAAGATTAAAAATGTGCAAACAGTCCCTTTCCCCGTTTCGGCAGAAAGGTTTTATGTACCAGGGAAAACAGATAAGAGCAGGTTTTTTAGTTGTAATTAACTGCCCTGGTTTTGATAAAGGAAAGCAAAATGAAAGGGCATAAGTGCCCGGTCCCTTTGTTGACAAGGTGTATTGAAAAAAGTTTGAAAAAAACACAGCCAAAGTTTGTCGCAGAAAAAGAATTTGGTTTACATTTGCCTTGCAATGGTTTCCAACAGGAGTTATCTCCTTAGGATGAAAAGGGAATGCCGTGAGAATCGGCAACAGTACCCGCTGCTGTATGCTCTAATAACTTTTTGCCAACACCTTTGCCACTGTCGGTTTAATACCTGCGGGAAGGCCTGGTAAAAAGGGAGTAAGTCAGAAGACCTGCCATGGTAAATTATAAACCTAAGCTTTCGGGAGCAAAAGCAAGTGGTGCTGTAAGACAAACATTCCCTTCAGTACTTCAAAAAAAATCCCACGAGTTAAGGTTGGTTTATTTATTCATTAATTTATCAACTTTAGTATGAAAAAGAATTACTTTTTAACGCTGGCTTTAAGCTGGTTGGTGAGCATGACCGGATTGCAGGCGCAACTGGTGGCAAGTTTCGACGATTTAAGTCTTGAAGCTGAGAGTTATTGGAACGGCAGCGAGGGTACCGGATATTTTGTGAGCGGTCCCATGACTTTTTTAAACAGTTATAACAGTGATTGGAATGCCTGGAATGGTTTTTCTTATTCCAATATTACCGACAACACCACCTTGGGTTACACCAATCAATACAGTGCCATTGCCGGAAGCGGGGCGAAGGGTTCCGCTAATTATGCGGTGAGTTACTTGTTTGGTCCTTCAAAAATAACCTTTGACCATACCACCT
>JBFWMB010000106.1:0-12455 GCA_050251815.1 Salinivirgaceae bacterium | reverse complement strand
AGACCGATTGACCAAAGAAATATTCACATTCCGCTCTCCAACTAAAGAGATTATGAAAACTCAACTTGCCGGTCTTGTCTCTAAATGGAATTTATTACCGCACTAATTGTCAGAAGTCAGGAAAAATTAATGTGGGCAATCCATCTGCTTTAATCAGCAAATAAATTGAGTCTAATCTTCCGTAATATCCACTAATTTTTCGCGATACGCCGAAAACAATTTCGATTTGCTTACAAAACCCATATATCGCCCGTTCTCGCATACCGGAAGGTTCCAGGCCTGGGTCTGGTTAAACTTTTCAATTACCTCGGCCATGGAATCGTTTATATCGAGTATGGCAGGTGGAACATGCATCAGATTCATCACACTGGTTTCGTAATACTCTTTGTTAAACATAATTTCACGCACATCGTCGAGCAGGATAATGCCAACCAGAGCACCATCCGGGTTTATAATCGGGAAAATATTACGTGGCGATAAGGAAATGGCTTGCACCAATCCTTCAAGAGTGGCTTCCTGACTAAGGGGAAAAAAGTCGGTTTCCACTTCTTTTCGCAGGTTTAGGAAATGAAGTACGGCTTTGTCTTTGTGGTGGGTAACCAACTCGCCCCTTTTAGCCAGCTGCGAAGTAATAATATTATGCGGCGACAAGGCTTTTGAGGTAACGTACGAAGTGGTGGTAGCAATCATCAGGGGCACAATCAGTTCGTAACCACTGGTAATTTCAGCAATCAAAAATATTCCGGTTAAAGGAGCCTGCAGTACACCGCCCAAAACGCTGGCCATACCTACCAAGGCAAAATTATTTACCGCCAGCAAATCGGGATTAAACAGGTTATTAATCCAGGCAAACAAATACCCCAAAACCGCCCCGGTAAATAAAGAGGGTGCAAAAATTCCACCTATTCCCCCACTCCCGGTGGTAAGCGCTGTGGCTACAACTTTTAAAAGAATCAGCGCCAGAAAAAAGGCCACAAAAACCCAGGTGGCATCAACCCAATGGGCAAAAATACTTTCGGTAAAAACAGCATGGGCCTGTCCGCTCAACATGGCTTTCATAATATCGTATCCCTCGCCGTAAAATGCCGGAAACAAAAAAATTAGCAGCCCCAGGGCAGGAGCACCAATAAACAAACGACGCTTCCGATTCTTAATTCCATCAAAAAAGTTTTCGATTCGCAAATAGGTTTGCGTAAAATAATTCGAAACACCTCCCGCTACCACACCCAAAAGCACATAAAAATGCAAATGCTTCACCATAAAATCCTGCTGAACCGTAAATTCAAATAAAATTTCATCGGCAAACAATAACTCTGTAGTTATTGCCCCGCTAATGGAAGCCATTAACAAGGGAATCAACGAAAAGCGGTTCATATCGAGCAGCAGCACTTCGAGCGCAAATACAATTCCGGCAATGGGTGTATTAAAAATGGCTGCAATGGCTCCCGCAGCACCGCATCCCAAAAGTAAAGTTATGCTCTTGTAATTAAGCCGAAACAGTTTTCCGATGGTAGAACCAATAGTAGTTCCCGATGAAATTATGGGCGACTCCAAACCAATGGAACCACCAAATCCAGCGGTAAAAATGGCTCCGGTAACTGAGGAATAAATCTTATGCAAACGCATCAGGCTGTTGCGCTTGGCTATGGCATGCAGTATGGATGCAATATTATGGCTGATATGGTCTTTAATTACAAACTGCTTAAACAAATAAGTGGCCAATAGCCCAAAAAATGGATAGATGATTAAGCGAAAATTGCGTGGATCGAATTGCAGATCGCCTTTAAAATAGTTATGCATGTAAAATACGCCGGTTTTTAGCGCCCAGGCAGTAAGTCCCGATAGCACACCTACTAAAGCGCTTAAAATAAGCAAAAAATTACGATCGCTAAGCTTATTAACCCGCCAGATTAAAAAGGAATCAAACCAATGTTTTATTTCAGCCTTAGTGAATAAACGATTGATAAATTTCATGCGCCATACGTTCAATCAAAAGTTAAGTAATTACTCTTTAATTTCCTGACGCGATACCTGTGAAATACCTTTTACCTTTCCCAGATTCATTATCAGGTTGTTTAAGTCGCTGGTATTATGTACGTAAACATCAATTGTTCCTTCAAAAATGCCGTCGTGACTCTCAAAGTTTATAGCCCGCATGTTCACATTCAATTCTTTAGAGATAACGGTGGTCACATCGTTTACAATTCCCATATCGTCGATACCTTTAAGTGCTATACGTCCCAAAAAGGCCAACAGGCGCTGGGTAGTCCATTCCACTTTCACTACATTCTGACTTTCGCTTGAATTCAGTCGAATGGCATTTTCGCACGATGTTTTATGAATAATCAGTACATCTTCTTCGGCCCGGTAACCAATAACGTCGTCACCGGGAATGGGACTGCAACATTTGGCTATCTGGTAGTTTCGGGTGCTATCGTCAACAATTAAGGGTTTCGACTTATCGAATTTTGTCAGCGCATTGGTTTCAACGGGGTTTTCGATTCCCCAGAATTTTATCCATTTACTTTTGGAACGTTTCTTTAAAATTTCGGTAAAAGCTTCCATGGTAAACTTATCCTGCCCGATATAGTAGTATAATTCCTCTTTGTTGCGTGTATTGTAATGATTGTAAAGTTTTCGGAATACGGTAGAGTTGGGTTGCATTTTTAATTCGCCCAGCAAATAATCGAGATGGGCTTTTCCTTCGTTGGCCACAATTTTTCGTTTCTCGCGAAACGAAGCTTTCAGGTTCGATTTGGCTTTTGCCGTAGTCACAAAATCGAGCCACTGCGATTCAGGCTGTTGTTTCTGTGAGGTAATTATTTCTATCTGGTCACCGCCCTGCAATTCGTGATTCAGCCCCACCAATTTATGATTCACTTTGGCTCCCACCGCATGCAAACCAATCTCGGAGTGAATAAAAAAAGCAAAGTCCAAGGCCGTAGAACTGCTGGGCAAGGTAATAATCTCACCCTTGGGTGTAAATACCATTATCTCTGAGGTAAACAGGTTAAGTTTAAATTCATCCAAAAACTCCAATGCATCCGACTTGGGATCTTCCAGCATCTCACGAATTTGCTTAATCCATTTATCCAGTTCACTTTCCTGGTGGGTTCCTCCTTTGTATTTCCAGTGTGCAGCATAGCCTTTTTCGGCAATCTCGTTCATCCGGTTCGACCGAATCTGTACCTCAACCCATTTGCCACCGGGCCCCATAACGGTTGCGTGCAGCGCTTCATAACCATTGGCCTTGGGTTGACTTACCCAGTCGCGAATCCTGTCGGATCGTGGAATATACATATCGGTTACAATGGAATAAATCGACCAGCATTGGGCTTTTTCGGGTATATTTTCTTTGGGTTCAAATACAATGCGAATGGCAAACAAATCATATACTTCCTCAAAGCTTACTTTTTTCTTTTCCATCTTGTTCCAAATGGAATAGATGGATTTGGGCCGACCCGAAATATCGAATACAAATCCTTCTTCGTTTAGTTTGTTCGTAATGGGTAAAGCAAAACGGTTGATATAGGTGAGTCGTTTTTGTTCGGTTTCAATTATATGCTTGCCAATTTCGTTATAATCCTGTGGATGCATGTAACGCAGGCACAAATCTTCCAATTCGGTTTTAATGCTGTACAAACCCAGGCGATGGGCCAAAGGGGCATAAATAAACAGGGTTTCACCGGCAATTTTCAGTTGCTTGTTAGGCGGCATGGAATCGAGAGTGCGCATGTTGTGCAAGCGGTCGGCCAGTTTAATGATGATAACCCGCAAATCGTCGGTCATTGTCATCAGAATCTTACGGAAGTTCTCGGCCTGAAGATTCGATCGGTTTTCGAACACACCCGATATTTTGGTTAAACCATCGACAATGGCCGATATTTTTGGCCCAAACTGATGTTCAATATCTTCAACCGTGATGTCGGTATCCTCAACCACATCGTGCAGTAACGAGGCTATAATTGATTTGGTACCCAGTCCAATCTCGTGCGTTGCAATCCGTGCCACGGCAATGGGATGCAGTATGTAAGGCTCGCCCGACTTACGCCTGATATTCAGGTGGGCATCATAAGCCATATTAAATGCTTTACGGATGCTCTCTTTTTGCTCGGCGTTGGTAAAACTGTCGGCCAGACTGAGCAATTCCTGAAATTCTCTCAGGATAAGTTTTTTTTCGGCAACCGTAAATTTTTTCATACTTCTAAATTACTTTCACAAGTATAAGCTATTTTTTTCTTAACAAAATACGCCCCTATGCAGTTTAATGAATTCTTACCAAAAAAATAGTGCTTTAAACTTTTGTTATTTCCTCCTTTAGTAAAATACGAATCGTCTTTTACTAAACCCTGCAAAAATTATTTGCTACAAAACTTAAACAGGAAGACTAAACGAATTACCAAAGTTAATGATTTTAAAAAGTTATTAAAGACGGAAACTTTAATTGTGAGTACTTTTCAGAAAAAAAAAGCCGACTCAACGAAAGCCGGCTATGGGTAAGATTCATTGGTATATTAGTATTTGGGAATTGCCATTTTACCCAAAAACAACAAGGTTTGTGTGGGTTTATGCTCAATGGCAAACACAAAGGGTCGGTTCAGGATTAGCGTTAACTCATTGCCAATGCTGGTATTTACATATTCAACCACGGTGGCTGCAGCCGCTTCGCTTCCCTGTTCATTCACCTCAATAAATGCTTTGTGCAATACCCGGCTTATATTAATCTGTTGATCTGTTATTTTTGAAAAATCGGCAGCAATGGGATTAAAAGCACTAACCAGACCCAAATCGTTTAGTTCCTGATTGATGTTTCGCAAACCATAAGCAAACGTAAACTTCGGTAACGACACGGTAACTGCCACCATTTGGTATGCCTTTGCCCATGAATTCCAATTTTCGCCATTCAAATCGGTTATTAAGCCATCGATGCCCACCTCCGGCTCAGGCAATAACAAGGTCATGCAATATGAGGAATCGGTATAAGGTAATTGAACGGCTGTAAACCAGTCGTTTTTCAGGTAATTCAGGTAAGTTTTTTGATTCATATAAGTTACCGATGCTGAACTTCCGTCGGCTTTGTAAAAAGGAGCCTGCAGGTTGTCGTCGGGATCAAAAACATACTTCCAGTCGCCTTTAAAGTAAATGGCATTAATCAGGTACATCAACGCTTCGGGCGAAAGCTGATCGAGCATATCGGGAATTAATCCCCGGGTTTTATCTTCAATCCATGCATTGATAATAGCTACTGCCTGGGGATCATTAAAATCGAGCGACTGAATTTCAGCATCAAAGTATTTCTGCACGGTATCTTTGTAACTGTCGAAAACCGGGAAACCAGTTCGCTGCCATAGGGAATTAGCAATGGCTAAGGTAAGTTTATTGTCTTGAGGCATCAGCTCGGTATACAGATTAAGCATTAATTCCAGTACCTCTTCTTCTGTCCGGTTTTCCCATCCCAACAAGGCTTCAAATTCTTCCCGGGTTTCCGTATCAGAACCTATCCCGGCCATGGCCAGAGCATAATACATGCTTAGAGGCGATACAAATACGTTGGTCTCCGTTGGTTCGTTTTTGGTAATTTCTGAAAATAGCTGAAGTGAGAAGCGATTGTTTTGCTCAATCAAAGCAGTTTTTTTATAACTATAACTATCGGTATCGGGATTCACCGGCTGATCGGTACAAGCCAAAGAAACCAGCAGGCTTGCCACCGCAAAAAGCAGCCAATTCGAAGTTTTCATGCTCATAAAATTTTGTTTGTCGACACCTATAGACTGTACTAAAAACCAAAAGGTTGCGTTGCTTCTTAAGGATATACCACATTAATGGCCCCCGATTGCTTATGCGCTACTCCCTGACTGGTTTCAAACTCCAGGTAATACAAATAGGCTCCCTCACTCACATTCTTAGTACCAGCCCTGCCCCACCATTTATCGTGAGTACTTTTTGTTTCAAACACTTTGCCGCCGTACTTATCGTAAACTACAAACAGATATTTAACCACGCTAACATTAAGTATTTCCGGTAAAATAAAGTCGTTTACTCCATCGCCATTGGGAGTAAACGCTGTGGGCAGATACACTTTGGGTTGCCGGGTAAGGCAAATGGTGTTTGAACGACTTTGCTGCCCCATGTTAGAATTGGCTACCACATAAAAACAAAACAGTTCGGAATTGGCATCCCCGAAACTGCTGCCATCGAGGGTGTAGTTTATCGATGTACCGGACCAATTCGTTTCCTGCTTAATAAAATCGGAATTATCGATGGAAAGAAACAAGTCGTAAGTTTCAGCACCTTCAATAAAGGTGGTGTTCCAATGCAATACCACGTCTAAATCCTGCTGGGAATAATCCAAAACCAGCGGACAAACTGCTTCGGTGGAATCTACCGGCTTATTGCAACTATTTATTGCTGAAACTTTATAGAATCCTGAAGGATTTGTTGCTGACTGAGTAAAGCTTAAGGTATTTTCGGAGTTTTTTGGATTAAACAGTAGTGCTTCGTAAACTCCCTGAGCAGTGGTACTGTAACCCAGTTGATGCCCGCTTAAATCGGCTTCGGGGTCAACAGCAACCGTAAACTTTACCTCGGTGCCGGTGTTTTCAACTGCGGTAATAAATAGCTGGTCAGGCTTTTTTAATTCTGGTATGGTTAAAGTAACCCGGTTGGAGTTGCTAAAATAATTCGCACTGCTTTTCTTTGCCCTGATATGAAATTGATATGTTTCACCGGGAATGACATTTCTAACCTGATATGAAGTATCCCCAATTAAAAAGCCAAGGCCTTTATTATTTATGTAAATTTCATATTTGGGATTATTTTCGCCCCAACCGATATAAGGACTCCAGTTCAAACGAACGCTGTTTGCACAGGTATCGTAGCTAACACTTTTTAGAAATATGGTAGAACTTCCTTCGGGTGGGACGTTTCCAGATGTATCGTTTTTTATCGAATACATTTCATAAGTGTATGATGCCGTATCTGCTCTAGCTGTATTGTCTAAATACCTTTGTGAAATATCAGGTGGAATCGTATCTAAATCGCCTGTTCCAACCAGATTCTTTTCCTGATGATTTCTCTTAATCACATAGTAATCGACTCCTTCAGTTTTACTGTATTCATATACTATTTCAACATGACCATTCTCAAAAACATCAAGCTGAAGAATAGTTGGTGGTTCAGGCTGTTGCGCTTTCAGGGTAAACGGAAAACTACCCAAAAAAAGAAGAAGCATATATAATCCCTTACGAAGTTCCATGTTGCTATTTAGCTTTGCCCATTACAACGGATGAATTTACTAAATATTCCTTTTGCTGCATAAAATAGTGGTTTCAAAAAGCCAAAAAATATGGAAAAGCTACGCATCCGTAAAAGGGAATTTCAAAAACTACTTAGTATTTTCCGGCCACTACTGTTGTTAGCTTATCGGTGTGGTAATACCTGTTGGCCAGCTCCGTTAATTCCTGAGCGTTAACCGAAAGTATGGCCTGTCGCATTTGCTCATAATAGCTAAAGTCCAAACCAAACTGCACCACCGATTTAAAGGTTTCGGCTGTGGAAAAAGGCCCGTCGAACATCTGAAGCATCTCACCCATCATGTAATTGCGAACCAGTTGCAATTCCGTTTCCGAAACCGGTTCGGTTTTCAGCTTTTCCATTTCGCGAATAATCTCGTGATGCGCTTCGCGGGTAAACTCGGCTTTTACATCGGCAGCAATGGCCATGTAACCCGCTTGCTGCAACGAAACCTGCATGCCATGAATGCCATAGGTATAGCCTTTTTCTTCGCGGATGTTTTTCATGAGCCGCGAGCCAAAGTATCCACCCAGTATGGTGGTCAGCATTTTTAGTTTGATGTAATCGCGATGGGTTTTGTTTACTGTTAGTAATCCACAACGGATGCTCGACTGCACGGCTCCGGCTTTTTCAATAACCACCGGTTCGTAACTTAAAGCCGGCATAATGGATTGCACTGCTGCCTGAGGTTTGTTTTGCTTCGGAAGGGCACCAAAATACTGATCAACAAGCTTCAAAACCTCATCGGTTATGTTTCCCGAGAGTATAAGGGAATAATTACCTGCGTGGTAATGCTCCTTATAAAAAGCCAGCAGTTCGTCGCGACCGGTTTCCCGGTAAAAAGCTTCAACGGTTTTTATTCCGTAAGGATGTTGGGCACCAAACAGCTTTTCGTTAAAGGCTTCGCGCGCCAGAAAACTGGTCTTTTCCATTTCAACCAGAAACTTTTGCCGGCGACGCTCCAACAAATTATGCAATTCTTTCTCGGGAAAAATACTTTCGTTCAGCGCTTCAAAAAACAAAGGAAGGGTTTGTTCAAAATACCGGCGGATGGTAACCAATCCCACAAAAGCCTGATCTTTTTCGGTGTTGGGCTGAAAATAAGCTCCGTAATAATCGAAGCCTTCGGCCAATTGATGGGCCGTTTTGCTTTTTGTGCCTTCGTTGAGCATCAGTCCGGTTAAGGGAGCTACTAGTTTTTTGGTTGTATAAAGCGAGCCTGCGCCCACCATTACATCAAGCTTTACTACCTCCTGGGTTCCGCCATTCAATACATAAACCGGAATTCCGTTGGTCAATAGTATTTTCTTTACCTGAGGAAAATTTATTTCGGTAACTGCTTTGTAAGCAGGTGCTATAGTTCTATCGATGCTCATTTTATGGCTTTATATTTTAGGGTGGAACAATGGGTTGGTTTGAAAAGCTTTTGTGCCACTTCTTTTACCCGTTCAGGAGTAACTTCGCTGTATTTTTCTGCTTCGTTGTTAATAGCTGCTGCATCGCACAGCAATTCATAATAAGCCAGGTTCATGGCTTTATTCAGAATATTTATTTCAGAAAATACCAGGTTGGCTACGGCTTTGTTTTTCACTTTTTGCAATTCGTAGTCCAATACTTCGTCCTGCATCAGTAAATCGAGTTCCCGGCGGATGGCCGTTTCGGCCTGCTCAAAAGTAATACCCTGGTTCAAATTTCCATGAATAATAAACAAACCGGGGTCGTTATCGCCCGTAATGTAAGCATTTACTTCGCTAAACAGTTTCTGTTCTTTTACCAGACGTTGGTTTAGTCGGGCCGATTTACCGTTTGATAATAAATCGGAAATTAAATCGGTAACATAGTAGTCCTTATGCTGACGGGCAACCATGGGATAGGCCTGATAAATGGCATCGAGGGGAACCGGACGTTCCACCACCAGTTCGCGGGCTTCCATTTGTTCGGGTTCTGCCGGAAGGTTTCGTTGGGGAACTTTCCGCTGGGGAATACCACCAAACCATTTTTCTGTTAAACGTTTAACTTCATCAAAATTAACATTGCCCGCAACCACCAGAATGGCATTGTTGGGGGCGTAATGGGTATAAAAAAAATCGCTCACCTCCTGCAAGCTTGCCCCCTCGATGTGTGCCGTTTCTTTCCCTATGGTTGGCCACTGGTAGGGATGCTTTTTATAGGCCAGGGGTCGCAGTAACAGGTTCCAATCGCCGTAAGGCTGATTCAGGTAGCGCTGTTTAAATTCCTCAACCACCACGTTCTTTTGTATTTCGAGCTTTTCGCTGGTCAGGGCCAACTCAAGCATCCGGTCCGATTCCAACCAAAACGCTGTTTCCAGATTCTCCTTAGGCAGCGTAATGTAATAGTTGGTAAAATTATTATTGGTAAAGGCGTTGTTCTCGCCTCCGGCCTGTTGCAAAGGAGTATCGTAATTGGGAATATGTTTTGAACCCTCGAACATCAGGTGTTCAAACAAATGGGCAAAGCCGGTTTTGTCGGGCTTTTCGTCGCGGGCCCCCACATCGTAAAGCAAATTAAAAGCCACCACTGGTGTGGTTTCGTCGTGATGCACAATCAGGCGCAAGCCATTATTCAGGGTGTATTTCTCGAAAGTTATCATTCAAATGGATTGTTGTTAGAGATTAGAGTTTAGAGTTTAGAACCCTGCCCGACGGTCAGGCGGGTTAGACTTGAGACACAAGACATAAGACCTTTCACTCTTCATTATTCGTTTTTCACTATTAACTATTCACTATTTATTGCTCATTGTTTTATTGTTCTTTGGCTGTGAACTGCAAACTGAAGACGGCCAACTGGCACCTCATTGTTAATTGTTCATTGCTCATTATTCATTGTCAATTGCTACAGGCTAAGTTTAGCAAGCGATGCCGTTGTTGAGTTAAAGTCTGTAATTAGCTCGTCCATAATTTCCTGCACGGGTTGAATTTTATTTATTAAAGCCGATACCTGCCCTATTTCGAGTTCTCCATCTTTCACATCGCCTTCGAACATGCCTTTTTTGGCGCGGCCTTTTCCCAAAAGCACTTGAAACTCTTCGGGCGAGGCACCCTGTAATTCATAATTCAGCACCTGCTGATAAAAGCGGTTGTTGAGCAAGCGAACCGGGGCCAGTTTTTTCAGGGTCAACTTGGTATCGCCTTCCTGAGCTTTAACAATTTCATTTTTAAAATCGGGATGTGCTGACGATTCCAGGGCGGCTGCAAAGCGACTTCCTATTTGCACTCCTTCGGCTCCCAAAGCAAATGCCGCAGCCATGGCCTGACCGGAACCTATACCCCCGGCGGCAATCAACGGTTTGCTAATTGCTTTTCGTATCTGCGGAATCAAACACAGGGTGGTAGTTTCTTCTCGTCCGTTATGGCCGCCGGCTTCAAAGCCTTCGGCAACAATGGCATCTACGCCGGCTTCTTCGCATTTTAAAGCAAATTTGGTATTGGCAATTACGTGGGCAACTACAATTCCGGCATCCTGTAAAGTTTTGGTCCAGGTTTTCGGATTTCCGGCACTGGTAAAAACAATGGGAACTTTTTCGGCAATTATAAGTTCCAGTATTTTTTCCATATCGGGATACATTAGGGGAACGTTCACCCCGAAAGGTTTATCGGTTGCTTTTTTTATCTTTTGGATGTGCTCTTTTAACACTTCAGGATACATGGAACCTGCCCCCAACAAGCCCAGGCCACCGGCATTGCTTACGGCAGCAGCCAGCTTATAACCACTGCACCATACCATTCCGCCCTGCACAATGGGGTACTTAATTTTAAAAAGTTCGCATATTCGGTTTTCCATAAATTTGCTTTTTTTTCTGGCAAAGGACAAACATACTTAAAAGACCCCAGCAATTCAATAATTTTGAGAAACAATCCTTTTTACTTTGAATCGGGAAACATGCCAGGATAAATAAGTCGACCGTAATAAAAAAAGAAAGTTGGGCGGCCCCCACTGCCCAACTTTCCGTATAGTGTTTTTTAAAGAAATCAAGCGATTTCTTCACTGTAATAACAATGCTGTTTACTTTTTGTTCAGTTATTTTTTGTTGCGCCAGAAATTGACAAAACCTTTCAATTCAACCAGGCCCACCGGCCCTGAATATATGCCTCCTTCACCTCCCCCATCCCACACTCTTACTGCAATGGTATTCACTTTTCCTGGAATAACAGCTCCTTCATCGAGATAATAAAATCGTTCCCTTCGGTATTCATCATGTCGTTGGTTCTTATAGGGAATATTGTTTATAAGGCCGGTTTTGCCTACCAGTTTTCCGTTCAAATATACCTCGTCCAAATCGTCAATTTTACCCAGCATCAACACATAACGTTTTCCGGCAAACGATGGATCGGTCTTAAACTGTTTGCGGTACCAGCCAAAACCATCGTAATTACTGGCCACCTGATCTTCCCAGATACCCGGCACCAGAATTCCCTGCCAATCGGTATCGTTGTATGAAGGCAAAGCCCAGTTTTTATTGTCGCCCAGATTAAATTTCCAAAAACCTTCGAGATTTACATCGCAAACCAGTTCCTGATACTTTACATAGATTCCTACCTGCCCGTGAACGATTCCACCGTTTAGTTGCGAATCGTAAACCCGAACTGCAATGGTATTTTTCTTACTGTATTTTATCAGTTCAGCCGGAATATTGTACTTACGTTCGGCATTGTATGCGGTCCAATAGTTCGGTGGAAAAGAACCTTTACGGCCAATTTTCACCCCGTTAAAAAACACTTCGTCCACATCGTCGATATAGCCCAGGGCCAGTTCCAGCATTTGCTGCTGATAGTCGCCCGATATTATTACCTCCTTGCGATACCAGGCATAACCGTCGTATCCGGGAAAACCCTGATTCTCCCAGGACGAGGGAACCCTGATTTGCTCCCAGCCGGAATCGTCAAAAGCATAGGCCGACCAACGCTTATCGTCACCTATCATAAACCTCCAGGACCCTTTCAAATCAACGATACATATATCGCTCTGGTTGTTGCCGAAAGCTTGAGTCCATGAGGTCAAATAAAAAAGCACAAAGCAACTTAATAAATACCTCATGACTTTTAATCCACTAATGCATTAATAATAAAATTAAAGATGGTATTTCCAAAGTAGTAATCTCCATCGTAACGGTGTTTGTCGACATATGCCAGGTATTGTTCTTT
>JBFWMB010000105.1:0-12565 GCA_050251815.1 Salinivirgaceae bacterium | reverse complement strand
CCACAGGAAACTCCGGTTCCTGTGGCTTTTTTTATTATTTTCAGCCTCTTTAAAACCCCAAAAAAGCTTTAGTAATGAAACAAATGAACCCAAAAAACGAACGATTTACCAAATCAGAAGAATTAGCAAATGCCATTTCACATGGTATAGGATTAATTTTAAGTATTGTAGCCACTGTATTTATTGTTTTATATGCTTCAAAAACCGGTAGTCCATGGCATGTGACCAGTGCTTCAATTTTTGGGCTGACCATGATTCTTTTGTATACCTCATCTACTTTAAACCATTCGCTGCCCCATTCCGGAGCTAAAGATTTTTTTCATAATTTCGATCAAATAGCCATTTATTTTCTGATTGCAGGTACTTATACTCCGCTTTCGCTTTCCATTATTCGTGGCGAGTGGGGTTGGGTAATGTTCGGAATAGAGTGGGGCTTTGCTTTTGCTGGAACTTTAATAAAGGTAGTTTTTCCGAATCGTTTTGAACGGGGCGTTAATAAATTCATCATTATTTCATATGTAATTATGGGTTGGTTGCTGTTGTTTTTCCTCATTCCTATTTTCAATAACATGCAGCCTTTGAGTATTGCATTTATTTTTGTAGGTGGGATATTTTATTCTCTGGGAGTGGTGTTTTTTAAATTGGAAAGACTGCTTTTTTCACACCTAATCTGGCATTTGTTTGTCATTGCCGGTACCGTGTTTCACTGGTTGGCTATTTTCCTGCATTTTAAACAACTGGTTTAAGCAAAAAAGATTGGCAAAACAATAAAATTTGCGAGTTGTTAGCCTTTATAGAACGTTAAATCGTATTTGGTAAAAAGCATACGTTTTTGCTTTTAGCAACAATTACGCTGCATTCAAAGTGAATTATTTAAAACGAAACATAAACAGGGTTTGAGAAATAAGGTTTTGCTTGGTATTATTTGCTGAAAATCAAACGACTAAAAAAATATTCATATTTTTTGGAATTGGATTAGATTTCGGAAAAAATAAACTTAATTTGCAAAAAACTCAAACTCATTATTTTTATGGATGATTAGAAATGAAGAATACCTATTTTGATCTTGTTGAACAAAGTTATTACTTTCCTCAGGAAGGTTTTGACTTAAGGGATGGATACCTTACCTTCCACGGCGTTTCACTAAAGTACCTGATTGAGAAATACGGTACACCGTTCAAACTTGTTTACCTGCCTCGTATTGGTGATCAGATTAAGAAAGCCAGAAACCTTTTCAACCGGGCCATTAAAGCCAACAATTACCAGGGAAACTACCATTATTGTTATTGCACCAAGTGTTGTCACTTTCACCATGTGATAAGTGCTGCCTTAAAACATAATGTGAACCTCGAAACATCGTCATCATTTGATATTGATTTGATTGAGAAACTGTATAAAAAAGGTGAGCTTGATAAATCGAGGATAATTGTTCACAATGGGTATAAAACCGATGACTACATCATCAAGATTATTAACCTGCAAAAAATGGGTTTCGAGAACTCCATTATAGTTCTCGATAGTCCCAAAGAGTTAAGCAAGGTAACCCGTCTGGCCGGCGATCATAAAGTAAAAATTGGCCTACGTATGGCCATCGACGAAGAGCCGCAATCTGCCTATTATACTTCACGTTTGGGCATCAGGCACACCGAAATAGTGAGTTACTTTAATGCAAAAATTAAAGGAAATCCGAACCTGGAGCTAAAAATGCTTCACTTTTTTGTCGATTCGGGCATTAAGGACAGCCTGTATTATTGGGGCGAATTTAATAAAGCTTTAAAGATATATTCCGAGCTTAAGAAAAAATGCAAAACCCTCGATTCACTGAACCTGGGTGGCGGTTTTCCCATTCGAAACAACCTGGGCTTTGAGTATGATTACGAATACATGATTAAAGAAATTGTACGCAATATTAAGGAAATCTGCACAACTGAAGGAATTCCTGATCCCGATATTTATACCGAATTTGGAAAATACACCGTGGGTGAGAGTGGAGCCAATATATTTAAAGTAATTGAGCAAAAACAACAAAACGATAAGGAAAAATGGTACATCATCGATAACAGCTTGATGAACACAATACCCGACGCCTGGTCGATATATGAAAAATTTATTCTTTTGCCCGTTAATAAATGGGAAAACGAATATTCACGCGTTAGTATCGGTGGAATCAGTTGCGACCATTCCGATTATTACAATTCCGAAGACTTGAACCAGCAGATATTGCTTCCGGCTTTTATTGATAAAGAAAAAGAACCGCTTTACATTGGTTTTTTCCATACCGGCGCTTATCAGGATTCCATCAGCGGGTACGGAGGAATAAAGCACTGTTTAATTCCATCGCCCAAACAGGTAATTGTCGACCGCGACGAAAAAGGGAACTTTATCGACTATGTGTATCGCAACGAGCAAACTGTTGATGATATGCTTCATATTTTAGGTTACAAGGAATAAAAATAATTCAATGATTTTTGGCCTGTTGATTATAACAGGTAACTCTTAATAGTAGAAACAATGCAAACAAAAGGACCCGTTACAGCTTTTATGCTGGAACATTACAAACATTTTAACTCAGCAGCATTGGTTGATGCAGCCGAAGGCTATCAACAACAATTAAACAAGGGCAACAAAATGATGATTACCCTTGCAGGTGCTATGAGCACTGCCGAACTGGGAAAATCGCTCGCTGAAATCATTCGTCAGGATAAAGTCCAGATTATTTCGTGTACCGGGGCAAACCTCGAAGAAGATTTGATGAATTTGGTGGCACACTCGCATTACAAAAGAGTTCCCGAATATCGCGACTTAACCCCAAAACAGGAGTGGGAGCTTTTGGAAAAAGGATTGAATCGCGTTACCGACACCTGTATTCCTGAAGAAGAGGCTTTCAGAAGATTGCAAAAACATATTTTTAAAATTTGGAAAGAGGCCGAAGAAAAAGGCGAACGTTATTTTCCACATGAGTTTATGTACAAGCTTTTGCTATCGGGCGTATTGGAACAGTACTACGAAATTGATGCAAAAAACAGCTGGATGTTAGCTGCAGCACAGAAAAACCTGCCCATTGTGGTTCCCGGATGGGAAGATTCTACCATGGGGAATATTTTTGCATCGTACTGCATAAAAGGTGAATTAAAACCTTCAACCATGAAATCGGGAATTGAATACATGACCTGGCTGGCCGATTGGTATACTGCAAATACCAAAGAGAACGGAATTGGCTTTTTCCAGATAGGTGGCGGTATTGCCGGTGATTTTCCCATTTGTGTAGTTCCCATGCTTTATCAGGATATGGAACGTACCGATACACCTTTTTGGAGCTATTTCTGTCAGATTTCCGATTCTACCACCAGTTATGGTTCCTATTCAGGAGCTGTACCCAACGAAAAAATTACCTGGGGAAAATTGGATATCGATACACCCAAATTTATTGTTGAATCGGATGCTACTATTGTAGCTCCTTTAATATTTGCCTATTTATTGGGTTGGTAAAAAATATTTTTGTGTAATTAAAGGTCGGCCAAAAGCCGGCCTTTTTTGCTTCACAGAATTTCAATACTTTTAAGCGGCAAAAATGTATAGCTGATTCAAAAATCAAATAAAAGCAATGAAGATTTTACATACCGCCGACTGGCATCTGGGGAAAAAACTCGAAACTTATTCACGCCATTCAGAGCAGGTGGCCGTAATGAATGAAATTACGGAACTGGCTGATAAGGAGCAGGTAGATGCGCTGATAGTATCGGGCGATTTATTCGACACCTTTAATCCGCCGGTCGAAAGTGTCGATTTGTTTTATAAATCGCTTAAGCGGATGACAAACAATGGTAAACGTGCAGTTATTTGTATTGCCGGAAATCACGATTCGCCCGATCGCATTGAAGCTCCCGACCCTTTGGCCAAAGAATGCGGGATTATTTTTGCCGGTTATCCGAATTCTAGGGTAGCTCCTTTTAAACTCGATACCGGTTTGGAACTTACCCAAAGTGCCGAAGGTTTTATTGAATTAAAACTACCTTCGATAGCTTATCCGCTGCGGATTTTATTAACTCCTTATGCAAACGAATACCGGTTTAGAACGTTTCTGGGAAGTGAGAATCAGGAAGAAGCTCTAAGTAATTTAATTGGTGAACAGTGGCGACAATTAGCCGAAACCTATTGCGATACTCATGGAGTGAATATGCTGGCGGCCCATTTATTTATGTCGAAAGCGGGAACTGAACCGGAACCGGAACCCGACGACGAGAAACCCATTCTACATGTAGGCGGGGCTCAAATAATCGATACATCGTTGATTCCCTTACAAATGCAATACGTAGCTTTAGGCCATTTACATCGGTATCACCAGGTGGGAGGAGCAGCTTGCCCGGTGGTTTATTCCGGCAGTCCTATTGCTTACAGCTTTGGCGAAGCCGACCAGCAAAAGTATGTTTCGTTAATAAGCCTGGAACCATCGAAAAATGCTGTAGTTGAAAAGCTTCCATTAAACGCAGGAAAGCGCTTGCTTCGCGTTAAAATTACCGGAGTTTCCGAAGCGATTCGCTGGCTCGAAGCAAATGGCGATGCACTGGTTGAACTTACTTTGGTTAGCGAAACCTTTATCAGTGCAGCCGATCGCAAACTTATAATGCAGACACATAACGGCATTATTTCTATTATTCCCGAAGTATTGAATAAAGATTTTCAGCACGAAACCACAACAAATATCGATTTATCGAAAAGTATGGAAGCGCTTTTTATCGACTATTTTACCAGCGTAAAAGGTATGCCTCCCGATACCACACTTTTGGATTTGTTTAAAGAAGTTTTAGCCAACGAATCTTTTGAAAACTAGCTTATGATTCCCTTGCATCTTACCATAAAAGGACTATACTCGTACCAGGAAAAGCAAAGCATCGATTTTACAAAACTTACCAGCGCTTCAATTTTTGGAATTTTTGGAACCGTGGGGAGCGGAAAATCAAGCATTCTTGAAGCCATAACTTTTGCTTTATATGGAAAAACCGAACGGCTGAACCTTTCGGGCGATAACCGGAATTACAACATGATGAATTTAAAAAGCGATGAACTTTTTATTGAATTCAGGTTTAAAGCCGGCAAAGAAGGCAGTGAGTTTCTAATTACAGTAAAAGGACGGCGAAACAGCAAAAAATTTGATGATGTAAAAACACTCGACCGTCTGGCGTATCAGGTGTTTGAAAAGGAAATCATTCCCGTTTCGTTTGATTCGGTTGAAAATGCTATTGGTTTGAGTTATGAAAATTTTAAACGAACCATTATTATTCCGCAAGGTAAGTTTCATGAATTTCTACAGTTGGGTAAAGCCGATCGCACCCAAATGATGAAGGAACTTTTCAGCCTCGAAAAGTTTGAACTCTTTTTTAAAGTTAGCGGAATAGAAAAGAAAAACGATGAGCAGTTACACATTCTCGAAGGACAATTAAAATCGCTAAGCGATACCAATCCGGAGCAACTGGCCATGCTGGATTCGTTTATAGCATTGAGTCAGCAAAAAGTGCAAATGCTAACTGAAACATTCAAAGAACAGCAAAATAAAAAACGGGTTCTTGATAACCTGAAAGAATGGAAAGCACGTGAAATTCAGGTGAAAAGCAGATTAGCCGCTTTAAACCTACAAAAAGAGCAGATAAAAAAACTGGAGCAGGATATACTTAGCTTTGAATATTGCCTGATTCATTTTAAACCGCTGCTCGATAGTTCGCAGGAGTTGAAGCTGCAAATTGAAAAGCTGAAAAAGGACTTAACGCATGAATCGGCACAATTAAACCTGCTTGAAACAGAGCTCGAAAAGCAGGCTGAAAATTTTGAACTTATAAAAAGCACATACGACAAGCGCCATTTGTTGCAACAGCAGGTAGAGGAATTGGGAAAGGTTATTCTTATAATAAATGAACGCGGTGCGCTTGAAAAATTATCGAAAAGAATTCATGAGGGCAGCCTTACCGTTTCAACTTACGAAAAGCAACTAGCTGAACGAAAAACAGAACTCGAAAAAGTAGCACTTAAGCTCAATAGTCTGGGTAAGGAATTGAATCAAACCGTTGTGCTGCACGAAGTAAAAGCCTGGTACATAAAACAGGAACATTTGCATACTCAATTGCAGGATTTACAAAACGAAAAAAAGAAACTCTCAGCGCAGGAGTTGAAACTAAAACAGGAAGTGAACGAATTGAAAAATCGTAAACTTTCGCAGGATTTGAGTTGGGAACAGTTGAAAGAATTACCCGCTTTAATTGCTGCATCAAAAAAAGCCTTGGAAAATAAAGAAGCTGTTTTAACCGGACAGATTGAACATGCCCAGGTTCAAAGCAAACTGGCGGCTTATGCCGAACAACTTACCGATGGAACTCCCTGTCCCTTGTGTGGTTCTACCAGCCATCCGCAGGTTTTTAATCCCGAACAAGCAGCACACAAACTGGAAGCCTGGATGCAGGAACGCGAAAAATTGAAAGTATTTGCCCGGGAATTGGATTATCTGGGAAATCAGGCAGGTATATTAGAGCATAAGTTTGCCACAAATAATGAACTACAGTTTCATTTGGAGCAAAAGTCAAAAGCTATAGAAAATCAAATCAGGCAACATCAAGACTTGTTTGTTTGGGAAAAATACCGTACAAAAGAGTTACTTCAACAGGCTTTCGATGATGCGAATAAAACACAGGAGCAAATCGGGGTAATAGAGCAGAAGCAGGAGCAAATGCAGCACTTACAAAATCAGGAACAAATAGATCTGGAACGCTATAAAAAAGCAGTCGACGACTTTAAGATGCAGCAGCAGGCGCTGAAATCAAAAATTGAAACCCTAAGCACTCAGTTAATTAATTTACAGGGAAATGACTGGGAAAATATGGAGCTATCAGTTATACAAACTGAAATGGAGACACGTAAAAAAGCCTTCAATGAAGCTGAATCCAATTTCGAAAAAGCCAGCAAGCAACTTGAGGAATTAAAACACAGCAAAACAAAAAAACAGGAACGGATAAGCGGATTAAACAAAAGTCTGGAAAATACCACCCGCGATTGGGAAACCAAAAACCAACAAATGCAAAGCAAAATTCAGCAGTCGAAGTATACTGATCTGGAGCAAATAAAAAAAGTTTTAGAGCAAACGCTTGAACTTGATTTGGCCAAACAACAAATTGAAACCTATAAGGAACAAGTGGCTGCGGCAACACAACAATTGGCCGATATTAGTCAGGCCATTAATAAGCAGGATTATAGTGAAAAGGAGCATCAGGCATTAATTCAAAGCATCGAAGAACTGGAACTGAACATAAAGCAATCAGAAAAACAATTGATCCAGGCACAGACAAAACTTAAAAAGCTTAGCTCTGATTTGGAGCGGCTGGCTAATCTGAAAAAGGAGCAAACCAGACTGCAATTGCGGGCAGAGCAGATTAAAACATTAAAAAATCTGTTTAAAGGAAATGGCTTTGTCAATTATATATCCACCGTTCATTTGCAGCATTTGTGTAAAATAGCTAATGAACGCTTTTTTAAACTTACGGGGCAAAAGTTAAGTCTTGAGATTACTGCCGACAATAATTTCCAGGTACGCGACTTTTTAAACGGAGGAAAAGTACGGCATATAAAAACCCTGTCGGGAGGTCAGACATTTCAGGCTTCTTTGTCGCTGGCCCTGGCTTTGGCCGATAATGTAAACAAATTGAGCGAAAGCAGAGAAAACTTCTTTTTCCTCGACGAAGGTTTTGGTAACCTCGACAGGGAATCTTTACGGGTAGTATTTGATACGTTAAAGACCTTACGAAGCGAAAATCGCATAGTTGGAATCATATCGCATGTAGAGGAACTTCAGCATGAAATTGATGCCCATATACGCATTCATCACGACGAAGAAAGAGGTAGTTTAATTGAGCCGGCGCACTAAAAATGACTTTTTTCGGAGCCAGTGTTCTCATTTTCCCCGATAAAATGACACAAAAAACAGCCTTTATTGCCCTGTTTTCAGGTATTTTCAGCAAAAAAAGCGAAATTTTTTTCAACAGTTTAAGTCACCAACTCCTCAAAAGTTAACTATTTGAAGTATAGTTTATTATAAGTGGGTATTAAACGTCAACTTTATTCATTTTCGGGTTCAAATTGTTGATAACTTCAATAAAATTAGGGCTTAAGCGGTTTTTTTTTGATTAAAAAGGGTAAACCTATAAGATCTTTCCTTATATTTAGCTGTGCTTTAAAAAATATTATAATAATTTAAAAATTAACACTATGAACAAACAAGAATTAGTAGCTGCAATGGCTGCAAAAGCCGGAATGACAAAAGCTGATGCTGAAAAAGCTTTAAATGCATTTATCGACTCAACTAAAGAAACTTTAGGAAAGAAACAAAGTATCCAATTGGTTGGATTCGGTACTTTCTCAGTAAGTGAGCGCGCTGCCCGCACAGGTCGTAACCCACAAACTGGTAAAGAAATTAAAATTGCAGCTAAAAAAGTTGCTAAGTTCAAAGCTGGTAAAGCTTTAGACGAAACTGTTAACAAGTAGGCAATTTTTTCAATAAAACATCAAGGGCATTTCCTAAAGGAAATGCCCTTTTTGTTTTCCTTTCTTTCTTGTGATTTAGTCTAATTCTACCTCAACAAAAAACATTTTGTTCAGGCGACTGTACTATTAATAAATATAAATATTTATGAGTAAGCAAATTGAAAAATCGTTTAAAGAATTGGTAGCCCTAAAGTTTCAGTTGTATAACAGTTTGTTTCTCACCCTGCCACTCGATGCTGTTGAACAAACCGGATTGTTGCTACCATTGTTACACGAGACCTGCGAAGCAGGCTATGAACATGGTCTGGCTCCCAACGAAATTCTGGAACAGTTTTTTGTTGCTCATAAACCCCATTTCAATAAACAGGAGCAAATTGCATTTCTCTTTAAAATAATTCAGTATGTCGAACGTCAGGTAGTTTTAATTGATGCTTTGGAAGAAGCGGCTTTTAATCAAATTAACAATACTGATGCAATCGATTCGTGGGAGCAATTGAAAAACCAGGTAAATGAACACCAGCTTGAAGAACGGTTGATGCAACTGCTTACTGAATTTAGCGTGCGTTTGGTATTAACGGCACACCCAACCCAGTTTTATCCGGGTACGGTGCTTGCCATAGCCGGCGATTTGGCCGAATCGGTTGGAAAAGGCGATATTGCCTACACGCGCGAATTGTTGATGCAATTGGGAAAAACACCTTTTTACCGAAAACAAAAACCATCGGTTTTTGATGAGGCGGTATCGCTCATCTGGTATCTTTCAAATGTTTTCTACAATGCGGCCGGCACAGTGTTAGAAAAGGTACATCAGAACTTTACAAGTCTGGCAACAGCTGATAACAAACTTATTAATCTGGGTTTTTGGCCAGGAGGTGATAGGGATGGCAATCCGTTTGTAACGGTCGATACAACAAAAAAAGTTGCCGGGGAACTCAGAAAAGCCATAATTTTGTGTTATGTGACCGATATAAAACAGTTGAAACGCCGCTTGAGTTTCGACGGCGTGCTGGAAAAGCTTATTGAACTTGAAGAAAAACTCGAAAAAGCATTAAGTGCAAAAGCTAACACAGCATCATTTAGTCCCGAGCGTTTTTTGGAAGCGGTATTTAGCATAGAACAGTTGGTTCAGACGGAACACCAGGGATTGTTTTTGGAAAAAATACAAGCATTAAGAAGGAAAATTCAATTGTTTGGTTTTTCTTTTGCCAGTATCGATGTGCGGCAGGATAGCCGCGTACTAAAAAAAGCCTGGGATGCTATGTTAAAAGTACATCAACAAATACTACCTTCCAATTTCGAGAGCCTCACCGAAAAGGAACAGATTGAAGTTTTATTGTCATTGAACCAGGTACTTAAGGTACCCTCTTTAAACGATGTTGTGCTTACTGATACCCTGCTATCGTTTGGCGCTATTAAAGACATTCAGGAAAGTAACGGTGAAATGGGCGCGCATCGTTACATAATTAGTAATTGCCGTAATGCAATTGATGTTGCTCGAGTTATGGCAATGGCCCGGCTTGTTTCCTGGGGAAAAACAAGACCGCCTTTAGATGTAGTTCCCTTGTTCGAAACAGTTGACGACTTAAAATTTGCTGGGAAAACCATGCGACAGCTTTATAGCAATAAAAAATACATACAGCATTTGGCACATCGAAATAATAAGCAAACGGTAATGCTTGGTTTTTCTGATGGAACCAAAGATGGCGGTTACATTATGGCCAATTGGTCGATTTTTAAAGCCAAAGAAGCCATCACTGAAGTTTCGAGGGCTTATGGTATCGAAGTATTGTTTTTTGATGGTCGCGGTGGACCTCCAGCCCGTGGTGGAGGTAATGCGCATCAGTTTTATGCTGCTTTGGGTAAAACCATCGAGAGTAAACAAATTCAAATTACGGTACAAGGGCAAACCATTAGTTCACACTATGGAAACAATGATGCAGCCGTTCATAATTTAACCCATTTGTTGCTGGCTGGAATCGAAAATAACCTGTTCGACAGGCCTGCATCAAATTTGAATACGTCGCAACGTAAGTTGATTGAGCAAATGGCTGATACCAGTTATCAAAAATATAAGGAACTAAAGGATCATCCTTTGTTTCTTCCTTTTTTAGAAGAACGAAGTACTTTACAATACTATGGAATGACCAATATTGGAAGTCGACCATCGAAGCGGGCAAAATCGGACAAGTTAAAATTTGAAGATTTGCGGGCCATTCCTTTTGTGGGTGCCTGGAGTCAGTTTAAACTGAATGTTCCCGGTTTTTATGGCGTAGGAAGTGCTTTAAAAGCTCAGGAAGAGCAGGGCAATTTGTCGGCATTAAAGGATTTGTACCGGAATTCTACTTTTTTTAAAACCTTATTGGCTAACAGCATGCAGAGCATGAGCAAAACCAATTTTGCCATTACCCGGTATATGAAAAACGATGCGCGTTTTGGTACTTTCTGGGAACTGATTCATCGGGAATTTTTGTTGAGTAAAGAGATGGTACTTAAAGTGACGGGTTTGGATGCTTTGCTCGACGATAATCCGCGCAGTCAATTAAGCATTGGTTTAAGGGAACGCATAATTTTACCCTTATTAACTGTTCAGCAGCATGCGCTGGTTGAATTGCATAAAGCCAAAGCTGAAAGTAATAAAAAACTGGTCGAGAGCTATGAAAAAATGGTGATGCGTTCGTTATTCGGAAATATTAATGCCAGCCGGAATTCAGTATAAACAGCAAATAGCTTGTTGAATTTTATTTGTCTTGCGTGTAGGGAAGGGTAAAATAGAAAGTAGTTCCCTTTGCCTTAGCCGATTGTACCCATATTTTTCCATTTAATAGCGATACATGTCCTTTACAAATGGCCAGCCCCAGTCCAACACCCTGATAATATTTGGTAAATCCTTCCTCGGCTTTTAAAAACCGGTTGAAAATCCTGGTTTGAAGCTCTTCACTCATCCCAATACCGGTATCTTCAACAAAAAAGCGAAGTTCATTTTTATAAACACTGTATCCATAGTGTATGGTTCCCTTGGGTGTGTATTTCATAGCGTTATTCAACAAGTTGTTAAGAATTTGCTGCAATTTGGTTTTGTCCGATAATATCATACACTTTGAATCTGGTAAACCCTTGGAAACTTTTACGCTTACATTTTTTGGAAATGTCGGAATAAATAGCTGGTATAATTCATCCAATAAGGTGTTTAGGTCAATAGGTTCATGCTTAACTGTTATATTTCCCGATTCAATCATCGAAATGTCCAGTACATCGTTCACTATTGACAGCAATTGAAACGAACTGTCTTTTATAATATTTATGTATTCCAGTTTGGTTTCTTCGTCAATCGAATGGTAAGTGAGTAATTCTGAGAAACCAATGATACCATTCATGGGCGTGCGTATTTCGTGCGATATGTTTTGAAGAAACATGGTTTTTAAGCGATCGCTTTCCTTGGCTTTTTGTTCGGCCAGGCGAATCTTTACTAAGTGCTGTTTTATAATAAAAAAGAAAAACACAGCGGTGATGGCCACAAAAGCCCAACCTTTATAGGTTTGAATTTGGGTGATGAATAAGGGGTCGTTGAAAGTTCTGATAACTAGACTGTCAGAAAATTTTATCCACAATCCACCAATAATAAGGTAAGTTATTAAGAAGCGATATTCAAACTTGAGTTTTTGCATATCATGCTTTGGTTAATTTGGTGGGTTGAATATAGTAAAAAATAAACCGCTCGCTTAAAAACGCCAATTTTCTTATCATATTTTGTAGCAGGTGTATCTTATAATTCTGTTATTTGGTAAATGGATGGAATTTAGCTCATGAACCTGCCGGGCTTGTTATTAACCTTTATTAAAACACAAAAGCAGTTCCAATTACGAAACTGCTTTTTTGTTGTCTTTCGTGATCCCGGCAGGATTAGTTCGCCTGCTCATGAACCTGCCGGGCTTGTTATTAACCATTATTAAATCACAAAAGCAGTTCCAATTACGAAACTGCTTTTCTGTTTTCTTTCGTGATCACGGCAGGATTCGAACCTGCGACCCACAGCTTAGAAGTC
>JBFWMB010000104.1:0-12947 GCA_050251815.1 Salinivirgaceae bacterium | reverse complement strand
CTGATAACATATCAAAAAAATATGCGTTAGTGCGGTAAAATTACATTTTTATAAAATTATACAACTAATATACAGGCGATTAAAAATTTGTCACATCTAAAAATAGGAAAGTGTCAGAAGTCAGGAATTTATTTGCTGATTAAAGCAGATGGATTGCCCACATTAATTTTTTAAACAAAAAGTGTATTATTCCGGGGCTAAAAAAAACCGCCTCAGGTTAAAGGCGGTTTTTCAGACATAACTATGAATTCGTTAGCTTTTGTTTGGTAGTTCCAAACCGTAGCCTTTTTTGCGGTCGATATATTTCAGGTAAAAGCTCAATGCGAAAGCAGCAACCCCAAAACCGGCAAAAATAAGTTCTGGAACCATGTAATTGTACTTAACTCCTTCAACACCGGCGGCAATTTGTTCTGATACTCCCGGATTTGATGCCGAAAGGGCCCAGCCAATTAAAATCGGAACACCCAATAAGCCCATATTTTGAATCCAGAAGGTTAAGCCGTAAGCCGATCCCAGATAGCGATCTTCAACTACTTTTGGCAGCGAAGGCCACATAGAAGCAGGAACCAGTGAAAAGGCAACACCCAAAATAACGATGGTGCTGATGGCTACAACTACGGTAAATGATTCGGCAGGAACCAAAGCAAAAATAAGGTGAGAAACCGTCAATAAGATGGCTCCGTACATCATCATGCTGGCGCCCCAGCCTTTTTTATCGAGGAAAAAGCCAATGGGCGGTGTTAATATCATGGCACCAATCGGGAAATACGAAACAAATTGCGAAGCAGTTTTCAAATCGACTCCCAGTTTTGAGGCCAACATATCGGTGGCAAACTTCTGGAAGGGGAAAATGGCAGAATAGAACAATACACACAATCCGGCAATGGCCAAAAATCCAGGGTTAGTCAGGATAACCAGAATGTCAGATACCTTAAATTCCTCACTGGGTTCGCTTGATGCATCCGCATCCACTTCTTTATCCAAGGCACGGTCCATAAAGGTATAAATAAAGAAGGTGATAAAGCCAATACACAAAAAGGCCAATCCCCAGAACACTGAGTTCGATACCCCACCGTTTTCTGCAAAAACAGGACTCAATTGGAATACGGCAAATACTCCTAAGCGGGCCAAAGCCATTTCAAGACCCATAGCCAAAGCCATTTCTTTACCGCGGAACCATTTTACAATGGTTTTTGAAACGGTGATACCGGCCATCTCAACTCCAACGCCAAAAATAGCAAAACCGAAAAAGGCCAGTTTTGCACTTGCCGGAATGTTTACAAAAAATGAGCTCAACCAAACAGCCATACCCGACGAAGCAAAAGCATCGGTTAAGGCATAATACTTAAGTGCTCCACCAATTACCATGGTTAAGCCGGCAGTAATAATGGTGAAACGGATGCCCATTTTATCGAGAATAATACCGGAAAGAATCAGAAAGCCGGCAAATACATTCAGAAAGAATTCTGAACCACCCAGCATGCCAAATACTTCTGGTGTCCATTTGTAACCAGTTTCCAGCATACTTTGTAAAGGGGCTGCCACATCCACAAAGAAGTAGGCAAAGAACATGGTTGATGAGATAAGTAGCAAAGCTATCCAACGTGCCACTTTCGAATCTCTGAGAGTTTTTTTAATCGTGTCAGTCATACATTATTTTTTAGGTATATTTTTTAAGGTTTCTGTAAGCCAGTTAAAGAATTTTCCAACGCTTTCAATGTGAACTTTTTCGTCGGGCGAATGGGGTGAACGAATGGTAGGACCAAACGAAATCATGTCCCAGTTTGGATAAACACCTCCCAATAAGCCACATTCCAGTCCGGCATGAATGGCTTTAATTTCAGGAATTCGTCCGTACATATTTTTATAGGTATTTTGCATCAGTTTTAATACTTCAGACTCCATGTTGGGTTTCCATCCGGGATAGGCTCCGGTAAATGCAACCTCGGCATCAGCCAAACGAAAAACACTTCCGATGGATGTGGCCAAATCGTCTTTGGCTGAATCGACCGAAGAACGCAATAAACATTGAACGACTACTTTATCGCCATCGAGTTTAACCACAGCTAAATTGCTTGATGTTTCAACCAAACCGGGCATGTCGATGCTCATGCGAATAACACCGTTGGGACAACCGTTCACGGCTTTGGTCAGTCGGCTTTGTACTCCGTCTGAAATTACTTTTTCGGGAAGCTCCGTGGTTTCGGCTTTGATGCTTAGTCCGGGATCGGCCGATGCAAGTTCTTTTTTAACCACAGCTTCAAAATCGCTTACGTGAGCCAGAAACTCATTGGCTTTAGCTTCGGGAATAACAACCGTAGCAAAGGCCTCACGTGGAATGGCGTTGCGTAAACTTCCACCAAGAACATCCATAATGCGGGCCTGGTAGCGTTTGGCAGCCAGATGCAGGAAGCGGAACAGTATTTTGTTGGCGTTACCGCGTTCCAGAATAATATCCATTCCCGAGTGTCCGCCTTTTAAGCCGGTAATGCTTAAGCGGTAAGCCACGTGATGGTTGGGAACTTCTTTCAATTTGGCATCGAAAGTAAATGTTCCGTCAATACCACCAGCGCAACCTACGTATAATTCGCCTTCATCTTCCGAATCCATGTTAATCAGAATATCTCCTTTCAATACGCCGGGTTTTAAACCAAAGGCGCCAGTCATACCGGTTTCTTCGTCCGAAGTAAACAAAGCTTCAACAGGTCCGTGAGCCATGTCTTTAGAGGCAAGCACAGCCATAGCTGCGGCTACACCCATACCGTTGTCGGCTCCCAGTGTGGTGCCACGGGCAGTAACCCAATCGCCATCAATATAAGCTTCGATGGGGTCGGTGGTAAAGTCGTGTTTTTTATCGCTGTTGGCCTGAGGTACCATGTCGAGGTGGCCCTGAAGTACGACTCCTTTACGATCTTCCATACCAGCCGTAGCGGGCTTGCGGATTATGATGTTACCTACTTCGTCTTTAATGGTTTCAAGACCCAAATCGTTTCCAAACTTAACCATAAAGTCCTGAATGCGGGCTTCGTGCTTCGATGGACGCGGCATCTGGGTCAGTTGGTAAAAATACTCCCAGACGACTTGGGGTTCAAGGTTTCTGATTTCGTTACTCATTATATATCCTCCGTTATTAGTTTTGGTTCATAAATTGCCGAATTTAAGAAAATTTATGTGCCTGATAAATTATATTAATTAATATTCTCGGTTGTGTTTAATTTTTCAATACAAAATGGTTCTGTATTCCAGGGAATGGACTCCGTGCCTCCGTAAATGTAAGGGTTACCAGGACGGGTAATCAAGCTGAAGTTTTTTACCCGATAACCAGCTTTATTTGGGTTCCAGATAAAGAATTTAACTCGTGTATTCTTTTTTAACCTGATGTCGGGGATTGGAACTGTGAACATTGCTGTATTAAAACAGGTATCGGACAAAATAAAGTCGTCAATTTCAGCAGCTCTCCAATCAATTATTTTACCCTTATGTTCCATTGAAGAAACAATTTTTGCACCACCCACTGAATCTAGTTGCTTAATGGTTGTTTCCAATTCAATAATATTACAATCTGAAAAAATAAGGGTATCTGTTAAGGCTTCAATTGTACCGATAAACTCCTGATTACTGATATTATCAATAGTGTTGTCTGGCTCCAGATATACTTCATAATTTTGATACAGACAAGGCCATTTAAATGGTTTATCATTGCGCTGTAACAGGTAAGCTTCACCAGCTACAGTATAATTCTTTTTTAGCATTTTTGGAAAATACTTTAATGCAATCTGTAAATAGGTCGGGTTATCGAGTGTGGCCCTGCCAAAATACAGGAATTCCTTATGGGTGTTTTCCAAAAGTTTTATAAAATCTTTTATTTCTGGGAGCGCTTCACCATAAAGAATTTCAGGTTTGGTTTGATGGTATTTATTTACATAATATTCATCGATTTTCTTGTGGGTGAATTTAACAATTAATAGATCCTCGGGATTAATATCTCGGCTCCAAAGGGCTAATGATTCAGCTACCAGTTTATAGCGATTGTTTGTAAAAAGTTGGTAGTGGTGTCGCTCCAAAAACAGCGATGAAGTTCCTATGGAGAGGATGGAAAGAACAATAATGAATTCTTTTTTTAAGGATACTCGTTTTATAAACGAAGCTAAAAAGAGTAGTAAAAAAGGAAATGAAAAGTAAAGTACCCGTTCGTGAATTACATTGTTTCGAAAATACGAATAGGTAAAACCAATTAACATGGGTAGTAAGAACCATATCAAAACCAATTTTCGGTAAACAGGATGTTCAATTTTTTTTGTAAATAGTAAAAGTATAGGTAAGATTGCCGCCAATGCTACAACCCACGAGTGGTGATAAACATAAGAAAGGTAGAAGAAAAAGTAAGTGAATTCAAATTTACCCAACCATCCTTCGATACCACCTTTCGAGAGTTGGTAAAAGAAAATTCCGAGATGCGGAACAAAGAGTAAAAAAATAAGCAAGCCCAGTAAAAAATAGTTCTTAACGCCTATTTCCTTTCGGATAAATACTCCGGTAATCCACACAATAGCCACAAAAAGTAAGCTGAAATAATGGTTGTAAGCGCAAAGGCTTGCGGTAAGCACATACCCAATCGCATTTTTCAGGGCAAATTTTTTGTGTATCAGTAAATCCCAATAATAAGCCATTAAAAGAACGAACAATATACCAAATCCGTACATTCGGGCAATTTGACTTTGAACTACAGCATATTGCAATACCGCCATAAACGATGCAGCATATAATCCAGCAGTATTATTAAACCAGCGCCTTCCTAACAGATAAACAAAATATACCGCAAGGATTCCCATTAAAACTATGGGTAATTTGACAGCCATTTCACCTGTTCCTACTAATTTGGTATAATAGTAATAAAATACCTGAGTCCCAATCGGATGGTTATCCAATTCACGCATTCCTATCTGGATGACGTCTTTTAAGCTGTTGTATTCGAGGCGAAAAAGGGTGCTAAACTCATCGTGTGTAAAGGGTTGATCCTGAAATTTATAAAACCGCAAAGCACTTGCAGTTAGTAATATAATCAAAATAGGAATGAATGTTTTATTTAACATCGCATGGAGTAAGATTTTATTATTACAAATTATCCTTTAAAAACAACAGCATCTTGTTGTACAGATGGTAGCGGGTGTTTCCACCGTAAATCCCATGATTGCGGTTGGTATAATAAAACATTTCGAACTGTTTGTTGGCTTGTACCATTGCTTCGGAGAACTCCAGCGAGTTTTGAAGGTGCACGTTATCGTCGGCGGTACCGTGAACCAGCAACAGTTTGCCTTTAAACTGGTCCACATGATGAATGGGTGAGTTCTTGTCGTATCCTTCGGGATTCTCCTGGGGCGTGCGCATAAAACGTTCGGTGTAAATATTGTCGTAATACCGCCAGTTGGTTACCGGAGCAACAGCAATACCTGCCTTAAAATAGTCGGCACCCTGTGTCAGGCAGTTTAAGGCCATAAAACCACCATAGCTCCATCCCCAAATTCCAATACGGTCGGCTGCTACAAAGGGAAGGCTGCCCAGGTATTTTGCCGTAGCAATCTGATCGATGGTTTCGTATTTGCCCAATTGCAGGTAGGTTACCTTACGGAATTCTTCGCCACGGGCACCGGTACCGCGACCATCGACACAGGCCACCACAAATCCTTCGCCGGCCAAAACCTGTTCCCAGCCAATACCAAAATTATCGAGTACCTGTTGCGAATTGGGTCCACTGTATTGTGTCATCAGTACCGGATATTTTTTATTCGGATCGAAATTGGCGGGCTTCACCATCCAGCCATTTAGGGTAATGCCTTCGTCGCTGGTAAAGCTGAAAAATTCTTTGGGACTGAATTCCACGGTTTCCAGTTTGACTTTTAGTTCGTCGTTTGCTTCCAAAACCCTACGTTGTTTCCCGTTTGCCTGATTTAGCGTAACTACCGTGGGGGTGTTGACATTGGAGAAGTAATTGATGTAATAATTAAATCCTTTGCTAAAAACTGCCTGGTTTGTGCCCGCCTGTGAACTGAGTTGCTTTTTACCGGATCCATCGGTTTTTATCACGTAAATATCGCGTTGCAAAGGGGAACGTTCAGCACTTTGGTAATAAATCAGCTTCCGTTTGGCATCAAAACCCAGGTATTCGGTTACGTCGAAGTCTCCGCTGGTAATCTGATTGATTAGCTTTCCCTGGGCATCGTGTAGGTAAAGATGCACATAACCATCGCGTTCGCTGGTATAGATGAATTGTTTGCCCTGATTTAAAAAAGTCAGGTTGTCGAAATACGTTTCATCAATATAATGTTTGTTTTCTTCGGTATAAAATACCTCAGAAGATCCGGTAGCCGCATCGGCATACAAAAATTCAAGTTTATTCTGAAGCCGGTTCAAACGGTAAATCACCATTTTTCCTTTGGGCGACCATTTTAAACGGGGAATGTATTGATCAGTTTCACTACCCACATCAACTTTTACTGTTTTTTTTTCGGCAAGCTGGTACGAATGAACAGAAACCACAGAATTGTCGTCGCCGGCTTTGGGATATTTGAATGCATAGTTCTGCGGATAGAGTTCGTTGGCAGTAATTCGCGGGGCAAGTCCGGCGTAAACAGTCATATTAAAAACAGGAACCTTGCTCTCGTCGAATTTGCAATAAGCAAGATAGGCTCCGTCGGGCGACCAGTCGAAAGCCTGGTTGTATTCAAATTCTTCCTCGTAAACCCAGTCGGGAGCTCCGTTTATAATTCGGTTGAATTCCCCGTCGTGGGTAATTTGTATTTCATCACCGCTGGACAGTTCGGTAATAAAAAGGTTGTTATCTCTTACAAAGGCCACTTTGGTTCCATCGGGCGAGAGGGTAGCCAGTCGCTGGGAACCCTGCTTTGAAACCGGATAGAGTTTTTTCGTTTTTATATCCCAAACAAAGTAGTCGGCCGTAAATGAGCGCCTGTAAATATCGTTCCGGTTGACGTAAAAAATAAGTTTCGACTCATCGTTGTTAAACGCATAGTTACGGATGCTTTTAATCGCATTGTTTCCTAATTCGGAGCTGGTAACAATTACCGAAATGGCATCGCCGGTTTTATAGCTGTATTTAATTATTGCGGTATCGCCCGATAAGGCGGTATAATGGAGCCCATCGTTCATCGAGTTTATGCCGCGTACCGATTTGGGATAAAACGAATAAGTTTTGTACAAATCGCCAATAGTAATTTTTCTTTTCTGGGTGTCCTGAGCCCATAAGTTTAAACTTACCAGGGCAGCTAAAAGCAGGAAGGTGAATTTTTTCATTGTTCTGAATTATTGATTTATCTTGTTTGCATAAAAACCTTATGGATTAAATAGTCGCATGCAAAACTCAAAGATTACATTTTTAAACGGAGAATGAAAATGTAAAACTTATGTTATTCAGTTTAAAAAGGGTAGCGATTCGGTTTTTGCTACGGCAAGAGCCTGAGATAAGGATTTTATTTAATGTAAGTTGAGTGGTTTAATCGGAATAGGGATAAAAAGTGAAAAAAGGCTTTTTTCTGAGTGCTTTTTTTTAGGAGTTTGTAGTAGAACCCAACGCACCAATTCGAAAAAAGCATTAATGATTTTTAACCCATTGTCCTTGCAGTAGGTTTTTGCGATTAACCCTTATAAAAATGCTGGAATGCGATGCGGCTTTAGTAAATCGGTCCCATAGAAAAAGAATTAATCCATATCAATGAGGTTTTTTCCGGTATCGCGAAGTAAACCCAGCGACCATTTGATAATAACTGCCGAACTGATAAGAGCAATAAGGGAATCGGCCCAAAAGATACCCCAGAACTTTGCTGTGAATAAGCCGGCAATAGCAGCTACACTGGTAAAAGCATCGGCAATAACATGGAGGTAGGCAGCCCTAAGGTTATAGTCGCCGTGTTCGGGCTTGTGATGCAGCAGCAAGGCACTGGTCAGGTTAACCACTAAACCAATTATGGCTACCCAAATGGCTTCACGGTAAGCAATTTCGAGGGGATTTAGCAAACGCTGAAAAGCTTCAAAGATGATGAAAAAGGCAAAGAACAGCAGAAACAATCCGCTGGCAAATCCCGAAAGAGAAAGTATCTTTTCTGACGATCCCTTAAACGATGCCTTGCTCGATAATTTACGAACCATTACATAAGCCAGCCAGCTCAATCCAATAGCTAAAACATGTGACCCCATATGAATACCATCGGCCAAAAGTGCCATGGAATGTGTACTTATTCCATAAATAATTTCAACCAACATGGTTACTGCAGTGAGTAGCACCACCCAAAGGGTTCTTTTTTCTTTATGTTTTGCTAAAGCATCCATTAATACAATTGAATTAAGGTACAAATTAAAGCTATCTTTGTTTACTTCGTTTATTTTTTGTGATGGTAAGCTAAGAGCTTTTTTTGTAGCCAAATTATTTGTAAAAAGCCGCAATAAACAAAAAAATAGTATAATTTTGAACTCTTATTTTGAATTAGACTACATATGAATAAGGAACATTTTGAAGTACTTAAAATGGATGCAGTAAATGATAAGGTAAAGGATATCTTTATCAAATATTTGGAACGCAAGGGGCATCGCAAAACCCCTGAACGTTTTGCCATTCTCGATGAGATTTACAACCGCGAGGGGCATTTCGATATTGAGACACTTTATATTCACATGAAAAATAAAAATTACCGGGTGAGCAGGGCTACCTTGTATAATACCATCGAAATTTTGCTGGACTGTAACCTGGTTATCAAGCATCAGTTTGGTAAAAATATTGCCCAATTCGAAAAAGCTTACAATTGTGCCCCCCACGATCACCTGATATGCACCAACTGCGGTAAGGTTACCGAGTTTTGCGATCCCCGTGTCGATGATATTGAAGAGCGGGCAGCCAAACAGCACGGTTTTGAGTTGCAGTACCATGCCCTCTATTGTTACGGTGTTTGCGCAAGGTGCCAGACAGAACTTGCAAAAAAAGAGAAAAAATAGACTTACCATTACAAGCTGAAAGAAGAGGCTGTCTAAAAAGCAAACATTTAATCCATCTACTTTCAAATTAAAAGGGATAGACCGCGGATAACGCTGAAAAAACTGATTTACGCTGATAAGATCTGTGAAAATCAGTCAAAATCTGCGTCATCAGCGTTCCTTTTTTGAAGATTACTTCCATTTTGTAAGTTTTTGGCAAATGCACATTACTTTTGGGACAACCTCTTTTTTTATGAACATCTGCCCACAGCTTTCCCGAATACAAAAAATAATTAGTAAATTCGAGGCTGGAATTTTAGTGGGTATCCAACCAATAAATAATTATTAATAAGGAGATTCTGAAAGCTTGAAAGGGTCTTTTGCGTTTTAAAACTAAGAAGAAATGAAGGTTGATGTATTATTAGGGCTTCAATGGGGCGACGAAGGAAAAGGAAAAATTGTGGATGTACTTACCCCCAATTACCAGGTGGTTACCCGTTTTCAGGGTGGAGCCAATGCCGGTCACAGTCTGGAGTTTAATAACATAAAGCATGTGTTGCATCTGATTCCTTCGGGTATCTTTCACCAGAACACTAAAAATATTATCGGAAACGGGGTGGTGCTCGATCCGGTAATTTTCAGACAGGAAGTGCTTGAAATTGAATCCAAATTTGGTATTGATGTCCCGCAACGATTAAGTCTGGCAAAAAAAGCCAATTTAATTCTACCTACCCATAAACTGCTCGATGGAGCCATGGAGCAATCCAAAGGCGATTCAAAAATTGGCTCAACCCTAAAAGGTATTGGGCCTGCTTATACCGATAAAGTGGGTCGGAATGCCTTGCGTGTGGGTGATATTTTGCAGGCCAACTTCCGCGAAAAATATGAAAAGTTAAAAGCGATCCATGTAAAGCAACTCTCGCTATACGCTTTCGACTATCAGTTGGATACCCTCGAAGCCGAATGGTTCGAGAGTATTGAGTTTTTGAAGCGTTTTACACTTATCGACAGTGAGCAAGTCATTAATCAATACATTCGCGAAGCCGATACAAAAATCCTGGCCGAAGGAGCACAGGGTTCCATGCTCGACATCGATTTTGGCTCGTATCCTTTTGTTACTTCATCGAACACCATTTGTGCCGGTGCCTGTACCGGAATGGGCATTGCCCCCCAGAGCATTGGTGGAGTACTGGGTATTTTTAAAGCCTATTGCACCCGGGTGGGTTCGGGTCCTTTTCCCACGGAATTATTCGACGAAACCGGACAAAAGCTTCGCGATATCGGGCACGAATACGGTGCTACCACCGGACGGCCCCGTCGCTGTGGATGGCTCGACCTGGTTGCTCTGAAATACAGCGTGATGCTGAACGGTGTTACCGGCCTGATTATGACTAAAGCCGATGTACTCGATAGCTTCGAGACCCTGAAGGTAGCCGTTGCTTATAAGATTAATGGCGAAATTTGCGACTATTTCCCTTACGATATCGAGCAGGAGATTGAACCCGTGTACCGCGAATTCCCAGGTTGGAAATGCGACATCACCTGTAAAAACTCCGAAGCCGATTTGCCTGTTGAACTGATGAACTACATCCGTTTTATTGAAAGCGAAACCGGGGTTCCCGTAACCATTGTTTCGGTTGGGCCCGATCGCGATGCGACAATTATACGCTAAATTAACATAACCTGAGCGGCTGTAACGATTGTTTTATCGATTTACTAATGCAGGTAAATTCGCACAAGTCTATTACGTAACATCATCCATACGACGTGATTGTACTTATTTCAATCCTTTCTTAAAATTAAATCCGGTTGAGGGTTGAATGGCTTCTGATTTTTTTAGTTTGCCAAATACCCGCTTCAGGGTGGTTTTTGAAGGTTCCTCAAAACTTAAATCGATCAAAAAACGGTTAAAACCCAGGTTCTCGAGCTTGTTTCGGTATTGGGTCAGGGCCACCGGAACCAAGGGCAGAATATGCGTGATACCGTTGCGTACCACTCGACGGTAGCGGTTTTTATCGTCACTAAAAGCTGTTTCACTTAGCGATACTGGTTGCCGCGAATAAAACAATTTGGGATAGAAATACAGCGGCAGTACCTGTTGACGACTCTTTCCCTGAATTAAATTTTCCATATCGTTTTCAAACGGACTGCAAAGCCATTGGGAACCTTCAGCCAACAGGAGGTTTACGGCCGCATCGTTATAAGCGTAAACATTTTCGTTGGTAGCAAACTTACTGTTTGCCGGTAGTAACAGCTTTTGAGAGAGGTGACTTAACACAAAACGCGTAAATCCGGCTTCACTTAATTGTTTAAGAATATTTCGATAAAAAACGAGCTGTTTTTCAGTGATAAACTGCGGTAGTTCGAACCATATCTTATCCTGATGTTGCCTTAGTTGTTCAGGCAGCCATTCGGTCCAGGTTTCCAGGTCCCTTTTTGAAGGCTGAATAAGTAAATGGTCGATGTACTGAAAGTTGATAAATGGCAGCCAATCCTTATCGGCAATGCGCAGGAAAAGCGAAGCCGGCTGTTTGCTGCCTGGCGTGTTTAATTGCTTTTGGATGCTTTCCTTTAATGGGGCAGGTATGGGTATGGGTGCAATGGCTTGGGTGGCTTTTAGTTTCGACGGAAAACGGTGGTTTTGGGTACCCACCAGCATCAGTTCCATTCCGGGTTTCAGTCCGGGTACTGCCGGACGCAGCGTTACCAGGCCCTTGCTTTGCGAAACAATAGTGTCGACAGTAAAACTTAAAGCTTCGCTGTCGTTTTGGGTTCGTACCCGTAAGCGGTAACCTGCTTTCAGTTCGTGGTTTGTGGTAAGGGTAAGTTGTTTTTTATCGACAGATTGAATGCTTCCCAGGGGAATGCCCGTTCCCGGATGCGTGGTGATGGAATCGCCAAGCTTATCAGCAAAGAACCAGGCCGTTTTATCACGACCCATATCCATAGCCAACAGTTCTTTAGCTTCCTGTAGGCGGTCGGGGAAATCAATAAGCAGGCGATAAGCCCGGGCTACCCGATAAACGTACTCAGCCGATTTTAAACGACCTTCTACCTTGAGTGAATGCACACCCAGGGCCATGATATCGGGGAGGTAGTCGATGAGTTCGTTGTCTTTAAGGCTAAAAATCAGTTTTTTGTCATCGGCATCGTTGTAAAAACGGCGACAGGGCTGCGCACACATACCCCGATTGGCTCCGGCACCACCCAGGTAGCTGCTGAACAAACACATCCCCGAAAAGGAATAACACAAAGCGCCATGAACAAATACTTCGGTTTCGATGGTGGTGTTTTGTTGAATACCGGTAAGTTCGGCAAGCGTTAATTCGCGGGCCAGAATCACCCGCTTAAAACCCAATTGGCGGCTGTATTCGGCTCCGGCCGAATTGTGATTTCCCATTTGGGTGCTGGCGTGCACCGTAAGCCGGGGAAAGAACTCCCGGAGCAGATAAAAAGTACCCCAGTCCTGGATAATAACAGCATCGATACGGGTGTTCGATAAAAACCAGAGCAGCTCGGCCAATGCAGGCAACTCAGCGTTCTTGATTACAGTATTCAGGGTGAGGTACACCTTAACGTTTTGTTTGTGCGCTTCGTCAATTAGCTGTAAAAGCTGGCTTTCGGTAAAATTGGCGGCACGGTTGCGCGCATTAAAGTCTTTAAGCCCCAGGTACACCGCATTGGCGCCTCCCTGCATTGCGGCATAAAACGATTCAGGCTTACCAACGGGCAACAATAATTCGGGTTTGTGCATTCCAACAGTTTTAGCCTGCAAATATACAAAGCTGCTTGCAATGATTAGCAATTATCAATTATCAATGAGCAATTAGTAATTTACAATCACTGTTGTCCGGTAAATTATTTTATGAGAAATTAGGTATTATAAATAAGAAAGCAAACTATCAAGAAGAATGGAAAATCAATTGCATTAAATAATACCCAAACAACAAATGGGCTTCCAAAAA
>JBFWMB010000103.1:0-13069 GCA_050251815.1 Salinivirgaceae bacterium | reverse complement strand
ACCTGTTCCACGGTATTTTGTTTTTTATTATAAATATTAATGCCTTCGTCGGTTCCAATCCAGATATTTTGCTGATTGTCCTCGAAAACAGAGTAAATTATATTGCTGGTAAGTACTTTTTTTTGAGGGGTATTTTGAAAAACCACGAATTTCGACCAGAGGTAATCGTACTTAATCAATCCATACATCGAACCAATCCAGAATATGCCTTCTTTATCCTGAAAGAGCCGCAGGTATTCCTTATCGACCGGGGTCCCCAAAATTTCTTCGAAATTAATTGGGAAGAATTCAAATACCCGTTTTTTGTAATTGTATTTTTCGAGGCCTTTGTTGCTTAAAAACCAAAAACTTCCCTGCTTGTCAATCAACAAATCTTTTATTTGGTTCGACTCTATAAACAGGGAATCTTTGTAAGGCATAAGCAGGTTATTGGCAAGGTAGTTTTTATTATTTTCAGCAATCGGAAGCACTTTTATTCCACAAAAACCGATTTTATCGGGACCTTTTCCATCCCAATTCTGGCAGCTGTGGGAAATATCCGATTGGTAGCTGAGCTGGTAGTTTCCTTTTTCGAGAAATATTGGAAAGGCCTGGAACCTGTTTTTTTCTTCGCCGCCCGACCACATACTGGCAGTTTTTGTCAAAGTCCAGATGGTTTTTCCCTTTTGGCTTAGTGAGCCAAAATCATAAGTTCCGTAATCATCAATTTCGCCGCTCGAAGCAATTAAAAAATACCCGGCGTTATCAACGGTAAAGTTTATTGTTGTGTCGGTGTTGTTGGCCGGATTTGCAATTTCGGCCAAACCCCTGTTGCTCACCAGCAGCGAATCGAAATAATGCCAGGCTTTTGGTGTGTAAGTTTGCGGCGGACGGGAGTAAGTAGTTACCTGCTTTTGTTCAGGATTGTACCGGAGCAGTCCGTCACCGGTGGGCCCAACCCAGTAATTTCCTTTACGGTCTTGTACTATTTTAACTTCGATGTCGTAATCGCGGTTTACCACGGAATCGAAATCAAATACGCGTTTTTCATCTTTAAATACCGACAATTGTTCGTAATGACGCATCCACAAATGGTGCTGTTTGTCGTAGTACAAAAAGGCAATGTCGTTAAATGGAAGCGAAGTACTGTCGTTTTTTTGGTGTTTAAACAGTTTGTATGAATAACCGTTGTAGCGGTACAATCCACTGCGGGTAGCAAACCACATAAACCCGTTGGTATCCTGACTTATACCGGTAATAAAACCCAGGCTCCGTCCACTCTCGTTGGTGATTTGTTCAAAAACAAAATCCTGTTTCTGCCCTTTGGTTATTTGGCTTACCAGCGCAAATAAACAAAACCAAAGGATGAATCTTAGGTTAAACATCAAGGCTCAGTTTACAATAATTAGTGGTCTAAAGATAGGATTTTCGCAGCACTTTTAAAAAGAAGTTTTTAGCAGCGGCCATCGGTAATTTTAATTAGCAGACATAAATGGTTATTCACTAAAAAAAAACTGTTCTTTGCAGGATATTTTATTAATTTGCCACCATTACTAATTAAACTATCCGAAACAAATGATAATTGCCCACGATAAAGGAACCATACGAATTACCAAGCAGGAGCTGCTTAGCGAGATATTTGAGAAATGGTCGGGAACCAAAGCGGGTTCAATTAATAAATTGCCGGCTTCAGGTTCCAAACGTGAGTATTACCGCATCAGCAACGATAAAACCAGTGTTATTGGAGCCATTAACGAGGACGAAGCCGAAAACAGTGCGTTTATTGGTTTTACCGAGTCGTTTGCAAAGATGGGCCTTGCTGTTCCTACCGTTTATTTTGCCGATTTAAAACAACATGTTTACCTGCTCGAGGATTTGGGTGACACCACGCTTTTTAACTACCTGTTAGAAGTGCGCTCCAATGGGAATTTTCCGGATGAATTGCTAAAGGTTTATAAAAAGGTGCTTACGGAATTACCCCGTTTTCAGGTCGATGCCGCTCGTAACCTCGACTATGCTATTTGTTACCCGCGCGAAAGTTTCGATCGCCAGTCGATGCAATGGGACTTGAGTTATTTTAAGTATTATTTTCTGAAACTGGCCGATATTCCGTTTAACGAGCAATTGCTCGAAGACGATTTCAACACCTTAATAAATTACTTATTAAGCGAAAGGAGCGATTTCTTTTTGTACCGCGATTTTCAGTCGCGCAACATTATGCTGCATAACGAAAAGGTTTATTTTATCGATTACCAGGGAGGACGTCGGGGGGCTTTGCAGTACGATGTGGCTTCGCTGCTTTACGACGCCAAGGCCGATATTCCCCAAGACGTTCGCGAAGAATTACTGGGTTTTTATATCGAAAACCTGAAGCATCACCTGCCGGTCGATGAGAAAACATTCCGTGAATATTATTACGGGTATGTGCTCATACGAATTATGCAGGCTATGGGCGCTTATGGTTTTCGCGGTTTTTACGAGAAGAAAACTCACTTTTTGCAAAGTATTCCCTATGCACTTAAAAATCTTGCCTGGATTCTCCAAAACGTTAAACTTCCCATTCAACTTCCGGTGCTTACAAAAGTATTTGAGCAATTAATCAGCTCTAAAAAACTGATGAAGTTTGTTCCCAAAAAACGTCGAAAATCAAACTTATCGGTATTTGTCAGTAGTTTTTCGTACAAACATGGTTTACCCGAAGACAATACCGGACATGGAGGCGGCTATGTGTTTGATTGCCGCGCCATACATAATCCGGGAAAATATGAGGAATACAAACAACTAACCGGAAAAGATAAACCGGTAATTGATTTTTTTGCCAAAGAAAGCGATGTGCATGAGTTTCTGAATCATGTGTTTGCGCTTATCGACCTGTCGGTTGAAACTTACGAGGAGCGCAACTTTACCAACTTAATGGTTAGTTTTGGTTGCACCGGAGGCCAGCATCGCTCGGTTTATTGCGCGGAACGATTGGCTGCTCACCTGCGTGAAAAGTATTCGGTTCAGGTTTCACTCTGGCATCGGGAACAGGATTAAGAAAAAAGTAGACCAAAATTCAGGTAAACATATTTAATTATTTAGATATGTTTGGTTACTTTTGCGCCCGATTCAATTTAAATAGTAATTCAAATTAAATAGTATGAATATAGTTTTTATAATTATTGGTGCTTTGGTTGTTGTGTTTTTAGGGATGATTGTTTACTCCTATTATAAGATGAAAAATACGCCTGAGGTAAAAAACAGCGAACACATTAAAGTTTTAACTCCAAAAAACATAGGTTTTCAGATGAAGCAGGGAACCATTCTCATCGATTACTGGGCTGCGTGGTGTGCTCCCTGTAAAATGATGGCTCCGGTTCTGAACGAACTAGCCGAAGAGCAAAAAGGCCGTCTGACAGTTGGAAAAGTTAATGTGGAACAATACCAGCAATTGGCCAGCAAATATAAAATTAAGAATCTGCCAACTTTGGTACTTTTTCAGAAAGGAAAGGAAGTGCACCGCATGATTGGTTTTAAAAACAAGCGTACCCTGATGAAAGAAATTGAGCCCTTTTTGAATTAAGCGGATGCGTAGATTTTCAGTAGTAGGAAAGGCCGTTTCCAAAAATAGTTTTTTAGTCTCGCTTTTGTTTCAGGCTTTTTGATTTACATTTGGCTGAAATTGCAATTTCTTATTTAAGAAACCTATGAAAGAACATTCCAAAGCCTATTTGGCCCTTATTATTGGAGCTGTAATGATAGCTTTTTCACCGGTGTTAATCCGTATGGCCGGGGCACCCGGAATTGTTGCCTCGTTTTATCGTTTGGCCATTGGAACCGTGGTACTAAGTCCGGTATTCTTTTATCAGTTTAGCCGAAAAAAGGCTGTACTAAATACCCGTGGGGTATTACTAGCCCTGTTGGCCGGATTAAGCTTTGCACTGGATATGGCTTTTTGGACCACCGGAATTATGGTGGCCAACGCTACCATTCCCACGCTGGCAGGTAACCTGGCACCATTGTGGGTAGGTATCATGGCGATGGTTCTGTTTAAAGAGCGCAATAAAAAAGGCTTCTGGTTGGGATTGCTTCTGGCTCTTGCCGGAGTTTCGATGCTGGTTATTCAGGATTTGTATTACCCCAACGGAATGTTTAAAGGCTTGATGTTTGGGTTGCTCGGAGGTGTTTTTTATGCCGTGTATATTATTCTTACCCAGCCCGGACGCAAACTGCTTTCCACCCTTTCGTTTCTTTACCTGAGCACTTTGTCGGCTGCCGTTTTTCTGGGATTGTTTTTAATACTCATGGGGCATTCTTTTACCGGATACAGTACCCAGGCCTGGGTTCTATTCTTTATTATGGGTGTGCTGATTCAGGCCGGAGCCTGGTTTCTTATTAATTATGCCCAGGGTTATTTGCCGGCATCGCTGGTTTCGCCCACCTTGCTGGCCCAGCCTGTTTTAGCCGGAATATTTGCCTATTTAATGTTGGGCGAACGCCTTACCTTTTGGCAAATTGTGGGTGGAGTAATAGTGGTTTCAGGAATTTATACGGTACATTTTTCGCGCAACCGCAAGAAATCTGACTAAATCAAAATAAAGTCACTTTGCATTAATTTAAGCCCTTCTTTTATCGTTGTACCAATGGCTTACTCTTTGGTACAGTATTTTTTAATTACCGGGTAGGCATCTTCCAGTCCCAGTTCACCGGCTTTGCTCATATCGAGACAGCCTTTTTCGTTATCCTGCAGGTAAATCAGGGTTAATCCGCGATTATAGTAAGCTTGCGGTAAGGTTGGCCCAACCTCAAGAGCTTTTGAATAATCGTCGATAGCGCCGGTAAAGTCTTTGTTCATGCATTTTACATTGCCCCGGTTGTAGTAGGCAAAACTAAACTCCGGATTCAGTTCAATAGCGCGGGATAAATCGTTTAGCACTTCGGTATAGTCATTTAGTTGTTCCTTTGGGTTTTTGTCCTCGTGCCGGGTGGTTGCCGTTCCTTCAAGGGTTATAACCTGCGAATAATCTTCGAGCGAGTTAATGTAGTCAATCATCAGGTAGCGGGTGTTTGCCCGGTTAAAATACGCCAACTCAAATTCAGGGTCGATGCTGATGGCCGTGGAATAAGCTTTTATGGATTGGTTAAAGTTTTGAATGGTGCTGTTCAGTAGGCCCTGATAAAAATAAAGCTGGGCGTTAAAAGAGCTGCGAAGCTTTTCCTGTTCGGTGGTATTTAACAAATACCGCACGGTATCAACATCGAAAGCCGGCAATTCAGTCGATACGGTAAAGCGGGCACTCATGGGGTTCTTCCGGTTAAGTTCTTCCAGGCTTTTCATGTAGAACGATAAATCGCCATCGGCTTGTTGGTCCTCTTTTTTAGTAATCAGCATAATGGGTTTCAATTCAATAACAATTCGTTTATTTTGAATTTGTCCGTCGTCGAGGTTGGCCCGGTAAAAGTCCGTATCGAATTCAATCAACTGGTTAAAATTATGCGAAGTGTCCATAAACTGGGCCAGGGTGGAATCGCCGGTGTTCTTTGCCTGGTAGGCTTCAATTTTCTTTTTGGCTGTTTCCTTATCATCCATGGCGCCAATTACATCGCCCACCTGATACCTGGCCGAAGAGCGGGCCTGGTAAGCCCGGGCAAAATCGGGAAAAATTTCAATGGCCTGGCTCCAGTCCTGAATGGCTCCGTAATAATCGCCCACATCGTATTTTACTCCACCCCGGTTAAAGTAAGGCAATATATTTCCCGGGTTCAGTTGGGCTGCCATGGTGTAGTCGCTTATAGCACCCGAATTATCTCCAATCTCGGTTTTTAATATGGCCCGGTTAAAATAGGTCAGTGCATTTTCAGGATCCAACTCCAGAACTTTATTGTAATCGGCCATGGTACCTTCAATATCTTTATTGTAGTATTTTATGTAGGCTCGTTGAAAGTAATACAGGGTGTTGCTGTCGTCCATTTCCAAGGCACGGTTTAAGTCTTCGAGTGCTTCGGGGTATTTTTCCTGTTGCGCCAGGGCCAGGGCACGGCGGGCAAAACCATCGGGACTGTAAGGGTTTAGTTTTATACCGTCACTAAAATCTTTAATGGCTCCTTCAAAATCTTCGAGACTCATCTTAGCGTAACCGCGATGCAGGTAGGCATAGGGTAGTTCTTTTTTAATTTTTAATGCCTTATTGAAGTCGTTAATGGCTTGTTGATATTCCTTAATTAACAGGAAAGTAAAACCGCGGCTAACGTAGTTGTCGGGATTGGCCAAATCGAGTTCAATGGCCTTGTTAAAGTCCTCCATGGCATCCTGATAATCCTGCATGGCGGCTTTGGTAATTCCGCGAAAGCGATACCCCTCGCTAAAGTAGGGATTCAATGCTATAACCTTATTAAAATCGTTGTAGCCACCCTGGTAATCGCTTAGCGAGTATTTGGCAAAACCCCTGAAATAATAGGCTTCGAGCAAATCGGGTTTTATTTGAATCAGCGTGTTAAAGCGTTGGATGGCGTTGGTATAGTTGGCTTTCATTAAATCGCGGTGCCCCTCTACCAGGTAATGCTGTACGTTAATCTGCGCATGCGACGATAACCAGACAAAGTTTATCAGCAGTAGAATAATCTTGTATTTTGAAGCCATGGACTTAGTGTTAACAAATTAGAGAAACGGCTAAAATTAATGAAATATACAAACAAATGGGCTTGACGGTTCTTTTTTTTATGGTTTTCCCTACACAGTAATAGCTCAGCTTATTCAACGCTAACTTAGTATTTACCTGATACGCGAGTCGTTTCAAACTTAGTGAAAATGGGTAAAAGGTATTTATCGCCATAGGCTTTTATGGCAAAAGCAAAGAACACACCCGACAGCACATCGATGCTGTAATGGCCCCGCGATAAAAACAACGCGGCAATAATTACCAAAACACTAAATAGTAGAATTATCCGGTAGGTTCTATCTTTGGCCAGTATAAAATACATGTAGGCAATGCCGGTGTGCCCCGTTTATTCTTTGCTTGTTTACAATTTAACAATCTAACAATCTAACAATTTAACAATTCATTCAAGTATCGATGTTTTCATTTTGGTATGGGCATAAGCCTGCCTCTTGTTATGTGCTTACAACTGGTTGGCATTCAATAATTATAACTTACGAATAACCCTTTCCATTAACTTAGTATCCAGCGGCCTGTCCGTCTTTTCTGCTTTCGGATGCGCCCCGGTAAACCTTGTTTTCAGCATCCCACATAATGGCCTGGTAGCCGCCATAACCCCCATTTAAAAAGCCCACGTTGTGTCTTTTGTGCATCAATCCGCGGATGGTTTCGTAGGCAATTCCCGATTCGGCCCGAATCTCGCCCGTGCCGTTTTTGGGCTCACCCGTAGGTTCCGACGATCCGGTATGGTCCCAACGGGGTGCATCGCCAGCTTCCTGCAGGTTCATTCCAAAATCAATCAGGTTCATTACTATCTGACAATGCCCCTGGGGTTGAAAATCGCCACCCATAACCCCAAAACTAATATAAGGTGCTCCATCTTTGGTAATAAAAGCCGGAATAATGGTATGAAAAGGGCGTTTGCCCGGCTCGTAGGTGTTTGCCTGTCCGGGTTTTAAACTGAACAATTCGCCGCGGTCCTGAAGCATAAACCCCAATCCGGGAGGAACCATTCCCGAACCCATGCCCCGGTAATTGCTTTGAATTAACGACACCATATTGCCGTCCTTATCGGCTACGGTAAGGTAAATGGTTTCGCCTGCACTAATTTCACCTGCATGGTACGAGCCAGCCTGCTCGCCAATCAGTTTCCGGCGTTCATTGGCATAGCTTTCTGACAAGAGATCATCGACCGGTACTTTGGCAAAATCCCTGTCTGCATAGTATTTGGCCCGGTCTTCAAAGGCCAGTTTCTTGGCTTCGGTAAAAAGATGCAAATGCTCGGTGCTCCCGAAGGGAATTTTTGAGAAATCGTAGGCTTCAAGCAGCTGCAACATTTGCAGGGCTGCAATTCCCTGTCCGTTGGGAGGCAGTTCCCAAACATCGTATCCCCGGTAATTCACCGATACCGGTTCAACCCATTCCGAATGGTGCTCGGCTAAATCGCTTTCCGATAAAAATCCGCCTTTTTCCTGAATAAACCCGGCGATAGTTTGAGCCATGGCTCCTTTATAAAAAGCATCGCGGCCGCCCCGGGCAATGGTTTTATATGTTTGTGCCAGGTAAGGGTTTTTAAAGATTTCGCCCTCGTTGGGCAGACGTCCTCCGTTTTGTTTTAGGTAGGTATCTTCGATATTGGCATAGCCCGACCGCTGATAGAACGGAATGGAAAGTTGCATGTAATGCGCGATGAGTTCGGTTAATGGAAAACCTACTTCGGCGTAATCAATGGCCGGAGCCAGAATTTGTTCCATGGGTAGGCTTCCAAATTTTTGGTGCATCTCGAACCAGCCATCGACTGCTCCGGGCACACTCACTGAAAGCGGACCGTGTGAAGGAACTTTTTCCAGCCCATTTTTCTTAAAATAATCCAGCGTAAGCGCTTTGGGCGAACGTCCACTGGCGTTGAGCCCGTAAAGCTTTTGGGTTTTTGCATCCCAGATAAGGGCAAACAAATCGCCACCCACGCCACAGCCGGTGGGTTCCATCAATCCCAAAGCCGCGTTGGCTGCTATGGCTGCGTCAATGGCATTGCCGCCGCTTTTCAGTATGTCGAGCCCGATTTGCGTGGCCAGCGGATGACTGGTAGCTACCATACCGTTTTGTGCCAGTACTTCGGAACGTGTGGCAAACAAGGCCCCGGTTACCCGGTCCTGGGCAAAGCCGGTGCTTATAAAAAGTAGTGAAAAGTAAAGCGCTGTGACAAGAGTTTTCATGTTGTTTTAGTTGAGATTCGTTGTAAGAGCAAAAAGGTAAGTTGTGAATTCTTTACGAAACCTGAATTGTAAATTCCAGGTTTACGGTTTTTCTTCGCGGCCATCGGCATATTTGGCAAAACGACCCCTGTTGGCCGGATGAACCTGATCGCTTTGTGGCCAGGGCCAGCCGCCAAATTGGGTAAGCCGGTAATCGGCAAAGGCCTGATGGATTTCTTCCATGCGGTTCATTACAAAAGGACCGTGTTGCACCACCGGTTCGTTTATGGGCTTGCCCTGAAGCAGCAGTAGGTAACTTTCGTCCGGGCCGTTGCTGATGTTTAAATCCTGTTCGGCCATAAGTTCTACCGAATGATAGGAGGGAACCGGTATTCCGGCCACGGTAATTTGGGAGCCCTGATAAAAGTACAGGGTGCGATTTACTTCGGGCGATGCGGCAGGAAGCGTCCATTGCGCCTGTGGATTCATTTTAATGAGCCAGATACCCACTTCGTTTTTAGGGTCACTGGCCCATGAATCGGGAACGGGAGCCGGAACCGCAGTTGTTTTGAGTTGTCCGCTGATGATGCGTAGGGTGGTTTCTTTTCCCCGGGCATCGGTTTCGGTAAGTACCGGAATGGCTTCGTTCCAAAGCATGTTGTAATGGGGGGCAACCATCTTGTTTTTTTGCGGCAGGTTCAGCCAAATCTGGAACAGCTCCAGGGGATTGGGTTTCGAGGCTTCGAGCAGGGGAAACATTTCGGCATGTTGCAGGCCCGAGCCCGCGGTCATCCATTGCACATCGCCCTGGCCGTACCTACCGGCGGCACCGTGCGAATCGGAATGATCGACATAGCCGGTAAGTACCACGGTAACCGTTTCGAAACCCCGGTGGGGATGCGCCGGAAAACCGGGAACGGTCTCGCCATGGTACATGCGCCAGCCGTCTTTGGGCGTAAAATCGTGACCCAGGTATCGTCCCGAAAGGGAAGCGGCAGGGCCCATTTGACCATTGCCGGCCGGATAGTTGTCGTTATGATGTACACAAAACAAAAAGGGGTCGCGGGTTTCCCAGGTAAACCCCAGGGGCTTTATTTGCTGAACTACTTTATGATACATAATGCTGCGTTTTAGTTTTTACCGAATTAAAAGTAAGCAATTTTTCGCACACCCTTTACGTAAACCTAAAAACTACCGGGTAAGTAGTTTGGTAGCAAATAATTTATTAGCTTTGGTAAGCTGAATGCAATTTAAATGAACACAACTACCACCTATAATACAAATAAACGCAAGCTTTTACCGCTACCCTCCCGATTTGGGAGGATAAGGGGGGTGGGGGACGGATAGCTTGTAGTTATGCAACCATTATGAGGCTAACATCAACATTAAAGTAAAATTATGGGAAAAATAATACAATTGACAATTATTATTTCAGGACTTATTTTAATTTTTTGTTGTGGCAGACAAATTGATTGCCCAGATTTTAATAATGAGATACTCGAATGGATACCCTATCAAAATAATGATACAATAAGACTGATTAATTGCTCGAATGATTCAATTATGAAATTAGTCATTAATGAGGTAATAGTCGAACATACTACCCATTATATGACAAATCTTGATTGTGGAACTTGTGATGACCATATAATGATTAATGGCAATGAAACAATTAACACTGATTTACAAATTGATATTGGATTAAATGAAAATAATATCAATGCTCAGAGATTTTTAATAAAAGGATTCTATTTTACTGAGTATAATTCTGATTATAGTGAGTTATCAGATTATTCATATGAGGGAGTTAAATATGACTTTGTTCGTATTTTTGAGAAAAAAGATACAAATGATAGATTTTTTAAACTGATTCTTGCAAAAGGACTTGGGATTGTAGGATTGGTTGATAAGAATGGGGATGTTTGGAAAATACTAAATAATGATCTGAAAAATAGTAAAAGTGAATCTGTTGAGATTAAAAATATATCTTGTGGATAGTGATAAAAAGATTAAAAATAAAAGTTGCCAACCCACGCTCAAACCTCTTGCTTACGGTAGTTGGAAAAGCCGCAATTTCAATTTGTTTTAATCTTAGTTTTAACATAAAAGCAAGAAACGGACAACGCAACTGTGTTTAATGCCAACCTTAGCATTTATGTCAGTACTAATAATATAAATTTTAAAAATGGATTTATGTATTCTGCTCTAAAGATATTCACTCAACCCGAAGACGAAAACTCTAAAATATGGAGATACATGGATATTTCTAAGTTTATAGAAGTTTTGGATTCTAATGCATTATTTTTCACACGTGCAGACAAATTAGGAGACCCATTTGAGGGTTCTTATACAAGAAAAAATATTGAAGCACGAAATTTTGTTCTCAGTGATAACGGATTAATTCCAAGACCTAAGTATTTTCCTAAAGACACCGAAGCTGAGAACTGGAAAAGATACTATGGAATTAATTGTTGGCACATGAATGAACATGAATCTGCTGCAATGTGGAAACTGTATTTGAATAGTAATGAGGGGATAGCTATCCAATCAACTTATTCAAGACTAAAGGAGAGCCTAATAGATAAGTATCCAATCCACCTTGGTCTGGTAAAATATATAGATTACGAAAATGACTATTTTGAAAGTGGAAACCACTTATTACCTTTCTTACATAAGAGGAAGAGTTTTGAACAAAGAAGTTAGAGCTGTAGTTCAAGGTCAAATACCAATTAAAAACAAAAATCACATAGATTTTTCAGTTGACACTATAGATAATGGAATTTCTATTAATGTAGATCTTAAGGTATTAATAGAAAGTATACATATATCACCTACTTCTCCTGACTGGTTTAAAAAGGTCGTTTCTACAGTTGTCGATAGATTTAATTTCAGTTTTGAGGTAAAAAAATCTAGATTAAATGAAGATCCCCTTTATTAGTTCAAATAGGAAATAACGAAATGCTAACACATAATCATGAAAAATAGGGGCTTGGTACGATTGCAAACTTGATTCGTATTTGAAGGAAATCCCTTACTGGCCATACCATCAATCCAGGTATTTAAAGCCCAGTAATTATTTACTACATTTTTTCAACAAATAAATTAATGAATACCATCACTTTTATCAGCACCGTGCACAAGGAAATGGGAAAATGTAATGCTGATGAACTATGTGCTATTTTAGAGGAAGTAAGGCCGGAAATTGTTTTTTTGGAAGCTCTTGAAAATACTTATTCTAACTATGAAGAGATTCAATTTTCCTCATTTGGAGTGTATCATAAAAAGCTAGAGATTAAAGCTATTCAAAAATACAGCCATAGCTCCTCATTCAAATATATTCCGGTTCTTGACAATGAACTCTCTGATTCATTTGATAAGAAATACAACCTCGTTTGCAGGAATATTCAGCATCAAACAATGATTGATAATTTTAATTCATTTGCCTGCGAGCAAGGCTTTCAATTTCTCAATAGTACAAAAAGTATAATTCTACAAGAGAAAATGCGAGCGTTTGAAGAACATCTTTTGCATGATAATAAGTTAAATACATCTTTTAATGAAGCTATTGATGCTTATGAAAATTCGATGATGCGAAATATTTATTCGTATTGTAGAGATAATCAATTTGATAAGGCTGTCTTTTTGTGTGGTGTGGCGCACCGACATTCAATAATTAAAAAGATTGAAAGCTTTAACAGCAATGAAAAAATTGATATTAATTGGGTTATTTACGGGAATCAAAATATCTGAAAGAATACTTTGCACAATACGAAATAAAGCAAATGCTAAATTCCACCATGCCCTATAAGGTCTAATCCTTAGCCAAAAAAATAAGTTAAAAAAGCACCCATTCGCAAACGTATAAAGCCTCGGAAAAAAGGAAGCTTTGTACCTACGTACAATACTCGACCAAAATTTTTTCGGGTAATTACCGTATGGTAAATGCTCAACAAAATATTTTTTCGTGTAAATATCGTACGGTATATGCTCCACCAAATTTTTTTTGGGTAAATATCGTGCGGTATATGCTCCACCAAAATTTTTTTCATATAAATATCGTACGGTATATGCTCCACCAAAATATTTTTCATAAAAATATCGTGCGATATATGGTCCACTAAAAATATTTCGTGTAAATATCGTACGGTAAAAGCTCCACCAAAAAAATTTCCGGTAAATACCGTACGGATAAAGCATCATTTACGGTTTGTTATAAGCCTGCTCAAAAACATATACCGATAGTTGTAAAAACCGTAAAAA
>JBFWMB010000102.1:0-13605 GCA_050251815.1 Salinivirgaceae bacterium | reverse complement strand
ATTTTACCAGGCTTTCGGGCGTGGTTATCCAAATTATTGAGTCGTTTGAACCTGTAATTCCAAGTATTTTGTCCGATGGCAAACCTATATTTTGTGTGAGATGCCGAAATTGCTTTTTTTGGTAGTCGTAAATATTTATGCCTGTTCCGCCAATGAACAAAACACTGTCGGGGCTTTGGTAAATACACGAGGCATGATTTCCCCAAAAGCCTAGTGAATCGCCGGGTTGGTCACTAAAATGCTTTATGGTATACTGGTTGGTATCAAGCTGGTTTAATCCATTGTTGGTGGTGCCTACCCAAACAAATCCATGTACATCTTCAAAAATAAACTGAACCAGATGCGAACTTAACTGATGCTGGTTGTATTGGTTTAGTGGAGTAAGACCTTGTGTTTGCGTATTGAAAAGCATTAATCCCTGGTTGGTGGCTAAATACAGGCTGTCGGAACTCCAAAAAAGCAGTTGTTTTATTTCCAGATGGCTGGTTTGTTTTATGGCTTTTACCTCGTTTAATGCAAGGTCGATGGAAACCAAACCCCTGTTGGTTCCCAGCCAAACTAACGACGTGGCTGTTTGTGGTTCAGCACAAAAAACATAATTTCCGGGTAAGTTATTTTCCTGATTACAGTTTTGACAAAAATGTGTTATGTTGTTGTTTGAACAATTTAATACATACAAGCCCTGGTTGGTTGACAAATAAAGGTTTCCCAAACTATCGGCATTAAGCGAATTAATTCCGCTTTTTATGGAATGGATGGCATTGGGCAGTGCTGTAAATTTTTTTTCACTCAAATGGTAATGCCAGAAATTATAGCTTGTGTTAATATACATGTCTTGATTTTGCACAACAAAAAGTTGTTTTATTTGATCCAGCTTCAATTTTGCAGGAAGGTTTTTGGGGGTGAGCACTTCACTTACTATATGGGTGTTGTTATTGTAATGGTTTATTTGCTTGTTAGTTGCAAAATAGAAACTACCGGCTGAGTCGGGATTTGAAAAACATCGCGCAGCCTGTAATTGGGCATCGGCCCTATGCAATTTTTCATTTTTCCATTGGTAAATATTTTGTTCCGATAAAAAATAAAATGAAGCCCTGTCGTTTGAAACCATACAGTCAATGGTTCCAAAATCGACAGGGGTTTCATAGGCTTTTTTGGTGGCTTCCCATTCCGGAAAAACAAATAAACGATCTTTTCCATAAAAGCTTTCGAACACTGAGTTTGAAGGATTAAAACGATGCAAAATCCCGTAGTAATAATTCATCCATAAATATGTTCCATCGCTTACTAAATGGTTAATGGGCCGGGTTGCAGGAGTTTCGTATAAACGAAGGCTGTAAGGTTCGAAACTGAGGGTTTTGCGATTAAAAAAATGTACGCCCGATGAACCCCATAATCCTATCCAAAGCCTGCCGTTAGCGTCTTCGTAAAAGGCATTGTACCAGTCACTTTTTAAATTCTCAAAATTAACCGCATGCCGGTAAAATTTATTGGTTTCAGGCAGGTAACGATAAAAACCTTCGCCCGACCATAAACCGAAATACAGGGTTCCCTGCGAATCTTCAAAAATGGTGGATACTTTTTTATCGGGAAATGCTGCCTGGAAATTACTGAAATCGTACGAATCGGGATTCCAGCGATGAATGCCTTTTCCCATGGTCCCAATCCAAACCTGCTCCTTACTGTCTTGAAAAAAACAGGAAACATGATTCGATAAAAGGGTATGGTTGATTCCTGGAACGCTGCGGTAATGACGAAACTGATTGGCCGACGGTTGTAAAACTGAAATTCCTTTATTGGTTCCGGTCCATAAATTGCCCGAGCGATCGGTAAATAGGCAGTTTACATGATTGTTTAAGAGGGTATGCGCCAGATAAATGTTGTTCTGAAAACTGACAAAACGGTTTTGATTGACAAGGTATTTATAAAGTCCGTTTCCTGTAGCCAGCCATAGGGTAGAGTCGGTATCGCTTAGAATTTCAAAAGTTGAGGTGGGTAGTTTTTTTGAAAAAGTATCCTTGTCTTTAAAATACTGATAAAACCCATCGGTTCCGCTCATCCAGATTCGGTTTTTTGCATCCTGATAGATGCAGGCTACGTCGTTGTCTCTTTTCTTTTGTGGATTGTTGTAATCGGCTTTAAGCAGTTTCATGGAGTTTAGTGTGGTATCGAATCGGTAGGGACCAAAGTCTCTTCCGCCAAACCATAAGGTTCCTTCGTTATCAAGGGTTAATGCATGGTAATCGTAATAATCGGTCGACGATGCATCGTGTTTAAAAAAACTGACATTATTGGTGTTTAGTTCAATTTTGTTCAGCACGCCATCAATGGTTTCTACCCATAATAGGTTTGATGCATCTAGCGTGAGAATTTTTCTTACATGCGGGTGACTAATTCCTTTATTACTTTGGTTCTGAACCGGAAAACGTACAAAGTGTTCCTTTTCGCGGTCGTATCGATTTAAACCATTTTTAGTTCCTACCCATAAATTATTATTTCCATCAACGCAAAGCGACGTAATGTAATTATCGGAAATGGAAAGGCTGTCGTTTTTTTTGTTAAAGAACGGTATAAACCGGTATCCATCGAAGCGGTTTAAGCCCATATTGGTTGCAATCCAGATAAATCCAAAATCATCCTGAACGATATCCAGAATTTTGTTACTGCTTAAACCATGGTTCCGGGTATAGTTGGTAAATTGGGTGTAGTAATCGTTACTATACGATGCATTTGAGGTGTTCTGTGCATCTAAAGTAATTAAAGCATAAAAAAATAAAGCAAGTATCAGAATGCTTTTTTTAATTGGTTTGAAACAAATCAGGCTATAAAGTTTAACCACACACAAGAGATTAAAAAATTACAATTCAACAATAAAGATATAGGTTTGCATCGTTTATTTTGTTTTAAGGACAGGTTTTCCAAATCTACATATTTTAAACCGGATTGCAAATCCTAACTATTAAATCACACTTAATCATTATAAAATAGCATTCAATAGTTTGAATAAGTTAGAGAGGGTTTATTATTTTACCTTGCAGTATGAATGCTAAGGAAAAAAAATACGATATATATACCTATTCCGGAGAGCTGCTAACACCAGATGCAATTATCAGAATTGAAGAGATTGAAGACGATACCTACATCATTCATTCCGGCGGAAAAGTATCCAAATCGGTTTTATCTATAGATACACTGGAATGGGAATTGCCCAAAAATAATTTTTTACGGGTGCATCCCAAACACCTGATAAACGAAAACTACATCAATAAAATATATAAAGAAAACACCAACTGGTTAGAACTGAACAATGGCGATAAAATTCCCTTTTCAATTACATTATTGGAAAATATGGGCTATTTTTCAAAGCGGACTTCATTTATTAATCGAATTCTAAACAGGTTGCGTTTACGTAATACAAAAAACTAATAAACAGGTGTTTGCTGGTTAAAAAAACCACTATTTATAAGCACAAAACAAGTCTGTTTTTGTCACAAAAGCTTAAAAAATTTCAGTTAATAATTATTTGGCTATTAAATATTTGTAACTTTAGCTTTTTAATTAATAACCCTTTTTTTGACTGAAGTAGTGACTATGAGGAAGATGATTGTTGCCCTGTTACTGATGTATTCAGTTCAGGCTTTGCCACAAACCAATGGTGTGTTTGTCTCGGATTTTAAACTCGATAATTCTGCCGAAAAATGGACGTGGGCAATTTCGCAGGATACGCACCGTAACATGCTGATAGGTGTTACCAACGGAGTAGTTGTTTTCGATGGGCAAAACCAAAACTTTATAAAATTACCTTATACGCCCACCAATATTTTATTGGATTCAGCCCGTAATTTCTTTCTGGTTTGTGGTTACGAGCATGCCGGAGTATTGCATCCCAAAGGGTATGCCGATTATTCTTACCAATCGCTTTCTGAAACAGAAGAAATGGCTTTCGATAAAATTATCGTATTAAACGATACCGCTTATTTTGTTGCTCCGGGCGGAGTGTTAAGATTCAATACGGAGCAGCTAACCCTTATTGATTTTATTCCGGCTGGCGATTATAATATCGAAGAAACTTTTATATTAAACAATAAATTTTATTGCATCATCGATTATTTTCCCTTCGAAATAAAAGACAGTGCTTTTGTTGAATTGGAATATGTCGATTTTCCGGTTGACGAATTTTCTTATACCATTTCAGTTTCGCCGGAACAGGTTATTCTGGGAACATCGGGTGAAACTTTTTATTTATTCGATGGCAGAAGATTTAAAGTCCGAACAATTAAAAAAAGTCCTTTTTTCGATAATAACTTAATTGTTGATGCCGCAAAAATAAACGATTCTACATTGTTATTGAGTAGTTTGGGTGGAGGTGTGGCATTGTTGGATTTTAATCGGCTTGAAATTACCAGTCAGCTGAGCTATTTTAATGGATTGCCCGACGACGAGATTCGAACTTTTTTTATTGATGCCGAAGGCGCAATTTGGGTTTCGCATGAATTTGGTATCAGTCGTATCGATTTTAACCTTGGCATTGAAAGCTACAGTTTTTATCCCGGCTTAAAAGGTACTCCCATAGCGGTTACATTTATGAATAAAACCCTATATGTTGCCACCAGCGACGGTTTATTTGCGTTAACCGAAGTTAAAAAATACAACGAATTTGAAGTTTCAGTTTCCGTTCCTGTGAATGTTTCCGTTCCGGTAAATGAACCGGAACAAGAGGCCGAATACCAACCCGAAGTATCAGAAGAGCAAAAAGAAAACAGTCGTTCGCTTTTTTCCTTCTTATCAAAAAAGAAAAGAAAAGCTGCCGAGAGCGAAGAAGCCGAAGCAAGCGATACGAAGGAAACATTGCAAATTAGTGAATTAAAAAAACGGGAAACCATAAAAACGGAGCGGCGAACCATTAAGAAGCGCAGTTTAAAGTCGGTAAGTCATTACTTTAATCTGGTTGAGGGTGTAAACGATAAGTGTTCACAACTGGTAACATTTCAGGGTAGCTTGCTGGTAGCTGGTAACAATGGTTTGTATGTGGTAGATGACATGCAGGGGAAAAAAATAATATCAAACGTTTATGTTTACGCAATTTATATTTCAGCATGTTGTCCCGAAGCTTACATTGCCACAAGCAATGGACTATACAAAGTATTTAAAGCGGGAAAAAACTGGGAAGTAAACCATTTTGCCGAGACCACTTTAATTCGGATTAATGCCATTGCACATGAATCTAATGGAAGCTGGGTTTTGGGATTCGATAATATGGTAGTTCGGGCGCATTTAACCAATAAAAACATTGAAGTAATCAACCAGGCTAAATTATTAGAGTCAACCGGACGCTCGTTTTTTATAAAAACGGTTGATGAAAAAACAATGGTTTTTGGGGCAAATGCAATCTATGAGTTTACCGATCAGGGTTCATTGGAGTTAATTCGCGAACGAAATCCCGGCAATAGGTATATTGGGAATCAATCAGATTTTCTTTGGGAATGGGATACCGAACAGTGGAATTTGTTAACACACGCCGATTCAGGAAAGCTGGAACAGCAATTGAGCAAAATACAGTTGTTTAACAGTGTCAGATATATAAATGTTACTGAAAATAGCGATGTTTGGGTTATTACCGAAGACAATAATTTTTATAAAATAACAAACAAACCCTTAACTGAGCAGATTGAAAAGTTCCAACTGGTAATCGATCAGGTTAGAATCAACGACAGCATTCAAAACCCAAACGAACGCCTGGAGTTGAAACCCGGGCACAATAGTCTTGATATTAAAGTAAGTGCTCCGTTTTACATGCTGCAAAACGGGGTAAAATACCGCTACAAAGTATATGGTTTACCCGGAGCCTATTCCGAATGGTCAGCAGAACCTCACATGGTGTTAAATTATTTGCCACCGGGTAATTATAAAGTTTTGATTGAAGCCCGCAATGGTTTTGGTAAAACGGCAAAAGCTGAACCCATTGTGCTAAAAATTGCCAAACCTTTTACGCAAACAGCCGCATTCATCATTTTATTAATTCTGAGTGTTGGTGGACTGGTTTACCTGGTTTTCAGAGTGCGTTTACAGGTATTAAAGCGCGATAAAGAAATTTTGGAACAGCGTGTAAAAGAGCGTACCAAAACCATTGAGGAACAAAAAGATAAAATTGAAAAGCAACACGACGAAATAACTCAGAGTATTCGCTATGCCAAACGAATTCAAACGGCCATGTTGCCAAACAGCGAGATAATTGAAGCCATGCTTCCCTCACACTTTATTTTGTTTAAACCCCGCGACATAGTGAGTGGTGATTTTTACTTTTTCAAACCCCTCGGAAATAAAATGGTTTTCATTGCTGCCGACTGCACAGGTCATGGCGTTCCGGGAGGTTTTATGAGCATGTTGGGAATTTCGTTTTTGAGCGAAATTACCAGTCAGCTGCATGATCCATCGGCGGCCGAAATTTTAAATCACCTGCGCGAGAAAATAAAACTTACGCTTGGACAATCGGGAGCCGAATCGTCGCAAAAAGACGGAATGGATATGTCGGTTTCGCTAATCGATGTGGAAAACAAAAGGGTGGAATATGCCGGCGCTTTCAACCCGCTTTATTACATCCGTAATAACGAACTGGAAATTGTTAAAGCCGACCGCCAACCGGTTGCCGTTTATTTTAAAGAATGCGAGTTTAACAACCATTACATCGATATTCAAAAAGGCGATGTGTTTTACATGTTCTCCGACGGTTATCAGGATCAGATTGGCGGGCCCAATCAGCGTAAGTTTATGACAAAGAATTTTAAAAACCTGTTACTCGATATCCATAAAGAATCCATGCCCAAGCAACACCAAATTCTTGATGAAACCATCGAGAAATGGCGGGGCGAATCGATGCAGGTTGACGATATTTTGGTGATTGGTTTTCAGGTTTAATCTGTGAGACGATACTATAAGAAACCTTAAGCACTAAAATTATAAAATGGAACTGAACCCGATTCGGCAATGTAAGTAAGGAATAATAAGTTTTTGCGGGAGTCTTATACCAAACGTCTTAGTGCGATATGAAGTAGAGTTCCTTTCAAAATACCTTGGCAGCTTACTTCGGGTAGTTGATTTATATTAAAAACAATAGTAATTTTATAGCTCCACAAGCAGGGTGCGGGTGGAGCTGTTTTTAATTCAAATATATGTGCTGCTTAAAACGCTTATTGTTGGTTTTCTTCATCTTTTTGTTTTCGCTAACGCTGTTGGCACAAAACCGCTATGCCAGCCGGTCGAAAAAGGCCATTGCCTATTACGAAAAGGCCCTTGGAGCCATGCAGTTAAACAAATACTCCGAAGTGCTCGATTTGCTAAATTTGGCTCAGCAGAAGGACGAAAAATTTACCGATGTATTTTTGCTTCGTGCCGAGGTTTATCGCCTGTTGAACGATTTTGAACGGGAAGCCAAAACCTTGGAACAGGTAGTAGCCATCGACCCCGATTATTTTCCTTTTGTTTACTACAACCTGGGAGTGGCTTATTATAATTCCGGGGAGTACCTGAAGGGTATCGAAAGCCTGGAGCACTTTATAAATCAGGGAAAGGCAAAGCCGGTAAGTTTAAGCCGGGCACGGAATTATAGCTTAAAATGTAAACAGGCTCAGGAATTGAAGGATAATCCCGTTTCTTTTGAACCCTTGAGTTTGGGAGATGGAATAAATAATAAGCTCGATCAGTATTGGCCTTCGCTTTCCATCGATGGAAAAACAATGGTTTATACCGTTATGATGGTAGATAGCACGCGTAAAACTATTTTTGGATCCTTTGCACATCAGGAAGATTTTTATAAAAGCACCTTTGACCAAGGTCAATGGCTCGAAGGAGTTCCTCTGGGGCTCCCTATAAATACGCCGGGGAATGAGGGAGCACAACAACTTTCGGCCGATGGTAAAACGCTTGTTTTTACCGGTTGCAACCGCGACGATGGTTTTGGCAATTGTGATATTTACATCAGCACTTTAAGCCAGGCGGGATGGAGTATTCCCGTAAATATGGGTTCGGTAATAAATACCCGTTTTTCAGAAAAGCAACCAACCCTTTCACCCGATGGAAGAAAACTATACTTTTCGTCCGACAGGCCCGGTGGTATTGGTGGAATGGATATTTGGGTTGCAGAACGCTTACCTGATGGCTTTTGGAAACAACCCCGGAATTTAGGTCGCGTTATTAATACCGTTTACGACGAAGGTTCTCCCTTTATTTTTGCCGATAACAAAAGCATGTATTTCAGTTCTATGGGGCACATTGGGCTTGGAATGAACGATATTTTTTACAGCAAACGAACCGATTCTTCTGTTTGGTCAAAACCGGTTAATTTGGGATATCCCATAAATTCGCACCGCGACGAAATTGGTTTGGTCATTGCCAAAGATGGACGTACCGCTTATTTTGCTTCGACCTTAGCCGGGGGTAACTGGGATATTTATCAGTTCGATATGCCTTTGGAGGTAAGGCCCAATCCGGTATCGTATGTTTCGGGTTTTATTTTCGATGCAGACGATCATCGATCCTTGCCAGCTGATTTTCAGTTGCTTTCTTTATCTTCGGGCGATACCGTAATTCAAACCAAAGCACAGGCCGACGACGGAAGTTACCTGGTTTGTTTGCCACTTGGCGACAATTATGCACTCAATGTTTCGCATCCCTCTTACCTGTTTCGTTCGGTTCATTTCAGTTTAAATCAGGTTCACGAAGCAGCACAACCTTATTTGCTTAATATCGGATTAAATAAAATTCAGGTGGGTAAAACTATTGTACTCGAGAATGTGTTTTTTGACAAAGATTCATTCAATATCTTGCCGCAATCGCAGACTGAATTAAATAAGATAGTGGAATTTGTACAGTACAACCCCAAATTGTATTTTGAAATTGGCGGACATACGGATAAAAGTGGTTCTGAAGAATATAACCAATGGCTTTCGGAAAAGCGGGCAGAAGCCGTATACAATTACGTAATTGGTAAACTGGGAACTAAAATTAATCTTAGTTATAAAGGTTACGGGCAAAGTCAACCAGTGGCTCCTGACGATTCACCGGAAAACAGGGCTAAAAATCGGCGCACTGAACTTAAAGTGATTGAAAAAAAATAATTTTTTACGTTTTAATATACGATAGTTTCCAATTGTTAGATAATCATTATTTTTGCCTTTTTAAAAAAACAAACACCCGGATATTACATGAATAAAATAGCTGTTGGAATTGATATTGGTGGAACAAACACTTCAATTGGACTGATTAATCGTGAAGGAAAAGTATTGTACGAGCATGCTGTTGCTACACAAACCCGTGAGCATTTTGAAGATTTTGTGGCCGATTTGTATCGTGAAATTAATCTGGGTATTGAGCAGCTGAATGAGCCATGCCAGATTGCAGGAATTGGAATTGGTGCACCCAACGCCAATTATTATTCGGGTTGTATCGAAAATGCAGCTAACCTGCGTTGGAAAGGAATAATTGATTTGGTAGGCCTGTTTAAAAAATATACCGAGGTACCTGTTTTCTTAACAAACGATGCCAATGCTGCAGCCATAGGTGAAATGATTTATGGCGGAGCCAAACAAATGAACGATTTTATTGTGGTTACCCTGGGAACCGGTTTGGGTAGCGGTATTGTGGTAAATGGTAAACTGCTCTATGGACACGACGGTTTTGCCGGCGAAATGGGCCACATAATAGTTGAACCCAATGGCCGCCTATGTGGTTGCGGACGTAAAGGTTGTCTGGAAACTTATGTTTCTGCAACCGGATTGGTTCGAACCGCAGCTGAGCAATTGGCCAATTTCAATAAACCCAGCAGTTTAAATGCAACACCCTTTAATCAGCTAACATCGAAACAGGTGGCCGATGCGGCCAATGCCGGTGACGAAGTGGCCATTGCAGCCGTGCTAAAGACAGCCAAAATTCTGGGCGAAGCCCTGGCCGATGTTTCCGTAATTACAAGTCCCAAAGCCATCTTCCTTTTTGGAGGTTTAACCAAAGCCGGTACTTTACTAATTGATGAAGTAAAACACCATATGGAAAAAAACATGCTTTATTTATTCAAGGGCAAAATTCAGTTGTTAATTTCTGAATTGGGCGACAATGCAGCTATTATGGGAGCCAGCGCATTGGTTTGGGCCGAATTGGAAAGTCGGCAATAAGAAGCTCTCTTAATCCTCTTTGTGGGCGGAACCATTTTGTTTCTCAATATTTTTTGTGTTACATAAATTGGCCTTAATTTGACGATACTTTTAAGAGGTTTCGAATACTCAGAACAACGTTTAAGCCAAAAAATCATAAATTTTGTAAAGTATCTAAGCAAAAAAATATACATTTGAGAAATATCAGTGCCACGCCACTTAAATTATTATGAGAAGAACACGGTTTTTATTTTTTTTGTCACTCTTCTTAATTTCTTCAATTACCGCTTCCGGGATTAACAAAATACTTATTCAGGATAGTCTGGTCCAGTTAATTGCTACTGAAAAACATAAGGAAGATAAGCTAAAACATTATCATAAATTGGTTCAGTTTCTTCAACACACTGAGGTTGGTTTGTCGGTAGCTTACTGCGATACAGCCATTAGCTTTGCAAAACAGGCAAAAATGCCCTACTATTATTTTGTTTTTAGTCTGGAACGGGCCCGGAGTTTAATTATGAAAGGCTCACTCGATGAGGCTTCATTTACTTTACATCAAATTGAAAGCGAATTGGCCGGATATGATAGTGATAAGCTTTGGGGGCATTTTTACCTGGTTAAAAACCTGGCTTTTATTACCATTAAGGACTATGTAAATGCCATGGAAAATGGTTTAAAAGCAATAACTTATTTAAGTAAAGTTAAAGATAGCCTGGCCTTATCAAAAGCGTACAACAATATCGGAGTAATTTATGAATATACCGACAACCGCCAAAAAGCGCTGGAATATTACCTCCTGGCGCAGGATCTTGCCATAAAGCTTGATAATCAGGATATGCTTGGTGATTTAAACAATAACATTGGTATTGTTTACGATGAATTGGGCGATAACCGTGAGGCTTTAAATTATTATTACAAATCGCTCGAAACAAATAACCGGCTTATTAAACACCGGGGAATGGCTATGGCTTTTTCGAATATTGCTTCGGTACTTTTGGAAATGGAACGTTACGACGAATCGTACAACAATTACTTTAAAGCCCTGACTTTGTATTCGAAGAATAATTACATCCCCGGTGTGGCCAGTATATATGAGTATTTGGGAAAATACCATACAGCTGTTCATAATTACGATTCGGCTACTATGTATTTCAATCGCTGCAGTAAACTTTATGCTGAACTGGCCGATAGTTATGCATCAGCGGTTTGCTTAAAAGATATGGGTGAATTGTATCTGATTCAAAACAAGGTTAATGCAGCTTTACAGGCTTTTAAAAAGGTTTACGTTTTTGCCAACGAAGGCAATCATTTTTCTTTAAAGCAAGAAACGGCAATGGATTTGAGTAAAACCTACTACCTGGCTAATAACTATAAATTAGCTTACGATTTTCAATTGGTTGCTCTTGAAATTGCCGATAGTATTGCAAAAATGAAAATGAACGAAGACCTGAAACACTCTGAATTACAAATTGAATTTCGAAATCAGACCCGCAAATTTGAAACGGAGCTCGACAGGTATAAACTTAGTCAGCTTAAAGCTGATAAAAAGAAATTCAGAGAACGGGTTCTGTTTGGTTTTTTATTTATGATAACCCTGTTTATTGCCGTCGTTCTTTTTCGGAATTACCGCTCTACCATTCACCTGAATAGCCGGTTAATGAAACAAAACCGCGAAATTGAAGATCAAAAGGCCTTGATCGAAATTTCGAATGTGGAATTATTGGAACAGTACACTTTTACCGAAACCTTATTAAATACCATTCCCAATCCGGTTTATTATACCGATAAAAACAGTACCATTATTGGCTGTAATAAAGCATTTGAAGATATATCGGGCCAAAAAAGCGAAGAATTGGTGGGTATCCGGATATCTGATTTGAACCTGAAAAGTATGCTTTCGTGCGATACCACAAAGCTTTTGGGTAATCCGGGTAAAAATATGGTACGTAGCGACGGTACCATGGTTTATAAAGATAAAAAAGAACACGATGTTATTGTATACCGTCAGGGAATTGTAAATGCCGATTCCCGCTTAATAGGCACCTTGGGTATTATTATCGATATATCGGACATTAAAAAAGCAGAACGCGATTTGCAGAACTCCCAAAAGAAACTGAAGGAAGCCATTGCAGCCAAAGACAAGTTTTTTAATATTATGGCACACGATCTTAAAAATCCGTTTAATGCCATTATGGGCCTGACCAGTTTGCTGATGGAACAGTTCGACAGACATTCAAAAGAAGATTTACGACAGTTTGTAGTGCTTATCAACCAATCTACTACCAATGTGTACAGTTTGCTCGAGAATCTGCTCGAATGGGCCCGGGCACAATCCGGTAGCATCGATATTCATCCCGCAACTTTTCCCATTGTCGATGTTATTCAGGAAACCTTGAACCTGTTTAGCCAGAGCCTTGAACACAAAAACATATCGATAAATTTTGATAAAACAGAATTCCTGGTTTATGCCGATAAAAACATGACCAAAACAATTTTTAGAAACCTCTTGTCAAACGCCATTAAATATTCCTTTAACGAGAGTGTTATCGATATTAAACTCGATATAGCCGACGAATGGCTTTATGTAAGAGTCGAAGACCATGGAGTGGGTATTAAAGCCGAACACATCGACAATATTTTTAAAATTGATAAACCCACCACCACTCCCGGGGTAAATAACGAACGCGGAACAGGCCTGGGACTGATAATTTGCCAGGAGTTTATAAAACTCAATGGGGGAACCATGTTAGTACAGAGTGAACCCGGAAAAGGCTCTCAGTTTACTTTTTCCTTACCCTTAGTCATGTAGCTGTCGTATGTATTTGCCCATTTTTCAAATCGATGTGTTTACTTCCAGCCTTTTTAAAGGAAATCCTGCTGCGGTAGTGCTTTTGCCCCATTGGATAGCCGATACTGTTTTACAGGCCATTGCGGCAGAAAATAACCTGGCCGAAACCGCATTTGTGGTTCCCAATGGCGATGTGTTTGATATTCGCTGGTTTACCCCATTGGCCGAAGTAGCGTTGTGTGGGCATGCTACCCTGGCATCAGCTTATGTTATTTTTAATGAATTGGATTTCAGAACCCATCAAATCCAGTTTCAGACCCGTTCCTCCGGTGCTTTGTGGGTAAGCAAAAACGAATCGCAATACGAACTCAATCTGCCCCTCGATGAAATTAGCGAAGTAAAGACTTTTACCGATTCCCTTTGGACCGCTTTGGGAAAAAAACCTGAAGCTGTTTATAAAGGCAAATCCGATTATTTGGTTATTTACCAAACAGCGCACGATATTGAACAATTAAATCCCGATTTTAAAGCCTTAAAAACCCTCGATGCCCGGGGAGTTATTGTAACAGCACCCGGCCAACAAAGCGATTTTGTTTCGCGTTTCTTTGCTCCACAAATAGGAATCGACGAAGACCCGGTAACGGGCTCGGCCCATACCACTTTATTGCCTTACTG
>JBFWMB010000101.1:0-14116 GCA_050251815.1 Salinivirgaceae bacterium | reverse complement strand
TATCTTCAATCCTATTTGGATGAATTTTGCTACAAATTAAACCGTAGATACTTTGGTGATAAGGTTTTTGACAGACTTGCCATTGCTATGTCTGATAATTACTGGTATAATAATGACTAATCATTTTAAATAATCAGGATTGTTATCAAAGTAGGGTGAGGTGCTATTATTTGCACCATGTAAGGCTCGCCAGTCCCATTCCGGAACCAAATGCCCAGAACTGCTTCTGCTTTCTGTTTCAGATGGTTTTTCAGCCACAGCAGAAAAAATACCTCCTGCATAATATTCAGCACCAAAAGTAAGTGTATTTTCTCCATAAATACCTATCCGCTTTGAATAGGGTAATTTGGAATCATCTGTTTCTCCTGCGCACCATAAAAAACCCTCAGCTATTAAATTTTGATTTAAACGACTGATTTTTGCTATACGAAAAACGTCATCTTCAACACCCCCTAAATCAGTATAGGCCGATTTTGTGGATAAGAGCGATAAGGTATTAAATTGTAATTCTGCATTATTTACATAAATTTTAATTGAATCAGCAATTAAACCATTAATTTGAGATACTTCTTCAATACTTTCCAGATTTATTGACTCACCGGGTAAGTAAAGCGGGTAAAATGCTTCAAAAAGGAGTACTTGTTCGTCGTTAGTACCTTTTAAAAGGATACGTATAAATCCATTGTTATCATCTAAAGTTGCCTCGCCATTGAGGAAAGCTGCTTGTACAGTTTGCACACTTTTGAGACTAAGGGGAATAGATTGGCTGTTGGTAAATGTGTTATTAATGGAAATGGTCTGGGCTTGAATTACTCCCCCTAATATTATTGTTAATAATAAATTTATAAAACGTTTCATATGTCTATTTTTTAATAATTAATTTTTGTGTGGAAATATGTCCATTGTCCGTTTTAAACTGCATTAAATACATACCATTTTGAATGTTTTCCAAATCAACGCTATTTACTTGATCAGTTAGGTTGGTTTCCAATATTTTCTTACCATCGAGTGAGTAAAGCGAAAATGAAATCTTTTCAAAAAGTAAATTGGGCAACTCTATTGTGAATTGCTTCGATACCGGATTTGGATAAATTTTTACATCTATATCATCTTTACCCTCTGAAATACTTGTATAATCAAAATGAATGTAGCAACTGTCCTCGCTTTGGTATAACATTTCACTTTTCTGCTGAAAGCAGGTCACATACCATGAGCAATTGGCTACATTATATGTAGTTAAAATTCCATAAGGTCCTCTATATGTACCGAATCCTTCTGAATATAAAACTAATCCCCACCAATAGACGACTTTTCTTTCTTTTCCAGCAATAAACTCAACACCAACGCTATCAATTATTAGGGGAGCATCTTCATCTGAAAAATCATATGGGTTAGGAATCCATATGGTATCATTAGCTTTTACATTAAAATCATAAAGCATCTTTTCTATGTTATAATCATGAATATAAACTCTGCCTGCAGAATCGTCGCGCATTAAGAATTCAGACCGATACCAATTCTCAAAAATAGAATCTTTGCACTCTTCTAAAAACTTATAATGATAATTGTTAATTAGGGTGTCTCCTCTAAACCTGTAACCAGTTGTAAATGCAGCAAACCTATCTTCAACAGGCCAATCGGTATAAAACCAATATTGTACAACCGCCCACTGCTTGGTGGTGTCTACTATGGTTTCGTATTCCTGGCAATAAGCCCATTTATACAAAAGCGTGAACAGACTTAAAATAATAGTTTTTTTCATTTTTTATGAATTAAATGAGTTGTAGTGATATTGGTTTACTGATTGTTTGAGGTTGCTACTAAATGTTTCAAACCCATATAATACACCATCAAACCAGCTATATTCCTATATAATGAATTTTTAGCCCCAATATCAATTTGGTTATTCTGATTATACCAAATTGTGGGCTTTTATTCAATAGTTGAATTGGATTAAACAGATTAATACCAAACAAGAAGGCCTGCATTTATGACAAAAGTAGTAAGGCTAAGTGGCTACTTAGGGAGGTTGTTTGTGCAGTATGTTTTGCCGGTAGCGGGAAGCTTTCCGCCCTTTCCGGCCTTGTGGTGTTTTCATTGGTGAAGTATTTAAATCTTACTTCCTGTGTTTTTATCCCCGGATAATTTCCAAAACCCATCCAATGAACACTGCTTTGCAGTGCTAAGTTAAGGCGATTTATTGGAAAAACGGATGCGTTTGGCCAATTATTTTAGACTAAATACATGAAAACCCGACGGTTATTGACATACAGCAGGGTAATTATAATTGCAGTAAGCAGGGGAATCAGCCCGGATTCTTTGCGTCTGATTTTCGGTAGTAAATATCAATAGCTACCAGCAGGGCCGTGAATCCCCAAAAGGGAACCGAGGCTTTGTCGGTATCGAGAAAATTATTTAGAATGCCATGCAGGTAATAAGTTACCAGTCCAACAATAGCAGCCAGCCCCAGCATGGCCAGTTCGTTGTCGGCAGTCCGGCGTATGGCGCGGATTCCGGTAATTAAAGTTGTTACAATAATCAGTATAAAACTAAGCATGCCCATAACACCCTGTTCCGAAAGCGGCCCCAGGTATTCGGAGTGGGCATTGCCCATGTCGCCCTGGTTGGTGCTTATGATGGTTTTCTCATGCGAGAGTTGAAACGGTGCATAATGGAAGGTATAAGTTCCGGGTCCCCAGCCAAACACCGGTTTTTCGGCAAACATGCGCAAGGCACAATTCCATCGGTTCAGCCGCTCCAGGTTCGATGCATCGGTAGATACTTTGGAGATGGACTGCACATGCTCGGCTAGGTCGGTACTGGAATCCTGCTTATTCGACTCCAGGCTGCGCATGATGTTATTACCGAAAGCCAGTACAACCATACCCAGCAACAAGGCTCCTGAGAATACAAGCCAGAATTTAATACGCAGCTTTATCAGCACCCACACGCCAAAAGCACCAAGCAGGCTTACCCAGGCTGCACGGGAATAGCTGAAAACCAATCCCACAAAAAGAATCAACGTTAGTACCGCAAAAAGATACCGGCGGCGGACCGGATATTTTTTGTAAAGACTGATACCCACCATGGGAGGAATGTAAAAAGCCAATAAGGCCCCGTATGAAGTATGATCTTTATAAAAAGGGTTGGCGCTCCAATGGGCAATTTTCTCATCGAAAATACCAAACTTTAGGTGCCGGAACATGGCGTAGCCAACTACTATTACCAGGGCAAACACATAATAGGTCATGTACTTGCGTGCGTTGGCTTTGCTGCGGAATAATTGCGTGGCCAGCAGATAAAAAGCGGCAATAAACCAGAGTTTGGCCAACAGGAATTTAGCCGACACCAAAGGCATGGTGCTGGTAACGGTGGTCACCAACATCCAGAACAGGTAAAGGTACAGGGTGAGTGTTACCGGATGGGTCAACACTTTTTTATCGAAGTTTCCATTAAAGATAAGCTTAAGGACAACTATTAGCAGTATGCCGGCCAGCAGGGGCTCGGTGGGCAAAAACATGTCGATGGGCAAATCTTTTACCAGCTCGCTCAATGGAACGGATAAAGGTACCATAAACACCAGGGCCAATATAAGTTTGTCGAGACTTAAAAAAGCCGCAGCCACTAAAAGCAATACCACAGGAAAAATGGTGAACCAAAAGACTTCGTGATAAATAAAAAGTCCGTTAAGAATCACAAATAGTAATGCCCCGGCATAAACCCACCAACTGTATTTTTGTCCGTTCACCTTATGCTTTGGCTTTTTTAATTTCTTTTAAGCGTTTAAGCAGGGTATCGGAAACAACCATGAGCAACACGGTTAAAATAAAAGCCGAAAAAGTAGAAAGAACGACAATGAGCCAGCGGGTGGGATACGATTTTTTCTCGGCCTCAACGGCTTTATTAACCACAAACTTGGTAGGCAAATTCTGGGTAGCATCCACCAAGGCTTCGGCATATTTGGCTTTCAGGTTACTCAGCTGTTTTTTTTCAAACTCCAGGTAATCACGAATCGACACATAAGCTCCACCGTATTTGGCCAGCACATTGAGTTTGGCCTCCAGTTTTCGGGCAGCTTCGTTTTTACCCTGAATGATGGCTTGTCCATAAGCATCGGTTAACACCTCGGCCTGCGATTCATAATCGACCACGCCAAAGCTGCGAAGCACATTGAGCGAGTCTTCGAGTTGCTGAATCTGATCGCGTTGGGTAAAATACTCCTTCTCAACCAGATGGAGCGCTTCGTAAGCCCGTTCTGTCTGCATCTTATTACGGATGGTATCTACCAGGTTCGATATATCGTTGGCAATACCGGCAGCCATTTTGGGATCGGTATCCATAACAGTAATCCGAACCGACATAAACTTGGTCGGAGTAAACGAAATGTTTTCAGAAAACTCCTTATGCAAAGCCGTAAAAGGATATTTCGATGTGGAATCGATCTGGTAGTGATTCATCAGATCGTATTTTTCAATAATGCGATCACGAATTTCGTCCGACTGCAATACCTGAAGCAACTGCTCCACTTCTTCGTCTTCCCCAAGCCTCAGGATTTCTTTTTTCGAAATATTACTCGACAGCAGATCGTGCGACACGGAACTGGCCGCTGCCGGAAATAAAATAACCTCCGATTTAAATTTTACGGGTATTAATAAGGCCACTATTATCGAAACGATAGCTGCCACAGTAGTAATACCCATGATGGGCCATTTGCGATCCCATAAGTATAGAATTAAATCGACCGAGTCGAAACGGTACTCATTGTTTGTTTCTGCCATAACTGTAACTTATTATAATACCTAGTATTTACTCCTTTTTGAGCTATTATTTTATTTGTACTTTTTGTTGAGAAGCCAAAAATAATAAAACTATTCTGATTTGTATCGGCCTGGTTCCATTCAAACCCGATACGTTGAGGAAACGCCAGGAAACCGAACTTATTTTATTTTGTATGCTGATTTTTGGACCGATTTGACCAGAAACACAAAATAACCTGATGCGAATAGCCTTTTCTTAATGAAACTCCATGCCCAGAATTGAAATGTCATCAAAATAATCGTTGTCGCCTCTGAAATTGTCGAGCAAATTAATAATTTCGTCGATAACAACATTAATACTTTGCTCCTTTTGCATGCATTGTTCCATCAGCCCGGTACCAAACATTTCGGTTTTATTGTTTTCAAGCTCAGCAATACCGTCGGTATAACAAATAAGCTTGCTCCCGCGGCTCACAGTAAGGCTGCCCATGTTTATTCTGGGTATTTCGTCGAACATGCCTACGCCCATGCAACCGGAAGTAAGTAATTCAATCTGATTGCTTTCCTTATGAAACATTACCGGTGGATTATGTCCTGCGTTGATGTAGGTTAACAGACGGGTTGTGGTATTGTAGGTTCCAATAAACAGGGTAATAAATTTTTCACCATTGGCATTTTCCATCACCCGGTCGTTCAGTTTGTGTATGGTTTGATCGAGTGGCAGCTTGGTCGAAAAGAGCGCCCTGATGTTGGCCTGAAAATTAGACATTAACAGGGCTGCTGAAATTCCTTTCCCGGAAACATCGGCAATACAAAAACCATATTCCTCGTGATTCAGTCTAACAAAATCGTAATAATCGCCACCTACTTCAAAGTGTGGCAGGTAAAAAGCCGACACATGAATGTTTTCGTTATTGGGTAAGGTTCGTGGATTGGGAATTAACATAGTTTGCATACGCGATGCCAGCTCCAGCTCTTTTTTAATGGCTTCCTGGCGAACGCTCTGATCAAACAGTCGCTTGTTTTCGATGGCCACTACAATAATATTGGCCAGGGTTTGAATAAAATGCAGGTGTTTAATGGTAGGGCTCATTCCGGCGCGTTCCTCATCAATGTCGCCAATAATAACATAAGCAATAGGCACCTCGTGATGATAAACAGGAATAATTACATCGAACAACTCTAAATTTTGGTTCAAAGCTACCGACAAGTTAGTTATCTGCTTGTAATACAGCAGGTCGCTTTCAACCCTAATGCCTTCGGCTATGGTCCGATGAATACCCGATGAAAGTACACATTCCCATTTTTCGTTGTAGGTATAAATAAGAATCTTTCCAATATTCAGTTCGTCGTGTAAAATAGTTTCAAAGTGCCGTAACAAGGCCTGAATGGAAACATTCTCATTGATTAAAAGCGTGGTATGCAGCAGGGCATCGAGCTTGTAGTTGCTAAACTGTAATCGTTTAAGAGATGCTTTACCTGTCATAATAGCTTGCCGTTAAAAATTATACCGAATGTACAAAAAATTGAATGAAAAGTAACAATCGGTTATAGAAATGGTAATAATTCCGGTGGATTGTCAAAAAAAAAGTTTCTCTTTGTTGTTGAGAAACTTTTTTTGATTCAGGATAACCTGTATGTAGACTTATTTTTTTACCCGTTCGGAATACGATTTGTCGCGTGTGTCAACCTTAATAAAATCGCCGGTATTAATAAACAAGGGAACCATTACGGTAGCTCCGGTTTCAACCGTTGCGGCCTTAAGAGTGTTGGTAGCGGTATCGCCTTTAATACCCGGTTCGGTATAGGTAACTTCCATTTCAACAAAGGGCGGTAAATCAACCTGCAAAGGAGTTTCTTTCTCAGCATGGAATACAATCTCGCATTCCTGACCTTCTTTCAATAATTCAGCAGCATCAATTAAACTTTCTGGTATTGAAACCTGCTCAAAGTTCTCACTGTTCATAAAATTGTATCCGGCCTCATCTTTATAAAGATACTGGTAAGGACGACGCTCAATACGAACGGTGGTAATTTTTACTCCTGAAGTAAAGGTGTTATCAATTACTTTACCTGTTTCCAGGTTTTTTAATTTGGTGCGGACAAAAGCGGGACCTTTTCCCGGTTTTACGTGTTGAAACGAGACAATGGTAAACAACTTTCCATTGTACTCAATACACAATCCGTTTCTAAAATCTGAAGTATCAGCCATATGATATAAATAATTCTGTTAACAAAATTTGCTGCAAAAATAAATCAAATGATTTAAATCGCAAGTTTAGGGTTCGATTCCTTTATAATTGATGCAATAATACACGGCAAATTTACGCACGGTCTTACCCCGGTGTTTTATCAATATGGGGTCAAGTTCCTGATACGAATCAAAATACTGATTAATTACCGGAAGGTTTTCACCGCCTTTCATATCATCAGAAAAACGCCGGTGTGAATCAATAAATATGGCGTTCTTTCCTTTCAGTTGGTTTAAATCGTCGCCAATATAATCGTAATGCAGAGCATTCTTGCCAATTACATTGCGCCCATATACTTTTTTGTTAGTAAAAAACATCAGTTGTGCCGTGGTTTTGTAGTTATCTTCAGAAAACACAAAAGCATCGGGGTGTTTGCTCCATAAGGCTTCGGTCTGGTTTGCAAAATCTTTCCACCCAAACCAGGTATCGTCGCTTTTGATGGGAAAGGGATAAAAAAGCACCTCAATCATCACCAGCACATGAAAAACACCGCTAAAAACCAACTGCCATTTTATCCATTTTTTGTCGAGGTAGCGGGCCAAAATTATGATTCCTGAGATGTAGGCTGGCATTAACCAGTTTAGTTTTACCCAATAAAAAAACGATATCATGTAAAACCCCATAAACATGGGCAAAAAGAAAGCCAATAAAAACCACAATTCAGGATTCACCTGATTGGGTTTGATAAAAATACGCCGGAAATACTTGTAAGCCACCCACCATAAACCGGCAAAACCAACTGGTAAGAGCAAAAACAGCTGTGTACCTACCAATCCAAAAAAATTATGAAGGGTAATTCCGGAAATGGTTTCGGCCCGTTCCGAAGACTGAAAAACAAACGAAGCAAATTCGTTATCGATGTTCCACTGAATTACCGGCCAGGCGGTCAACACCATTAAGGCACCCGACAAATAAGGCCAGATGGATTGTAAATAACCCCGGTAACGTCCTGAAAAAACGAGAAACAAAAACAAGCCCGCAGGAATTGCCAAAGCTGTGTATTTGCTGTCGAAAGCCAGGCCCATAAAAATACCCGCCCATATCCAATGCCAGTTATTCTTCCTGAATAGTGCAACATACAGTGAATTTAAACTCAACACCCAAAACAACAAAAGGGGCACATCGGGGGTAGTAACCATCGAAAGGCTTGAAATTAATAAGGTTGATGTCAGCAGTATCCAACTGGTGTATTTGCGTTCGCTTCGCAGAATTTTTGACGAAAAAGCAAAGAATGCCCATTGGGTGCCTACTGTAATAACAAAATCGGCCAATTTAATGGTAATTACACTTTTACCAAAAACCAGACTAAACAAATACAGCATGTAAGCCACCATAGGCGGGTGGTCAAAATAGGAAAGTGAAAGGTGTTCGGAATAAAAATAATAATAAGCATCCTGGGGCATCATCCCCATAAAGGGAAGAAAAAGTAACCGTACCAGGTTAAAAACTACAATAAAAAGAAGCGCTTTTTTCATCGATGAAAATGCATTTTTAAAGGGCAAATATACAGATATTTTTAATGGCTCAAACAGACACAGCAGAACCCAGGCCACAAGGGGTAAAAATAAAAGCCGGAAATATTCCGACTTTTACCTTATGTTAACCTTCTTATTCTTCGAAAATTTCAATTTTCTCAATAATATCGCCTGCACGTATGGCATCGATAACCTCAAGCCCTTCATAAACTTTACCAAAACAGGTATGGTTGCGGTCGAGATGGGCTGTGTTTTCGCGATTGTGGCAGATAAAAAACTGAGACCCTCCGGTGTCTCTTCCGGCATGTGCCATGGACAAAACTCCCCGATCGTGGTATTGATTACCCCCGGTAAGCTCGCATTTAATTTTGTATCCCGGTCCGCCGCTACCTGTTCCATTCGGGCAACCTCCCTGAATCACAAAATTAGGAATCACCCGATGAAAGGTCAAACCATCATAAAAACCCTTTTTAGCCAGTGTAATAAAATTGTCGACGGTATTTGGAGCATCGTTCTCAAAAAACTCCACATTCATTACTCCTTTTGCCGTGTGTATGGCTGCTTTTTTCATGCTTATATAAATTTAAAAAGTTAAACTATTTTCAATAAGCCCCAAAACCAATTGATTTTAAAGCAATAACTTGTGAACAATTTAAAATCGGTTTCGTTTCAGAAAAACCTGATTTTACACTAAGGTTTTGCAAAATTACTAAAAGAATAATAGAATATTTTGTATTTTTAACCTTTCCCACAAATGCCTTAAAAAGATTTATGCAGGACACCACCAAAATAGCCAACGATAAATTACAGGAGCTTGAACTACTGGCTTCTATTGCCCGTTCGGCCGACAACTCCATACTCATATTATCAGAAACCGGCGACATACAATGGGCTAATCAAGGCTTTAGTCACCTTTATGGTTATACCCTGGATGAATACAAGAAAAAAAAATCGGACGACAGCAGCAGTTTTATAAAAGTAATACGAGACACCGACCGTAATTTCTTTAAAAAGAATTCATCGTTCAGTTTTTCGCGGATTATTACTACACCAACTGGCCAGAAAAAGTGGATTCAATCGACCCTGACACCCGTTAAAAGCCACGACGATAATGTAGAACGATTTATTGTGATTGAGTTCGACATAACCCAGCAAAAAGAAGTAGAAGAAGAACTAAAACAACGTTGGGAAAATACACAAACATTAACCGAACACCTGGAATCGGTAAAAGATTATGTTGAAGAACAAATTGAAGAGCTTTACGAACAAAAAAAGGCACTCGAAATTGCCAAAGAACGTTCCGAAGAAGTTTTAAACAAAGTTATTCCCTATGAGGTAGCCATTCAATTAAAAAAGAAGGGCTATGCGGCTCCGCGTCATTATAAAAAAGTTACCCTGCTGCACCTCAACATCCGGAATTTTTTTAACCTCTCTGAACGAATACCCATAGACGAACTGGTTACCCAACTGCACGAAAGCCTGGTAAAATTTGATACCATTCTGGAAAAACATTTTGTCGAAAAAATTAAAACTGTAGGTGGTGTTTATCTTGGAGCCGGAGGTGTTCCCTTACGCAATAAGAGTAACCCCATTGATGTAGTGCTGGCAGCCTTGGAAATTGATGAAAAATTAAAAAGAATAAATTCCCGGCGTGCTAAATTAAACTTGCCCCTGTTTGAATATGCCATAGGTATTCATACCGGAAAAGTAATTGCCGGCGTGGTGGGAAAAAATAAACTGTCGTATGATGTTTGGGGCGATACCGTAACCATTGCCCATGCTATAGAAGGACTCAGTGAACCCGGCAGCATTTATCTTTCAGAAAGTACCCTGCTCGAAATTGAAAATTATTTTACCTGCTCCGAAAAAGGAACCGTATCAATGGGTGCTAATGATGAACTAAAACTCTACGAATTACAGGGCATTGTTGCCGAATTTGCCAAAGATGCAAAAGGCATTCACCCCAATACCAAGTTCATGCACCTATTGTCAAAGCTATAACCCTGATGTATGCAAAATCATATATAAAAAGAATTCAAAAACTAGTTTTTGTGGCGCTGATGCTATTTCCCTCGTTAATTATGGGTCAGAAATGCAGCTACGAAAAAAATGAGGTTGATGCCATTACCGAATTCCAGGTTAAAATAACCCGCCCTGAATTACTCTGCCGGATTAATGGACAACCCGTTTACATAAAAGCCCAATGCATTGGCCCACACAAGTACTTAAAACTTCAATATTACAAATACAGCAACAACGTAATTCAGGAGGAAAGAGAGATTGTTCTGGTACCCGAAAGCGGTGAAGAAATCATTCTTTTTCCTAGAACAATGCCAAGCGATTCAACCAAAATGGATACCTTCGACACCGGATTGGCTCTACTTATTTTTAAATTGTCCGACAGTCAATACCAGACCTTAAAAAGCAGCCCATTGATAAAATTTAGGTACTATTTGGTTTCAGGATGGGTTGAGGAAGAAATAAAAGGGTCAAAACAAACAAAGCTAATTGAAGCGTTAACTTGTGTTGAATAATTTGCCAGAAACTGTTTTCAAATTAATATATTTGCCTCGAATTTTAGATAAAACAATAGTTATAATTAATAAATCAACATTATGAGTGAAAAAATTTTTGACAAGGTAAAACCAGGGGTTGTCACTGGTAGCGATGTGTCAGAAGTATTCCGCATTGCAAAAGCCAACGGCTTTGCTCTACCGGCAGTTAATGTAGTTGGCAACAACTCTATAAACGCCGTAATGGAGGCGGCCAAAGTTGTGAATTCGCCAATTATTATTCAATTCTCAAATGGCGGAGCCGTATTTAATGCCGGTAAAGGATTAAAACTCGATGGACAACAAGCCGCTATACTGGGTGCTGTTGCAGGAGCCAAACATGTGCATCTGTTAGCCGAAGCTTATGGCGTTCCTGTAATCCTGCATACCGACCACGCAGCAAAAAAATTACTGCCCTGGATTGATGGACTACTCGATGCCGGTGAAAAACATTTTGCCGAAACAGGAAAATCGTTGTTTAGCTCACACATGTTAGACCTTTCGGAAGAACCACTGGAAGAAAACATTGAGATATGCAAAACCTATCTGAAACGCATGAGCAAAATGGGAATGACGCTCGAGATTGAGTTAGGTATTACCGGAGGTGAAGAAGATGGTGTGGATAACTCTGATGTTGACAATGCCAAGCTTTACACCCAACCTGAAGACGTAGCTTATGCTTACGAAGAACTGAATAAAATTTCGCCAAACTTTACCATTGCGGCATCATTTGGAAATGTACACGGGGTTTATAAGCCAGGTAACGTGGTATTAACACCAAAAATTCTTGACAACTCGCAGAAATACATTCAGGAAAAATACAAAACCGGTGAAAAACCTGTAAACTTTGTATTCCATGGTGGTTCGGGATCAACCCAGGCTGAAATTCGCGAGGCCATTAGCTATGGTGTAATTAAAATGAATATTGATACCGATACCCAATGGGCAACCTGGGAAGGTGTTATGAACTATTATAAAAAGAACGAAGGATACCTTCAGGGACAAATTGGTAACCCCGAAGGCGACGATAAACCAAACAAGAAATACTACGACCCAAGGGTTTGGTTGCGCGCTGGCGAAGAATCCATGATTGCCCGTTTAAAAATCGCATTTGAAGATTTGAATGCTATCAACAGGAATTAAAACACTGAATTTTGCAATAAAAAAGCCGGACGTGTCCGGCTTTTTTATTATCGAGGCTTTCGGTTATCAGTCTTTACCTTTACTTCCACATCGTTTTTATAAATCCCTTCGTAAAGGATTTCCCCTCTAATCTTTAAATACTTTACCGTGCCGTGTTTCTTCCCCTGTTTATAGGATATTTCACTCTGTAGCGGTCCTTCTTTATACCAGGTCTGCCACAGTCCATCTTCCATGCCCTTAACATAATTTTCAAGGCGTAGCATTTTATTGTATTCATTGTAATAGCGCCATGTACCGTTTTTCAGATTCTCAAAATAAGATCCTTCAATTATTTTGGTTCCATCGAATCGCCAAGTTGCATATGGGCCATGTAACAAACCGTCTTTGTAGTTTTCTTCAAGACGTTTATTTCCGTTGCGGTACCAGTAGGTAGCGGTACCATGCTTCATGTTTTTCCGGTAGGTAAGCTTATAATTTCTTGTTCCGTCGTCGAACCAGGCTTGCCATAAACTGTCCATTTGTCCGGCATCAAAATATCCGGTCATCTCCAGCTTTCCATTCTCATACCAACGCTGCCAAAAACCCACTTCCTTACCATCAATAAAATCACCTTCGTGAAATTTTTGTTTGTTCTCGTAATAAATTATCCAATGACCATCGCGTAAGCCATTTTTATAATTCCCTTGTTTCCACATTTCACCGTTGGCATACCAATAAGTCCACAAGCCATGCATCTGATTGTTTTTATAATACCCCTCGTTGCCTTTTTTCCCGTCGGTACGGTAATAGGTCCACAAACCATCCTGCGCATCAGCAACAAAATTGCCTTCCATGTCGGGTTTAGAGTTTTGGTTCCACCAAATGGCTTTACCCTGCTTTTTCCCATTTTCAAAATGTATTTCACTGGCTTTCTGCCCCGATGCAAACCAATCGGTTTGTTTTCCCCACTTAATTCCTAATTTATAACCAACTTCCAACTTGGGTTTCCCATCATGATACCAATAATTCCAGATGCTGTCTTTTTCCCCTTCACGAATAATGCCTTCCATCTCTTTTTGGCCATTCTGATAATACCTGATGTTGTATCCGTTTTCGTAATTTATTTCACTCAGCAAGTTCCCATCTCGGTAATATGAGAGCCATTTCCCGGTTTCAATTCCATCTTTGTAATGACCCGACGAAATCATTTGTCCGTTTATATAATAGCGTTTCCAATAACCGTTTGGACGGCCATTTTTATAGGGTCCGGTTTCTTCAATCTGTCCATTTTGATAATAACTGACAAAAATACCCGAGCCATTTTCTACCAGTTGTTTTCCGTCTTTATCCCAATAATTAAGGAGCAATACCGTATCGACATTGTATTTTTCCTGTTTTATTTTATTTCCCTGTGCTGTGTAATACGTCCAGACACTATCTTTTTGACCCTGATTATAATAACCCGTCACCCTATATTTTCCGGTTATATAGTTTTCAAAATAAAACCCGTTTAGAATCCCGTTTTCAAAAGTTCCCTGGTTCTCAATATTCCCGTTACGGAAAAAATAGGTCAGCTTACCCTGAACCACTCCATTATTAAATTCAGTTTCCTGCAATTTTACTCCCAGGCTATCGTAATAAGTCCATAAACCCTGTTCCTTTCCCCTATTTAAAGCTCCTTTGCTGGCAAGCGTTCCATTTCTGTGAAATGTTTGCTGACTAAAGCTCCATACACTTATAAATAATAAACCCGATAAGATAATAGCATGTTTTATGCGCATGGTAAAATTCATTTTAAACACAAATATATAAGTTTTTAAACTTCTTTAATACTTAATTTGATTCGTCGCGATTATGCCAGTTAAGAAAAAATGTATATCTTATCAAAAAACTTTTGATGTGAATATAATCAAATTTATCGAGCAGTTTCCTGATGAGAATAGCTGCAAAGAGCACCT
>JBFWMB010000100.1:0-14420 GCA_050251815.1 Salinivirgaceae bacterium | reverse complement strand
CATGTATAATCAAGCGGTCTAGTAAACTAGCAAAAAAAAGAGCTGATAAATTTTCAGCTCTTTTTTTACCAATTAATTTGTATATAAATACCGTTTGATGCTTTTCTTTGGGGTTTTTATAAATTCCTCGTCCTGAATCTCGAACCGGGAAATATTCATATAATTGGGCATTTGTCCGTTTAGCAGCTTTTGGCTTTTTTCAAATTCTGCTCTTATATTTTCTTTTGAAAGTCCGTCGAGTTCAGCTTTTTCGAAATCGGGAACTATTAAAGCGTGTAGCTTACCTTGTTTTTCAATTACTAATGATTCAATTACATAAGGCATGCTGTTTATACGGGCTTCAATTTCTTCAGGATAGATGTTTTGTCCCGATGCGCCAAGAATCATATTCTTGCTACGACCTTTTATCGTAATATATCCATTTTTGTCCATCACACCCAAATCACCGGTTTTTAACCAGCCATCTTCATCAATGGTTTCACTGGTAGCTGCAGGATTTTTGTAGTAACCCATCATTACCTGCGAACCTTTAACCATTATTTCGCCTTCAATCATTTCGGGGTCGGGTGAATCAATTTTTACCTTACATTGACGAATGGGATAACCACAACTAAATTTTTTGGCTTTGTGCCAGGGGGCGTAACTAATAATGGGAGCACATTCGGTCATGCCATAGCCAATGGTAAATTTGAATCCAATCTTTTTTAAGAAACTTTCAACTTCTTTGTTCAGCGCGGCTCCACCAATAATTACCTCGATAAAATTACCACCAAAGGCTTCTTCAAGACTTCTCTTTACTTTGTTGTGAACCAGTTTTTTCAATAAAGGAATTCCCAGCAAAATATGTGGTAAGCCAGTGCTGATAGCTGGTTTTACTTTATTTCGGTAAACTTTTTCGATAATTAAAGGAACCAATACTACCAAGCGTGGTTTTATCTCTTTAAACGCCTGTAAAATTACCTGAGGCGATGGAATTCTTCCTAAAAAGGTAATGTGGCAGCCCATAACAAATTCAACAAGCAATTCAAAAGCCAATCCGTAGGCATGCGCCAGGGGAAGGAACGAAACAATCTTATCGCCTGGGCGTAAATCCATCACATCAAATCCAAATTCAATGTTTGTAGCAAAATTTCCGTGACTCAACATCACACCTTTTGATAAACCTGAAGTTCCTGAAGTGTAAGATATTGAAGCCAGGGCATCATGAGGTTGTTTGTTTAAACTGAAAGTATCGGGAGTTAAATCCAACTTTATAGCATTGCTTTCATTCAGGTATTTCGAAACATCGCTATCTCTCTCGTACAACACTTCGTAGGAATCGAGTGAAATAAACCCACGAATATTTGGGAATTTTTCCACATCCAACTTTTCAAAAATATAATCCGACAGAAACATAAGAACTGAATCGGAGTGGTTTACCGTGTTTTCAATATCACCTGCCGGAAAATCTTGTAATAACGGTACACTTACCGTGCCGTACGATATGGTACCCAAAAATGTAACGGCCCAGTTCGAATTATTTCGCCCAATTTGGGCTACTTTGTCTCCTGGCTTCAGGCCAAGTTTTTCAAAAACATAATGAATCTTTTTAATTCGTTCTGCGGCTTCTTTATAGCTGATGCTTCCCTCCTGATAATCAGCTAAAGCCTGCAGATCCCAATGTTTTTTGATGCTGTTTTCAATGAACTCTACAAAAGTTAACATACCCTTTAAGTTGGTTACTACTATTTTTGCTTAAGACAAATATGTTCAAAAATATGTTTTTCGATCGAAATAAAAAATATTATCGCAATAAATAGATTAACACCTGTGTGTTAGTATTATTTAATTTGTTCTAATTTAATTAGATGCGTGCTTGTTGTTGATGAAAAGATTACTAAAGGAAAGAAAAGTGTTTACGGTATTAATCTATTTCATTTAGTAAATTATCAACTTCCAGTTTGGTGTCGGTAAGTTTTTGTTTGCAACTTTTAATCAGTTGAGCTACTTTTTTTACTTTGCTCGAAAGCTCATCCACATTCAATGTTTGGTTTTCAATCTCCTCAATTATTGATTCAATTTCGGCGATGGCTTTTTCGTATGAAAATTTTTGACTCATTGTTGTCTAACTTAAATTCGATGCAAGTATACTAAAATTAGCAGCCTGTTCAAAAATTGATTCTTTTTGATTGATAAAAAAAATGATTAAAAGCGTTTTGGAATTCATTATTTTTTTTAATTTTGTATGTGATTATACGATTAGTAATAAATAAGCAGTAAATTAAGTTCTTATAAATTATGTTTCTTAAATTTTAGAAAAGTTTGGTATATGTTTTTAATATACTAAATGAGTTTTTAAGAAATTGATTTTACTTAAGTTGAAAATTTTAAAGTTATTTATATTGCCTGATAACAGGTATTTTTTTCATGGGTTAATGGTTGCAAAACACTCGCAGTTTTATCTGTCGGGTGTTTTGTTTTTTTAGTCTTGTTTCACAAGTAAATTTCGTTTTATAAGCTGTAATTCGATGCGTGTTTAAAGCGCAGGTTGATTAATCTTCCAATAAATCTTTAGCCGAATAGGTTTTTTTACTTTTCAGTTTGTTGTATTTAAAGCCAACAATTAAAATATCGTCAATTTGCTCGCTGTTTCCTTTCCAGGCTTCAAAAGTTCGTTGAATAATTACGGGTTGCTCTTTTAAAGGACGTCTGTTTATATCAGTTAAAAGATGACGGAATCGACCAAAATTGAATTTCTTTTCACCGGTTTCGTTAAATTGAGAGGTATAGCCATCGGAGAACATGTAAACCGAATCGTTTTCGAGCAAAGGAATGGTGGTATTTGAGAATATTTTTTGAATGTTATCGTAATATTCCCCAATTGGATAGATACTTCCTTTAAACGTTATGGCTTTTCCGTCACGTAGCAGTATTATTGGGCGTTGGGCACTGGCAAATTTCATTTCGTTGGTATCCAGATCAATCGTACATACTGAGGCATCCATACCTTCGAATCGCTGTTCGTGATGGTTTTTATAAACCAGCAAATCGTTAATCTCAATGTCGAGCCGCGACAATATTAGTGCCGGATCGGTAATGTATTCATAGTTTACCAGGTGATGCAGTATGGTCATTCCTATCATACTCATAAAAGCCCCTGGAACCCCATGGCCTGTACAGTCGGAGGCAACCACAACTATCTGGTTATTTATTTTTGAGTACCAGTAAAAATCGCCACTTACTATGTCGCGTGGTAAAATATATACAAACGATTCGGGGAAAAGCTCAGTAAACTCTTCTGGAGCGGGGAGTAATGATTCCTGAATCCGATGTGCATAATTTAAGCTGGCTGTTAAATCATCCTGTTTGTTTTCGAGCAGATTTTTCTGGTGGTCGAGCAATTTGTATGCCTCATTTAATTTTCGGTTTACCTGATACAAAAATTCCGATTGTTCTTCAATCTCGTTATTTCGTTCTTCAATATTATTTACCATTTTATTGAAGTTTTTCGAGAGTGTTGCAATCTCATTGTGGCCATCTTCATTAACCCGCTCCCGATAATTTCCGTTGGCAATGATTTTTGTTTTGTCAATCAAATCGTAAATAGGAAAAACTATGGCTTTGGCACGATTGTAAATTAAAAAGAACACCAGCAGCAAACTGAAAAGTAATACCAGGCTTATTTTTAGTTTTTCTTTGAGGATAAAATGTTCCTGACTCGCAGGATCGTTAGATATGCGGATAATGGTTCCGCTAAAAATTTTAGGATTCTGATCTTTTAGAAAAAAGTAAGTGTAGTTTATATGGTTGCTTCCATTTTCTGCATGTCCAACAGTTATCATTTTTCCATGGAGCAAATCATTAATTAGGGGTAGATGAGCCGGAATAAATTCACGTTTAAGGTTTAAGGGATAGGGTTTGTCGGCATAAAAGAAAATATCGACCGAAGTCAGGTTGGGTTTTTTTTGTGGAATTTCATCCAGGTGAGTAATGGTATAATTATAAATTTTATCGGCCTGAGCTGAATACAAGCCTATCTCGATAATATATTTTCCGTCGGTGGTAGGCTGATAACAATATTTTTTATAACGCTTGGTTTTATGTTCAAAAAAGAACCGGGGACTGTCAAACTTTTTGTTGGCAAAAATATCGAGCAAATAATTTTTATGTGCATCGCCAAAGCTGAAAAAATTAATATAGAGGTCTTCTTTAAAAGTAGTATTTACAACAATGCCATCGCGGTTTATAACGTATATGTCGAATAGCTCGTTATCCATTCCCAAATCGTTGCGTATTTGAAGCAAATCGAGATTTTCGATGTTTTGGGTGTTTTCAAAGTAATCTTCAATAAGGGTTTCACTATAATTGCGCATTTGTTGTTCCATGGGTTCTTCAATAATGGAAAGCGCAACCAGTTCAAGTTCAATGAACGACTTTATTTCTTCATAAATGAAATCACGTTCGGTGAGGTTGTTTACATTTAAAATAGTTCTTGTATTCCGATAACTAAAAATGGCTAATATAATTAGCCCCATTATAACCGGGAGCACTATGTTTATTAGCAATTGTTTGTATATGGAATTAATTTTCACGGTGTTAATTAAAAATAATAAGCACGATGTTTACATTTTTGAAAGCTAAATATAATAAAAATCAGGAACAACCATTAATTATTGTTAAAGTTGATTGATTGTTTTTCTGATTTTGACCAACTTTGTCAATAAATTTTCAAGATAATCAAGCTTTAACATGTTGGCACCATCAGACAAAGCTTTTGCCGGGTTGGGATGAGTTTCTATAAAAATACCGTCAACACCAACAGCAATTCCAGCACGCGCCACCGTTTCAATTAAGTCGGGGCGTCCACCGGTAACTCCTGAAGCCTGATTGGGTTGTTGGAGGGAGTGAGTAATATCAAGAATAACGGGTAGTCCGGTTTGTTGCATCTCGGGAATTCCCCGGTAATCGATCAATAAATCCTGATAACCAAAGGTTGTACCTCTTTCGGTAAGCATTACCCTGGAGTTACCCGCATCAAAAACTTTTTGTGCTGCAAACTGCATAGCCCCGGGAGCTAAAAACTGTCCTTTTTTTATATTTACCACTTTTCCGGTTTTTGCTGCCGCCTCGAGTAAATCGGTTTGACGGCATAAAAAGGCCGGAATTTGTAATACATCAACTACTTCGGCAGCAATGGCTGCTTCTTCGGCTGTATGAATATCACTAACCACAGGCACTTTTAATTCACTTCGTACCTTATGCAGAATTTCCAGTGCTTTTTGATCGCCAATACCACTAAACGAATCTTTTTTGCTTCGGTTGGCTTTCCGATACGATGCTTTAAAAATGTAAGGTATTTCAAGTTTATCGGTAATTTCCATAACACGTTTGGCCACTTCAAAAACAAGGGCTTCGTTTTCTACCACGCAAGGGCCGGCTAATAGAAAGAAATTCTCCGAGGAAGTATGTTTAATAAAAGGAATTGATGTTATCATTTTCAGTTGCTTTTTCAAAATAATGGTCCAAATATACTATAAAATTTGGCGCATGTTTGCAATACCTAAAATGAAAGTGTGAAAAAAATTGTACCAAAACCGATTTCTAACGGTTTGTTTTTCAATTGCAGCTTTATGTGTATTTTTGTCCAATAAAATTATGCAGCCATGAGCGAAGAAACCATTTGTGCCATATCAACAGCTCCCGGAAACGGAGCTATATCTTTAATCCGCTTGACGGGACCTGAAGCTTTTACTATTGCAGAACGAATATTTTATTCGCGAAAAAAAAATTTTTCAATTCACAAACAAGCTACCCAAACCCTGCATTTTGGCGAAATTCGTAACAACGATGTTCTTATCGATGAGGTTTTATTGGCGGTTTATAAGCAACCTCATACTTACACAGGCGAAGATATGGTAGAAATTTCGTGTCATGGATCGGTTTATATTCAGCAAACCCTGCTTCATTTACTGATTAAAAATGGAGCACAATTGGCTCAACCCGGCGAGTTTACCCAAAGAGCGTACTTGAATGGCAAAATGGATTTATCGCAGGCCGAAGCGGTGGCTGATTTGATAGCCTCGCAAAGCGAAGTCGCCCATAAAATTGCCATGAACCAGATGCGCGGAGGCTTTTCGCATGAACTGACTACTTTGCGAGCTCAACTGCTGCAATTCATAAGTCTGATTGAATTGGAACTCGACTTTAGCGAGGAGGATGTAGAGTTTGCTGACCGTTCACAATTAAAAAAACTTTTACAGAATATTAAACAGGTAATTACACGACTCATTAAATCGTTTGAGCTGGGAAATGCCATTAAAAATGGAGTGCCCGTTGCTATTGTGGGAGAGCCTAACGTGGGAAAATCAACTTTGTTAAATGCCATTTTAAACGAAGATAAGGCCATTGTTTCTGAAATAGCCGGAACAACCCGCGACACCATCGAAGATACGTTTAATTATGCCGGTATTACTTACCGGTTTATCGACACCGCCGGTTTAAGGCACACAACCGACACTATTGAGAGTCTGGGAATTGAGCGTACCTACCAAAAAGTAAACCAGGCAAAAATAATATTGGCATTGTTCGATGCCCGCGATGATAATGCCAAGGTTACCAGAGAACTGGATGCCTTAAGCGGAAAAGGAGCCAGCGATAAAACAGTGATTTTGGTTCGAAATAAAATGGATTTACTTACTGAAGCACAAAAGCCGATAAACCATCCTATGCTTTTTGCTCAGGTGGACCTTTCAGCAAAAAACAAGCAGTTGGTAGATAAGCTATTAGAAATTATCGGTGAAGCAAGCTATAGCGATGCCCTTGAAAACAACGAAGTAATAGTAACCAACCTGCGGCATATAGAAGCACTTACCCTGGCTCTGGAAGCTATGCAGCGGGCTTTGGATGGTTTGGAAAAGGGCGTAACCAACGATTTTCTAGCCATGGATATCCGTGAGGTAATTCATTTTCTAGCAGGTATAACAGGCGATGAAATATCGACCGATGAAATTCTGGGTAATATTTTCAGCCAGTTCTGTATCGGAAAATAATTATTTGTTTTAAAATGAATTTCATTTTTAGTAAAAAGATTAGGTTGAATGATTCCGAATCTGTTGACAGTTTATTTGAGCCTGTATCTTAAACTTAGTTTTGTGTTTTTCTTGCAAAAACAGTTTTATTTACTTCATTCTGAAATTAAAAATTAAAATTCTTCCCCTAACGCAACCAAATCCTTTTAAGATGTATCTGCTTAGAAAAATTTTTTTATGAAAAATTTTTCATTCCTTTTAATTTGCCTCTTGGCCTGTTCCTGCGAAAAGGATAATAACAGCTACTATAATATAGGCGAAGGCATTGAGATATACCGTACCCAAACACCTTATTACGCTAATTTAGATCAGGATTACAGTCAGGTTGACTTTGACACCATTTTATTGGAAAACACCCCAATGCTGCGATATAACCACTTGCTTACATACGACACCGCAAGCCACACACTTACCCTGGACATTTCGCACGATTCGTTAATGATTGGCGATGCCTCCTTATATGGTCGTATGTTTGTTCTCACAATCGACAAAGAACCCGTTTACTGTGGTTTTTATTGGCTACTAATTTCATCCATTCCCTGCCCGTGGGTTTTTATTGAGGAACCCTATTACGAATTGGATGGTTTAGCCGATAACGAAATTAGGATTCAGTTTAATTCAACACGTTATAGTGACCCCAGACTCGATTCACGTTTGGTGGAACGCTTAAAAAAAGACCATAAGATTAAATGATCCTCACCTTGCAAAACATAACAATTTTGATAACTAAAACCTGCTTAAAATGCGACATTCTTTCCTTGTTCTTGTATCATTCCTGTTGATAAACCAGTACGCCACTGCGCAGGAAAACACCACCGGGTTAGTAAATGGCAAATTTGGACTTACCTTTTCTTCCTTTGGCGAAAACCAGGTCTTTCGGTTTAGTGAATATGACGGAGCTCCGGCTTATGAAAGCGATTATTTCAGGGCCCTGGGAATCAGTTGGGTTTATCCGGTGAATACGTGGCTGGAATTCGAAACCGGTTTTGAGTATGCCGAACACCATATTATTATAAATCCCAATCTGCCTCCCGATTCAGAGAACTATTCACGCCCGGCAGAATTTGCTTTAATTAATGTGCCCTTCGCTTTAAGAGCTAATTTTTTAAAATATTTTTTTATAAATGGAGGTTTACTTTTGGATATCGATGCCTCATCAAACAGTTCAATCGACAATCAAACCGGATTGGGTACACTCCTGGGGATAGCGGTAAAATACGACTTCAGCTTTGGACTTACCGCTTTTGTAAATCCTTATTTTAAAATTCATTCCATAATACCTTTCCAGGATGCGGAGCATCATCAGAGGGTTTGGGAAAATGGCGTAAGGCTTGGCTTAACTTACGACTTTGGAAAGTAGGATTTTAAAATTTTCGAACAACAGCATTCATTTATAAAATTAACTTGCATAAACAAATAACTAACTCCAAAACAATTATGAAGAAGCTGATTTATTGTTTACTTTTCGGACTGTTTTTAGTGAGTTGTGAAAAGGGCGATTCCCTAAGCAGTGTCGATCGAAATGTGATTACTGAAGATGGCACGGTTCCCTTTGAGGAATTACTGATCCTGATGAATTTAAAAACAAGCGACAGTACGTATTTGGTAGTTAAGTCAATTGATTCAGTGAGTATCTTCATTAACAATTACCATTGGAGCAAAACCAACTCTCAGATTCTCGACACATCGAAAGTTAACAAAACCTTGGTGGGGAATAGCTACCAGACCAAACAAAAAATTAATTATTTGATTATTGCCAATCAACACATCGAAGAACCCGCTTATACTACAGCCGGAGCATTTGCCCAATACCTGAATGCCGTTTACGAACTGAAACCGGGAGAATACGCCTGTTTAATTGAATCGTTTCAAATTACTTTTAACGATAATTCAACTAAAATTTATTATCCTTTTGAGTACACCACGTTTAAAGTGGAACAAAACTCAAGAAGCGCTTATATTGGTGAAATCGAGCTAAAAATTAATTAAATGAAGCCATTAAAACTCTTACTCGTAATTTTTGCATTGGGAATCATGCAATCATGCTATAAACCAGCAACCATCCGGGTGCAAAACAATATTACAAAGGTAAAAATTGTGGATGTAAAATGGGGAGAGGTTTACCTGGCCACAGAATTGCTGCCGGGCGAAACTTCCGAAAAAATATCTATTGAAAAATATGAAAAGGAATTGCTGGGTAAACATCTGGTTTCATTTATAATGACCGCAAATAACCAGTCAATTTACCTTGAAACAGAAGAAGAATTCTTACTGAATGAAGACGACGATGTATTGATAATTTTAACTGACGACACCCAGGTAAAAAATCCCAACGAATAATCTGGAGTATCAAAGGGAGTCTTTCAAATTATCCATACTAAAAAGAAAATTGCCTCTTAAGCGCGGAAATTGCTATTGAAAGTTACCCTATGGTACGGATTGAGAAACTTAGGTTTGTAAAATACATACGAATTTTCTCTGTTATCCTGCCAGTCTTGAGTTTGCGCGATAAAAAACCTTAAAAGGATTGGTTTTCAGTAATTAGAGCAATCCGCAAATGTAGGAAATATCAATATTTTAGTTTATTTTTAATCCTGTTTTCCAAATTGCTTTTTCGAATCAACCATAAATAAAAGTAAACGATGGAAACCCCGGAATCACAAAAAACGTTTTTGACTTTTGGATCTTATGCATCCTTTATTTTGTCGCTGCTTACACTGGTAACCTTTGGTTTTGCCATGGCAGCCATTCCTTCCGCCGGGCCCTATTGTCCGGGTAATTGCATGGATTATCCGTTTCCCGATATACTTTTATATTACCCAAGAGATTACCATTGGATGTATCTGGCTATTTTTCAACTGTTTGCTTTTGTGGTTTTCATGGTAAGCAATCATTATATAGCCAACGCGGCAAAAAAACTTTTCACTTTCCTAAGCATTTCCTTTGCATTAATCTCAGTTACCGTTTTATTGCTGGCTTATTTTACCCAGTTTTCAGTGGTCCCAGTTAGCGTTATGAAGGGGGAGACTGATGGAATTGCTCTTATCACCCAATACAATGAACATGGATTGTTTATTGCCATGGAGGAGTTGGGGTATATCACCATGTCACTTGCCTTGTTTTTTCTGGCCTTTGCATTCCCCGGGCCTAATCGCCTGGAAAAAGCTATTCGCATTATTTTATTGGCGCAATGCTTTTTAAATATTTTTGCTTTTCTTTTTTACGCCATCAAATTTGGAATTGAACGCAGTTACCTGTTCGAAGTAGCCACCATCACCATTAACTGGTTAACACTTATTATTGCGGGCTTGCTAATAGGAATGTATTACCGAAGAAAATTATATGCGAGATTAGCATTCAAACTATAAAGGAGTGGTAGATAATTAATCAAATGATAAAAAAGAATTGTATCGGCTTCCAAAAAATAGTTATTGGAATCGAAGCAATCACTTAGTAAGACCGGGAAGCTGAGAACTTGTTCGAAGATCACCCGGCCGCACTTAGTGATTGTAAAGATGTAGATACTATTTTTTGGTGCCTTGACTTTTTTGCTTCGTTTTTGGGTCAAGCCAAAAATGAAGAGCCCAGCCGGCTTGAGGCGAAAAGGAAGACCTTTTTCTTGACATTACAATCATTTGTTAAATATAGAGTATAATCAATTTTCTTTATTTTTATGGGGCATTAATGTTTAGAAATAAATTTAAAAATACGATTATGAGAAAACTTGCAGTTGTTTTTTTATTAATTACCACCAGCCTGACCTTTACCTTAGCTCAGAATGTTAATGAGGCTATTGTAATGAAAAGAGTTTTGGGTGGTTATCAGTTTTATCAGGGTGCAAACCGCTTAACTATGAATCAACTGGTTAATGCCATGAAACCCAATGAGCAGGCTTACCTGCAAATAAAATCGGCAAAGTCGACCTATACTTTAGCGGCTATTGTTGGGGCAACCGGTGGTTTTTTGGTTGGTTGGCCTTTAGGTACAGCGCTGGGCGGTGGTGAACCAGTTTGGGTTATGGCAGGTGTGGGTGTCGGTTTAATTGGAGTTTCTGTTCCTTTAACTCGAAGCTTTAATCGAAAGGCCGAACAGGCGATTGACACGTTTAATAACGGACTTCAATCCAGTTCATTTTGGGACAATACCGAACTGAAACTGGCGATGACAGGCAATGGAATAGGTTTGGTTTTCAGGTTTTAACCTGCTGCATAAACTTAGAACCTTTGGTAACGCGCAGATTAAAAAAATACGAAACAATAGGCAGTTGTGGCATTGATTGTGGACTCTGCCCCAGGTATTATACCAAAGGCGATTCTGCCTGTCCGGGATGCGGTGGTTTATGTTTTAATGAGAAACATCCGGCCTGTGCTTGTTTAACTTGTTGCGCGGTAAAAAACGGATTTGAAGTGTGTTCCTGTTGCAATGAGTTTCCCTGCAAGCAATTTGAACCGGAAAAAAGTGGCTACGACTCCTTTGTTACGCACCAAAGAATAATGCCAAATCTTTACTTTATTAAAGAAAATGGTATCGATGAATTTCTGGAGCAGCAAAAAATCAGGATGGAAATTCTGGCCGGTATGCTCGCTAATTTTGACGAGGGTCGCTCCAAAAGTTTTTTTTGCCTGAGTTGTGCATTACTACCGCTCGACAAATTATTGGACTTATTCTCCGATTTAAAAGCGGATGTTGCCGAATCAGTCGATTTAAAAGATAAAAGCAAAAAAGCCAGAACCCTTTTTACTGATGCAGGCAAAAGTTTGTCAATAAGTCTTAGGTTAAATAAAAAGTAATAATACAATAGCTTATGAATCATACAAGCATAGCCCCCTGTGGTGTAATTTGCGATTTATGCTATGGGTTTCAGCGCACCAAAAACAAATGTGTTGGCTGTAACCAAAGTGGTAATAAACCTTACCATTGCACTGTGTGCAGCATAAAAAGCTGTGCCGAAAAGCAGGGTAATGAAAAACTACTTTGTTCCGCTTGCAATAAGTTTCCCTGCCGTAGAATTAAAGATTTGGATAAACGCTACCGCCTAAAATATGGTGAAAGCATCATTCAAAACCTGAATCAAATTGAAACCTTTGGCATGGCTCAGTTTATTGAGCAAGCAAAAGAAAAATGGCACTGTAATTCCTGTGGAAGCTTGTTGTGTGTGCATCGCGAAGCCTGTTTGCATTGCGGTAATACCAATGTATACTATCCCATAAACTAACAAGTACTTGACTTTTAATAATAAATATTAAGTTACTTTTATAAATTTAATTAAATCTAATGGTTCTTGTTAACCTTAAGTCTCGTGTCTTTAATCAAGATAATATACAACCTCTGGTTGTCAGATTACCACAAATTGTAGCGAAATTACAACCTAAAGTGTTTGAATTTTTTCGATTCTGAATACGAAGCCAAATAGCTTTGTGGTGTCGAAAAAATTAAAAACTAAAAGCTTACAACTATGTTAACAACAAAAATTATTGGACAAAAAATTGCCGAAGCGCGAAAAAAAATAAATCTATCGCAAGCTGCACTGGCCGAACATCTATTTATTAGTTCGCAGGCTGTCGGAAAATGGGAGCGGGGCGAATCCATGCCCGACCTGATTACATTTAACCGTTTGGCTGAGCTATTGGGAGTTGACCTGAACTATTTTTCTGAAAACTTTCCATCTTCCCTTAATATCGAGGCACAATCCGAATCCCAGGTCAATAAATCGGCCGAAATTCCTACACAAAACAAGAAGTTTTCGGGCATACGTAATAAAAAGAAGCTGACCTGGGATATGTCGCATGGAAACTGGGTCGACGCCGAATTTTCAGGCCTGAAAAACCTGCACGAAAAATTCAGTGCTTCCAACATGCAGCGCTGCCTTTTTATCGGTTCCGATTTGTCGGAACTGTTATTAAAAAACAATCATGTGGAAGGCTGCGATTTTTCTGCTTCCAATATCTTTAACAGTCATTGGCAGGGGTCTTACCTTTCGAACAACAAGTTTATTAACAGTTCCCTGCGCGAAGCGGTGATTTCAGGCAGTCATATCAAAGATTGCAATTTTAGCGGAGCTAATTTTACCGGAGTGGCGTTTAAATCCGGGGTGCTTACCCATAGCATGCTTGAAAAAGCGGTATGGCGTAACACCATATTTACCAACATGCAATTAGGCAATCTGGTTTTTGAAGGAACCTTGGAAGATTGTTCTTTTGAGAATTGTGCCTTCGATATGATAACTTTTAAAAATGCAAGAATAATTAACACCTTTTTTAAAAATAAAAGCCTAAAGCGCATTCGCTTTATCGATTGCCAGGCCGATAAACTTACTTACGAATTTCTGAAGCTTGGAAAAGCTAATTTAAATGGAATAAGCCTGGTGATTGACTAAATTGTCTTTTTAAACATCCGCACACTGAACAATTCGCAAAAAAAACTTGTTTAAAGCCCATGTCTAACCCAAATTATAATTACATGAGAAAAACAATTTTTCTTTTGGGAACAGCCCTTTCGGTGATGCTGTTCCCATCGTGCGACGAGGAAACGCCTTCACCCGTGTTTTCTGAAAACCTGCTGATCGGAACCTGGCAACCTGTTTCGGGTAGCGATTGTTCCAGCGAAACACCTTACGATTATGATGCCTGTACTCAACAATCCCGTTATATCTTTGCTGCCGATGGTAAAGCCACCCTCCGGGAATGGAATACCGATGGCGAAACCTGTGTCTCAAATACCGGCACCGGAACCTGGACCCTCGAAGGCGATGTGTTTACCGTGATTAATACCACCGATAACGAAACCTTAATACATACGGTGGTTCAATTAAGCAACGACACCCTGCAGCTGGCTTATATCAATGGCGACCCCGACGATGCCTGCTACCAGCAGCAACAAACCACAATCTTTGTCCGGGTAAGCGAAACTGAAAGTCCGCTGGTTGGAACCTGGAAACCCGTTTCGGGTACCGATTGTACCAGCGAAACACCTTACGATTTTGATGCTTGTACCCAACAAACCCGTTACACTTTTACGGCAGATGGCAAAGCAACCCTGGTTGATTGGTATACTGATGGTGAAACCTGTGTCTCGAACACCGGCAGCGGTAGCTGGACCCTCGAAGGCGATGTATTTACCGTGATTAATACCACCGATAACGAAACCTACGTGCATACAGTGGTTCAACTGGCTAACGACACCCTGCAGCTGGCTTATATCAATGGCGACCCCGACGATGCCTGCTACCAGCAGCAACAAACCACAATCTTTGTCCGGGTAAGCGAAACTGAAAGTCCGCTGGTTGGAATCTGGAAACCCGTTTCGGGTACCGATTGTACCAGCGAAACACCTTACGATTTTGATGCTTGTACC